>NZ_JAHHIR010000061.1:0-9166 GCF_018678075.1 Epibacterium ulvae | reverse complement strand
TTGCCTACAACATGCGACGGCTGGCGAAGCTGCAGCGCCTAAATCCAAATCCAGCGTGATCTGGAGCGTGGACGCCAGGCCGAAGGGCCAGAAGCCCGCCATGACAGCGCAGACCCGCCACTGACTACACTTCCAAACACTCCAGCAAGCCATTTCATGCGGTATTTACTCCACCAAATTCGCCCGAAACAGCGGAAGAAGGTGAAAAATCGAGGTGCCCTGTAGCGTTTGATGCACTTGGCACGAGGCCTGAGGTCTTTGTCGGGGAAAGTGGCGTAGATGGAGAAACCGCCCAGCGCGCGACAGAGCCGTTTTTGCTGTTCACCGACGGATACCGCATACCCGCCACTTCGACCATTTTGACAAGCTACCGCAACTAATCGGACAATTCCTGACCGAGGCTGAGCAGCTTCCGCCTCTCAACGCCGTATTGGTCCACATGCACTGGCGATGGCGGTCGGCGTGTTATGCGAACTAGAATAGACGAGCGGGATTGCTGACAACGGCCTTTTGCACGGCATCACGATCGGGCAGCCAGCCCAAAACCGAGTCCAACAAGGCCGCATCATTGAGGGAATCCTCAGTCTTTTGCGTCATATTGTGCGGGAAGTTTGTGCCCCCGATGATCCGATCCGGCGCATAAGCTACAATGTCGAGCGCAACGACGGCCCCATCCGCGTAATTTGGTCCACCTTGTTGAGAAGACACATAGCAGGCACAGAATTCAAACAAGCACTTACCTGTGTCCATCAACCGTTTCACCATCGCCACCTCGGGCCCGTCGGGCCTGACTCCAGTGCGAAACTTGCCATGGTGGTCCAACACCTAATTGCAGCGAAGCTGTTTCAACTGGCCAAAGTGATCCGCAATGGCCGAGCCGTCAAACTGCAGCACTGCCACCTAACCGGCCGCTACAGCGCGCGCTTGGACCGCGTCCAGTTGGTCGAACCCCACCGCTCCACCGGCAAGGTTCACAATCCGTGTCCCCACCACGCTGCCTCAGACAAAAGCGCCACTTCGGCATCTGACGTCGCGCCATCAATGGCCGCCACACCGCGCACCCCGTCGCCGACGCTTTGCAAGGCTTCGATCAGATTGCCATGATCGGTCTGATGCGCGTTGCCCTGGCATATGACAAAGCGTTCGATCCCCAGCCAATCCATCACCTGGCGATATTCAGCAAGGCCTGGCAATCCGACCGGCAGCGCTGGCCCACCGGGCTGAGCTGGGTGGTTCGGCAGATAGACATGCAGATGTGTGTCTATCGCGCCTTTGGGCAAGGCCATCCGTGGTGGTGCACCGGTGTAGCTGCGTTCGATCACGAAACGTTCCCGAAACTGGGTGCAAACGCAAAATCCTTCAGAGCGTCGCGGTTGATTTCGATCCCCAATCCCGGTCCATCTGGGATGCGCATGATACCATCTTGGGCCTCCAACGGCTGGGTGATAACGGCCTGCCGGAAAGAGTTTGGCATTCGGTCGAATTCGAAAATCGGCGCAATCGGGTCGCGCCGGGGCGGATTCGGCAATTGAGCGGATACCAATTGCAGACTCGCTGCGATCTGAATGGCCGTTCCCGAGACATGTGGCACCACACGCTCCCCGCGCAGCGCCGCCATATCGGCGATCCGACGCATTTCGGTAAACCCACCAGCCCCAAACAGGTCCAGTTGCAGAATATCCACACAGCCTGTCTTAATCGGATCGCGAAAGGCAAAACGCCCGTGCCATGTCTCACCGCCCGCAACCGGGATTGGTTGCTTGGCACGCACTTCGCGATAGGCGTCCAACTGTTCGGGGATCACGGGTTCTTCAAACCAATCGATGTCAAACTCTGCCCCGCGCCGCCCGGCTTCGATCGCCTCCAGCGCAGAATAGCCGTGGTTTGCATCAATCTTCAGCCGGGTGTCGGGGCCAATTGCCTGGCGTACGGCTTCGACAACAGCCAGATCTTCCTCAACCCCAAAGCCGATCTTGATCTTGACCGCCTTAAACCCATCCGCGACATGACGGGCGCATTCTTCGGCGGTATCGGTGACCCGGTCCACCCCTTCACGGCGAAAAGCACCCGTGGCATAGGCTTGAACCGTTTCCCGCACGCGTCCGCCCAGAAGGACCGAGATCGGCGCGTTGAAATGTTTGCCTTTGATGTCCCACAAGGCCACGTCAATGCCGGACAAGGCGGTTATTGTCAGGCCCCGTTGCCCCTGATCGCGGAACTGATTGTAAAGCTCTTGCCATAACACCTTAGTCTGGAACGGATTGCGCCCAATCAGGTGTTTGGCTTAGGTCTGCACCATCACTGCATTGGGCACCGCAGGGCCCAGACATTCGCCCCATCCAACGGTTCCACCGTCGCAGACGATCTCAACCAGAATATGTTGGCGGCTTTTGAACCGGGTCGACGCGCTTTCAAAGGCGACATCTAGGGGATGATCCAAAAGATGCGTGTGAACCTCTGCGATTTTCATCATGCGCTCACAACTTCCCAGCACGTTCGATCAGATCAGCTATGATAGCATATTTTCCTCGGTCAGATCCGCCAAGGGTGAGCGAACGGGACCTGCATCAAACCCGGCAATGCGCACTCCGGCCTTGATCGCAGAGACCGCATAGCCTGTCTTGCGGCCACGGATCTGCATGAAGGGGTAGAAGAACTCGTTGAGGATCTGCTCGGTCCGCGCGGTGTTGCCGACCCGCAAGTTGGTATAGAAATCAATCACCAGCGCCGGGACGAAATTAAAGACAGCCGAGGAATAGGTGGTAAAACCTGCCACCAGATAGGCATCCGCAAACAGCTCGGCCGTCGGCATACCACCCAGATAAGTCAGCCGATCACCCATCCGCGCCGTGATCTGACGCACGCGACCAATGTCGCCGGAACCATCCTTAAACCAAACCAGATTGGGACAGAGCGCGCACAGCTGTTCCAATGTATCCGCCGTCAGCTGCGAGTTGGCACGGCTGTAGACCATGACACCAATATTGACCGCATCACAAACAGCTTTGATATGGGCGAAAATCCCGTCTTGCGGTGCTTCGGTCAGACAGTGTGGTAGCAGCAGATCCCATCGGCTCCGGCAGCCTCTGCCTCTTTGGGAAGTTCCACGGCCATGGCTGTCCCATATCCGCAGCCCGCAATATTTAACGTATCGCCTGCGGCATCTTTTGCCGCGCGGATAATCGAGGGAATTTCGGACGGGGCGAGCGAAAAGAACTCTCCTGTGCCGCCCGCTGCAAACAGCGCTGTGGCTGGGAAGGAGGACAGCCAATTGATGTGGTCCTTATAGACCGGCGCATTAAACGCCCCATCTGCCCCAAAGGGTGTAACAGGGAACGACAGCAGGCCAGCTCCCAATGCGGTTTTAATGTCCTGAGGTTCCATGGCTCATGTCTCCTAATGCGCGAAGGTCTGGGTCATCTTTTCTCTATAGATTCATATGATGAATGCCATAACTCATCATACAATTACACAATCATTCGGTGGACGCGCGCAAATCCCGGTATCGCTGCAAACCGCTTTCCATGTGTTTCCGCATCCAGGACCGGGGGACAGCCCCGTCTCCTGCGGCGATCGCATTCGCAATCTCCCGGTGTTCGCTGTTCAGTTGTTTATCATAGGAGCTGGATCGACCACCGTGATCATGGGAGGAAACACCCACCCGAGGGATCGCGCCAATGCCCAGCGCCTCAAGACACAATTCAAACCGGGGGTTATTGGTCGCGCGTGCAATCGCCATGTGAAACGCCAAATCCAGTTTGGCGGTATCTTGTCCCCCGGCAATCGCCTCGTCCAGTGCATCAATGGCTTCGAAAACAACAACCTCTTGCGCAGGCGAGCGTCGGGTTGCCGCCAGAGCCGCTGCTTCGGCCTCAACCGGAATGCGCAGTTCCATCATTTCCAACACGCCCGACAGTTATTTGAGGTCGATCCCGCCATATTGCGCGGTCAAAGCGGCCTCACTGGGCAGCTTTCCTCCGACTGGCACGACGCCCCCCCTCAACGATCTTGCGCAGATCCGCCACTAGCCCCTGAACCAAGGTCTTTCGCGCGCCAGGAACCTGTGTTTCGTCTTGCCCGTCGGTCATGGTCTTCCTTCATTTCAAAGCGCCGTAGAACGGTTGCGCCCAAACCTAGCGGGCGCTCATAGTGCACGCAACAAAACGTTCCGAAGTCATAGTACAAGTGCAAAACAACATTCGAAGTGTTCCGTGACACGACAGCCCCGGTTTGAGGGCACCCACTCCAAGGTGACGCGCCAGATCGCCATCGGGCCTTGATGACATTTGCGTGCAACGGGCGCTTTGGCTTTGTAACTGTCTGGCAGGACCTACGGTCTTCACGCTAGGGTCGCCTTAATGCCCTCGCAGGACTGACCGATCATATGCTGCAGCTCTCTCGCCTTATTCTCTTTTTCTGCGCAGGGTTGCTGGTATGTGCAGGTTCTGCCAGCCGTTCAAACGAAGCAGGCAACGCTGCCTCGCAGATCCGCGGCGACTCCGTCTGTGGTATAAAGAAAAATTTTGGTTCCGGGTGTGACGGCATCCGAAAGCGCGCTATTTTGGACGCGTCCTCTGAACCGTGGCGCGCCATAGGTCGCGTTAATTTTGCCAGCACCCAAATAAGAAGCCATTGCACGGGAACGTTGATTTCTGAAAACCGGGTGCTTACGGCAGCACATTGCCTTTTTAATCACAAGCGCAAATCCTGGATTCCTCCCTCAAGTCTGCGTTTCGCAGCGGGTTATGAACGCGGCGGCGCGGTGGCTGTATCATCGGTGGAACGTTATGAAATGGACCCGTTTCACAATCGCGAAAGTCGTGAATTCCGCTCCGTCGCAGCAAAGGATTGGGCCATTTTGGTTCTGTCTGATCCAATTGGCAAAACGACGGGACATGCCGTGTTATCTGATGCACCTGAACACGATGTGGCGAACGGCACTATAAGCTTGGCGGGGTATGCTGGGCTTCGCCCTCAAGTTCTTTCGCATGCCACCGATTGCGGTGAGACGTCTTTCCGGCACGGCCAAGGGATCTTCCGGAGCCAATGCTCAGTCATGCAGGGTGACTCGGGCGCACCCATCTTTGTAATTGAAAACGGCAAAATAAGAATTATTGCCGTTTTGTCCGCAATAGCCGTATCCGGCCAAGGCCTATTCAATATCGCTGTCCCGGTTTCAACGGTTCCAGACGAGGTTCAGTAATAAGCGCTCAGCCGATCTGATGGCTATTTCACTCCCGGACCCTGCCACAGTCCCATCCGTGCACCTTCGGTCATGGCCACTACGATATGATACAGTAATCGGCTGAGACCTTCGTCCCAGATCACGTTGCCCGAGGCGTCCAGCTGGTACACATATCCCGCATAACCGGCAAAATAGCGTTGGAACATCCGCAACGCATGGCGCTGTGCGCGTTTGGCGATGACTGGATCAGCGGCGCGCACCACATCAGCCTTGATCGCCTCGGTCTGGGGCCACAATCGAAATCGCTCTTCTGTCCAGCCCAGATCATTGGCAACCGCATCATAAACAGCGCCGGACATGACGTTTTCGGTGGCATATCCATGCGACTGTGCGAAGGCGGTCAAACGGTCTGCGATCTCACGGCTTTTGGGATCTCCGCCCAGCTCAGCCTCACGCGTCAAGAGCCACGCCCATTCGCATTGGTGGCCGATATCACGACGTTCACCATCGGCACCCGGCTCAACAGACAGGTCGGCTGCGATAAATTCGGTCATGGACCCGGTTTCAGCGTCAAAGAAATACTCCAACCCTTTGGCCCGCATCTTGCCTGCGCGCTCCAACCAAACCGGGTTTTGGGTCATTTCGAACGCCTGCAACGCAACTTCGTACAAATGCATATGAGGGTTCTGCGAACCATAAGGCGCATCGGCCGCCGCAGGATCCTCCAGCGCATCATGTTCCAGCATCAAGCCGGTCTTGGCATCACGGAGCGTGGTATCCACCTGAGTCCACAGCGCCTAAAGCTCATCTGTGACGTCTTTATCTGGATGCAGACGGCCCCAGGTCGCCAGCCCCAGAATGACAAAGCTTTGGTTATAGCTGGTGGCTAACTCATCCTCGGCCTTGCCAGTGGGGTTACCGGTGGCGGAAACGGCCGTTCGGTAAAGGCCTGGAGCCTTGCGAAAGGATGCCAGTGAGTCGTGGGTGATCTGGGCTGCGTGATGATATGCGAGCGTATCGGACTGCAACGACAAATGAGAGAACGTGAAGAAAAGACGCGCCTGCGCTAGAATCGTTCGGCGTTCCGGCTGCACAGGGTGCGCATTTTTGTCCAACACATCATAAAGGCCAATAGCCTTTGGATCATGCGCATGGTTCACCCAAGCTGGTAGATAGCTATTCCAGAACCAATCAACTCACTCCGGAAGATCAACCTCTGGCGAAAGTTGCGCGGCAATAGGGGCGAGATCCTCTGGTGTGTTGGGCATTAGGATAGGGCTTCTGTTCCTTCAAAGTAGTCGGGGTAGGTTTCGATGATGCGTGGCAGGTCGCGAGTGAATTCACGCAGGTGGGTACGCATGGCCTCGCACCCGGCGCGTGCGTCATTTTCACGGATCGCATCGACGATTTTCCTGTGTTGCCGCATCAAGTTGTCACGGGAGAATTGGCGGGCGCTCATATTTCGAACCCGGTTCATCTGCACGTTCAACCCGTCAAGATAGGTCGACACCTCTGGCATGCCCGCAAATCGAGCCAGGCAGCGGTGAAACTCTTCGTCTAAGCGCACGAATTCTCTGGGGTTTTCATCTTTGATCGTTTCTTTCTGAAGCGCGATCTGCGCATCCAGCTCGGCGATGATCTCGGGTGATGAACGCTCTACTACTCGGCTGACCAAATCCGACTCAACCGCTTCGCGTACAAACCGTGCGGTCAACGCAGACGGAACCGAGATACGTTTGATAAAGGTTCCCCGCTGCGGGCGAATCGTTATCAGTTGCTCTTCGGACAATTTGATAAAGGCTTCGCGGACGGGCTGGCGCGATACGCCGTATTTCGACGCAATCTCAGTCTCGGAAATACGCTGTCCCGGGATCATTTTACAGGAGACAATACGTTCCCTCAGTTTCCGGTGAAGCTGTGGAGCGACTGCGTCTTCTAGTGACAATGACATGGCGGAATTGATCCCCGTTCTAGGTTATAAAGTTGATTTGGAATAAGGCCGATTTTGCTCCCCTGTCAACTTGTATGGAAGAATGCAACCCTATTTATCTACACAAGGGAATATGTAGAAATACGGCAAACGTGGCGCTGGTTCGGACCAAAAGACGCTGTATCGACGGACGACATGATGCAAGCCGGTGTTGAGGCCGTTGTGTCTGCGTTGCACCATATGCCACCCGGTCAGATCTGGGGCGCCGAGAAAATCAAACGGCGTCAAGCTGAAATCGGCAAAATGGCGGATGGCTCTCCGTCCGGTTTGAACTGGGAAGTGGTCAAAAGCCTGCCGGTGTCCGAAGATATTAAGCGTCAAAGCGGCGCGTGGCGTGTCGATGGATGATGCGCGCCCATCCAGCACGCTATGACGGGACTTCATCCGACCGCCTGCGAGCCAACCAAATCGATTTCCTCGCCGAGGTTGCACTGTGGCGCAGGATCTGGAAATGCGCCTGTGCTGCCACCCGGATGATCCGCCGTTCTCATTGTTGGGATTGCCGCGTGTGGTATCGTGTGAAACTGACTATCGCCATTTCCTGGATGCCGTTGACGTGCCTGCAAATGGTGTGACCCTCTGCTCGGGGTCGTTGGGTGCAAGCCCGATAAATGATCTGCCCGGCATGATGGACCGTCTGAGCGATCGCGTACATTTCCTAAAACTGCGCAATGTGCATCTGGAAAGCGACGCCGAAATTGGCAGCTTCCACGAGGCCGAGCATCTGGGCGGTGGGGCGGATATGGTGGCGCTTGTAGCAACCATCTTGCGTGAAGAGAAGAAACGCCGCGCCGCAGGATGTGCTGATGCCTCCATTCCGTTTCGCCCGAATCATGGTCAGGATATTCTGGACGACCGCACACGCGAGGTGCAGCCTGGCTATCCGGCCATTGGCCGTCTCAAAGGTCTGGTGGAATTGCGCGGCATCATGACAACGCTGCAACATACAGAATTTGAGGCGCAGGTATGACAGCGCCGCGTTTAACTGACCTCAGCCAGATCACTGGCACCGCGGCCAACCGAAAGCGCGATTATCGCGACGGGGTATGCGATGATCCTGGGCTTGTTTGTCTATCGGACCATAAGCGTGCGCGATCTGGGGCATATCTTTTATGATTCAGGTCGTTTTGCGTCGATCTCGCTCTTTGCGATTGGCACCGTCACCGCGTTTGGTTGGTTGCTGGCCTTCTTCAAAGCGCCGCGCCTGATTGTCGAATGGTTGACCCTGTTTCAGGCTGGCCCGTTTGAGACAGGTCTGATCATCGCAGCGCTGTTCCTGTTGTTCGGCCTGTTCATCGATGGGATTCCGACGATCATCATCCTGGGCACCGTCTTGATGCCGGTTGCGGCTGGCGCTTGCATTGATCCGATTGTCTTTGCGAATATCGGGATTATCTCGCTGTCGTTTGGCCTGGTCACACCGCCTTATGGCCTGTGTTTGCTGATCTCAGCCGCCATTGCGGGGTGAACGTGGTGCAGGTGCTACGTGAGCTACCCCCCGAAAATCGGACACTGACGTAAGCTACGATTTGTTGTCTGTTGATCTTCAACACGAAGGAGATTGACGGTGTCGAAACGAAAGCAACATCACCCTGAGTTTAAGGCCAAGGTCGCATTGGAAGCACTGAAAGGCGAGGAGACGGTCAGCGAGTTGGCCAGTCGGTTTGGCGTGCATCCAACGATGATCCATCAATGGAAACGCGCATTACTTGAAGGCGCTTCCGGCGTATTTGAGCGCGGCGGGCGGACGGCACCGGAAGTTGATGAGGAGCAGGTCAAAGACCTGCACGCCAAGATTGGGGAGTTGGCCGTCGCCAACGATTTTTTGGCCCGAAAGCTCAAACCTTGGGCCGGCAAGTGAGGCGCAAGATGATTGCGCCGAACCTAAAAGGTCTGTCAGTCAGCAAGCAAGGTCTGCTGCTGGCGATCTCGCGTTCGGCATTCTACTCTGAGCCAACAGGCGAAAGTGAGATGAAACTCGGTCTGATGCC
>NZ_JAHHIR010000101.1 GCF_018678075.1 Epibacterium ulvae | reverse complement strand
ACAGGCCCCGGATGAGCTGGGCCAATGCTTCTGGATCATAGCTGCCGACAATCCTCAGTTGATGACCGCCCACGATATCGATCTCAATCGCGCTTTGGCCGAATGCGGCATTGGCCAGGCGGCATCATTACGTGAGACGCTTGCAGAGTTGTAAGCGCTTATGGTGTGCGTTGCGCAAAAAACAATAGTTTAAAATCAATTCCTCGATGTGGAGGGGGGCGGCGCCAATCCCGTTCCCTCCGCCGTAACCCCAAAATTGCGAACTTCGGCCCGACACAGTTTACCTGTGTGTTCGGCATGATTACGATCTTTGCGAGGATGCTCTGCGGCGCTGCAAGATCGTTGCCACCAATGGCGCGCCGGTGATCACCAAGACGATGCGCACGAGATGGTGGCTGACAACAAATCCTAAATCCGCGCCGCTCACGATGGCCAGAACCGCCATCTCGGCCTGACCACCTGGTGCAAAGGCCAAAAACGCCTCAACCTCGGGTCCGAGACCCAGGCTGACAACGCATTGCGCAAACACCACCGCCAGCGCGCCAAGCAGAATCACATAGCTGAAACCGGCCAGAACAACCCGGCGCAGCTCTGCCAATGTGACGCCGACAAATTGCGCGCCAATGGCGGAGCCGATCAGGAACTGCGCCGCCAGGATTGCCTCCTGCGGGGGGCGGCTGTGTAGGACATCGCCCAAGGATAGCATCGCAGTCAGGATTAAGGGCCCGAGGATTGCCGCGCCAAACAGGCCGATGCGTTCACCGACTTTCCAGCCGATCACGGCCGCTAGTGCCATAATCACCAGTTCCGGCCAGGGCAGGCTGGCAGCAGGCTCTCCGAGCGGGTGGCTCAGCCCTGTATCATAGAAATACGACATGATCAGGGGCGAGACGGTGATGATACACAGAACCCGCGTTGCGTGGATGAGCGAAAGCGTGCGGGGATTGGCGCCTGCCTCAATGCCAAACACCACCATGTCCTGCAGCCCGCCGGGCATGGCCGCATAAAACGCGGTAGGCGCATCCAGTTTCCAGACCTTGCGAAAGAAGGGAACGCCGACCAGCGCGATGATCAGGATGAAAATGGGCACCAGCGCAAGGGATCCCGCCATCGTCGGCAGGGAGGCAAACAGCGCTGGTGTGACAGAAGCACCAACCGCAACCCCCAATATGGTGCGCGCGCCGACGGAGACTTGACCAAAACCCGTCAGCGGCAAGCCAGCGAGCGCGGCGATCAGGCAGGCGGTCATCGGCCCAAACAGAAAGGGCAGCGGCAAGGCCAAGAGCCAAAACACCCATGTTCCTGTGGCGGCAAGTGCCAAGGTGAGCGCGCGACGCTGCGTGATGCTGAGAGAGGAGGTGTCAGACAAAGGCGTGCTCCGCAAGCTGGTTGACTGGGTTTGATCTAGCATTGTATCCATATGCATACAAGGGGATGCAAAAGGTGATTGAGAGCACGATGAACGACAGCGATGACCTTTTGCCGGACGGCCCGCAGGGCAACGCAACGTATCGACAGTTGATGGATGAGGTGCGCGCCGGACAGTTGAATGCTGGCGATCGTCTGCGCGAGACGGATATTGCAGACCGCCTTGGCGTCAGTCGCACGCCGGTGCGTGAGGCCATTCGTCAGTTGGAGGCGGATGGGATCGTGACCCATGTACCGCGTCAGGGCGCAACCATCCGGACGCTCGATTACGCCGAGGTGATGGAGCTGTATGAGATGCGCGCTGTGCTCGAGGGGACCGCCGCGCGTTTGGCGGCGCGGGCGTCGTCTCGGATTGAGATCGAAGAGCTGGAGACGCTGAACCGAGAGTTGGAACAGACCGCAAGCCAGCCAGAGGCGCTGGTGTTGAACCGGCATTTTCACGCCGCCATTTTTGATGCGGCCAAAAACCGATTTCTGACCCGGTCGATTGTCAGCCTGCAAAAGGCGCTGATGATTTTGGGGCCGACCACATTGACCCACGCGGATCGCGCGGAAAAAGCGGTTGAGGAGCATTTCGCCGTCCTGGCTGCGATCAAAGCGCGGGATGAGGACAAGGCAGAGGCGGCGATGCGCACCCATATCGAAATGGCGCAGCGTGTGCGGGTGCGGACCCTGCGGGCGCGGGCGTCGTTTGATGGGGATCTTGTATAGGTATCGTCGGCTACCCGATCAGCCCGCGCGCCATACATACGGCCGCACGCACTCCGTCGATCACATGGACAGGGGTCACGGCGCGCGCTTTTTGCGGCAGATCCACCATGCCTGCGCAGCCCAGCACCACGGTGGAGATGGCGTCTTGGGTTGCGGCCAGTTTGATCTCACTCAGGATCTTGGCCTCGGCCTTGTCGACCTCTAGCACGGGCACCCCACTGGCGCGGACCTTGCTGACCCGGTCGGACAGGCCATAGCGTTTGATGTTCGCCTCAAGGATTGGGGTCGATACGGCCAGTGTGGTGACCACAGAAAACCGCCCGCCCAGCATTGCCGCCATATGGTAGGCGGCCTGACCGATGCCAATAACCGGGCAGGTGGTGTTTGCCTGTGCCTCTTGCAAACCGGTGTCGTCAAAACAGCCGATGATAATGGCCTGCGCGCCCTTGTCTTCGGCCTTGGCCACCAGGGTCATTAAGGGCGGAACCGCTGCGGCGCCGTCTTTGGGCCCTTGGATCGCGGGTGGGCCATCGTGCGAGGTCCAGGCCTCGACCGGGATTGGATCTGCCAGCGGTTTTGCGGTCTCAAGCATCGCTTGGGTCATGGCCTCGGTGGAATTGGGGTTGATGATGACAATCATACCATCCCCTTTCCCGCGTCCGATCCTTTGCGTGCTTTGCGCCGGGTGCTGATCCAGGCCAGCAGCAGAAAGGCCGCGATCATCAGGAAAGAAAACAGCGTTGTGAGGGTGCCCAGCGCGTATAGAACTGGTGTTGTGACATTGGTGGTCATGCCAAAAATCTCAAGCGGGAGCGTGTTGTAACTGCCGGCCGTCAACAGCGTGCGGGCGAATTCATCATAGCTGAGGGTAAAGCCAAACAGCGCCACCCCAATCAGCGAGGGGCCGATGATCGGGATCACCACATGGCGCAGCACTTGCCAGGGCGTTGCGCCCAGATCGCGTGCGGCTTCTTCGAAACTGCCGTCAAATCGGTTGAACACCGCGAACATGATCAACAACCCAAAGGGCAGGGTCCAGGTCAGTTGCGCGCCAAAGCCGGAGGTGGCCCAGTGCACTTCAAGCCCGGATTGGCTGAACAACAACCCAACCCCAAGGGAGACCAGAATGGACGGGATCACCAATGCGGTGATGATGACGTAGAACAGGATTGTCGACCCCGCAAAACGATGGCGAAACGCCAGCCCTCCCATGACCGATACGACAACCGTGGAGACCATCACCATGAATCCAAGCGCAAAGCTGCGCCGGAAGCTGCCCCAGATGTCCCCGACCGCCTGTTCCTGAAATAGGTCAAAAAACCAATACAGCGACATGCCGTTCATCGGGAAGGTCAGGCCGCCGGCGGGCCCTTGGAACGACAGGATCGCGATGGTGATTGTGGGGCCATAAAGGAACAAGAGGAACAGGCCAAAGAAGGCAGCCAGCACATAGAAAGAGCGGGGGCGGGGTTCCATGTCAAAGCTCCTTTCGGATGTCGACAAAGCGCAACAGGATCGCGATCACCAGCAGCACGGTGATCAGCAGGATCACGGCGGTGGCGGCGGCGGACGGGTATTGCAGCAAAGCGATATCGTTGGAAATCAGACGTCCCACATTGGCCGATTGCGAACCACTCATGAAACGGACGGTGATGAAATCTCCCATCACCAGCGTCAGAACAAAGATGGTGCCAATCATGATCCCCGGCTTGGTCAGCGGGACAATCACATACCACAGGATCTGCGCGCCGGATGCTCCGGCATCGCGTGCGGCCTCGATCAGGGAACGGTCGATCCGCATCATCGTGTTGAAGATCGGCACCACCATGAACAGCGTATAAAGATGTACAAAGGCCAGGATCACCGCGAAATCGCTGAACAACAGCCAGTCGAGCGGCTCATCCACCACTCCCCAGGACATCAGCGCCGAATTGGCAATGCCATTGCGCCCCAGAAACGGGATCCAGGAGATCATGCGGATGATGTTGGAGGTCCAGAACGGGATCGTGCACAGCAGAAACAGAGCGATTTGCCAGGTCAGGCTGCGCACGTGGAAGGCCAGAAAGTAGGCCACGGTAAAGCCGATCCCCAATGTAAAAGCCCAGGTGATGGCGGCATATTTGAACGTATTGGCAAAGACCTTGTAGGTCACCGGTGAGCCAAAGAGGAATTCGTAGTTCTCAAAAATGAACGCCGGGATGATCGACCATTCGGTGGCCTGCCAGAAACTGACGGTCACGATCATCACAATCGGCAGGATCAAAAAGACAAGGAGCACCGCCGCAAGGGGGGATACCATCATCCAGCTTTTCAGGGTGCGGCTCATATCAAGGACGGGCTCGTGTGTTCGGGGGGGCGTAAAAAGGGCAGGGCGCGCACGCCCCGCCAATTGGTGTCAGCCGCCGGATCAGGCCGCGATGAACTCGTTCCATTTGCGAACCATATACTGGTTCTCGTCCATCACCGCGTTCCAGCAGGCCACAGCACCCATACGGTCATAAAAAGAGCCACCGTCGCGCACCGCACCGGCTGTTTCCAGCACGTCGCCAAATGGGCTGGCGATATCGCCCTTGGCTTCCTTGCCCTCGAACCAATAGCCCCATTCGTCTTCGGACATGTGGTTCTTGGAAGTCTCGGGCACCGCAGAATAGTAACCCTGACGCATCAGGAAGCCGCCGACCCAGCCGTCGAGATACCAGTTTATGTACTCATAAGCCGCTTCCAGTTCGAGGCCAGAGAGGTTGGCGGACAGACCCAGACCACCACCCCAGGAGCGATAGCCCTCTTTCAGGGGTTGATAGACGCATGGGATGCCTTTGGAGCGTACAGCCGTGATGGCCGGTGACCACATCGATTGAATGACCACCTCGCCCGAGGACATCAGGTTGACGCTCTCGTCAAAGGACTTCCAGAAGGCGCGGAACTGGCCGGCCTTTTTGGCTTCGGTAAAGATCGCCATGGTCTTGTCGATCTCTTCGCGGGTCATGTTGCCCTTGTCGCCATATTGGATCTCACCCATGGCTTCGCAGACCATCGCCGCATCCATGATCCCGATTGAGGAGATGTCGAGGATCGACGCCTTGCCTGCAAATTCCGGGTTCAACAATTCGGTCCAGCTGGAAATCGGGCGGCCAATCAGATCGGGGCGAATGCCCAGCGTGTCGGCGTTATAGATGGTTGGGATCAGGGTCATCCATCCGGTCTCTTCGCTGGCAAATTCCTTGCCATCGACGCCGTCCACAAAGCCAACGGTGTGGGGCGCGGTGCCTTGGGCGATCACGCTCTCGGGCGTCAGCTTGCCACTTTTGAAGGTGCCCACGATCTTGTCGTAGTTTTTGATCTTGGACACATCCATCGCTTGCAGATTGCCGGTAGGCCAGACTTTTTTGCAGATCCAATATTCGATGTCTGCAATGTCAAAGCTTTTGGGCTGGGTCGCGGCGCGCTGGGTCACGCTGTCGGAATCAAGCGCGGTCATTTCCAGGGTGAAGCCCAGGTCTTCTTTTACCTTGGTCGCGACCTCATTGAGGTTGGACACCCCGGTGCCGAATTGGCGCAGGGTGATGTCTTTGATGTTTTGCGCCCAAAGCATTGGCGCACCCAAGGTGCTGGCGCCAACTGCGGCGGCACCGGTTTTTAGCAGTTTGCGGCGTGAAATTTCGGCCATGTCGTGAACTCCTCGTCAGACAGTCAGGATTGCAGTCGATGCAGTTTTTCTTGCTCCCAGGTCAGACCGACGGTGTCGCCCGGGTTTTGTGATTGGGTAAAGAAGTCGCGGTCGGACATCAGGACTGCGACGTCCTGATTGCCGGCAATGCGGGTGGTGACGCTGACATGGGTGCCTTGGTATTCAACGTCCAAGACCTGCGCCTCCATACGGCCGGCATCTGCGGCCGTTAGCGTCAGCTGATCCGCGCGCAGAGCGAATTGTCCTTCGGGCAGGTCAATGACGTTATGACCACCCAGAAACCGCGCCACAAAGGCCGTCTTGGGCGCATCAAACACATCACGTGCGGAGCCCGCCTGTTCGATCACCGCATTGTTCATCACCACGATCTCATCCGCGAGGGCGAGCGCCTCGTCCTGGCCGTGGGTCACATGGACAAAGGTAATGCCAAGCTCGCGTTGCAGTTTCTTCAGCTCACTGCGCATGCGGATCCGCAGGAAGGGATCAAGCGCCGACAGCGGCTCATCCAGCAACAAGACTTGCGGGCGGGTGATCAAAGCGCGCGCCAGGGCCACACGTTGTTGTTGGCCGCCTGACAGTTGGTCGGGCATCCGGTCGGCGAGCTTCGACAGATCCACCAGCTCCAGCATTTCACCGGCGGATTTCAGGCGGCTGGTTTTTTCCGTGCCTTTCATCTTGAGGCTAAAGGCGACGTTTTCGGCCACGCTGAGATGGGGAAACAACGCGTAGTTCTGAAACATCATCGCGGTGCCACGTTTGGCGGGTGGCAGTTTGGAGACATCCTTTTTGCTAATCAGAACCGCGCCACTGCTGACGGTCTCATGGCCCGCGATCATCCGCAGGGTTGAGCTTTTGCCGCAGCCAGAGGGGCCCAACAGACACGCATAGGAGGCAGGTTTGAACCGGTGGTCGATCGCGTCGACTGCAATGGTCTCGCCGTATTTCTTGGTGACTTGGACCAGTTCCAATTCTGTGTGCCGCTCAGACATAGATGCTCCGTATGTTGGTGGCTCCATCTTTGACTGTCGGTTTGGATAATCCGGAAATGGCTTCGTGGTCCGGGTGTGTGGGAAACTGAAAATGCACGCAAAATGGGCGAAAAAAATGCAAGTCGCGCCAAAAATGGGCGCAAAGTTGTATACAATAATGGATCGACCTGCGTGCAAAGGGAGAATCCCTTGTCTGAAATCCGCCGTTCTGCCAAAGGATAGATATTATGATCGACAAGCAAATCTCGCCGTCCAAAAGCCAGCACAGCCAAGCCGACACCGTGGTCGACGAGCTTGTGACAGCCATCCACCAACATCGCATCGCTCCGGGTACGAAATTGGGCGAAGACGATCTGGCCGAGATATTTGGCGTGTCGCGCACCATCATTCGGGCCTCGTTGCAGGCTTTGGCGCATCAGCAATTGGTTGAGATCAAGCGCAATCGCGGGGCCTTTGTGGTGCAACCCTCCATTCGTGAGGCGCATGAGGTGTTTGAAGCCCGCGCCCTGTTGGAGCCGGGACTTGCCAGTCGGGCAGCGGAACGCGCCACAGCAGAAGACATCCAATTGTTGCAGCGCCATATAGAAGAAGAACACGCAGCCCTCGCCGAAGGGGATCGCGGCAAGGCGCTGCATTTGTCAGGTCTGTTTCACATCGAAATCGCGCGGATTGCCAATCACGCCACGATCGCGGGATTTATCGAGGCGCTGATTGCGCGGTCGTCGCTGATCATCGCGCTGTATTGGCGCCGCGAAAGCGCGCTGTGTGAGAAACACGCCCATCACGCATTGCTGGACGCTTTGGCCAATCAGCAGGGGCAGGCGGCAGAAGAGTTGATGAATAGCCATCTGGTCGACCTCCACTCCGCGCTTGATCTGCGAGAGCGGCCAAAGCCCGCACGCACGTTGAAAGAGGCATTGGGCGGATGATCCTGCGCAATATGACTGTGGCGGAACTCGAGACCTGTTTGACCTGGGCGCGCGATGAAGGTTGGAACCCCGGGGTTGAGGACGCGCCTGCATTTTTCGCAGCCGATCCTGACGGGTTCTTTGTCGCCGAAGTGAATGGCGAGATGGCGGCCTGTATCTCGGTCGTGAACCAGTGCGAGACGCAGTCGTTCCTGGGGCTTTACATCTGTCGCCCTGAATGGCGGGGACGCGGGATTGGTTATGCTCTGTGGCAACATGCGCTGAAACATGCGGGATCACGCACGGTAGGTTTGGACGGTGTGCCCGACCAGCAGGATAACTACCGCCGCTCGGATTTTGAAGGCTCCGGCCAGACCGTGCGCTTTCAAGGGGCTTTGGGGCAGGGCACACAGGGCACACGCCGCGCCGCACCAGATGATATGGCACAACTTTTGACCCTGGACACCCGTGCGGCTGGCTATGCACGCACGGCCTATGCAAGCGCCTGGTTTGAAAGCACGGATACGCGCGAGACCCGCGTGATTGACCGTGAGGGGCGCATAGAAGGTTTTGCCACCTTTCGCCAATGTCACGATGGGATCAAAATCGGAGCGCTTCAGGCGAACACAGAAACAGACGCGCGCCTATTGCTCCAATCGGTGCCTGTGCGGTTCGACAGTACCCCGTGTTTTGTGGATACCGCGACCGGATCAGCTCTGGCACATGTGTTGGAACGCTCCGGATTTGCACCGGTCTTTTCCACCGCCCGCATGTATCGCGGCACCGCGCCCAACGCCAAGGCGCCATTGTATTTTGCGCCAACGACGCTTGAACTCGGATAGAAAAGACAACACAATTTTTCTCATTTGATCATTGCACCAAAGGCAGCCACCCTATTCAAAAGTGTCAGAGGCCTAGTGCCATGATTGGGCCGACATTTGGCGAAACGAATAGCAGCGTGAATGTGGGCGGTAAATTGGCCCAATCGCCATTGCCGTCTGAGCGGTCGCGTGCGAACCCGGCAAGAAAACGCTCAAAAATGGCGAACAAGACATAACCTGACGTTTCGTAACGATACCGAATCGCCGGTTTTAAACACCTATGTCGCATCGGTCGTTTTCTGTTTGGATACATTTCTGGCATTTCCTGGCAGTTGTTGCCTAAGATTGATCAGTTAAGCAGAATAAAATTTTGCAGCAGATTTAGATTGAAAATTATTTTGAAATTCCCGCTGAGCGTTTCCTAAACACGAATAATGGTCCAAACGCAGGGCTGGAACCCTGTGTTTACGCGGCATTGTTTCCGCTTTGGCTACATTTTGCGCGGCGTTGACGTTGTTCGGGGTCTTTATATGAGACCGAATTTGCAATTTTCCCCGCGAAATCAGGTCAGCGGAGGTTTTTTAAACTTTGTGACATCGCGGCAGAGTACTAAAACAAAGGTGCCCTTGGGGGGTGAATTTCTTTTGTGAGACTTGCACCGCATGTGTCACATTGGTGGCCGTTATGACGTGGTTCAATCCAGTCATATCGTGCCGCATGTCAGATGACGTTGGCGCATTTTTGTGCCAATTTTCGGCATGATTTAATCATCTCCTTAGACAGATATTTATGTGCTGCTGATATTCCAAACTCCTCGGATGATGGCAGCTTTTGACGAATAGCCCGGCGTTCTCGTCGGAAAGGAGACCTTAGATGGCGGATAACTTTGACAACCCGTACTCCGCGACTCTCATTGGTTTGTGGGATTTTCGGTCAGGCTTTGAGACCGACGATACCGGGCTAGGCGATGGCATTGCACAAGACGGCGCGCTTGCAGGTGGCGGCATAACCGCAGGCGATCAGTATTTCGGCGACGGCTTCGGCGCGCGGTTCGACGTTGACGATGGCGATGACCAGGAGTTCGATTTGGACACGGGGTCGATCGAAACCTCCTTCTCGCTCAACGCGTTGGATGGCACGCAGACGATTGTCAGCCGCGGCCTGGCCGGTGCCGATGGCAGCGATGAAAATCAGTTCGAAATCCGCGTGACCGACGATGGTCAGGTCCAGGTCTTCCACGCCGAAGGTGGCGATGAGGCGCTGTTGACCACGGATCCGAGTTTCCTTGAGGCGGGCGACCAGATCAAGGTGACCTATGCCTGGACGCCGGACGGGGTGCAGGTTGTGTTTGAAAACACCACCGATGGCACCACCGCAACCGACGAAGACGACAGCGTGAGCCTGTCGATGGATATCACCAGCCCGAGCGAGCAGAGCTTTGTGATCGGCGCGCGTGAGACCACCGAAGGGACCTATGACCAGAACCTCAATGGTTCGATCGACTATGTCGCGGTTCTGGATGATGATGTGGTCGCCGAAGGTCTGGACGGTATTGTCGAGGGCACCGAAGGTGGCGATCTGATCGACGAAGACTACCTGGGCGATCCCGAAGGCGACCGTATTGACGCAGGCGATGCGATCAACCCTGCCGATGGTCCTGATGATGATCTGGTCAACGCAGGCGGCGGCGACGATACCGTGATTGCCGGGGAAGGCGACGACACTGTGCACGGCGGCGGAGGCAATGACAGCATCGAAGGCGGTGTTGGCGATGACGTGCTGGAAGGCGACACCAATGCGCCGGGCGCAGGCACCTCTGCCGGGCGTGAAGTGTTCCAATGGGATCTGGCGCCTGACCCCGATGATGGCGGTGCGATCGACAACAATGACAACCTGATCAATGGCTTCAGCCAGGACACAGGCTCGGTCACTGTTGATTTCACGGTTCTGGGCCAGGATGCCGGTGTTGAGACTGATTTCTCCACCCAATCCAACAACGTGGCCGGGATCGATTCCGGCGGCGGTGACGTGGACGTAAACAGCTCGCTCGGGTCGTTGACCAATGGCAACGGGAACGAGGCTTCTTATCAGCTCGATTTCTCAGGCCCGGTTGAGGATGTGTCTTTCCGGATCAACGATATCGATGGCGGTGCCGAGGTGCGTATCACCGCCTTTGACGCGGACGGCAACCCGATTGAGGTCAACCTCGGCGGCGGTCCACGGCTGACGCTTGAAGACACCGACAGCGTTGCGGGCGATGATACTGCCATTGCGGATGGCAGCTACGCGGGTACCACCAACCAGGATTATTCGCTCTTGGTTTCCATCCCCGGTCCGGTGTCCCGGATCGAGATTGATCATGCGCAAGACGGTGGCAATTCGGGCATTCTGGTGACCGACGTCTATTTCGATCCGATCATCGAAACGCCCGTCACCGATGCGGGCGATGACACGCTGGATGGTGGCGAAGGCGACGATACAATTCTGGCCGGCGACGGCGATGACTCGGTCATCGGTGGCGACGGCTCTGACAGTGTAGATGGTGGCGATGGTGACGATGTCATCGACACTTCAAGCGATGATATTGCGCCACTGCCGGACCGTGGGTTCGACGGATACACTGGCACCACGCCGGATATCCCTGCCATTCCGGCCGATAGTGATCCCGATGATGACCGTGACACGGTTGATGGCGGCGCGGGCAATGACACGATCACCACGGGCGATGACGCTGACCTGATCACAGGTGGTGCAGGTCTGGACGTGATCGATGGCGGCATTGATGATGATACCATCGATGGCGGCGACGATGCCGATGAAATCACCGGTGGCGAAGGCTCTGACAGCATTCTGGGCGGCGAAGGCGACGACACCATCTATGGCGGTCTGGATCCTGTCTTCCCGGATGGTCTGAACATCACCGATGACGGCTCGGACGGGCGTCCGGTCGACCCGGATCCTACCAATGGCATGGACACCATCGACGGTGGTGCCGGCAATGATGTGATCTTTGGCCAGGACGATGACGACAGCATCGACGGCGGCACGGGCGATGACACCATTGATGCCGGCATCGACGATGATACGGTCACAGGCGGCGAAGGTGCGGACAGCATCCTGGGCGGTCAGGGCGCGGATGATCTGTCGGGTGGTCTGGGTGAAGATACCATTGATCTAGGCGGCGATGACCAAGCGGATACCGTCAGCGGCGGCCTTGATTCAGACAGCATCACCGGTGCGGGCGTTGGTGATATCATCGTGGGTGGTGAAAACCCGGATGATTCCGACACCGACGTGCTGGACCTGACTGGAACGGCCGAACCGGGCGGATCGCTGAGTGTGGACTTCACACCGGGCGATCCTGAGAGCGGCACGGTGTCTTACTTTGACGCGGATGGGGTTCTGACAGGAACGGCGACCTTCTCAGAGATTGAGAATGTGATCCCATGCTTCACACCGGGCACCCTAATTGCCACGCCCGCGGGGGAGCGTCGGGTCGAGGAACTGAAAGTCGGTGACCGTGTTATCACGCGCGACAACGGTATCCAGGAAATCCGCTGGTACGGCCAGCGCGAGATGACCCGCGCGGAGCTGAAAGCCAATGCCAAACTGCAACCGGTTCTGATCCGCCACGGCGCCTTGGGCAACGGTCTGCCAGAGCGTGACATGCTGGTGTCCCCGAACCACCGTGTGCTGGTCGCCAACGACAAAACCGCGCTCTATTTTGAGGATCGCGAAGTTCTGGTGGCTGCGAAACATCTGGTGGGTCTGGAGGGGATCGACGCGGTGCAAACTGGTGAGATCACCTATATCCACTTTATGTTCGACCAGCACGAGGTTGTGCTGTCCGACGGTGCCTGGACCGAAAGCTTCCAGCCCGGCGACCAGACTTTGCGTGGATTGGACCGTGCTCAACGGGCTGAAATCTTTGCACTCTTCCCAGAACTGGAAACCGAAACCGGTCGCGAGGCCTATGTCGCCGCGCGCCGTTCTTTGAAGAAACACGAGGCGCGTCTGCTGGTGCATTAACCTGTTGCTGCAATAACCTGTCAGACGACAGAGAACATGAAAGAGGCAGGCCAGCGTGGCCTGCCTTTTTGTTTTTCAGCGACGACGTCCTGATGGGCGCGGCCCAGCGGAGTGCAACCTATTTAAGGGGGCGAATTTTCAGCCCGGTGACACGGTTTCCTTCCCGCTCGGTCACCTCAAAACGGAACCCGTGGAAGGAGAACACCTGACCGATGGTCGGGATCATCTGTGCTTCGTGGATGACCAGACCGGCGATGGTATTGGCCTCATCATCGGGTAGGGACCAATCGGTGGCGCGGTTCAGGTCGCGAATGGTGGTCGCACCTTCGACGGTGTAATGGCCTTCGGCGTCTTGGATCGCAACTTTCTCGGCGTCTGGGTCGAATTCATCGGTGATCTCACCCACGATCTCTTCCAGGATGTCTTCCAACGTGATCAAGCCGCGCAGGGCGCCATATTCATCCACGACCAGCGCAAAATGCGACCGTTGACGCAGGAACTGCCGCATCTGATCGTCGAGCGACGTGGTTTCAGGCACGAAATACGGCGGGTTGGCCACATCGGTGATCTTGAAATTCTTCAGCACACCGTTGTCACCATCCGCCGCACTGACCATCGCATAAAGCTGCCGCGACAGATCTTTGGCATGCACCACACCAATGATGTTCTCCGGCTCATCCTTGTAGACCGGCAGACGGGTGTGCGGAGAATCCAAGCATTGGGTCAGGATCGCCTCGGGTGCGTCACCGGCGTCGATCATTTCGATTTTTGAACGGTGCAGCATAATCTCTTCGACCAACCGTTCGGAGAGGTCCAGCGCACCGAGGATCCGGTCGCGGTCTTCCTTTTCCACCAAACCTTCGGAGTGGCCCAGGTTCAAGGCGCCCTCGATCTCTTCACGCACCGCCATGATGTGGCTGTCGGGGTCGATTTTCACGCCAAAGATCCGCAAAACGCCGCGCACCAGAAACCGCACCGCACCGACGACGGGGGCGAGGATTTTCACCAGGAACCCGATGATCGGCGCAACCGTGGATGCGGCTTTTTCAGCGTTGGAGATCGCATAGGTCTTGGGCAGAACCTCGGCAAAGATCAAAACCAGAAAGGTCATCACCAATGTCGCCAACGCCACGCCGCCCTCGCCAAAGGCGCGGGTGAACAGCGCTGTTGCAAGCGAGGTTGCGAGGATATTGACCAGGTTGTTGCCCAGCAGAACCGAGCCGATCAGCCGTTCGCTGTCTTCGGTGACGTCCAGCGCGGTTTGTGCACCGTTTGATCCCTTGTCGGCCTGCACGCGCAACTTTCCGCGTGAAGCCGCCGTAAGCGCGGTTTCGGAGCCAGAAAAGAAGCCGGACAGCACCAAAAGCAGCAGGATGCCACCTGCGGTGATCCAGAAGGTGCTGTCAAAGGTCGAAATGTCTGAGATATCCATAAAAGTGCCCTGCCAAACTCTGCTCTGGTTATGGGCACCTCAGGCGCAGCGATCAAGGGTGTGCTGCGAAGTTCTTGGCCTAACCAGCTTTTTCGACAGGGTCTTCGGAATGGGCCAGAGGATGATGTTCATGCACCAGGTCTTCGAGCTGGGTTTGCAGAACATGGGTGTAAATCTCTGTTGTTGCGATATCCGCATGGCCCAGCATGGCCTGAATGGCGCGCAGATCAGCACCATTTGCCAGAAGGTGGGTCGCAAACGCGTGGCGCAACGTATGCGGTGTCACTCTTTCTGGGGAAACGCCGCCGGCCACCGCGATTTCTTTAACCAGCAGGTAGAACCGATGGCGCGTGAGATGTCCGGCCTGTCCGCGCGATGGGAACAGGAAGCGCGAGGAGGGTTTACCCTTGGCCTGGGCCTGTTCGTCCAGATCATCGCGCACGGTGATCCAGGCGGCGAGCGCTTCGCGGGCAGGCGGGGACAGGGGAACCAGCCGTTCCTTGCTGCCTTTGCCCAGAACCATAAGCATTTGCGGATTGCCACGTGCGCTTGCCACCGGAAGGGACACCAGCTCGCTCACCCGCATGCCGGTTGCGTAAAGCAGTTCCAGCAGACAGGTGTTGCGCAAGCGATCCGTCGTCTTGCGTCCGGTTGCGCGGGCGGCATCAAGGATCCGGTCGACCTCGGCCACATCCAGCGTTTTTGGCAGGCGTTTGGACCGACCGGGCCCTTTGATCTGGATTGCAGGGTTGTCACTGCGCCAGCCCTCGTCAAAGGCAAAGCGGTAGATCTGTTTGATCGCAGACAGACGTCGGGCGCGGGTGGATTGCGACAGACCCTGCGCGTCGCAGGAGATCAGATATTGCTCCACATGTTCCCGCTCTGCATTGGCAAAGCTGAGGTTGTTGTGGTTCATCCACGCCACCACATCCTTGAGATCGCGACCGTAGGCGAGAAGCGTGTTCTGTGCGGCACCGATTTCTGCAGCTTGTGCATCAAGGAAGAGGGAAATCCAATCCAGGGAAGTTGCAGGCACGGGCATGGCTATCGTTCCAAAATGAGGAGTTGTAAGGCGGACCGGCGTGCTGTTTCTTCCAACCCCACCAAACGAAAGGTGGACAATGCGCCGGTTAGCGCCGCCCAATTGCCATCACTTCCCTGCGCGAACAAGACCATAGCGTTCAAAATCGCCTCTCCCAGACGACCATTTTCAATTTTGCCGCGTAAATGAGCGGGAACTTGCGCTTGCTTGGCAGTCTCTGCAAAGGCGCGCGAAATTGCAGCGTCTCTGGCCGACAGACCCGAGTCGTCACGTGCCTTGCCCATGGCGATCGCGGCGAGCAGCAGGTTTTCCGGTGTCTCGCTTGGCGGCAACATCGCGGCGAGTTCATACTCAGGGGCCAACAGACGTACGCGCCATGCAAGCTCTGCGGCCGCGTCGGTCAGGTCAAAACGGGCGAGCTCTTCGGCAAACAGCTCGGCAAAGCCTGTCTCAATACCCGATGCCTGAACCGCCTCCCAGGCGCGTAGCAGCGTTTTTGCCACGGCATCGTCGCTGCCGGTTTTGATTGCAGTTTCAAACCGTTGCAAGGCGGAGACGCGATCCCAGATCCCACCTGATGCGGCGGGTTTGCGTTCGCTGAACAGGCCCAGCAGCCGATTGGGGGGCAGGGCGCCGATATGGGCCAGCCGTTCTGCGGCCTCTAACTGTGCCTTCCATCCAGACAGGTCGCGCAGGTCAGCGGCGGCATAGGCACGCGGCAGGTTGGAGGTGGGCAGCGGCTCGCCAATGCTTTCAAACAGGCGAAACGTCAGCGGCGTGATCACATCCGGGGATTTGGGCGGCGGTGCAAATTCAAACACATCCGGGTTCAAGAACCGATCCAACAGCGCCAGATCCTGTTCGGGCAAGATCTCTAGCGTATGGGCGGTTTCCAACAACAACGCGGCCGTGGACCAATCCCCCTGGCGCGCATCGCAAAAGATCCGCTCAGCGTAACTTGGTGCCAAATGGGCCGCCGTCCGGAGCACCGCGCAGGCGCGGTCTTCGTCTCCGGTCAGAAGGCTTGCATCGAACCAGCGTTTGAAACGCGCCGTGGTTTTGGTGGGATCTGTCTGCTGCGCCAATGCCTGTGCCGGATCGGTCGCGCCCAAGGCCATCAAGCGGTCAAGACGCGCCAGAAGCAGGGCATCTTTGTCATCTTCGGGCGCGCGGGTCTCTGACAACAATAGCGTGAACAACAGGGCCTGCATGGCCGGCGTGTCCTTGACCCGAACCGACGCGATCAAACGCTTCAGTTCAGCCGGATCACTGCCACGCCAAAGGTCCGTCGGCAAACCGGTCGAGGCGGCGGACACCAGCCCCGTGGGTGCTGGCAGCGTGCGCAACGGCGTCACCGTGATTTCTGGGCGCAACGCGCTGCCAGCCACCGGTGGCTCCAACAAGATGGTTTCCGGAAGAACGGAAGTTGTCAGCGGGGTGTTGAGCCAATCAATGGCAGCCAAGGGTTGCTGCGCTGTGGCGCTGCTGGTCCAAGAACCCAGCGTTGCCACAAGCGTCGCCAGTGCAAGGCTAGTTCGCATCCAGGATCACCGGTTTTCGCACCTCGCTGGTGGGTGCACCGAAATCAGCCCCAAACCAAGGACCTAGATAGGCGTAGGCAATCAGCGCAATGCTTGCCAAAACCGCCAAATAAAACAAGTATTTGAAAATTCGCCCCATGGGATATGCTCTGCCTGCTTCATTATCTTTTCTAAAAGTTATATATGGCCTTTTGACGAATATCACGTCATTCACGGAAGAATGAGCGAAAAAGAGCACAAAGAGGCGCCTGCAGAAGCGGCGCAGCCCGGTGAACTGCAAAAGACTGTGGTCATGGTGGGCATGATGGGCGCAGGTAAGACTGCGGTGGGCCGCGCTTTGGCTCAACGTCTTGGCGTGCCCTTTCTCGACAGCGATCATGAGATCGAAAGCGCTGCCAATATGAGCGTTCCGGAAATTTTTGAGCGTCACGGCGAATCGTTCTTTCGCGAAAAAGAGCGGATGGTGATCCGGCGGCTGCTGGAAGAAGAGCGCGGCGTGCTCTCCACCGGTGGCGGCGCGTTTCTGTCTGAGGAAAACCGGCGCAATATCTCCGATTTTGGCGTCGCTGTCTGTTTGCAAGCCGATCTTGAGGTGCTGTGGAACCGGGTGCGCCATCGCGACACGCGGCCCTTGCTGCGCACGGCTGACCCGCATGCAACCCTGCGCGATCTTTATGAAAAACGGGTGCCGCTTTATGAGTTGGCGGATATCTCGGTCGGTTCGGACGGCAAAAGCACAATCGAAGAGATGGTAGATCGGGTGCTGGACGCCTTGCGCGCCCGCCCAGATGTTTTGGATTGGAAGTAATGGAACAAACGGTTCACGTCGAACTGGGCGAACGCTCGTATGATGTCATTGTCGGCCCCGGTCTGATCAAGGAAGCCGGCGGGCGTATTCTACCGCTGCTGCGCCGTCCAAAAGTGGCCGTGGTGACGGATGAGACGGTCGCCAAACTGCATCTGGATGCCCTGCGCGCGGGTCTCGCCGAAGCCGGGATTGAGATGGAAGCCTTGGCGCTGCCCGAAGGCGAAAGCACCAAAGGCTGGCCGCAGTTCACCCGCACCGTGGAATGGCTTCTCGACAAAAAAGTGGAGCGCAATGATGTTGTTATCGCCTTTGGCGGCGGGGTGATCGGTGATCTTGCAGGCTTTGCGGCGGCGGTGCTGCGCCGGGGCGTGCGGTTTGTGCAAATTCCAACCAGCCTTTTGGCCCAGGTCGACAGCTCGGTTGGCGGCAAAACTGGCATCAATACACCGCACGGCAAAAACCTGGTCGGCGCGTTCCACCAGCCCGCGCTGGTTCTGGCCGATACCGCGGTTTTGGGCACGCTCGAGGCCCGCGATTTCCTCGCTGGATACGGCGAGGTCGTGAAATACGGCCTGCTCGGGGACGCAGAATTCTTTGACTGGCTGGAAGCCAACGGCCCGGCGCTTGCCGCGGGTGATATGCAAAAACGGGTCGAAGCCGTCACCCGCTCGGTCCACATGAAGGCCGATATCGTCGCTCGGGATGAGACAGAGCAGGGCGATCGCGCTCTGTTGAACCTCGGCCATACCTTCTGTCACGCGCTAGAGGCGGCGACTGGTTATTCCAACCGTCTGCTGCACGGCGAAGGGGTGGCGATTGGCTGTGCCTTGGCGTTTGAACTCTCCTCCCGCCTTGGGCTTTGTAGCCAAGAAGACCCCAGCCGCGTGCGTGCCCATCTCAAGGCGATGGGGATGAAAACCGATCTGCGTGATATCGATGGAACGCTTCCGGACGCCGAAGCGCTGGCAGATCTGATGGCGCAGGACAAAAAGGTTGTCGACGGCCAGCTGCGGTTCATTCTGGCGCACGGCATTGGTAAGGCCTTTGTGACCGCAGATGTGCCGCGCGATGCAGTGGTGCAGGTGATGAAGGACGCGGTCTAACCATCTGACGCCACGCCCTTTTTAAGCGGGCGTCAGGTTAGAAATCCGCGTTTTGCCAACCACCACATATCAGCAATATAGGCTTCGGTGCTGAAATCCGGAGCCTGTTTCAACTGCTCCCATCCCTGAAACGACATGGCGGACCACAACAAATTTGTGGCACTGTCGACGGTCCAACCCGGTGCCAGATCTGCCTCGCGCTCGATCTGGTCAAAGGTCTGGCGAATCTCCGCGCGCAGGGCCTCCATCCGTTCTTGCCAGGCTGCATTGGCCTCGGCATCGGTGGCGCGCAAGGCCAACAATGCGCGGGCCATGCCTTGGATAATCTCCATCTGGTTGGCCCAAAACACCACCAGTTCTCGCAACTTATCACGGCCAGTCTCAGCCGCGCGATAAGGTTCAAGACGTCCGGTAATATTCTGTTTTTCATCGATAAACCGTGTTGTTGCGACCAACAGATCAGCGCGGTTTTCGAAATGCAGGTAAAGCGCCTGTCGCGACACGCCAGCGGTTTTGGCGATGTCGGACATGCGGACGCCTTTGCCCAAGTTGGCCTCGGTCAGCTGCCAGCAGGCGGTGAGGATCTTCTCGCGGGTATCGTTTTTTTCACTTGACATGATGTCAATGTATCTCAATGTTTACACGGCGTCAATTGACACAGTGTAAATGGACACAGTGTAAATAGACATCGTGTAAATAGACATCGTGTAAATGGGCACTCTGTCAAATTGTGGATGATTTTGATCGAAGGAGTGAGTGAAATGAAAGTGATCGTATTTGGCGCAACCGGCAGCCTCGGGCGGCATGTGGTCAAATCGCTGCTGGCCAAAGGGCACGCGGTGACCGGGTTTTCCCGTAGCGGGCAATGGGTTGAGGATGACGTGGCCGCAGGCCTCACGATGCTGCGCGGGGACGTGTTGAACCCGCTGCAAGTGGCCGAGGCGATCGATGGTCAGGATGCGGTTGTCTGTGCGCTTGGGGCTGGTATGCGCGGTGAAATTCGCACCAAGGGGACCGAAGTTATTGTGAACGCCATGTCAGATACCGGCGTTAAGCGGTTGATTTGCCTATCTTCTATGGGCGTTGGCGACAGTGAGCCGGTGCTGAATTTCTGGTGGCGTCGGGTGATGTTTGGCCTGCTGCTGCGCGCGGCATTTGCCGATCACCACAGCCAGGAAACGCTGGTTCGACAGTCAGATCTGGATTGGACCATTGTGCGCCCCGGTGCCTTTCAGGACGGTGATCCGCTCGGCGAATACCATGTGGGGGATCTGCGCGCGTTGCGGGGTAAATTGGCGTTGAAAATACGGCGTGCGGATGTGGCGGACTTTATGGCGCGTCAGATTGACAGTATGAATTTCCTGCATCAATCGCCGAGCCTGTCTTATTGAGTGAACCCGCAAGAAGACATGAAATCAAGGCGTTATCCGGCGCTTGTCAAATCGGGGTGCGCATAAGAAAACCCGCCGCGAGGTGCTGCGGCGGGTTTCATTATCTCAAAGCGTGGTGCTTAGAACGGGATTTCGTCGTCGTCGATGTTATGGGACGCGCCGCCACCTTGGGAGCCGCCGCCAAATCCGCTGCCGCCGCCCTGTGGGCCGCTGTCGTAGCCACCGCCACCGCCGTAGCCGCCGCCTTGGCCGCCACCGCCATAGTTATCGCCACCTTGGCCGCCACCCATGCCGCCGCCTTCACCGCGACCATCCAACATGGTCAGGGTCGAGCCAAAGCCCTGCAGAACGACCTCTGTGGAATAGCGATCCTGGCCGTTCTGGTCTTGCCATTTGCGGGTTTGCAGCTGGCCTTCGATGTAAACTTTGGAGCCTTTGCGCAGGTATTGCTCTGCAACGCGCACCAGACCTTCGGTGAAAATCGCCACCGAATGCCATTCAGTTTTCTCGCGGCGCTCACCGGTGTTGCGGTCTTTCCAAGTCTCGGATGTGGCGATCCGCAGGTTGCAAACTTTACCGCCATTCTGAAAGCTGCGCACCTCGGGGTCGCGGCCCAGATTGCCGATTATCATGACTTTGTTGAGAGATCCGGCCATCTTGGTCGTGTCCTTTATCATTAAGCTGTGCATACGAGATGCGTAAATCTTGTCCCGCGTCGAATCCCCTTCGTCGCGGTTTGAGCCATCCTATCTTTGTGCGTCCCCATATTAAAGCGACTGAGAGGCAAAAGAGAGATATCGGGTCTCGGATATGTGTTTGGCGATGATATGCCGACTGACTATTGCAGGCTTTAAAATTGCACAAAAATGTCTATAGTTGGCATAGGTTCGTGGGGAAACAGGGCGCCAAATATGCGTATGATGTTTGTGGGGGCGAGTGTCGCTTGCGCTTTGGTCGCAGAGACGGCTGTCGCGCAAAGCATTTCCAGCAAAAGTAGACGTGATCTGCTGGCGGCCCATACACGGGTCTTGGACGGGCGTGCGGCCAGCCAGTACAAAGGCTCGGATCGCTTGAAGCCCGAGAGCTACAGAATTGATCTGGCACCCAAAAATCTCCGCTATACCGGGAAATATCGTGGGCAGTATCTGAAAATTGCCCGCACCGTTGCGCGCCAGAATGGTATTCCAGAGGATCTGTTCCTGCGGCTTGTGCAACAGGAAAGCAATTGGAACCCCACAGCGCGATCCCACAAAGGAGCGCTTGGTCTGGCGCAGTTGATGCCAGCCACGGCCGCAACCCTTGGGGTGGATCCAACCGATCCCAAACAGAACTTGGAAGGCGGCGCCCGTTACCTGGCGCAACAATATCGCAAGTTCGGATCCTGGCGGCTGGCCCTTGCGGCCTATAACGCAGGTCCGGGAGCGGTTGAGAAATATGGTGGGGTGCCGCCGTATCAAGAAACCAAAAATTATGTGAAAAAGATCCTCGGCGGCTGATCAACCTGCCTTGGAGTTGGCGCGGTTCCGGCCTTTGGGCCGGTGCTGTGGGCTGTGCATTGTTTGGATCCCGTAAACAATTTGTTCACCAGGGTTAATGTCGCGTTAACGGCCTTTGGTTGCCATTAAGTTGCCTTAAAATTTGATGAAATCTAGCGCAGAAGTGGGAGAAAGACCGTGACTGCAAGAAGCTTTGATCAACGTTTGAACCAGATGCATTGGCAACCAACTGCGATTCCGTCGCAGAAGATTGTGGATGATGTTTTGGCACGTCGGGCTTCTGTGTCTTTGCGGGTTGAGTGGATCGTTGCCGGGATGGTCCTGGGCATGTTGATCGGTTTTGGCCTAAAGGGGACAATTGCGCCGGATGCGCCGTTTGGGGCGCATGCAGATACATTGGGCTACGTGGTGGGTGCCCTGTGTCTGTTGGCGGCGGCCGCATCAGCAAGCCTGGCCATCCTGGCCATTCCCCTGCACAAGAAACTGCCGCAGGTGTCGCAGTTCTCGCTGTCCAACCTGTTGATGATCATGGTGCTTTTGGTCAGCTGATTAGGTGGTCGCACGCGCCGCTTTGCGCAGGCGGCTTGGCGTCAGGCCTGTGTGCTGCGAAATGAACCGAGTGAAGTAGGCCGGGCTGCCAAAGCTGAGACGATTGGCGATGTCTTGTATAGGCGCATCGCTATAGGTCAGCAGGGATCGCGCGCAATGCAGCTGCCGTTCCGTCAGGAGATTTGCGGCGGTTTTGCCGGTCTCTGCTTTGCACACGCGGGTCAAATGGGTCGGGGTCACATCCAGTGCGTCCGCGTGATCCGACATTGTTGCGCCATCGCCAAACATCCGGGCCACACGCTCACAATAGGCGCGGCTAAGACGTTGCGCGGCTGTTGCGCGGGTCTTCTTGTTCTGTTGGACCGCAGTACGCTCAATCTCAATCAACAGGACCTGCGATAGCGCTTTCATTGCGTCCGGCCAGTTGTCCCGTTGTTCGCGCTGTTCCCGTTGCAGGCGCTCGATCATGAAATTGATGTAGGCCTGTTCCTGACTGTCGTTGACCCGGAGAAAAAACGCGGACTGATCGGCGCCGGACATGCTGTTGCGCGGCAAAAACAGACAGCTGCCGATACACTGACGCCCAAGATCAAGCGACCACAGCGCGCCGGCCGGAATGTAGAATAGATTATGCGGGCCAAAGCCGTGGCGTTTGCCATCCAACAGCACCCGACCTTGGCCGCGTGTGAGCCAAATCACCAAATCCTGCGCGCGATCGTGGCACAGCTCCACCTGCCAGGCGCCAACGGGCGACAGCTGGGACAGGGTTGTGACCTCGATCTCTGAAGGCGAAGAGGTTGGTGGAAGCATTCTAATCTGTTGGCATTCTTTTGTATTTCTTGATTGGATGCACATCGACATGAAAAATCGATTCTTGCAAGAACTCGGATTTAGTCGACATGCGGCGGACCGCATGCTCGCAGAAACGTGATCGCACATCAGCTGTCGGGGCGAAACACATCCCAGTTGGACATTTTGGATCTGAACCAGGTGCGCTGGCGCTTGGCAAATTGACGGGTCGCAACAGAGGCGCGTTCGCGGGCCGTATCCAGATCGATCACCCCGGTCACATAATCCATCAGCTCGGGCACGCCAATCGCCTTGCAGGAAGGGAGTTTGGGATCATAGCGGTCGCGCATGGCCTCGACCTCCTCCAGCGCTCCGGCGGCGACCATTTTGTCAAACCTTTGCCGGATCCGCTGTTCCAGCCAGTCTTTGTCTGAGTGCATCACAATCGCTGTGCAATGCTCCAGGTCCAAGGTCGGCGGCGGGGTATCGGCCTGCCAGTCGGCGAGGCTGCGCCCCGTGGCGCGCTGCACCTCCCAGGCGCGTTGCACCCGCATGCGGTTTTGCATGTCGATCCCGGCGGTGGTGACCGGGTCCAACCCATCGCGCAGAGTGTCCAGCGACAGCGCGTCGGCCTCTTGTCGGATATCGGGCGGGGTCGCTGGGATATCGGCCATGCCACGGGTCAGCGTTTGAAAATAAAGCCCGGTGCCCCCCACAATGATCGGACGTTGCCCGGTTTTGAGCAAAGCCTGCACATCGCGCAGCCAATGCCCGGCAGAATAGGGCTGATCAAATTCCACGTGACCATACAGCGCATGTGGCGCGCGGCTTTCCTCGTCTATTGACGGGCGCGCCGTCACCACCCGCCAGCAGTTGAAAATCTGGCTGGCATCGGCATTGACCACCACGCCGCCTTGCGACTCGGCAAATCGTAAGGCCAGATCGGATTTCCCCGACGCGGTGGGGCCAGCGATAAGAACTGGCAAGTCTGGATCGGTCTGGGGCAACATCATGTCGGGCTGTCCTGGGCAATGCCTGTGCATCTGCGTGTTTTTGCTGAAATGAAACCACTGACCGCATTGATCCTCGCGGCGAATTGCTTCATTTTGCGCTCAAATTAACCCCTACATCTTGTGGAGCGCAACATGCCCCTTACCTCGGACCAGCCGGATTTCTCTTCGGCAGTTAAATATAATCGCGTCATGTTGAAAATTTCAGGTGAGGCGCTGATGGGCGACCAGGGGTTTGGCCTGCACCCCCCGACCGTTCAACGCATCGCGAAGGAAGTCAAAATTGTCCACGACTTGGGAGTTGAGATCTGCATGGTGATCGGTGGCGGCAATATTTTCCGCGGGCTGTCTGGCTCGGCGCAAGGTATGGAACGCACCACGGCCGACTATATGGGTATGCTGGCGACGGTCATGAACGCGTTGGGCATGCAGTCCGCGCTGGAAGACGAGGGTGTCTTTACCCGGGTAATCTCCGCCATCCGCATGGATGAGGTGGCCGAGCCCTACATCCGCCGCCGCGCGGTGCGTCACCTGGAAAAGAAACGGGTCTGTATCTTTGCAGCGGGCACCGGTAACCCCTATTTCACAACCGATACTGCGGCGACTTTGCGTGCAAATGAAATGGCTTGCGAAGCGATCTTCATGGGCAAGAACGGCGTCGATGGCGTTTATGACAAAGACCCCAAGGAGCATTCCGACGCGGTGCGCTTTAATCACGTGTCTTATGATGATGTGCTGGCAAAACGCTTGAAGGTCATGGATGCCTCTGCCATTGCGCTGGCGCGGGACAACAACCTGCCGATCATCGTGTTCCCGCTGGATGAGCCGGGCGGGTTCAAAGGGATCCTGGCCGGGCAGGGCACCTATACCACGGTCCACAATTAATCAGCTGGTCCTGAGACGAAATTTGACAAAGCACGCCGGTCTTCGGCGTGTTTTTATACATTGAGAACAACGCCCCAAGTCGCATGATCGCTATACATTCATGTGCCTTTGGCGTAAGAGGCTTGAACAGACCGCCTCAAAGCAGGGGAGAGCAGAATGTCTGACGATTTTGAACTGGATACAGATGACCTGAAACGCCGTATGGATGGCGCGATGGCCAACCTTAGGACCGAATTCGCAAGTTTGCGGACCGGTCGGGGGTCCGCATCGATGCTGGACCCGGTGATGGTTGATGCCTACGGCTCGATGACGCCGATCAACCAGGTGGGCACCGTAAACGTGCCGGAACCACGGATGGTGACGGTTAACGTTTGGGACAAGGGCCTTGTTGGAAAAGTTGAAAAAGCAATCCGCGAATCTGGATTGGGGATCAACCCACAGCTCAACGGCACCATCATCATGCTACCGATCCCGGAGCTGAACGAAGAACGCCGTCGCGAGCTGAGCAAAGTGGCCGGCCAATACGCCGAACACGGGCGGGTTTCTGTGCGCAACGTGCGCCGGGACGGCATGGATCAGATCAAGAAGGCCAAAGCCGACGGCATGTCCGAGGACGATCAAAAGTTCTGGGAAGCCGAAGTGCAGGACCTGACCGACAAAATGATCAAAGCCGTCGATGATGCGCTAGAGAACAAGCAAACCGAAATCATGCAGGTCTGAGACCAGAGCATGGGTGTGAGTGAACCGAATGCGGGATCCGGCGACAGGCCGGGCCCGCGTCATGTTGCTATAATTATGGATGGCAACGGTCGATGGGCGCAAGCGCGCGGTCGGCCCCGGCTGTTTGGGCATCATGCCGGTGCCAAGAGAGTCCGTGAAATTGTTGAGTGCTGCCCCGATTTGGGGGTCAAATACCTTACTATATTTGCCTTTTCGACGGAAAACTGGAAACGAACCCAGGTTGAAGTTGCCGGCCTTATGAGTCTGTTTCGCCGTTATATTTCCAAAGAAATGAATGCGCTTGCGGCCCAGAATGTTCGGGTGCGCTTTATTGGTGATCGGGTGCGCTTGGATGCCAAGCTGATCGATCTGATGGACAAGTTGGAATGCAACACCGCAGGCAATGATGGCACCCATCTGACAATCGCCTTGAACTACGGTGGCCGCGATGAAGTCGCCCGTGCCACCAAACGTCTGGCGCAGGATGTTGCAGCGGGCAAGCTGGATCCCGAAAAGGTCGATGAAGAAACGCTGCCGCGCTATCTCGATACGCATGTCCTGCCGGACCCTGATCTGGTGGTCCGTACCAGCGGTGAGGCGCGGATTTCCAACTTTCTTTTGTGGCAGTCTGCTTATGCAGAATACGAATTCATCGACACGCTGTGGCCGGATTTCTCCAAGGAAGAACTGGGACGTCTGTGCACCAACTATGGCAAGCGTGACCGGCGATTTGGTGCGGTGAAAACATGACCGGTTCGTCGCGTTGGGCCGATCTTTGGCCGCGTTTTATCTCTGCCTTGGTGATGCTTGCGATTGCGGCGATTGCCATCTTGAGCGGTGGGATAGTCTTTAACGCTGTTATCGCGCTGATTTGTGGCGGTATTTTCTGGGAACTGGCGGCGATGTATTGGCCCGGGCAGGGCATGCGCGCGGTCAAACTGGGCACCATTGCGGGACTGGCGTTCTTTGCGTCGACCTTTTTGCCAGTTCTGTTGGCCGTGGCGGTGCTATTGTTGCCAATTGTGATCCTGGCGATTGAAGATCGGATGAAATTTGCCAAACCGCTGAGCCTGTTCGGGATCTGGATCATGCTTGCGGGGGTCGGCTTTGTCTGGCTGCGCAATGCGTTGAACGTCGATTGGCTGTTGTGGCTGGTCTGTGTTGTGGTCGCGACCGACGTAGCCGGATATTTCGCAGGTAAAATCATTGGCGGGCGCAAATTCTGGCCACGTGTCAGCCCCAAGAAAACCTGGTCCGGCACGTCCGCCGGTTGGGTGGCTGCGGCTTTGGTTGGGGCCGTGTTCACAGGACCGCTGGATCACGGTATTTTCCTGATCGTGCTGTCGGTTCTGATCTCCATGGCCAGTCAGGCCGGGGATGTGGCGGAGAGCGCGCTGAAACGGCAGCGCGGGGTCAAGGACTCCAGTGCGCTGATCCCGGGACATGGCGGGCTGTTTGATCGATTTGATGGTATGCTTGGTGCTTCGGCCCTGTTCCTGGGGCTGTTTGCACTGGCGAACCTATAGCCACGCGTGAATAAGGGCGGAGCTTGACGATGCGCAAACTATCCATTTTCGGAGCCACAGGCTCGATTGGTCAGAACACCATCGATCTGATCCGCCGCGCACCTGACGCCTATGATGTGGTAGCCCTAAGCGGCGGCACAAACATCGCGCAGCTGTCCAAAAACGCGATTGAGCTGAACGCCAAGATCGCCGTAACCGCCTTTCCTGATCAACTTGACGCTTTGCGCGATGCATTGGCGGGCACCGGTATCGAGGCCGCCGCTGGCGAAGCAGCGCTGGTGGAAGCCGCAAGCCGTCCCGCAGACTGGGTGATGTCCGCCATCGTGGGTGCGGCAGGTTTGAAACCGGGTTTGGCCGCGCTGGAGCAGGGCGCAACCCTTGCGCTGGCCAACAAGGAATCGCTGGTCTGCGCAGGCAAGCTATTGATGGAAACGGCGCAGCGCAACGCGGCAACCGTCCTTCCGGTCGACAGCGAGCATTCGGCGATTTTCCAGGGTCTTGTCGGCGAAGACATGGAAGCGGTGGAGCGTATCATCATCACGGCATCGGGCGGTGCCTTTCGCGATTGGCCCTTGGACCAACTGGCCGCGGCCACGGTGGAGCAAGCCTCGTCCCATCCAAATTGGAATATGGGGCAGCGGATCACGATCGACAGCGCGTCAATGTTCAACAAGGCGTTGGAAGTCATTGAAACCCGTGAGTTCTTTGGCGTGCGCCCCGAGCAGATCGAAGTCATCGTTCACCCGGAATCGCTGATCCATTCCATCGTTGGTTTTCGCGACGGGGCGATGATGGCGCATCTTGGCGCGCCGGATATGCGCCACGCCATTGGTTATGCGTTGCATTGGCCACAGCGGCAGGATCTCCCGGTTGAGCGGTTGGATCTGGCAAAAGTGGCAAGCCTCACCTTCAAAGCGCCCGAGGCCGCACGCTACCCGGCCCTTGCCCTTGCCTATGAGGTTATGGAGCGTGGCGGCTTGATGGGCGCTGTGTTTAACGCGGCCAAAGAACGGGCATTGGATCACTTCATTGCCAAGAAATTGGGTTTTCTCGATATGTCACATGTCGTTGCTGCGGTGATGGAGCGTATGGATGGCGAAAGTGGCCTCATTGATGCCCCAATGACCCTTGATAACGTGCTGCGCATTGACCATCTCGCGCGTAGGGCGGTGGATGACCTTGCGCCGGAACGGATAGGATAAGATTTTGGACGTCATTGGATTTTTGCCCCAGGTTGGCGGCTTGGCTTTCACAATTGTCACCTTTGTTGCGGTGCTGTCGGTGATTGTGGCGGTACATGAATATGGCCACTACATCGTTGGCCGCTGGTCTGGCATCCATGCTGAGGTTTTCTCGCTCGGGTTTGGTCCCGTGTTGTGGAGCCGGATGGACAAACGGGGCACCCGCTGGCAGATCGCCGCGCTGCCGTTTGGCGGATATGTGAAATTCCTGGGCGATGCCAATGCCGCCTCTGGCAAAGACGAAGAGGCGATGGCCGCCGCCGAAGGCGACGTCGTGGAAATGCGCCGCACCATGCATGGCGCCCCGCTTTGGGCGCGCAGTGCCACGGTGGCGGCTGGTCCGGTCTTTAACTTTATCCTGTCGGCCATCATCTTTTGCGCCATTCTTTTGTCCGAAGGCACCATCCGCGAACCCTTGGGTGTTGGCTCGGTCGTGCCTTTGCCCGGCATTCAGAACGAGCTGCAAGAAGGCGATGAAATCCTTGAAATTGCAGGCCAAGCGGTGCCGTCCTTTAGCGACAGCGCCGCCTGGAGCAGCTTTACGGAAGCGCTGCCCGTTGGTGATCACCTGACCTATACCGTCCGCCGTGATGGCGCCGTTCAAGAAGTATCAGGCCCGGTTCTGTCGCCGCCTTACGTGCGGTCGATCGCGCCGCGCAGTGCGGCCTCTGACATCGGCATTCAGTCGGGCGACGTGATCACTGGTGTCGATGGACAGCCCATCTATGCGTTTTCGCAACTGAAAGAGCTGGTCGAAGGCGGAGAGGGCAAAGTGCTGTTGCTGGACATCTGGCGCGACGGTCAGACGATGGAATTCGCACTGGCACCACGCGCTACCGACGAGCCGCAACCAGACGGCGGTTTTGCCACCCAATGGCGGATTGGCATTGTCGGCGGCATGGCGTTTGATCCCGCAACCGAATCTATGGGGTTCACCGATGCGCTTTGGGGCGGTGTGCGCCAGGTCTATGCGGTGATCGAGATGTCGCTGTCCGGTTTGAAGCATATGATTTCCGGTGCCATCAGCACCTGCAACCTGTCTGGCCCGATTGGCATTGCCGAGACCTCGTCATCCATGGCCAAACAAGGCGGCGAAAGCTTCCTGCGGTTTATCGCAATTATCTCAACTGCGGTTGGTCTGATGAACCTCTTTCCGGTGCCTGCACTGGATGGCGGGCATCTGGTATTTTACGCCTATGAGGCCGTGGTTGGCCGGCCGCCGCATGATCGTGCGTTGCAGATTCTAATGACGGTTGGAATTGCGATGGTTCTGTCGATGATGGTCTTTGCCCTGGGTAACGATATCTTCTGTTAACCATTATGTAATTTCGAGTGTGGCGGCCCGGTGGCTGCCCCACTCTTGCCCTATTGTCGGTTTATCCTTTGTTAATACCCAAAGGACGAATGGGAATCGGGGATCACATGAGCACTGCAGCACTTTCATACCGTGGCTTTGACCTACTGCTACGCCTCAATATGGATCGGTTTGTCTGGGTTCTGACAATTGCCATTTCCCTGACAGTGGCCGCATATTTCGCCGGATCCCACTGACCGGCCCGGCAGGGGCCGCGCGCAAGTTCCCTACATAGACGTAAATACGAAACAAATGACCCGCGAAAGCGGGTTAATGTTTGGTTAGTTTTGACAACGGCTTTCAAACCCGATACGCACTTTTTAAAAGCAGTGATAATTGGGTTTGAGAGATGGCAAGGGGTTTTTCGGCGGGAACATCCTGTGTGGGAGGGGTTAAACGCTCCAACATTTTGTTCCGCAACGTATCTGCGGTGGCATTGTCGGTGGCGCTTGGTTTGGCCGCAACGCCCAACTTTGTTTCAGCGCAAAGCTTCCAGTTTAACAACGTTCGGGTGGAGGGGAACCAACGGATCCAGACCTCGACCATCGTTGCCTATACCGGATTGGAGCAGGGGAGTGCAGTCTCCGCAGGCGAGCTGAACGACGCCTACCAGCGCATCCTGGACAGCGGTGTGTTTGAGACGGTCGAACTGGTCCCAAGCGGTAATACGCTGGTGATCAAAGTCACCGAATTCCCGACCATCAGCCAGATCGCGTTTGAGGGCAATCGACGCCTGAAAGACGACGCGCTGCGTGAAATCGTCGAATCCGCGCCACGCCGTGTGTTCAACCCAGAGACCGCCGAACGGGACGCGGACTTGATCGCAGAGCTCTACAGCGCCCGTGGTCGGATCGCTTCGCAAGTGACGCCGCGCATCATCCGCCGCAGCGACAACCGTGTCGATCTGGTGTTTGAAATCGCCGAAGGTGACACCACCGAAGTTGAGCGCGTCTCCTTTGTGGGCAACCGCCAATTCTCGGACCGCCGTTTGCGCCGCGTGCTTGAGACCAAGCAGGCGAACTTCCTGAGGACCTTTATCAACCGCGATACGCTTGTTCAGGACCGTCTTGAGTTCGACAAGCAGGTGCTGCGTGACTTCTATCTGTCCCGTGGCTACGTGGATTTCCGCGTCAACAGCGCCAATGCCGAACTGACCCCGGAACGCGATGGCGTGTTCCTGGTGGTTGATGTGACCGAAGGTCAGCAGTTCAAGTTTGGCAATGTCTCGGTTGTCAGCGAAATTCCCGAAGCCGACGCGGATTATTATCAACGCGCCATTCGTGTGAAGCCGGGTGTGGTCTATAACCCTGCGTTGGTTGACTCCGAGATGGTCAAGTTGGAGCGCCTGGCCGTGCGTCAGGGCATCGACTTTATGCGAGTTGAACCACGTATCGTGCGCAACGACCGCGATCTGACCCTGGATCTGGAGCTTGCCCTGGTACGCGGGCCACGGATCTTTGTTGAGCGGATCGATATCGAAGGCAACACCACGACGCTGGACCGGGTGATCCGCCAGAAGTTTCGCACCGCGGAGGGCGACCCCTATAACCCTCGTGAAATTCGTGAAACGGCCGAACGTATCCGTGCCCTTGGGTTCTTCTCCGATTCCAATGTGGATGTGCGGGAAGGTTCGACCGAAGATCAGGTTATTGTCGATGTCGACGTGGTCGAGCAGCCAACCGGCTCGCTGTCCATCGGTGGTGCATTCTCCGCCGAAGATGGTATCGGCGTTGTTCTGGGCTTGAGCGAGAACAACTTCCTGGGTCGTGGCCAGCGTCTGTCGCTGAACTTGTCGACCGCCGAAGAAAACCAAGAATACTCTGTCAGCTTCACCGAGCCACATCTGTTGGGCCGGGATCTGCAGCTGGATCTGGACTTTGGTCTTGCCACTTCAGACTCCAGCTTTGCGTCTTATGACACCGAACGTGTGTTCTTTAGCCCGGCGATCAGCTTTGCACTCAATGGATACTCCAATCTGAGCCTGCGCTACACTTGGGACAACACGGAACTGCAATCGCGTGGTGAGGATAGCCTGGGTAATCCGGTGTCCGGTCCTGTGATCAGCAATGAAATCGGCTTTGGCGAACGTGCTGCCAGCTCGGTTGGGTTTACTTATACCTTTGACAGCCGTCTGGAAGAGATTGATCCGACGCGCAGCTTCCTGTTCGAAGTTGGCGCTGACTATGCTGGTCTGGGTGGGGATTCTGAATACATCCGAAGCACCGCTCGGATCGTGGCCGAGAAGAGGATCTTTAACGAAGAAGTCACCCTGCGGGCCACGGTAGAGGCAGGTGCCTTCCAGTGGCAGGGCGGTGATTTCAGCCGGACGACGGATCGTTTCTTGCTGGGCCCGAACCAGCTACGTGGCTTTGACCCCAACGGTATTGGCCCTAGGGATATTTCGTCTTCGAACGGAACCAGCTACACGGACTCTTTGGGCGGAAACTACTTTGCGGTTGCCCGGTTTGACGCGGAATTCCCGCTGGGTCTGCCCGAAGAACTCGGTCTGCGCGGTGGCCTGTTCTACGACATCGGCAACGTCTGGGGGCTGAATGATGTTGATACATCAGGTGGAACAATTGTTGGCCGTGAAGGCTCCTATCGTCATGTTATCGGTTTCTCTCTCTTGTGGACAACAGCCATTGGCCCGCTGCGGTTCAACTTCTCCAAGCCGATTTCGAGCGAAGAGTTTGACCAAGAACGCAACTTTGACCTGACGTTGCAAGCGCGGTTCTAACTTGTTGATGCTGAAACATGTCACAGCTTTTGTGATGTCTGGGGCGGTCCTTTTGGGGGCCGCCTCTGATCTTGCATGGGCCCAGTCCGCGCCATTTGCGCCCGGTCTGCCACAGGGGCAGCGACCCCAGTTTGGTGTGCCCCTCAGCGGTGTTTTGACCTTGCGCTCCGACGTGATGTTCAACGAAAGCGCCTTTGGCCGCCGTGTTGCCCAGGAAATCGAAGCCGAAGGCGCGGTTCTGACCGCTGAAAACCGTCGGATCGAAGCTGAACTGCGCGCCGAAGAACAAGAGCTGACCGAACGTCGCAAATCCATGGCACCTGATGACTTTCGCCGTCTTGCGGATGCGTTTGACCAAAAGGTGCAGGAAATCCGGCGGGTCCAGGACACCAAGCTGGAAGAAATAAACCGTATGGGCGAAGATGCGCGGCGCGAATTCCTCGCGGTCTCGTTGCCCATCCTGCAAGAAATCATGCGTGAGGCAGGTGCCGGGGCGATTTTGGAGAAATCCTCAGTGCTGCTCAGCGCCGAGGCCGCTGATATTACCCAACTAGCGGTCCAACGTGTCGATGCCATTCTGGGCGATGGGCGCCCGTCTGAGGATAGCGGCAAATAAGCCCGCTGCCGCTTGCTCAAAGCTCCATCCCTTGTTACCCACATGCCAAGTCACCAAGAAAAACAGGACGCAATTCCCATGACCGCCGATCTCAAAAGCGCCGATATCCACCTGATCCAGCGGATCCTGCCGCATCGTTATCCCTTTCTTCTGGTTGATAAAGTCGTGGACATCGATGGCTACAGCTCTGCGCGCGGCATCAAGAATGTCACCATGAACGAGCCGCATTTTCAGGGCCATTTCCCCGGCACCCCGATCATGCCAGGCGTGACAATTGTCGAAGCCATGGCGCAGACGGCTGGTGTGATGCTGGGCGTTGGCATGGATATGATCGACACTGAGCTGTTGATCTACTTCATGAACATCGACAAATGTAAATTCCGCCGCAAAGTTGTGCCCGGTGACGTTCTGGAAATGAACGTAACCACCACACGCGGTAAAATGGGCGGTAAGATTTTCAAATTCCACGGTGTTGCAACCGTTGATGGTGAGGTCGCAGCCGAAGCGGACTTCACCGCAATGGTCGACCGTCAGGAAGGGTAATCGCGATGACAAACATCCACCCCAGCGCCATTATCGAACCAGGTGCCAAAATCGGTGACGGCTGTGAAATCGGCCCGTTCTGCATCGTAGGAGCCGAGGCCGAACTGGCCGAACGGGTGGTTTTGAAATCGCATGTCGTGATCACCGGTGACACCAAGATTGGCGAAGACACGGTTGTTTTCTCCTTCTCGGTCATTGGTGAGATCCCGCAAGATCTGAAGTTCAAGGGTGAGACCTGCAGCACCGTGATCGGTGCGCGCAACCGTATCCGCGAACATGTGACCATCAATGCCGGCACCGAAGGTGGCGGTGGCGTAACGCGCATCGGCGATGACGGTCTGTTAATGGCCGGGTGTCACATCGCGCATGACGCGCAGGTTGGCGATCGGGTGATCGTGGTGAACTCAGCGGCTGTCGCCGGCCATTGTGTGCTGGAAGATGACGTGATCATCGGCGGTCTGTCTGGCATTCACCAATGGGTTCGCATCGGGCGTGGCGCGATTATTGGCGCCGTGACCATGGTGACCAATGACGTGATCCCCTATGGTCTAGTGCAGGCGCCACGCGGTGAATTGGACGGCCTGAACCTTGTTGGATTGAAACGTCGCGGTGTCAAACGCGCCGATATCACCGCGTTGCGGGCTGCTTTTCAGATGTTGGCGCAGGGTGAGGGCACCTTCCAGGAACGCGCTCGCCGCTTGGGGGATGAAACCGACAGCGCCTATGTCGAAGAGATCGTCGCCTTTATCACCGGCGTGTCTGATCGTTCCTTCCTTACGCCGGGAGGCTAGACCATGATTGCGCTTATCGCTGGGCGCGGGGCTTTGCCGCGCGAAATCGTTGCAAATCTGCCGGTGCAGCCGTTGGTTTGTGCGATGCTGGGCTCGGAACCGGATGAGGTTCAGCCTGATCTGACCTTTCGCTTTGAACAGCTTGGCAGTTTTCTGGCTGAGCTGAAAAATCGCGGTGTGACTGAGATCTGCATGGCGGGCGCTGTCAGCCGCCCGTCGGTGGATCCCGCCGCAATCGACGCTGCAACCTTGCCCATGATCCCGATCCTACAAGCCGCTTTGGCCCAAGGGGACGACGGAGCCCTGCGCGCGATCATCTTGGTGATGGAAGACGCGGGTTTCACCGTGCGCGCCGCGCATGAGATTGCGCCTGATCTGTTGATGACCGATGGGGTCTACACCAAGGTCCAGCCGGGCGAGCTTGATAAACCTGACGCCGCACGGGGTGCTGCGGTTGTGGGAGCAATGGCCGCAGTCGATGTGGGCCAGTCCTGCGCCGTTCGCAGCCATCAGGTGATTGCGGTGGAAAATGCCTTTGGCACCGATTGGATGCTACAAAGCCTGGTCGAACGGCCAGACGGGCAGGGTGGTTTGCTGTTCAAAGCGCCCAAACCCGGCCAGGATCGCCGCGCGGATCTACCCACCATTGGGCCCGACACCGTTGTCGCAGCCGCGTCTGCCAAACTCTCTGGCATTGTGATCGAGGCCGGCGGCGTGATTGTCCTGGACCGGGCCGAGGTGATTGCCAATTGCGACCGTCTGAGCCTGTTTTTCTGGGTGCGGGCATCGTGAGCCTTCGGGTCTTTATCCTGGCGGGTGAGCCCTCCGGAGACAGATTGGGCGGCGCCTTGATGGCGGGGTTGAAACACTTGGCGCCGGGCGTGACATTTGACGGAATTGGCGGTCCGTTGATGCAAGAACAGGGGCTGGTCTCTCGCTTTGCTATGGACGAGTTGTCGGTCATGGGCATCGCCGAAGTGCTGCCCAAGTATCGCCACCTGAAACGCCGTATTCGGGAAACCGCCGAAGCAGTCATTGCCAGCCAGCCCGATGTGATGATCACCATCGACAGCCCGGATTTTTCCCTGCGGGTCGCGAAACTGGTGAAAGAGGCCTCGGATGTGCGCACAGTGCACTACGTGGCCCCGTCGGTCTGGGCCTGGCGGCCGAAACGCGCGACCAAGATGGCCCAATGCATCGACCATGTTCTGGCGCTTTTACCGTTTGAGCCGCCCTATATGCAGGCCGCTGGGATGGATTGTGACTTTGTGGGTCACCCCGTGGTGAATGAGCCACTGGCCACATCGGACGAGATTACCGCCTTTCGCACGGCGTTCGACCTCGGCGATGCGCCGTATCTGGTGGCCTTGCCCGGATCACGCCGGTCAGAGGTCGGTCGGCTCGCTCCGGTGTTTGGTGAGGCGGTGCAGAATTTTGTTCTGCAACACCCCGACATGCGTGTGGTTGTGCCAGCCGCCGCGCCCGTGGCGCAGCTGGTGCGGGAAAATCTGCAAAACTGGCCGCGAAATACTGTGCTTGTGGATCCCAACCTCTTGGATGCCGAGACCGCCAAGGCGCATAAGCGCGCAGCCTTTGCCGGTGCGGATCTGGCGCTTGCAGCGTCGGGCACCGTGTCACTGGAGCTGGCGCAGGCACAAACGCCCATGGTCATTGCCTATACATTCAAATGGCTCACCTGGCAGCTCATGAAGCGTATGGCGCTGATCGACACTGTGACCTTGGTCAATCTGGTCAGCGACACCCGTGTAGTGCCTGAATGTCTTGGTCCTGCCTGCGCGCCAGATCAGATCACCGCGCAGCTCAGCGCCGTGTTATCAAACCCCAACGGACAATTGGACGCTATGGCGCTGACAATGGAGCGTCTGGGCCAGGGTGGTGAAGCACCGGGGCTTCGCGCGGCACAGGCGGTTTTGCACCGCCTGCCTGCATAATGCACATTTAATAGCCGCGCCAAATCCAGCCGCCGCCAAAGATGCGGCTGCTTTCGCCTGAATAAAACACACAAGCCTGACCGGGGGAGACGCCTTCCTCGGCCACCATCAGTTCAACCTCGGCCTCGGTCTCGGAAATCGGGCGGATGATCGCCTCGCGAGGTGGACGTGTGGACCGTACCCTGACCTTGAGATGCCATTCTTTGCGCGACATGAAAGGCTCATCACCCAGCCAGTTGATCTCACGCACGGGAATTTTGCGGGTGGCCAGCAGGTCTTTGGGGCCGACAACGACCTGTTTCTTGTCCACATCCAGCTTCACCACATAGAGCGGCTCGCTGAGCCCACCGATGCCCAGGCCGCGCCTCTGACCGATGGTATAGTGGATGACACCGTTATGCGCGGCCAACACGCGGCCGTCTGCATGTACAATGTCGCCAGGTTCCGCAGCGCCAGGGCGCAGCTTCTCGATCACGCTGGCATAGTTGCCGTCGGGCACAAAACAGATGTCCTGGCTGTCGGGCTTGTCTGCAACCGCCAGACCATATTGCGCCGCCAATTCGCGGGTTGCGTCTTTGGACGGCAAATGGCCAAGCGGAAAGCGCAAATATGCCAATTGATCCGGTGTGGTGGAGAACAGGAAATAGCTTTGATCGCGATTTGCATCCTCGGCACAATGAAGTTCCGGCCCGTTTTGCCCATCCATGCGCTGGATGTAATGTCCAGTAGCCATGCAGTCGGCGTCCAGATCTTTGGCGGTTTCCAACAGGTCCTTAAATTTCACCCGTTCATTGCAACGAATGCAGGGAACCGGCGTCGCGCCGCCCAAATAGCTGTCCGCGAACTCATCAATCACCGCATCTTTAAAAATGTTCTCATAATCCAGAACGTAATGCGGGAATCCCCGTTCCTCGGCGACTCGGCGTGCATCGTGGATATCGATGCCCGCACAACAGGCACCTTTTTTCACCAATGCGGCGCCGTGGTCATAAAGCTGCAGGGTGACGCCAACCACGTCAAACCCTTGATCTGCAAGGTAAGCTGCCACTACGGAGCTGTCGACGCCGCCCGACATGGCAACCACCACTCGGGTTTCCGAGGGCGGTTTGGCGAACCCCAAAAGGTTCACAGGGTGATCGGTATCCAGCGCCATTTGGCGACTCCTTTAGGTCAAGGGGGCAGGCGTCGCAGAATATAGGAAAATCCTAACGACTCTCAAGGGGCGTGGTTCATGTATCGTTAAACCTAAGCTGTGAACTTTCCCTTCGGACCAGAACTATGAATATCCGTAAGGGGATAGGGCCATGTTTTTAAAGAAAGTGGACGGACCTCGTGCTGTTACCCTTCCAGACGGGACTGTTATGACGCGGGCGGATCTTCCGCCAGAAACCACACGCCGGTGGGTCGCCTCCCGCAAGGCGGCGGTGGTGCGTGGGGTGTTGTATGGGCTATTGCCGCAATCAGAAGCGCTGCGCCGTTACAACCTGAGCGAAGAGGAGTTTCGCAGCTGGATCGCAGCCGTTGCGGACCACGGCGAAGAGGCGTTGAAAACCACGCAGCTTAAAAAGTTCAGAAAACAGTAGAAAAAAAATTTGTCGTACCTGAATTTTAAGAATTCACAATTATGGTAACGACGCGTTAACCTTTTTGCATCACGGTTAATTCAACCTGAGGGAAACAGATACAGGCGGAGAACTTCATATGCGTATTCTTCTGGTCGAGGATGATCCAACCACGGCAAAAAGCATCGAATTGATGCTCACACATGCGAACCTGAACGTCTATACGACGGATCTGGGTGAGGAAGGGATCGACCTCGCAAAGCTGTACGATTACGATTTGATCCTGTTGGATCTTGGCTTGCCAGACATGAATGGCCACGAGGTACTGCGCCAGTTGCGTATGGCCCGAATTGAAACACCGATCCTGATCCTGTCAGGCGCGGATGACACTGAAAACAAAATCAAAGGTTTTGGCTTCGGCGCAGATGACTACCTGACCAAGCCCTTCCATCGCGAAGAGCTGGTGGCGCGGATCCATGCGATCATTCGCCGCTCCAAAGGGCATTCGCAGTCGATCATCAAGACCGGAAAAATCGCGGTTAACCTGGATGCCAAAACGGTTGAAGTGGACAACAAGACTGTTCACCTGACCGGCAAGGAATACCAGATGCTGGAGCTTCTGTCCCTGCGCAAAGGCACCACACTGACCAAGGAAATGTTCCTGAACCACCTTTATGGCGGTATGGACGAGCCGGAACTGAAGATCATCGACGTATTCATCTGTAAGTTGCGCAAGAAATTGAGCACCGCAACAGGTGGCGAAAACTACATCGAAACGGTCTGGGGGCGTGGCTACGTTTTGCGGGACCCGCAGGAAAACCAAATCTTGGATGACAACCGGATGGCCGTTGGCGCCTGAAGGGAAGAGGATTTGGCGCCCGAATAGCGCTTGATTGCAATGGCCCGGGGGATCACCCCGGGCTTTTTGTTTTTTACTCGACCTGACCGAATTTGCGCCCTATCACCTGTTCATAAGAACGAAAGGGGATCGCAGATGAGCCAGACGATCGGAAATCTGTCGCCAGAAACTGCAAAAGCGCGGTTTTTGGAGCTGCAAGCACAATTGGATGCGGCGGATCTGGCCTATCACCAGAATGACGCGCCGATACTTTCAGACGCTGACTACGATGCGCTGCGCCGCGAGTTCGAAACCTTGCAAGATGCGTTTCCGGATTTGGCAGCCCTGTCCAACCGGTCCACAACTGTCGGCGCACCGGTCAGCAGTGGCTTTGAAAAGGTCCAGCACGCGGTGCGGATGCTGTCCCTTGGCAACGCGTTTGAGGATGGCGATGTCGCGGACTTCGCCAAAAGCATCCGGAAATACCTTGGTCTGACTGGGGATGTGCCCCTTAGGTTCACGGCAGAACCCAAAATCGACGGTCTGTCCCTGTCGTTGCGTTATGAAAATGGGCAGCTGATGCAGGCCGCGACCCGCGGCGATGGCAGTGTCGGGGAAAATGTGACCGCGAACGCCCGCACGATCGCTGATATCCCACAAGTCATTGAAAACGCGGCTGAGGTTCTGGAAGTGCGCGGCGAAGTCTATATGAGCCACGAAGACTTCTCCGCCTTGAACGCGCGCCAGACGGCTGCGGGTGACAAGAGTTTTGCCAATCCACGCAATGCAGCGGCCGGCAGTCTGCGCCAGTTGGATGCGACGATCACCAAATCCCGACCTTTGCGTTTCTTTGCCTATGCTTGGGGTGAACTCTCCGAACCGCTGGCGCAAACGCAATTTGAAGCGATTCAGAGATTTTCCGACTTTGGCTTTCAAACCAATCCGTTGACCCGACTGTGTTCGTCGGTCGATGCGCTGATCGCACATTACAAAGATATCGAGGCGCAGCGGGCAACGTTGGGCTACGATATTGATGGGGTCGTCTACAAGGTCGATGATCTCAGCTTGCAAGAACGGCTCGGCTTTCGTGCGACAACGCCGAGATGGGCAATTGCACATAAATTCCCGGCCGAGCTTGCGTGGACACGACTGGAAGCCATCGATATTCAAGTCGGCCGAACCGGTGCGCTCAGCCCAGTCGCGCGATTGGCCCCGGTCACCGTTGGTGGGGTCGTCGTGTCGAACGCAACACTTCACAACGAAGACTATATTGCCGGTTTCGACTCCAAAGGGCAGGTCATCCGCGAGGGCAAAGACATCCGTGTTGGGGATTGGGTCCAAATCTACCGCGCCGGTGACGTAATCCCAAAAGTCGCCGATGTCGACCTGAGCAAACGTCCAGACGATGCGCAGGCTTATGAGTTTCCGATGGTCTGTCCTGAATGCCAAAGCCCGGCAACACGGGAAGAGGGTGATTCAATTCGCCGCTGCAGTGGCGGGATGATTTGCCCCGCCCAAGCTGTTGAGAAAATAAAACATTTCGTCTCCCGCGCGGCCTTTGACATCGAAGGGCTTGGGGCCAAACAAGTTGAGCAGTTTCATGCAGATGGATGGATTAAAGAACCATCAGATATCTTTGATCTAAAAGAAAACTTTGGATCTGGCCTCCAGCAGTTGAAGAACAAGGAAGGCTGGGGCGATAAATCCGCCGACAACCTCTTTGAGGCGATTGAAGAAAAGCGTCTCATCCCTTTGCGTCGCTTTATTTTCTCCCTGGGTATTCGACATGCCGGAGAGGTGGCCGCGCGCGATCTCGCCCTGCATTACGGAAGCTGGGATGCGCTAACAGCGGCGCTGGATCTGACGCGACCGGCTGCTTTGGCCCATCGTGCGGGGGACGAAGCGGTTGAAGTTGAGCGTCACGCAGCAAGTACCGAAGGGCGTCGCGCCAAGATCACGGATACCCGGAACGCAGCCGTCACGGCCTGTGCGGTTCCGGCTGACGCAGCGACTGCCTGGTCTGATTTGATCGATGCGGATGGCATCGGTCCCGTTCTGGGTCTGTCGCTTTCAGATTCGCTCAGCATTGCTGAGGAACGGGCCGCCATTGACCGGTTGGTCGGCAAGCTGACAATTGAAAATGCGGAACAGGCCGAGACTGCGGATAGTCCGGTTGCCGGAAAAACCGTTGTCTTCACCGGCACCTTGGAAAAGATGACCCGCGCCGAGGCCAAAGCACGGGCCGAAACCTTGGGGGCCAAGGTCGCAGGCTCGGTCTCGAAAAAGACAGACATTTTGATCGCCGGTCCAGGGGCGGGATCAAAGGCGAAAAAGGCGGCTGATTTGGGCATCCAAACCATGGATGAGGACAGCTGGCTGGCGTTGATTGGTCAAGCATGAGCGGACGCCCAGAGATCCTGTTTCCGCTGTTTGCGGATTTGGAAACACTGCCGGGAATCGGTCCGAAAACCGCGCAGTCCTTTGGTCAGATCGGTGTGGAAACGCCGCGTGATATCTTGTTTTCGTTGCCATATTCCGTTGTGGACCGACAAAAGAAAGATACGATACAAGGCGCGGAATTTCCCGGTGTGGTGACGGTCGAGGTCATAATTGGGCGTCACCAACCCGCACGTAACAGAGGCGGGGCGTATCGGATCACGGTGTCCGATGCGCAGACCGATTTCCAATTGGTGTTCTTTCACGGGCGTAGCCGCTATTTGGAGGCACAGCTTCCGGAAGGATCCCGGCGGGTGGTATCGGGCAAAATCGAGCTGTTCGATGGCGCCGCGCAGATGGTGCACCCGGACCATATGCTGCCGGTGGAGGAAGCCGACAGCATCCCAGGGTTCGAACCTGTGTACCATCTGACCCAAGGCGTTACTCAGAAAACGATGTTCAAAGCCGCCCAGGGTGCTTTGCAACGTTTGCCGGAGCTTGCGGAATGGATTGACCCGTCTTTGCAAAAAAGCAAGGCGTGGCCGGCTTGGGACACCGCAATGCGGCTCGGCCATACGCCGCAATCCTTGGAGGCGGTGTCTGCACATGACCCGGCGCGGGTTCGTCTGGCCTATGACGAGCTGCTTGCACATCAATTGACCTTGGCCCTCGCACGCCAGACGGAGCGTAAACAACGCGGGCTAAGTTCGCTGGGAACCGGTGCGCTTCAGCGGCGTGTTTTGCTGGCCTTGCCCTATCAGCCGACAAATGCACAGGCGCGATCCATTGATGAGATTGCAAAGGATATGGCCGATCCACACCGCATGAACCGCCTGTTGCAGGGGGATGTGGGGTCCGGGAAAACCTTGGTTGCTTTCATGGCTTTGCTGGTCGCAGTTGAAGCAGGCGGGCAAGGTGTATTGATGGCTCCGACTGAGATTTTGGCGCGCCAACATCTGGAGGGATTGCAACCGCTGGCCGAGACGGCAGGCGTTGTTGTGGAAATCCTGACTGGGCGTGACAAGGGAAAAGAACGCGGCAAAAAGCTCGCCGCATTGGCGCGCGGTGACATTCACATTCTGGTCGGGACCCACGCGGTGTTTCAATCGGACGTGGGCTTTCAGGATTTGCGGTTGGCTATCGTGGATGAACAACACCGGTTTGGTGTGCGTCAGCGGTTGGAGCTGGCGGAAAAAGGCCAGGGAGCCGATGTGCTGGTGATGACCGCCACGCCGATCCCGCGTTCGCTTGCCTTGGCGCAATATGGCGATATGGATGTCTCGGTTCTGGATGAGAAACCGCCGGGGCGCAAACCGGTGAAGACTGCAGTTGTGAACACCGAGCGGGTGGGCGAAGTTGTGGGTCACCTGCGGCGCGCCATATCCGAAGGACGTCAGTGTTATTGGGTCTGCCCCTTGGTGGAAGAATCCGAAGTGGTTGATCTGGTTGCCGCAGAGGAGCGGTTCAAACAGCTGCGCGCGGAATTGGGTGAGGGCGTTGTGGGGCTGGTGCATGGGCAGATGCCAGCGGCCGAAAAAGACGCAGCTATGGCGGCCTTCCAACGCGGTGATACCCAGGTCCTGGTCGCGACAACCGTGATCGAGGTGGGCGTCAACGTGCCCAACGCCACTATCATGGTGATCGAACGGGCTGAGATCTTTGGCTTGGCGCAGCTGCACCAGTTGCGCGGGCGTGTCGGGCGGGGCAGCGCGGAATCCACCTGCCTGTTGATGTACCAAGCACCGCTCAGCGAAAATGGCCGCAAACGGTTGGAGGTTTTGCGCGAAAGCGAGGACGGTTTTAAAATTTCCGAGACTGACCTGCAAATGCGCGGGGCTGGCGACATGATCGGAACGGCACAATCAGGTCTGCCGCGATTCCAAATTGCCGATCTGGAACAGCAATCCGATCTGATGGAAGTCGCCCAAAGCGACGCCAGAACCCTGTTGGCACAAGACCCCGGCCTGCAATCAGAACGTGGGAAGGCCGCGCGTGTTCTTTTGTGGTTGATGAAGCAGGACCAGGCAATCCGTTTGATTTCCGTGGGTTAGGCCATCCGTTCCACGCGTGTTCTCATCGTCTACGTAAATGTTCTCATAAAGTTCTTTACTCGAATCTGGAATCGTGAGAACAAAGTGGCAACACAGCGACGTAGAGCGCGATTGACACCAAGTGGAGGCACCGATGATTGCACAGCTGAAACAGACCGTTGAAAATACACACCGCACCTTGCTGCAGGACGCCTTGGGCGCGGCAGCATTGGTTGTCATGCTAGTGGCCGCGCTGCACCTGCCGTCGCTTATGTGAGCACCGCTTTAGAGTTTTCCTGACCTTGCGTCCCCTGCCGACAACACCTGTTCCTGTCCCGAACATTTGAGCGCCTTTGGCGCTTTGGCTATCGCCTCTTGATCTGCCGCGTGTTGTCGGGTCCCGCATCCGGACGCAATACTGACCGCCGCACCCGTTTCGGGTTGCGGCGGCTTTTTGTTCGCAGGTCCATAATATCATGCCGAAACGACAAGCGGTCCGGATTAGACCGTTTCACAATACTCATTCATGGCCGCAAGCGATGCATCCAGGGCCAGCATGATCGAGGCATGGCGGTTCTTAAACTCTCGCGCAGGGATCAGAACTTCGAAGCCGTCAAATGGTGGATCGGGCACCGGGCCATCGGCAATCAACATATTTTTCAATTGGTTGCGCGCAGTTTGTAACTCGTCCTGCGTCCGGCCAATGATCGCCTCTCCGACTACGGCAGCGGCCGCTTGGCCCAGGGCGCAGGCTTTCACGTCCTGACCAAATTCACTGATGCGCCCATCGCTGATCTTCAAATCCACCGAAATGGTCGATCCACACAGCGGCGAGCGTTTCTTGGCCGTTGCATCGGGATCGTCCAGACGCTCCAGATATGGAATATCCGCAGCCAGCTCCAAAATGCGCTGGGAGTATAGTTTGATCAGGTCAGTCTCTCGGGTCATCGTCGCCTTGCGCCTTTATCGGGCCACTCTGGGCCTTTCCCTGCCAGTGGGTTTCTCTTACATAGGGGCCCAACCTGCAGATGCAAAAGGTTTTTAACATGTCCTTTGACCCAAAGACATTGCGCTATGATGATGCAGGGCTGATCCCTTGCATTGCGCAAGATGAAAAGAGCGGCGAAATCCTGATGATGGCCTGGATGAACGCGGAAAGCGTGGCCAAAACGCTGGAGACGCGCAAGGTGACCTATTGGTCGCGCTCACGGCAAAGCTTTTGGATCAAAGGGGAAAGCTCCGGCCATACGCAGCAATTGATCGATCTGCGGCTCGATTGTGATCGCGACTGTTTGCTGGCGCTGGTGCGTCAGGAGGGAGCGGCCTGCCACACCTATCGGCGGACCTGTTTTTACACCGCAGTGCGCGACGGGGAAGAGGTTGAGCTGATGAAGCCGATGACCTGACGCGGTGTTGCCGGGTGGTTACGACAATCCCACCATCCGGCGAATGTCCTGCGGCGTTGCACCGTCCGCACGGTATTTGGAAACCGCCCGCGCATCATCGCGTTTCGCAAGGCGTTTGCCCGCATCGTCACGGATCAGCCTGTGGTGATGGTAGATCGGTGGCGTGTGGTCGAGCAGCGTCAGCAAAAGCACCTGGATCTGCGTGAATTCAAACAGATCCTCGCCGCGCACAACATGGGTGATGCCCTGGCTCACATCATCCAGTGCGGAGGCCAGGAAGTAGGCGATAATCTCTTCGCCTTTTCGCGACAAAACCACATCGCCAATCTCGCGCAGTGCGCGGTCTGGATCAATGCGATGCACCCCTTTGAAATGGTCACCGATCTCTTCAAACACCACAGGTTGGTCGCCGAGACGCGCCAAAGCCCGGTCAAGATGCAGCCTCAGCGCGTCACCTGGTTTACGATCGCGCATGTCGCGTGATTTGCAGGTGCCGGGATAAACGTCGTGGGCGACCCCTTCTTGCGGTGCTGCAAGGGCTGCACGAATATCGGCGCGGCTGCAGGAGCACGGGTATAACAATCCCATGTTTTCAAATGCATCCAGGTGTTTGTTATAGTCGTCTAACTGCTCGGATTGCCGCAGAATAGGCCCATCCCAAGTCAGCCCAAGCCAGGTCAGATCATCCAGGATCGCCGCGTCCCACTCAGGCTTGGAGCGCTGCAGATCAGTGTCTTCCATCCGCACCAGAAACGCGCCACCCGCAGCGCGCGCCATGTCATGGGCCACAATGGCGGAATAGGCGTGGCCCAGGTGCAAGGGGCCAGTGGGAGAGGGCGCAAATCGGGTTCGAAATGTCATTGCGCCTCCCCTTTACTTAGGCAAATTGCTGCAACCAGTCCGTCCAGGCGAGTTTTGCACGATCTGTATAGGCTTTGTAGCGGTCTTTGCGTCCACGACGCCCGCCTTTGAGGCCTTCAACCGGACGGAATAGGCCAAAATTCACGTTCATCGGCTGGAATGTCTTGGCCTCAGCACCGCCGGTGATGTGGTGGATCAACGCCCCCATGGCACTGTCTTGTGGCACCACATCCAAAGATTTCCCAAGGATCTCAGCCGCAGCCAAACGACCCGCCAACAGGCCCATTGCGGCGCTTTCGACGTAACCTTCGACGCCGGTGATTTGACCGGCAAAGCGGATGTTGGGTTTGGATTTCATCCGCATCTGCGAATCCAACAGAGTCGGAGAGTTCAGGAACGTGTTGCGATGAATGCCGCCAAGGCGGGCAAAACGTGCGTTCTCCAGCCCTGGAATCATACGAAAAACATCAGCTTGCGCGCCGTACTTCATCTTGGTCTGGAATCCGACGATGTTGAACAAGGTCCCCAGCGCATTGTCGCGGCGCAGCTGCACAACGGCATAGGCCTTCTCGTCCGGGTTATGTGGATTGGTCAATCCAACCGGTTTCATCGGCCCATGACGCAGGGTCTCGCGACCGCGCTCTGCCATAACCTCAATCGGGAGGCAGCCGTCAAAGTATCCCGCCGTTTCCCCCTCGTGGAACTCGGCCTTGTCCGCGGCCAAAAGCGCGTCGATGAAGGCTTCGTGCTGATCCTTGTCCATCGGGCAGTTCAAATAGGCAGTGCGCTCTTCCTCGGTCTCACCTTTGTCATAGCGCGACTGCATCCACGCCTGGGACATGTCGATGCTGTCGGCGTAGACAATCGGCGCGATTGCATCAAAGAAGGCCAGCGCCTCGGCGCCGGTCTCTTTCTGGATGGCTGCCCCAAGGGCGGGTGATGTCAACGGCCCGGTGGCAAAGATCCAATGCCCGGTATCGGGAAGCTCCGTGACCTCCTCGTATGAGACCCTAACATTGGGCAAAGCCTTCAATTTCGCGGTCACGCCTTCGGCAAAAGGGTCCCGATCCACAGCCAGCGCACCGCCGGCAGGCAGGCGGTGTTCATCGGCGGTGGTCATGATCAACCCGTTGGCCTGGCGCATCTCCCAATGCAAAAGACCCACGGCGTTCTGCTCATCATCGTCGGAACGGAAAGAATTGGAGCAGACCATCTCTCCAAGGTTTCCAGTCTGATGGGCAAAGGTCTCCACCTTGGGCCGCATCTCATGCAGCACCACGCTTACGCCCATATGCGCAGCCTGCCAGGCTGCTTCTGACCCGGCCATGCCGCCGCCAACGATGTGTAATTCTTGTGTCATGCGCAGCCACATAGGACAGGCACCGCAAGAGCGCAACGGGGCGTGCAGGATTTTGCGCGCGGAACCAAAGGCAGATATTCCGAAACGGAGTTCAATTTGCAGCAATGCAAAGCGTTCTAACGCTGCCGGGGCTTGTTGGGGAAATACCGCAATTGGGGGATATTTGGGGCCGCGCTGTGGGAATGTCTATCCGGGGTGAGAGACCCGGCTGGAGGGACCTTCCACATGCGCGGCCCAAATCGTGTCAGGCTATTAACCTTGCCCGATCTTTGCCATGTTCCTGCCCCAATTGAAAGGGTGGCCTCGGAAACAATATCTTCCAAATGGTAAACAAAGACTAAAATTTTCCGAAAAATCGCATCGACAGATCTTTCCGCAAGGGAAAGCACTGCAATCAATCGTGAATTCAGTCACTTACGGCCGAGCGGCGGATGGCCTTTGCCGTGACATCCTCGGTCTCAAATGAAGACTTCAGCACGTCGATTGCCGCCCAAGGGTCCGCTGCGCCACACATAAAGACGTCAAATGCGCCATAGCCCTGGTCTGGCCAAGTGTGGGCAGAAATGTGGCTTTCGGCCAAAAGCGCGACGCCCGACAGACCTTCTGGAGTGAAAGGGTGGATATGGCAATGCAGGAGAGTTGCTCCGCAGACCTCCACAATCGTGTGAAATGCCTGTTCCAGTCGCACCGGGTCATTCAGTCCGCGTCCATTGCGAACATCCACGATCAGATGCAGCCCTTCGGATGCGGGCGTGAGGGAAGTGGGAGGTGTCTTTGTCATTTGCCACACTGGTTAGTGCGCGATTGGTTCGATGGCGAGAGGCAAGAGCGTGACGGAGCATTTGGCGTGCGACGTGATGCAAAAATGCTTTGTATCGTTATGGCGTATGGGTTGTATCGAATTGTTCGCATGGCGTCGGAAGGCAGTGAAAAAGAGGCCGGAGAAACTCCGGCCTGTAGGTGGCTCTGGCGCCTGGGGATCAGGGGTGCCAGAACGGAAGAGTGCTTTCATGACGTGCCATGCCTTTAGTCACATCAATGTCCTTTAAAATGTGGGCATCCAGGTGCGATAGCTGTCGGCGCGTGCGGCTGCGAATGCTCCATTTCGTGACCATGACCGCAAAGGCAATCGCGATCTGAGCCGGCATTGGCAGCGCGGAACGCTCCAGAAGGTAGGCGATCTGCGGATGATGTCTTGCGATATAAGTCATGGTCTGATACTCCAATTGTACTGTTACAATTTTCCACTGTTGTTACACGTGTTCAGGTACAATATAAAAACACTGAAAGTCCAAGGAAGGATTGTGATGGGTACAATGTGGAGCGCCGATCTCGGAACCAAATCCGGACCCAAGTACCGGAGAGTTGCCGAGACCATTCGCGGAGCCATTGACGCGGGCACGCTTAAGGTCGGCACCAAGCTGCCGCCTGTGCGCGAATTGGCCTATCAATTGTCGATCACACCGGGCACCGTAGCGCGCGCCTATAGCGTGCTGACCGACGAAGGCATCCTGGTTGCAGAAGTCGGACGTGGCACCTTTGTGGCGGAAAAAATGACGAAAGTTCAAGATGATGTATGGTCTCGCCAGCTGCATCATTTTGAATCGCAAGACCCGAAACATGTGAGCCTGTTTAGCCCCCGTATTGCAGATATGGGGCAGGTGGCGGCCATTCGCGAAGCCCTGCGCAAGATCGCGGATTGCGACCCGCATATGCTGTTGAACTACCCAACCCGCGACGCCTATAAACCCGTGCGTGAGGCGGTTGCGGAATGGATTGCAAAGGCCCCTATCGGTCCCGTGCGGGAGCGCGACATTGTTTTGACACATGGTGGACAGAACGGGTTGATGGTCACAATGCAGGCCTGTCTGCGCGGACCGAATCCCGTCATCATGGTGGAAGAGCTCGCTTATGCCGGGTTTCGCCGGGCTGCGGATATGTTGCGTGCCAATGTTGTAGGCGTTGCGATGGATGAACAAGGCATCCGGCCGGATATTTTGGAGCTGATGATCCGCAAAACCGGCGCTTCGGTGCTTTGTACCAGCCCCGAAGTGCACAATCCCACCGGATTGTTCACTCCAACCGAGCGTCGACTAGAGATCGTCGCGGTGGCAAGGCGACACAATGTGCAGATTATCGAAGATGATTGTTACCGTCTGGGCGAGGCACAGGCCCCCAGCTATCGATCACTTGCGCCGGAATTGGCCTGGCATGTGACGTCCTTGTCAAAATTGCTGACCCCCGCAATTCGCGTGGGGTTCGTTGTGGCACCACAAGGGGGCGTGAATGAGCTGCGCCGCGCCGCCGAATACAGTTTTTTTGGCCTGGGACAGCACACCGCAGAACTGACCCGCTTGTTGCTTGGGGATCCACGCATGCCGCGCTTGATGCAGGACGTGCGTGAGGAAATGGGCCGCTATGTGCGGGTGGCGGTTAATGTTCTGGGTGGATTTGACATCAATTGGAGCCCGGACGTGCCCTTTATCTGGTTGAAACTGCCCGTAGGGTGGCGTGCGGGGCCGTTTACGCGGGCCGCCGAATCCGAAGGGATCCAGATCCGGTCCGCCGATGAATTTGCCCTGCGCGATGGGCGCGCGCCGCATGCGGTGCGGATTGCCGTCAATGCGCATGTCTCGATCGGGAAGTTTGAAGACGCGATGCGCCGCCTGTGCATCTTGTTGGACAATCCGCCGGAGCAGATCAGCGGGTGATACACGGTCAGCTGTCGGTGGCTGGTTCAAATGGCCCCGTCACATCAGCCTCTGCCGGGTAAAGCGTGATCTGCGGGATCGAATAGACCCAGACGTCGCGGTTTGCCGCGATGTTTGCGGTCAGGGCGGCCACCAAAAGCCCGGTTGGGGTCGCGAGGCCGAAAACCGGCGTATTGGGCACGGGCGAAATAGACACGCCACCTTGGAGGTCACCACGCACGCACTTCAGCGTGCCCCGCGTTGGGCGGGATGTGAACTTGGGCAAGGCCAAGGTGCGCGGCGTGGTAAAGGTGAGGATGAATTCAGCCGTTTCGATCACGCATTTGGCATTCTCAATCTCGACCCGTTCGTCGGGGGATGGGCCAAGCGCGCGGTCAAACTGTTCAACGCCTTCGCCCGGGACAAAGCTGCGGATCGTGATTTCTTGGTAGCCGGTGATGCGTTTGTTATTGATGTCCGGGTTTTTGATCGCCGGCGAAACCGGTGGAGTATCTGTAGGTGCAACCGAATTGCAGGCGGACAGGACGCAAAGGGCGATTACCGCAGCAAAGGTTGGATAGGACACTGGGGGACTCCGTAATAGTGGGAGTTTGATACATTCGCCTATCTATCCGGGCAAGCGGGATTTACCTTTGGGGGGCTCAATTCCGCGATATCGGGTGACTTGAAGGCTTGTGACGTGGGGTATTTTAATACCTATTTTTTAACTATATGAAAATAAACGATAAAAACATGTTTTCGCGTGTTGACCGTCGTTGGATATGCCCTTAAACCCCCTCCATCGAATTCAGGTCGCGGCGTTTGTGTCGTCTGGCCTTCACGAACAACAGGATTGACCTGATATGAAAACCTTCTCTGCTACACCGGCAGACATCGAGAAGAAGTGGATCATCATCGACGCCGAAGGCGTGGTGCTGGGCCGTCTTGCATCGATTGTCGCCATGCGTCTGCGTGGCAAGCACAAGCCGTCCTTCACTCCGAACATGGATATGGGCGACAACGTCATCGTGATCAACGCTGAAAAGATCCAGATGACCGGCAAGAAACGCGACGAAAAATTCTACTGGCACACCGGCCACCCGGGCGGCATCAAGTCGCGCACCAAACAGGAAATCCTGGAAGGTGATCACCCGGAGCGCGTTGTGTTCCAAGCGGTTAAGCGCATGCTGCCAGGCAACCGCCTGTCCCGCAAGCAAATGACCAACCTGCGCATCTATGCCGGCACCGAGCACGGTCACGAAGCACAGAGCCCCGAAGTTCTGGACGTTAAGTCCATGAACAAGAAAAACACGCGGAGCTAATCACAATGGCTGATCAGATCACTACTCTCGAAGAGCTGAGCGCTGTTGCAGGCGTTGAAACCACAGTTGAAGAGCTGGCCCCCCGTGAGCCGGTTCGTGACGAGCTGGGTCGCTCCTATGCCACCGGTAAGCGTAAAGACGCAGTTGCCCGTGTTTGGATCAAACCGGGTTCCGGCAAGATCGAAGTGAACGGCAAAGAGATGAGCAAGTATTTTGCCCGTCCTGTTCTGCAATTGATCGTGCGCCAGCCATTTGGCGTTGCAGGTGTTGAAGGTGAATTCGACGTCTACGCAACCGTCAAAGGCGGCGGCCTGTCCGGTCAAGCGGGTGCGGTTAAGCACGGCATCTCCAAAGCTCTGCAGCTGTACGAACCCTCCCTGCGTGGCGCGTTGAAAGCCGCAGGCTTCCTGACACGGGACAGCCGTGTTGTTGAACGTAAAAAGTTCGGTCGCCGCAAAGCGCGTCGTTCGTTCCAGTTCTCCAAGCGTTAATCGCTGGACCAGAATTCAAGAGATTGAGGCGCTTTCGAGCGCCTCTTTTTTTGTGTCAAGCATTCAAGAAAACCGAAAGACTTTTCCATTAAATCGATACTTACGACAGCCAGAAGGCAGCTGCTGCCCCAGTCGAATTTTAGCCCAGAAAGCGGGTGATCTATGGATGGTTCTTTTTCAGATTTTGAGTTTACCAACAAATGGTTCAACATAACGGCGCTTGAAAGTTGGAATAACCTAATCCCACAACTTAAGCCCCAAAAGCTCTCGAAATTGGATCCTATGAGGGCGCATCAGCCTGTTACCTGATTGATGCGAACAAATGGCATGATGAGCTGGAAATGTTCTGTGTTGATACCTGGGAAGGTGGAGCCGAGCACCAGAGCAACGGCGTTAACATGCGCTCTGTTGAGGAGCGGTTCGTATCATTGGCCTGTTCCCAAGCCGCAAAAGGCGCCTCGGTGACCAAGTTAAAAGGCACGTCCGATCTGGCATTGTCCAAATTGCTGAATGAAGGGCATGCGAGTTCTTTTGACTTCATCTACGTTGTTGGCATTCAAGCTTTGCAAAGTGGGCGGGGTTATCGCTTTTGACGACTACGCTTGGGCCGGGGATTTGCCCTATGGACGTGACCCGCTGCGCTGCCCCAAGATTGCAATTGATAGCTTCACCAATATCTTGCTTTCGCAAAGTGCAACTCGTGCAAGTGTTGAACTTTCAAGTCCATGCCAAGAAAATTTCAGAATAAGATCGTTTCATAATTCAGCTGATAAATTCGCATGATTAGAAGGGGTTACGGAGTAAGTCTCTTCTGCGGCACGGGTTTGGAATTGGCTCTTTTTGCCAAAGGTTGGGCTTGTATCATAGGGTTAATTCCAAATGTGCATAATCTCCGCTATATTGGGAGATATTGATCTTGTAAGTTCTGGTGATGTTTTATGCCCAACAGCCTGTATGAAGAATACGGTGGTTTCAAAACGATAAGCCGCATTGTGATCACGTTCTATGAAACCGTGCTCGATTCCGATGATGTCGGCCATCATTTTGATGGGGTGGATATGAACCGATTGATTGACCATCAGACCAAGTTCATGTCGGCGCTGCTCGGGGGGCCGGTGTCGTTCAATGACGAGCGGCTCCATACACTGCATCGCGGCCTTAATATCACCGATCCGGAATTTGATGCTATTATTGAGATCTTGCGTGACGCGTTGGTGCAGCACGGTATGAGGGATGCAGACGTCCAATTCACCTTGCAAGAGATTGAAAAGAAACGGTCCATCATCGTTTCACGCCGACCTACATGAGCATCTCAGCCATCAACGAACAGCTGCTGCGGGCCATTGGGGTCGGAGTGGCGCTGGTTCGGGCTCGGGATCTTTCCTTTGTGTTTTTCAACCAACCCTTTGCCGAATGGTTCGGCACTCCTGGCGAAAATGCAACGCTGCCCGAGGTGGTGGAAGCGCTGCAAGAGGCGGATCTCGGCAATCTACAAGACGACGGTTTGCGGTTTTCCTCTGAGGTGCAGATCAAACGCAAGCGGCGCACTTTGGTGTTTGCGGTGAATATCTCGCTGACACAGGATGCGTCCGAGCCATTGTTGGTGGTGGAATGTCAAAATATCACCCGAATCCGCGAGCTGGAGAGCATGATCGACAGCTATTCCACCATGGTGGAACGCAACACGCGCGAGCTGGAGCGGGAAAAGGAGCGGGTGGAGCGGCTGTTGTTGAACGTGATGCCGCGCAGCGTCTATGAGGAATTTAAAACCTTTGGCGTGGTAACACCGCAGCTCTACCCACAGGTCTCGGTGGTGATGCTGGACTTTGTGAACTTCACCGATTTCGCCGCGCGCACCGACCCTACCGTGACCTTGAGCGAGCTGAACGATATTTTCACGGCCTTTGATCGCATCGTTGAACAATACGGCTGTGAGCGGATCAAGACGATCGGCGATGCCTATCTTGCGGTCTCTGGCATGCCAGAGGCGAACCCCGATCACGCCAACGCAGTTGCCCATTGTGCCACCCGGTTCCTGCGCTATCTGGAGCGGCGCAACCAAAGCCATCCCCACAAATGGCAGGCGCGGGTTGGGCTGGGCGGTGGTCCTGTGGTGGGCTCAGTCGTGGGCGTACAGAAATACGTCTATGACGTTTTTGGCCCCGCAGTGAATTTGGCGGCCCGGCTGCAGGTTCAGGCCGATCCGATGACAATTGTCGCCACGCAAGAGATGGAGGAAGCCCTGGCCGATGATTTCCAAACCGTCGCCCTGGGGCGCGAAACTCTTAAGGGATTGGGAGAGCTGGATTTGGTTCAAGTCGTCAAGCCGCTGGATAAAAACCAACCACATCAGCGGTTTCGGCAGTAAACCTCATGTGCGGATGCTAGTCGTCCGAATCCAAAAGGCCAAGACCACGCAGGTAAATCCCAATCCCACTTTCCAACAGATCTTCCGGCGCAAATGGCGCGGTGGCGCCTGGCGCGTTTCGGGCAAACAGTTCAACCACACCGTGGCTCATGGCCATGATATGGGCTGAAAACATCGACGCAGGCGGGCGTTTGTTGGCTGGGATATGTTGGCTCAGATCGCTGGCGGCTTGTTCCAGAATACCACGCGCGCGGGCTGCCGCTTCGGCCAGTTCCGGCGTGCGATTAACCGAAATCCCGCTCTCAAACATCGCGATGTAATGGCCTGGGTGCTTGCGCGCAAAGGCGAGATAGGCACGTCCCGTGGCCTCAAACGCGGCAAGGGCGGAGGGTTGGTACTTCTCATAGGCGTGCTGCATCAGATCCGCAAACATGCCAAACCCCTGACGCGCGGCCTCGGCAATCAGGTCTTCGCGCCCCTCAAAATGGCGGTAAACGGCGGCTGGGGTCACGCCGGCCAGTTTGGCGGCCTCTGACAGGGTAAATCCAGTTGGTCCTTTTGATTCAATCAGTTGCAACGCGGCCTCAACCAGAGCTTGGCGCAGGTTGCCGTGGTGATACCCGCGTTTAGCCATCCCAGAGATCGGGCCCGCCGCAGATCTGCGCATCACAATAGCCAAGCGCATCCGGATCTTTGTTGTCATAGTCCAATTGCGTCAACACGGTGCAGATCGCGGCCAGACGCGCACGGCGCTTGTCATCCGAGCGCACAATGGTCCAGGGCGCGACATCGGAATGGCTGCGGGTCAGCGTTTCTTTGATCGCGGCGGAATAATCATCCCATTTCGCCAGGCCATTGACGTCAATCGGGCTCAGCTTCCACTGTTTCAACGGATCCCCTTCGCGGTCCATAAACCGGCGCAGCTGTTCGGCGCGGCCAACATTCAGCCAAAATTTGAACAGTTTGATCCCATCATCGACGAGCGCTTCCTCAAATCCGCCGACCTGATGGAAAAACCGTTCCCGCTGGTCATCGCTGCAAAAGCCAAAGACCTTTTCGATCACGCCACGATTGTACCAGCTGCGGTCGAAAAATGTGATCTCACCCGCCGCCGGCAGATGGGCGGTATAGCGCTGGAAATACCATTGGGTGCGCTCGGCCTCGGAGGGTTTTGAAAGGGCGACAACGCGGGCACCACGTGGGTTCAGGTTCTCGCGGAAGCGTTTGATTGTGCCGCCTTTTCCGGCCGCGTCACGGCCTTCAAACACGATGGCAACCCGCTGCCCGTGTGTCTTGATCGAGGCCTGCATTTTCACCAATTCCACCTGCAACGCCGCAATCGCTTTTTCATAGTCCTTGCGGCGCATCCGTTCAGGGTACGGGTAGGAGGGGCTTAGAATCTGCCCCTTCTCAGAGGATTGGATCGCTGCGTGCACCTCTTTTGGGGCTTTGGCTTTGAAATACTCACTGATGGCACCATCAAACGGCCGGGACATCGTAAAACCTCCTGTTTTCAAGGCCCAAGCTTAGCCTATGGCGTTGCCCAAGGGAAAGCCCGCACAGCACGTCGGCGTGCAGGCGAACAGATCAGGCGCGCAGGTCTGTGCTTTCCTGTCCGATCTTGGACAAATCAAATGTGGTGGTTTGATAAATCTCGCTGATCCAATTGCCGTAGAGCAGATGCGCATGGCTGCGCCACCGGTTCAGCGGCGCGCGGGTTGGATCATCGTCCGGGAAATAGTTCACCGGCACATCAACCGGAGTGCCACCTGCCGCGTCGCGGTCATATTCCTGTTTAAGCGTGTCGCTGTCATATTCGAAATGGTTGAAGATATAGAGCGCGCGATGTTTGCGGTCTTGCACCAGACACGGGCCGACTTCGGGGCTCGCCAAAAGGGTCTGCAGATCGGGGTTCTGATCAATCTCATCCTGGTGGACATCGGTCCAACGGCTGACAGGAATGGTGCATTCATCGGAAAACCCGCGCAGATAGGGCGAGGCCGGCGCCATATTTTGATGTCGGTAGCAGCCAAAATACTTGGCATCCAGCATCTGTTTATCGACACCGTGGAAATAATTGATCATCGCCATGCCACCCCAGCATACGCCAAAGGTCGAATGAACATTGGTCTGCGTCCAGTCAAAGATTTCGCGCAGCTCGTCCCAATAGGTCACATCTTCAAACGGCAGATGCTCGATCGGGGCACCAGTTATGATCAGCCCGTCGAACTTCTCATCCTTTACCTCCTGAAAGGGGCGGTAGAATTCGGCCATATGGGCGGCGGCTGTGGTCTTGGTGCGGTGCTCGCTCATCCGGATCAGCGTCAGCTCGATCTGCAACGGGGTTGCGCCGATCAGACGAGCAAACTGGTTCTCCGTCTGGATCTTCTTGGGCATCAAGTTCAGAAGCGCGATCTTTATTGGGCGAATGTCCTGACGCGCGGCCTGATCCGAGGACATGACCATCACGCCCTCGTTCGTCAGAACGTCGAAGGCAGGGAGATCAGATGGGATCTTGATGGGCATTGGGTCAGGGTCCTTTGAATAGGTTCAGAGATCGGAAAATAGGCAGCTTAGCCTTGATCCTCAAGGGCTTTGGCGATCAAGTTCTCGAAATCCGCTTCGGATTTTACCTGACTTATTTCATCCGCAGTAACCGTGATGCCCCAGTTCTTGGCCATCGCGGCGTAGCGTGGCTGGCGATGGGCCAGGGCCTGGGCATAGGTCCAGCGGATAAATGTGTCGGGGTCCACAGCGTCCGCGGCCAGCCCGGTTTCCGTCAAATAGGCCTCCCAGCTGCGGGTCAGGAATTCGGGCTGATACGACATCGGTTTGGGCGCACGATCAAAACGGCGCACCAACTCTTCGGTGTGGTCGTCGTCGCCCTTGATCCAGATCATCAGCGCCTGTTTCGACAGTTCCGTCAGGATCGGGTCATCGGGATCTTCGGCATCGACCCATTCACAGATCGATCCGCCGGTGTCGCAGATGAAATTCGGATAGTCATAAAGCGTCTGCGAGCGGTTGATGAAATATTCCGTATCCATCAAGGCGCGGATCTCAGCCTGGCGGAATTGCTCCTGGCGTTTGCAGTATTCTTCCATCCCCAGACCACCCAGATCAGGATTGCCGGGCTTGCCCAGATAGGCCGCAACAGGTGTCAGATTTTCAAAACTGATGTTGGAGCCGATATAGATCGAATCGGTCAGCAAAAGATCCCTCAGGAACGGCACTTTCATTGCTTCGGCTTTGGCGTTGTCGGCAATGAATTCACCCATATAGCGGGTGCCAATGCGGTAATCGATGGAGTAATGGAACCAACGACCGGCACCGCGCAGAATGTTGGAGACATAGGTCTTTCCCAGACCTGACATGCCAAAAAACAAAATCCGCTTGTTGGGCGCTGCGCGCCAGGCCTGTGCAGTGAGGTAAAGCATCGACATCTGGTTCCTGTTGACTTCAGAACTAGCTATCCAGCGGCGCTGTTCGGGTCAATGCTTGCCCGGCCGCGCATGTGGGAAAATCGCAGCCGGATTTTGCAAGCCTTAGAACGAAAAGCCAACCTTAATGCCAAGGCTTATGGCATCGCTGTCATCAAAACGGGCCCGCACCGTGCCGCCACCAGGTGCCGCCAGCGCATCGCCCAGCTCGGTGTAGCGAAGGCCACCCGAAATCCGCATATTGTCGTTCTCATAGCGCAGGCCCAGGGTGATCGCGCGATACCCGTGAATCGGAGACAACGGCGAGACCACATTGTCGCCGTCCACATCATCATAGGCAAAGGATACCGACCCGACCCAGCGTTCATTGAACCGATGCGCAACTCCCAGTGCATAGGTCACCGCATTGTCGAGGTTGATCAGGTCACTCCCCAACGCAGTCGGCACCAGATCGGTTACCGTATGATCCGCCCAGCGGACATTGGCCAGCAACAGGGTTTTTGGCGTGATCCCGGTCTGGAAGTCGATGTTCACGGATTGGGCCGTCGTAGCCTCGGTTATGCTGGTGACACCAGGGGCGATATTTTCGCGCGAGGGAAAGTCGTGGTCGACCTCAGAATTATAAGTGACCGCCAGCCGCATCGCGATATCGGGGCGTTCATAGGCGCCGCCCACCAGCCAACCCACGCCGCCGTCACGTTCCAGCGCGACGTTGTATCCATTTGCCGGCCCATAGGCGAGGCCGCTCAGAGTGATGTTCCCGGCGATTTCCTGATAGCGCAGGCCGCCGTGGACGCTCCAGCTCTCATTGAATTTATACCGCAAAACACCGGTCAGCGCGTCGGATTCGGCAAAGGCACGGGTGCCGCCCAACATCGATGTCGTGTTTCCGACCTCTCCAGGAAAGGCCGTATTGGCCCCCCAGGGTTTGTCGTAAATCAGCGCCGCCGACAGCTTGTCAGTCAGCTGCAGCTTGATCCCAGCACCGGGCAGGTTAAATCCGCCCAGGACATCGCCCGTGTCCGTGTCGAACCCGGAATCCACGCCGTGACCACTGGGATCGGTGCGACCAAAGGAGAACTCAACATAGTTGCCGTTTTCAAACAGGATGCCAATCGGCTGGTTGGTGCGGTCCAACCCCGCCGCCAATGTTGCGGATGACAGATGTAGTAAAAAGACCGGCGCAACCACGCCGAGCGTACTCGTTTTCATGAATGGTCCTCCCTAGACGTCGCCCCGTGTTGGGGGCGTCGTAGAGCGAATCTATTTCGCGAAAACGCGCGCAATCAACGCTAACCCAGGGTTAAGATGCAGGCTCTATGAATGTTTCGCTACGTCTTTTGAAGGCGGGCAGACATAATGTTCATGTAATTTCCTATGAAAATGACCGCTGCGCCACAAATAATCCAAACATCCAACGCTTCGTCATAAAGAACGGCTCCGACAATCGCGATGACGGGCAGGCGGGTAAAGTCAATTGGCATCACAAGGGCAATCGGCGACAGGGCAAGGGCGCTCGACAGGCAGAAATGGGCGCAGACGCCGCCCATGCCAATGAGCACCAGCCAGGGCCAAGTTTGAAGGGTCGGCCACGTGACCTGACCGTCATATCCGGCTCCTACCGCGCCCAGCACCAGCTGCATGAACGTCAACCAAAACATGATCGACGCGACACTTTCCACTTTGGTCAGCCGTTTGGTCAGCAAACCTGTCAGTGCAAAGAAGATCGCCGAAGCCGCCGCAGCCGGCACGCCCAGTGACATTTCCCCCACGCCGGGGCGTGTGACCATCAAAACACCGACAAACCCGATCAGGGCCGAGATCAGCTGAACCCGGCGCGCCCGGTCTCCCAACAGGAGGGGCGCCAGAAAAATCGCCCAAAGGGGCGAGGTGAACTCAAGCGCAAAGACCTGCGCCAATGGGGCCATAGCTATTGCAAGAAACCAAAGGTTCTGCCCGGTGAAGTGAAATACATTGCGCCAAACATGGGCGCTTAGGTGTTGGCGGGACACTGTTCCCCACTGCCGCGTGGACGTCAGTGCCAGAACAACAATGGCAAAGCCCACAATGCTGCGAAACGCCATGATCTCAAACGTGTCATGCACGCCGCTAATCTCACGCCCGGCCACCGCCATCACGGAAAAAGAGACGATGGTGCCCGTCATCCAGGCGATGGTTTTTACCAGTGAATTTTCCACACGTGCTCCGCTCTTGACAGCGCGCACCAGAACGGCGCACGGCAAGAAGGTCAAGGGCGAAGCACTATGGGCGCGTAGAAGTTACAGAATGCTTTGAAGCAGCTCTGTTTGCGGACGAAGCTTGATCTTCTCTTGTCCAAGGGGACCAAGTTCAGCAAGTTTTGTCTTGTCTTCAAAAAGTTCAACGATGCCGTCGGCCAAATCCTCGTAAGGGCGATAAAACAGACCCTCGCGGTAAAAATCATCGATCTTGGTGGTCGAATTTACTTCGGTGGCGACCGGAATGCCATTGGTCATCAGGTAAAACACGCGTACGACTTCGAAAATTTGGGTGTCAAATTGGTGAATGTTCACAACGAGCTTCGATCGTGCCACCCATGCGTCGCGCGCTTCGCCGAATACGTTGATCAATGGTTTGACCTTCAGCCCGCGTGTTTCCAGATCTATCAAAGCCAACCTACGACGATCGTTCACGCAGCCATAAAACAACACATCCACGTCCCGACTGTCCTGTGTGGATGGCTCCTGCATAGCAAGACATTTCTGATGTGATTTGCTCTTTGGTCAGAAGCAGTCTTGTGTCCGGCCTGTTGACGCGATGCACATGACCGCTGGCCCTGATGGGGTCCGCGAACCAAGTCCCATTCTGCTTTGCGGACTGATGTGTCCCTGACATTCGGCGGGGTGTTT
>NZ_JAHHIR010000075.1 GCF_018678075.1 Epibacterium ulvae | reverse complement strand
GCCAATCCCTGAGCCTGCCGAATATGATCTCGATCCTGTTCCGGCGTTTGTAGCGGCGTTTGTCATACTTGACGGTCTTCTTGCGCGACTTGCGGCCAGGAATGCAGGGCTTTGCGCCCTTGTCTACAAGGGGTTCTCGGAACCAATCAGCGTCGTATCCTCGGTCTCCGAGAAGCCATTCCATCTTTGGCAAATTGCTCACCAAAGCGCGAGCACCGATGTAATCGCTGATTTGCCCTGCCGTGATAAAGAGGCGGATAGGGCGAGCGCTGGTGTCAGTGATCGCATGCAGTTTGGTATTCATGCCGCCCTTAGTCAGCACGATTAGGCGTCCTTTCCCCCCTTTTTCAACCGTAGGCTGGAGGCCGTGCGATGTGCTTTGAGGTAGGTGGCATCAATCGAGATGGTCTTGTTGTCGGGAGCCTGCTCAGCCAGCCCCATCATGATCCGAGCGAACACACCCATATCACTCCAACGCTTCCAACGATTGTACAGCGTCTTTGGAGGGCCGTACTCGGCAGGTGCATCACACCACCTTAACCCATTACGATTAATGAAGACAATGCCGCTCAAAACACGGCGATCATCCATACGCGCTCGGTCCCGGCTCTTCGGAAAGAAAGGCCTGAGACGCTGCATCTGCGCCTCAGTCAGCCAATACAAATTGCTCATCATGTCCCCCTACAACAAGGGGTCGTGAATCATAACAACCCGACAGGCTCAATCAGTTAATGGGTCCTGACCCTAGAGGATCATGTATGGTTTGGCCAAGGCGCTGTCATTTCAAAAAACGCGCGAGTAGGGAAATCATCGATTGTTGGCAGCTTCAGTTTTTTGGAAATGCAGATTACGATTCTCATTCCATAACTGCGGGAACCCCAGGTAAAAAATTGAAAGAAAATGTGATCTGGGAGCGCGGGAAATTGGATAATATTTTTGAAGATGGCGCGAGTTTGGATGCCTTTTTCAAAGAAAATATGAAATCTCTTGTCTCGAAATAAATGACATCAGCTTGCAACCTGTCTTCGATATTCGCTTTGCGCTTTTTGCGTGCGTAGACGAAAGTTGGGAGTGGCCAGTGTTGCTTTTCCCTGTCTATTGTTGTCCGTCCAATTTTCGACTACTTATGTAAATCTCGGAATTCATAGTATGTGAGCGCCTTAAGTGACTGAAAATAAAAGATATAACTTGCATCAAAGCGCACGCTTAAGTTGTGCGCCCATGATGGATTGGACCGATCGGTTTTGCCGGTATTTCCACCGTTTGATGAGCCGCGAGACGTTGCTTTACACGGAAATGGTCACGGCGCCGGCTTTGGTGCGGGGTGGGGCGTTACATCTGTTGGACTATGCGCCCGAGGAACACCCGATCGCGCTGCAACTTGGCGGCTCGGACCCGGAAGAGCTGGCTAAGGCTGCCGAACTGGGCGCCGATGCGGGATATGATGAGATTAACCTGAACTGCGGCTGTCCCAGCGACCGGGTGCAATCCGGTGCCTTTGGTGCTGTGTTGATGCAAAGCCCTGAGCTGGTGGCTGATTGTGTTGCCGCGATGCGGGAGAACGTCGATGTGGACGTGACCGTCAAATGCCGCATCGGTGTGGACGATCAGGAACCGCGTGACATTCTGCCGGACTTTCTGGACAAGATCCGCGCAGCGGGTTGTGACCGTGTGACCATTCATGCTCGCAAAGCCTGGCTGCAGGGGCTAAGCCCCAAAGAAAACCGCGATATCCCACCGCTTGATTATGATCTGGTGCATCAGATGAAGGCGGAGTTTGGCGACATGCATATCTCGCTTAATGGCGGGGTTGCGACGCTCAAAGACGCGCAAGCGCATCTGGAGGCGGGGGTGGACGGCGTGATGGTTGGACGCGCGGCCTATCATCAGCCGGGCAATGTTCTGGTGGGGGCGGATCAGGCTATCTTTGACCGCGACACGGGCCTGACTGCCGAAGAGGCGGTTCTGGCCATGTTGCCCTTCATCGACGATGAGATGCGCAAGGGCACGCGGCTGCACCAAATCACCCGCCACATGCTGGGCGCCTTTGCCGGTCGGCCCGGCGCGCGCCAGTGGCGGCGCACCCTGTCTGAAGGGGCACATAAGTCCGGCGCTGGCTCCGATCTGGTGTTGGAGGCATTAGATCAGGTGCGGATGCGCGCGGCCTGACGCTTCGTCACATTCAAAAAGACCTAACCTGCGGGGCTGGACATTCCGTGGCCCGCACCAGAAGAGGTAGGCGCAGGTAGAATTCGGGGAGGATGGGATGCCAGACACAGGACTTTTGCTCGAGATGTTCGCGCTTCTCGTGGTGATAGGCGCGCTTGGTGGCGTTCTTGCAGGTCTCTTGGGGGTTGGCGGCGGGATCGTTCTGGTGCCTGCGTTTTTCTATGCGTTTCAGACCCTTGGCTATGGCGGTGATCAACTGATGCAGATCTGTCTGGCAACGTCCCTTGCGACAATCATCGTCACATCCCTACGGTCGGTTCACAGCCACAACAAAAAGGGCGCTGTCGACTGGCAGATCCTGCGTGGCTGGGGGCCGGGAATTGCGATTGGTGCGATCCTGGGCGTGCTGGTGGCAACGTTACTGCGCTCGACAACTTTGCAATTGTTGTTTGGCGTGTTGGCGCTGGTGATTGGCTTGTACATGGCCTTTGGGCGTAGTCACTGGCGGTTGGGAGAGGCGATGCCAGCGGGGGCCGGACGCGCGGCGACCTCGCCCGCGGTTGGGTTTCTGTCGGTGCTGATGGGAATTGGCGGCGGCAGCTTTGGCGTGCCCTTGATGAGCCTGCACAATGTGCCCATTCACCGTGCAGTTGCCACGGCCGCAGGCTTTGGCGTGATCATCGCGCTGCCAGCGGCGGTTGGGTTCCTGCTGATGGAGATCACGCCTGAGAACCGGCCGCCCTTTACCATTGGTGCGGTCAACCTGCCGGCCTTTGGGGTTGTGATCGCGATGACCCTTTTGACGGCCCCTTTGGGGGTCAAACTGGCCCATGCGATGGATCCTAAACCGCTGAAACGCGTGTTTGCGGTGTTCCTGATTTTGGTGGCGCTCAATATGCTGCGCAAAGCGGTCGGATTCTGATTTCCGCTTAACGCTTAAGCCGCCCCTTACGGCCACCGCGCCGTGTCTTGGGCGCAGGTTCGCGGTTGGCCAGATCGGCCATAATAGCGTCGCGCTCACCCTCGTCCATTTTGGACCAGGTCGCGATCTCATCCATTGAGCGCGCGCAGCCGGTGCACAGCCGCGTCTCGGGGTGAATGACGCAGATATTGATGCAAGGGGACTGGATCTCGTCTCGTTTCCAAACGTCTTCGCTCATCTGTTGTCCTATCCGGCGCTGATATGGCGCATGCGGTCCAGCGCCCCTTGCAGAATATAGGACGCCGCAACGTGGTCGATAACCTCTGCGCGACGTCTGCGGCTTGTATCCGCCTCCAGCAGCGCTTTTTCGGCCGCGACAGTCGACAGACGTTCATCCCAAAACCCAATGGGCAGTTCCGTCAGGCGCGACAGGTTACGGGCAAAGGCGCGGGTGGATTGGCAACGCGGGCCTTCGGTGCCATCCATATTGCGCGGCAGACCCAACAGGATCCCAGACAGGTCCCGCTCTTTGATAATCTCAAGCAGGCGGGCGCTGTCGATGCCGAATTTCTTGCGGCGGATGGTCTCCAACGGGGTCGCCACTGCACCAATCCGGTCAGAGACGGCTACGCCGATGGTCTTTTCGCCAAGATCCAGCCCGGTGAGCGCGCTCATCTGGGGCAGGGCGGCAGCAAAGTCTTCAATCGTGTCGTAGATCATTCGGAAATCAGCCCAGACTGGCGCGCCGCTGCGGTAATGATCGCGGCTTGCTCGGGCGCATCTGCAAATCGCGATTGTGCCTCAGCATAGATCCGTTGCGCCCGTTCCACATCCCCCAAAACGGTCAGCGCGGAAATCAGACGCGCCCATTCTGAGGCGGTGCCGCCTTCGCTGGCCAGACGGTCGGACAGACCATCCACCATGCCACGGATCATCTCTTGCTGATCCTCAGGCGACATTTCACTTGCGGCCTGCATCTGTTCGGCGGTGGGGCCGGGTTGGTTGGTCTGCAACAACGCCGGATCAATCTCTTGCCCCGCGCGGAATGCCATATCTGCTATCTGGGCCCGGATCGCCTCGATCCACGGCGCGCCTTCCGGACCGTTGATCAGAGTTTCACGCCAGATCCCAAAGGCAATGTCGGGACGACCGGTTTGCCCCATCATCAGACCCCAGTAATAACGCGCGGTGCCATTGCCCGGGTTCAGCGTCAGCGCTTGTTTCAACGCGTCTTCCGCTTCGGGTGAGACCAGTCCACCAGCGGCCAGGATCATCAGTTCGGCCTGTTCGGCGTGGTCCTCGGGGTTCACGTCACCGTTGGACAATTCAATGAACTTGGCCTTGGCCATATAGGCTTGGACAAAATTGCCAAGGCGCGCTTCGTGTTGTGCCAGCAAGGCCTGCCCGCGCGGATCCGTGGGTCGGCTTTGCGCGGCTTGGCGCAGACGGTCAACCAATTCCACATAGTTCGGCTGCGGGGTGGGCATTTCAAAAGGTTCTGCAGTCGCCTCCATCTCCGTCTGGGAGGGACGGTTTGCGGCCTGATCTGCGGCCAGCGCCAACCGGTAGTCCAACGCTAGATCGCCATAACCCGGCGCACCAAGGTTGACGTACAAGATAAAAGCACCCCCAACCAGCCCCGCAGCCGTGACACCTGCCGCAATCAGCGAGGGCACTTTGGGTTGCACGTCACCATCTTGATGCTTCTTTATCGCGGCATCGGCGGCCAGAATACGGCGCGAGACCTCGGTGCGGATCCGTTCGGCGTCGCTGTCCTGGATCACACCACGGGCCAGATCGCGGTCCACTTCCTTCAGCTGCTGACGGTACAGGCGCAGGTCATAGGCCGCCGCAGGTTCACCCGAACTGCGCGCCCGCAGGATGACCAGAAAAAACAAAACGCCGACAGACAGCGAGATAAAGGCGGTCACGATCCAAAAAGTCATAAGCTCTCCGATATTTGTGCACTGTCTACAGGGGCGCGGGCGCAGAAAAAACCCCTATGACCTGCGGCGCGCTGTCCTGCGCCGATCCGAATGTCGCAAAGGTGCATAAATAGGACGAATAACGGCACAACTTTCGTCCAAAGCAACGTCATACAAAGTTCAGACACGAACCACTGGATTCGCTTATGAAACGCTATTCTGCTTTCGCAGTGGCGCGGGAGGCCCTGCGCTATCACTCTGGTTGGGAACGCGCCTGGGCGTCTCCTGAACCAAAACGTCACTACGATGTGATTATTGTGGGCGCCGGCGGGCACGGCCTGGCAACTGCCTATTATCTAGGCAAAAACTTTGGCATCACCAATGTTGCGGTGATCGAAAAGGGCTGGCTGGGCGGTGGTAACACCGGTCGCAACACGACGATCATCCGCTCAAACTACCTGCAGGACCCGTCTGCGGCGATCTACGAGAAAGCACGCTCCCTCTATGAGGATATAAGCCAGGACCTGAACTACAACGTCATGTTCAGCCCGCGCGGCGTGATTATGCTGGCGCAAACCGAGCATGAGGTGCGCGGCTACAAACGCACCGCCCACGCCAATATGTTGCAAGGCGTGACCACCGAATGGATCAATCCGCAACGCGTCAAAGAGCTGGTGCCGATCATCAACCTCGAAGGGCCGCGTTATCCGGTTCTGGGCGGTCTTTGGCAGGCCCGCGGCGGCACCGCGCGCCACGATGCTGTGGCCTGGGGCTATGCACGGGCCTGTTCTGCGATGGGCATGGACATCATCCAGAAATGCGAAGTCACCGGCGTGCGCACCGAGGCGGGTCGCGTTGTGGGCGTCGACACCACCAAAGGCGCGATTGACTGTGACAAGCTGGGCATGGTGGTCGCGGGCAATTGTTCGGACCTGTCAAATATGGCCGGCTTCCGTCTGCCGGTCGAAAGCGTCGCCCTGCAAGCCCTGGTGTCCGAGCCGATCAAACCCTGCATGGATGTGGTTGTGATGGCCAACACAGTGCACGGCTACATGTCGCAATCCGACAAAGGCGAGATGGTGATTGGAGGCGGCACCGACGGGTTCAACAATTACACGCAGCGCGGATCCTTCCACCATATCGAGGAAACCGTGCGCGCCCTGAATGAAACCTTCCCGATGGTGTCCCGCCTCAAGATGTTGCGCCAATGGGGCGGCATCGTCGATGTCACCGGCGACCGCTCACCCATCATCTCGTCCACACCGGTCAAAAACTGCTTTGTGAACTGCGGCTGGGGCACCGGCGGGTTCAAGGCCATTCCGGGCTCTGGCTGGGCGATGGCGCAGCTGATGGCGACGGGACATTCCTACCTCGCGGAAGAGTTCACCATGACCCGCTTCAAAGAAGGCAAATTCATCGACGAATCCGTCGCTGCCGGGGTGGCGCACTGATGATGATCTTCGCAAATTATACGACGACGGAGCAGAGCCAATGCTGATCCTTGAATGCCCATATTGCGGTGTCCACGCCGAAGAAACCGAACTTCAGGCGGGTGGCGAAGCGCATCTGAAACGCTTTGGCCCCGGCTCATCCGATGAAGACTTCCACGACTATCTCTTCATGCGCGAAAACCCAAAAGGCGTGCATTTTGAACGCTGGCGCCACGTCAATGGCTGCGGCAAGTGGTTTCACGCCGCTCGCTGCACCGTCACGCTTGAGGTATTCGGCACATACACAGCGCAAACTGGGACCCCGCCACAGGCACTCTTGGACGAAATCTCCACGAAACGTCCCGGCTGGACATGGCGCGAATTCACCGATGCTTCCGCACCGCACGCCGGGGCCGAGGACGCCAGCTGATGGTTCATCTTTTCAAAAATACTTCCGCCGGAGGCTCCCGTGCTTTCGGTCTGCGAAAGGTCCGCTGATATGAGCACTCGCCTCGCAAAACAGGGTCGCCTGATCGACCGCACCAAACAGATCGTCTTTACCTTCAACGGGCGCAGTATGCTGGGCTATCCCGGTGATACGCTGGCCTCGGCTCTTCTGGCCAATGACCAGATGCTGGTGGGCCGGTCGTTCAAATACCACCGCCCGCGCGGTCTCGTGGCCTCAGGCTCCGAGGAACCAAACGCGCTGGTGGGTTTGGGCGCAGGAGAGCGGTTCGAGCCGAACCAGCGCGCCACCACCACCGAATTGTTCGAAGGTCTTGCAGCCCAGTCACAAAACCACTGGCCCAGCCTGGAGTTTGACGTCGGCATCTTGAACAGCAAACTGTTCTCCCGCGTGCTGACGGCCGGCTTTTATTACAAGATGTTCATCCATCCAAAGCCGTTCTGGAAACACGTCTACGAGCCTTTCATTCGCCAATCCGCGGGTCTCGGCAAAGCGCCGGATAAAGAGCTGAAAGACGCGGACACCTACGAACATTTCTACTTCTTCGCTGATGTTGTGATTGTCGGCGGCGGTGTGGCGGGTCTGCAGGCGGCAAAAACTGCGGCTGCTTCCGGTGCCAAAGTTCTGCTGATGGAACAAAACGCCCATTGGGGTGGGCGCGCGCCAGTGGACGGCGGCACCATCGACGGGATGGAGGCCGAGGCTTGGGTCACCAAAACCCTGGATGAGTTGCGCGCGATGGAGAATGTCACCCTGCGCGATCGGATGATGGGGGCAGGGGTCTATGACCACGGCTATTTGCTGGGCTATGAGCGCCTGACGGATCATGACCCGTCCAAAGGCGGCCCACGCCACCGTTTGTGGCGTATTCGCACCAAACAGATCATCACCGCCTGTGGCGCCATCGAGCGCCCCTTGTCCTTTGCGGGCAATGATGTGCCCGGCGTGATGCTGGCATCGGCCATGCGTGACTATGTGGTGAACTGGGGCGTGACCCCCGGCAAACGTGTCGTGGTTGCCACCAACAATGACGACGCCTATCGCACCGCCTTGATTCTGCAAAAGGCGGGCGTCGAAATCGCCTGCATTCTGGACGCTCGTCGTCTGGGGGGCGGAGCCCTCGCGGCAGAAGCACGTGCGGCGGGTATCCGTGTCGAGGACGGCCGCGCCATTGCCAAAGTCGCCGACGGTAAACGTGTCACCAAGGTCGCGATCTGTCTGCAGGACGGTGATGGCCAATCCATTGAGGAGATCGCAGCCGATGCGGTTGCCATGTCCGGCGGCTGGTCGCCCGTGGTGCACCTGTGGTCCCACTGTGGCGGCAAGCTGACTTGGGACGACACACAGGCCCATTTCCGCCCTGACCCAACCCGTGCTCCGATCTCTCACGACGGCAAAGCCTTTGTGGTCACGGCTGGCACGTCTTCGGGTCCATTGGAGCTGAGCGCGGTTCTGACGGATGCGGCCCAGGCCGGTGCCACAGCCGCACAAGGCGCGGGCTTCCCGGCCCAAACCGCAGATCCAGCATCGGCGGAGACCATGCCCGAGACCCCGATGGAGCCGGTCTGGCTGATGCCTGCAAATGCCGACATCCAGCATCGGATGAAATCCTGGCTGGACTATCAAAACGACGTCAAAGTATCCGACGTGCAACTGGCGGCGCGCGAAGGGTTCGAAAGCGTCGAACACACCAAACGCTACACCACCCTTGGCATGGCAACCGATCAGGGTAAGCTGAGCAATATCAACGGCCTTGCGATCCTTGCGGATACGTTGGGATCTGAGATCCCACAGGTCGGCACCACAACGTTCCGCCCGCCCTATCACCCGATTTCCATGGGCGCGATTGGTGGTGAGGCACGCGGTGACGTCTTCCAACCGCTGCGCAAGACCCCGATGTATGACTGGCACGACACCAACGGAGCCGATTGGGAACCCGTGGGCCACTGGCGTCGCCCCTTCACCTTTCTGCGGGACGGCGAAACCGTGCAAGAGGCCGTGAACCGCGAGGTCAAGAACACCCGCGAAAACCTTGGCCTGTTAGATGCGTCCACCCTGGGCAAGCTGGTGGTCAAAGGGCCGGATGCAGGCAAGTTCCTCGACATGATGTACACCAACATGATGTCGAACCTGAAGATCGGCAAATGCCGCTATGGGTTGATGTGTTCCGAGAACGGCTTCCTGATGGATGACGGCGTTGTTGCCCGCGTGGATGACGACACCTGGCTGTGCCACACCACCACCGGCGGGGCGGATCGGATCCATGCCCATATGGAGGAATGGCTGCAGACCGAATGGTGGGACATGCAGGTTTATGTCGCCAATGTGACCGAGCAATTTGCCCAAATCGCCGTGGTCGGCCCCAACGCCCGCAAGGTTCTGGAAAAGCTAGGTGGCATGGATGTCTCCAAAGAAGCGCTGCCGTTTATGGAATGGCGAGACGGGGACATCGGTGGTTTCAAGGCGCGCGCCTATCGGATCTCATTCTCGGGTGAGCTGTCCTATGAAATCGCGGTTGCGGCCTCTGAAGGGCAGGCGTTTTGGGATGCGCTGATGGAAGCGGGTAAAGAGTTCGGCGTCATGCCCTATGGCACCGAAGGTCTGCACATTCTGCGCGCCGAGAAGGGCTTTATCATGATCGGGGATGAGACGGACGGCACCGTCATTCCGCAGGATTTGGGCCTGAACTGGGCCTTGTCCAAGAAAAAGGACGACTATCTCGGCAAACGCGCTCATTTGCGCTCTCACATGGCCGATCCGGACCGGTGGAAACTGGTCGGGCTTGAGACGGTCGATGGATCGGTTCTGCCGGACGGCGCCTATGCGGTGGGCAATGGGGTAAACGGCAATGGCCAGAAGAACACCATTGGCCGCGTCACCTCGACCTATTTCTCATCAAACCTCAACCGTGGGATCGCGATGGGTCTGGTCAAACAAGGCCCCAAACGCATGGGAGAGGTGATCTCTTTCCCCGGCACTGATGGGAAGATTTACGAGGCCAAGATCGTTGATCCGGTTTTCTACGACAAAGACGGGGAGAAGCAGAATGTCTAACGCAGTGAGTGTTTTGAACGGAGCCTCCTTCACTGGTCTGGCTGAGGTCAAGGACGCAGGTCTGGTCGGCATGATCACCCTGCGCGGGGATCTGGCGTCGAAATCCCTGGCCAAAGCGGTCAAGGAGTGCACTGGCTGTGCCATCCCTGGCATCCGCAAAGTCACGCAGGCCGACGGGACAACTGTCGTATGGATGTCTCCGGACGAGCTGTTGATCGTCACCGCCTATCAAGACGTCGACGCCAAGGTGGACGCATTGTCGACGGCGCTGACGGGCGCGCATGCACTGGTGGTCAACGTCTCTGACGCGCGTGCGATGTTTACGGTGTCTGGTTCCGGTGCACGTGAGGTGCTGGCCAAGGTCGCGCCCGTGGATTTTGCCGCCGATCAGTTTGTCCCTGGTGGTTTCCGCCGCACACGACTGGCGCAGGTCGCAGGTGCCTTTTGGCTGGACACAGACGCATGTTTCAACATCGTATGCTTCCGGTCGGTTGGTCAGTATGTCTTTGACCTGCTCACGACCTCGGCCGATGCCAATGCGGAAGTTGGTGTCTATTAACCACACTTCAAAAATGTTCCGGAGTACTTTCGCTTCTGCAAACGCGCCCTCTTTTGGGGCGCGTTTTTCTCTGGATATCAGCTTTGGGTTGAATTTCGGAGTTTTACGGTGACCTATTTAGTCAAAACAGTTTCCGCAGCTATCCTTGTTCTGTCGTCCACAGCCCTTTCTGCACAGGCTGAAACCTATCTTTGTAAATTCAAAGATCACGGCAGGAATAACGTGATCCCAAAACAAGTGCTGGTGAACGTCCAATCGGCAGGCACGGCCGAGATCATTGATCCCTTTCTGATCCATATGAAGCAGCCACCGAAAAAGGCCGACTTTGTCAGCGATACATCCAAACTGTTGCGCGCCCGCTGGACCATTGACCGGATGGAGTTTTCTGGCGGCTCGCGTCTGGATTTGAAGATTTCCCTGGTCCACCGAAAGGCGCGCAACAAAGCCTTTGTTACTATTCAGGTGGTGGGTGCAGACAACACCGATCAAGGGACCGGTTCCTGCGGGTTACAGAGTTAGAGCCAATTTGTGCAGACCAATGGCGCTTGTCGCGAGACAAGAGTCGCAAAGGGGGCGTGACAGATTTGCCGGTTTGCCGATGCCAAGAGCGCTGAAAGCTGCAATTCGTGTCACCACGGACTTGACCTGAGAGCGGGCTGCGATCATCTATCGTCCCAGAAACGCAACTTTTTCGACAGGGGGCCTCACTATGGCATTCGAACTTCCCGATCTTCCTTACGCACACGACGCGCTGGCTGACAAAGGCATGTCCGCAGAGACATTGGAATTCCACCACGATCTGCACCACAAAGCTTATGTGGACAACGGCAACAAGCTGATCGCGGGTACTGAGTGGGATGGCAAAACCCTCGAAGAGATCATCGTCGGCACCTACGACAAATCCGCTGTTGCGCAAAACGGCATCTTCAACAACATCTCCCAGCTGTGGAACCACAACCAGTTCTGGGAAATGATGGGTCCAAACGGCGCGGCAATGCCGGGTGAGCTGGAAAAAGCAATCGTTGAAAGCTTTGGCTCGGTTGACGAATTCAAGTCTCAGTTCTCTGCTGCGGGCGCTGGTCAGTTCGGCTCTGGCTGGGCCTGGCTGGTCAAAGACACCGATGGTGGCCTGAAAGTGACCAAGACCGAAAACGGTGTGAACCCGCTGTGCTTTGGTCAGACCGCGCTGCTGGGCTGTGATGTTTGGGAACACTCCTACTACATCGACTTCCGCAACAAGCGTCCGGTTTACCTGTCCAACTTCCTGGACAACCTGGTGAACTGGGAAAACGTGGCATCGCGCCTGTAATCGGAGCGCACGCGTGATTTCGCGACGCACTGTTCTAAAAGGCCTGCTGGGAACCATCCTGGCAGGCTTTTTTGCGGCGACTTATGGCTTCTTTATCGAACCTGCGCTGCGCTTGCGGGTCAAACGCTGGCGGGTCGCGCGCCAAGACTGGACCCGCAAACCTCTCAAGATCGCGATCATCACCGATATCCACCTCGGCGAGCCTTATGTGGGCCTGCGCCGATTGAAACAGATCGTGCGCCGCACCAATGCGGTGAATGCGGATCTGGTTGTGCTGCTGGGGGATTTTGCGCCCGGTCATAAATATATATCCAAACCGGTTGAGATCGAAGACGCAGCCCCAATCCTTGCCGAGCTTCAGGCGCCGCAGGGGGTGTATTCCGTGCTGGGCAATCACGACTGGTGGGACGACCGCGCCGCCCAACGCCGTGGTGGTGGGCCAAGCCGATACGGCGGCGCGCTTGAGGCGGTTGGCATTCCAGTGCTCTCCAACCAAGCACTCAAGAAAGACGGCTATTGGCTGGCGGGGCTTGAGGATCAGATCGCATTGCGGCGACGCACCGCCAATGGTCGACGGTTTCAGGGATTGGATGATTTGCCCGCAACCATGGCGCAGGTCGACGATGACGGCGCGCCTTGTATCCTGCTGGCCCATGAACCCTATGTTGTTCAGCGCGTGCCAGAGCGTGTGTCGCTGACACTATCGGGTCATACACATGGCGGGCAGGTGCAGATCTTTGGCTGGGCCCCGGCCGTGTCGCGCCGCTTTGGCAGCCGCTACCGCTATGGTCATATCCAGGAAAACGGGCGTGATCTGATCGTCTCAGGCGGCATCGGCTGTTCGATCCTGCCGATCCGACTTGGCGTGGTGCCGGAAATCACCGTGGTGGAAATCGCAGGCGTCTAACGCCTGTGGATGCGCTAGGCCAGCTTGGCCAGAACCTCATCAACCGTGTCAACCCAGGTGAGCGTGTCATCCACATCCGCCCCGGCAAAGCCCTGATCGATCACATGGTCGATCAGGCTGCGCAACGGCTCCCAATAGCCATCGATATTCAAGATAAAGATCGGCTTGTCGTGAAGCCCCAATTGACGCCAGGTGATGGCCTCAAACAGCTCATCCAATGACCCCATGCCGCCGGGCAGGACCACGACGGCGTCGGCGTTATACAGCATGACTTTCTTGCGCTCATGCATGGTTTCGGTCACGACAAAGGTCGTCAGATCGGATTTGCCAACTTCGCGTTTGACCAGATGTTCCGGAATGATGCCAAAGACTTCGCCGCCAGCTCCCATCGCGGCCCGCGCAACGGTGCCCATCAGCCCCACATCGCCCGCCCCATAGACCAAGCGCATTCTTTGAGCGGCCAGACCACGGCCCAAAGCCGCTGCGGCTGATTCGAAGCTTTTGCTTGCCCCAAAACGGGAGCCACAATACACACATACGGAACTAATTGTCATTCGGCGGATCTTTGCTGTTGCTGCGTAATGAAATACGGCTGGCTTAGATCACTGATAACGAGTCCCGGTCTGCGGCTCAACAAGAAGCGGGGTGACAGCCCGTGTGAAGGAAGGAATACCATGGCGGAAACATCCGGCTCAGGAGGCGTGGGGGCGCTTTCGATCGCGGGGATCGCAACTGTTGTTGTGATCGTTGGAGGCGTTGTGCTGACGCAATTCGGCGTCTTTGACGGCTCAGAGGACGTGGCAGAAACACCTGTGGTCGCGGAACAACCCAGCGCAGAGGTGCCGGTTGAGCCAGCGCCAACTGTGACGCCACCCGTCGCGCCACCCGAAGCTGTACCATCGGAACCTGTACAGGTTGAGCCGGAAACAACCGCAGTGGAACTGCCGGTTGCGCCAGCGCCCGCACCAACTGTTGAGACAGTCGACAATGCCGAGGCAGAGGAAACCGAAACCACCGCCGTCGAGGCCACACCGGCTGAACCCGACACTGAACTCGAGCAAACCACAACTGAGGTGAGCCCAGTTACACCAACGGTTACAGCGCCTGAAGTGACCGCGGAACCCGCACCCGAAGTAACAGCCGAAGCAGATACGGTCGGTCCTGACGACGTCGCGGATGAAATCGCAACGCCGGCTGCGCCCCCCGCTGGCGAACCCGCTGCTGAGCCCACCGCCGCACTACAAGCGCCCGAGATTGATGTGATCCGCTTTGACCCAGATGGCGCAGGTCTGATCGCTGGGCGCGCGCTGGCAGGATCACGCGTTATGATCCTGTTGGATGGCACAGTGATCGAAGAGGTTGCGGCATCTGGCAGCGGCGAATTCGTGGCGTTCCCGGTTGTGGAACCCGCCACCCAGCCGCGTGTGGTGACCATCGCCGCAGGAGCGGGGGAAGAGATTGCCAACTCGGACGTCAGCTTCATTCTGGCCCCTGTGACACCGGTTGCCGTGGCCGAGGCCGACGTGACGCCAGCCCCCGTCGAAACACCCGCGGAGCCTGCACCGGTTGCGGACCAACCCGCCGAGGTCGCTGCGCCCGAGGTTGCGCAGGCTGAAGCCGAGCCAGAGCAAGTCGCAGAGGCCGCAGAGGCCGAGCCAGCCACCGCGCCGCAAGTCGAACCGATCGTGGCAGATGAGCCCCAGCACGTCGCCGAGGTTGAACCGCCCGTTCAACCCGTGGTGCCCGTTGCGCCGGAGATCGGTAATGAAGCGGTGACAGAACTGGCCCCGGCAAACGTTCCGACCCAAACTGAGACAACAGCGGAAGAGCAGGCCGGTGACAGCCCACAAACCCTGGCGCTGTTGCAAACCCAAAACACCACAGAGACACCTGCAGCTCCGAAACCGACGACACAGAGCGCAAATCAACCGATTGCCGCGCAGGAACAGGAAGCGCCCAAACCGCAATCCGCCGCGATTGCCGTCCTGCGCACCGGCCCCGAAGGGGTGGAGGTTGTGCAGCCCGTGGCTCCGTCGACGCCGGAGCTGGCGGATAAAGTGGCGCTGGATGCGATCAGCTATACGCCGACCGGTGATGTGTTGCTGACGGGGCGTGCACGTCCTGCCGCCTTGGTCCGTGTCTATATCGACAACGTTCCTGTGGTGGATGTGCGCACGAATGTCAGCGGTCGCTGGCGAACCGGGCTCGATGGTGTTGCACCCGGCATCTACACCCTGCGTCTGGATGAGATTGACCCTCTCGAAGGCAAGGTGCTGAGCCGCCTTGAGACGCCCTTCAAACGCGAAGCGCCCGAGGTCCTGGTGCAGCCAGCCCCAGAACCCGGCGCGCCCGCAGTTGGGACCACCGTGCGGGCCGTCACAGTGCAAAAAGGGGACACACTCTGGGCGATTTCGCAGGCGCGTTATGGCGACGGATTCCTGTTTGTACGGGTGTTTGAAGCAAACAAAGAGGCGATCCGGAACCCGGATCTGATCTATCCTGGTCAGATCTTTAACTTGCCTGAATAACACAAATGCTTAGATAGAACTGTGGCGCGCCCTTTGGGGCGCGTTTTACTTGTTCCATCCGCAGCCAAGACCTAAGCCTGACAGGCCATTTGGGTCCAGTCAGGATAATGTATGCGTAGCATGAGCTCGAAACAGCCGCCCTCGTCGTATGAAATGCGACAATCCGGGTGGCGTACCATCCGGCGCGTAACGCCCTATATCTGGCCCAAAGATCCCAAATGGGTGCGGATCCGTGTCTGTCTGGCGATGGCGGCTCTGGTCCTGTCCAAGATCATCGCGGTCTATACGCCGGTTCTGTACAAAGGCGCGGTGGATCATCTAGCAGGCGAAGGCGTGTCGACACTGGCGCTTGGTGCGATTGGCCTCACGGTTGCCTATGGGCTCGCACGGGTGGCGACCATTGGCATGCAGCAACTGCGCGATGCGATCTTTGCGCCGGTTGCGCAACGGGCGCTGCGGCAACTGGCACTCGAGACATTTACCCATATCCACCGCCTCTCCATGCGCTATCACATCACCCGTAAAACCGGTGGTCTGTCGCGGATCATTGAACGCGGCGTCAAAGGGGTCGAGTTCCTGTTGCGGTTCTTGATCTTCTCGATCGGGCCGTTGTTTCTTGAGCTGTTTATGGTGGCGGTCATCCTCGCCGTGCTGTTCGACGTTTCGTATCTGGTCGTGGTGGTGGGCACGATTGCGGCCTATGTGCTGTTTACCTTCACCGTCACGGAATGGCGCGTAAAACTGCGCCGCAAGATGAATGAACAGGACACAGACGCAAATCAGAAGGCCATCGACAGCCTGCTGAACTATGAAACAGTCAAGTATTTCGTCGCCGAAGACCGTGAGGCCGCACGTTACGACGTGGCGATGAAGGGCTATGCGCAAGCTGCGCTCAAAACAGCGTATTCCCTGGCGTTCCTGAACTTTGGCCAAAGCCTGATCATCACGTCGGGCCTGGTGGGGGTGATGGTGCTGGCTGCGATTGGCGTGCAGAACGGTGCCCTGACCGTCGGCGATTTTGTCATGGTCAACGCCTATATGATCCAGATCACCGTGCCGTTGAACTTCCTCGGTTCGGTCTACCGCGAGATCCGCCAAAGCCTGGTCGACATGGGTGAGATGTTTGACCTCTTGGAACAGCCAGCAGATGTCACTGACAAAGCGGATGCAAAGGACCTGAAAGTGTCCGAAGGCGCTATCTCGCTTGAGAACCTGCGGTTTTCCTATGAACCTGCGCGTGAGATTTTGAAAGGCGTGTCGATGGACGTGCCCGGTGGCCAGACGGTGGCCATTGTTGGCTCAACCGGGTCGGGGAAATCGACCATCGGGCGTTTGTTGTTCCGCTTTTATGATGTCACCGGTGGTGCGTTGAAAATCGACGGACAGGACCTGCGCGACGTCACCCAAAAAAGCCTGCACCACGCTATCGGTGTGGTGCCGCAGGACACTGTGCTGTTCAATGACACCATCCGCTACAACATCGCCTATGGCCGCGATGGGGCGACGCAGGAACAGGTGGAACAGGCGGCGCGTGATGCGCAGATCCATGACTTCATCGTGGGACTGCCTGATGGTTATGACACGCAGGTGGGCGAACGCGGGCTCAAGCTGTCGGGAGGCGAGAAACAGCGCGTCGGCATTGCCCGCACCCTGTTGAAGAACCCACCGATCCTGCTGCTGGATGAGGCGACATCAGCGCTGGATACCGACACCGAGCAGGAGATCAAAGAAGCGCTGTCGCGCGCCGGGCAGGGGCGCACCGTGATCACCATTGCGCACCGCCTGTCGACGGTGGCTGAAGCGGACAAGATCGTGGTGCTGGAACAGGGTGAGATCGCCGAAGTTGGCACCCATTACGCGCTTTTGGAACAGAACGGTCGCTATGCGCATCTGTGGCACCGTCAGCAATCCGAACAGGACGCCGCCTAACGACAACAGGCGGCGATTGGGCCATTCTTGGCTGAAATCGCACAGAACGGTCGGCAAGTGTCAGCGCGTCGTCCGGGCCAAGGTTTGGACCTGCGTTTTGCCGCCGATCTGACACCGCCTTTCACGCGTGCACACGCCGGAAATCGCCGTCGCGCCGAGCAAGGGTAGTGGCGGTAAACTGGCGTGGCCTAAGGTCTCCACAGCTTCGAGGGCAATGCCTCGGAGCAGACAAACTCTCAATCTTGTGGAGAACCCCATGACACGCAATTTTTCATACGCTCTTCTGGCCAGCACTTTGATCGCAGCCCCTGCGTTTGCGGACAGCATCCCCGTTGAAATGGATGTCGATGGCAATGGGTCGCTGTCCTTGGAAGAGATGCAGGTCGCCTTTCCGACCATCACGCCCGAGACCTTTGGGCTGATCGACGTGAATGGCGACGGGGAGGCCGACGAGTCTGAAGTCACCGCCGCGGTGGACGCAGGCTATCTGGTGTTCAGCGGATAAAACCCTTGTGGCGCGTAGTCTCCTCCCCACCTGCGCCCACTGTCATGATCAGACTCCCCCCAAGGTCTTTTTGTCATGACCCAGGCCCTGCAGCAGTGCAGGGCCATTGGCGGTTGGACGGTCAGCAGCGTGTGAAACGTGCGATCCAGTCCTGGTTCACGTCATCCGCCAGACGCGCGACAGGGGGCTGCACGGTTTGGGCGGCACGCGGGTCCAGACCCAGCTTGTCCAATAGATCCCCCAGCGCGTCCTGCGGAGCGACCGACAGATCGTCGTATTGGATGGCATGGGGCGAAATCTCTTCCGCGCGAAACCAGGCCAACCAGTCACGATCGTAACTTTCCATCGTGTCGATCTGGCGGGCAATTGCGGTGCGGTCAAAGCGAGGTTGCGCAGGCGGTGCCAGACGTTCCAGTTCACGCCCATCCGCATGGCGATGCCACAATCCCGTTTGCTCGGCTTTGATGTAGGACACGCTTTGCGCCAGCTTGTCGCGCCGGGTCAGATGTACAAAAAGCGTCCGACCAAACAGGTGTTGGATCCGTTCAGCGGTGGTCCGGTGCTCAGGACAACACAGCGCCAACTGATCTATGAAATAGTTGAAACTATGCCGCTGCAGACGAAATCCTGCGATCGATATGCCGTTTTTCGCGCGCTCTCGGGCCGTGGCGAACAGTCGTGTCAACTGTTCTTGGTCAGACACTTCCGGTGTTTCGGGAAGGTTCAAATACTGCGCCCATGCGCTGCGAGACGGGCGGTGGAAATAAGATTTTGGATGACCGGCAATCCCTGTCTCACTCAGCATTTTACACAGCAACGTGCTGCCGCTGCGAGGGGCGGTGCAGATGAAATAGCTTTGATACCGGGGCATCGCGTCCCTCTTTTGCCCGAGATTTTGCGCGGCTTTGATTGCCTTATGGTATGTTAACTTAGCGCTATAAGGTAATGAATTTGCGACAAATGCTGCCGTGCCAAAGCGGTTAATTCCAACAGGTGTGCCCCCCAAATTCCCGCTGGCACTCATTATTGCGGTTGACCACCAAAGGTTTTGCTTGCTACCCAAAGCACACGCAGGGGAGTCCCGCCGAGGGGACTGAGAGGCAGACAGATGGGGCGACCCACCGGTGACGCGACCCTTTGAACCTGACCCAGTTGAGACTGGCGTAGGAAGCAAAAAGGGATCGCTGGAGAGGATTGTACAGCCTCTCTATGTGCATTCTTTGACACCTTGGGACCCGTACATCCCAAGCTGCCTCCCACCCAAAATCGCTGGTGACCTTTATGAGCCGTATTGCGCGGCCCTGCCTTAAGGAGCACCACATGAACGTCCCCAATCCGAAAATCACCACGGGCGGACTACCTGCCTCGCGCAAGATCTATGTCGCGGGCGAATTGCACCCCGACATCCGCGTCCCGATGCGTGAAATCGCCACCCACCCCACCGCCGCAGAGCCGCCGTTGCCGGTCTATGACAGCTCCGGTCCTTACACGGATCCGGAGGTACAGACTGATATTCGCGACGGGCTGAAACCCCTGCGCGCTGACTGGATCTGGGCACGCGCTGATGTTGAGAGCTACCAGGGCCGCGCCGTAAAACCTGCGGACAACGGCTTTGTTGAAGGGGACCGGCTGGTGGCGGAGTTTCCGACAGTGGCCGACCCGCTGCGCGCCACCAACGGGCTGGCGCCAACACAGCTCGCCTATGCTCGCGCCGGGATCATCACGCCCGAGATGGAGTTCGTGGCGATCCGCGAAAATCAACTGCGCGAGACCTCGCCCTGTCACCGTGATGGCAATGACTTTGGTGCCAATATCCCCGACTATGTTACGCCCGAATTTGTCCGATCCGAGATTGCTGCGGGCCGCGCGATCATCCCTGCCAATATCAACCACCCCGAGTTGGAACCGATGATCATCGGGCGCAATTTCCTGGTGAAGATCAATGCCAATATGGGCACGTCCGCCGTGACATCGTCGATGGAGGAAGAGGTCGACAAACTGGTCTGGGCGATCCGCTGGGGCGCGGACACGGTGATGGATCTGTCGACCGGTCGCAACATCCACAACACGCGCGAATGGATCATTCGCAATAGCCCGGTGCCCATCGGAACGGTGCCGATCTATCAGGCCCTGGAAAAGGTGAATGGCATCGCCGAGGACCTGACGTGGGAGGTCTTTCGCGACACGCTGATCGAACAGGCAGAGCAGGGGGTGGACTATTTCACCATCCACGCCGGCGTGCGCCTGCACATGGTCCCGATGACGGCTGAGCGAGTGACAGGTATCGTCTCGCGCGGCGGCTCGATCATGGCCAAATGGTGCCTGCACCACCACAAGGAGTCGTTCCTATACGAGCATTTCGAAGAGATCTGCGACATCTGCCGCCAATATGATGTGAGCTTTTCGCTTGGTGACGGTCTGCGCCCCGGCTCCATCGCGGATGCAAATGACCAAGCCCAGTTTGCCGAGCTGGAGACCCTGGGTGAGTTAACCAAAATCGCCTGGGCCAAGGACTGTCAGGTGATGATCGAAGGGCCGGGCCATGTGGCCATGCACAAGATCAAAGAGAATATGGACAAGCAATTGGAGTGCTGCCACGAAGCACCGTTCTACACGCTTGGGCCTCTCACCACGGATATCGCACCGGGCTATGATCACATCACGTCTGGCATTGGTGCGGCGATGATCGGCTGGTTTGGCTGTGCGATGCTGTGTTACGTGACGCCCAAGGAACACTTGGGTTTGCCGGACCGTGATGATGTGAAAACCGGGGTGATCACCTATAAAATCGCGGCCCATGCGGCGGATCTGGCAAAAGGGTTGCCGGGCGCACAACGCCGCGATGACGCGCTGTCGCGTGCGCGTTTTGAGTTCCGGTGGGAGGACCAGTTCAACCTCTCCCTAGACCCGGATACGGCGCGGGAATTTCATGATCAGACCTTGCCCAAGGAGGCCCATAAGGTGGCGCATTTCTGCTCCATGTGTGGGCCCAAGTTCTGCTCCATGCGGATCAGCCACGACATCCGCGCCGAGGCCCAGAAAGAGGGGATGGAGGCGATGGCTGCAAAATTCCGCGAAGGCGGTGCGCTTTATGTTCCGCTCGACCCCAAAGAGACCTAGGGTCATCTGAACCCCTGACCCGGACGTACAAATCACGTCCGGGCACATTTGCTAAGAAAGGACGCGCATGTCGTTTGACGTATGGCTGGCCTATGTGGTGGCAACGGCCGTGATCTCCCTTTTACCGGGGCCCAGCGTGATGATGGTTGTCGGGCAATCCCTGGCCAAGGGACGCAAAGCCGCGCTGTTATGTGTGGCAGGCGATGTCTTTGGCGGTGTCTTTGTGATGACCGCGTCTTATGTGGGGTTAGGGGCGATCCTGGCGACCTCGGCGATGGGTTTTGCCCTCGTGAAATGGGCAGGCGTCGCCTATATGGCCTACCTCGGCCTGCAACAATTACGCGCGGCGAGGCGGGTGGAGGAAACCGCTTTGGCCCCCAAACAATCCGGAGCCGCCAGTTGGCGCGCCGGTTTCTTTACCGGTATTTTGAACCCCAAGGCGATCATGTTCTATATGGCGTTCCTGGCCCAGTTCATCAATCCAAACGTCGCCGCCTTGCCGCAATTCCTGATCCTCATGGTCACGTCCAGTGTGGTTGTGGCGGTCATTCTGGGCGGATACGGGCTGGCAGCCTCCTGGGTCAGCACGCGACTGCAGTCCAAACGCGCCCAACGGCGCATGCATGTGGGCGGCGGTCTGACGTTGCTTGGCGGCAGCGCGGTCATGGCCATACAACGCTGAGCCCCATTACTGGACAAAGAAAAAGCCCCGCCGGATCGCTCTGGCGGGGCTTTTTAGATCAGGGCGTTGGTATCCTTATTCGGCTGCACGCAACGAGCCGGAAGGGGCGTCGTCTTTTGTAGCTTTCTTTTCGGGTTTTGCCGGCGTTTCTTCCCACTGGATCTCGGTCGAAGTCAGCGCGCCCGCGTCACGTGTAAGACGGCGGTCTTGGGCTGCAGCGCTGTCAGAGCCGCCAGAGACCCGTGCCAACAGACGACCAAGTGCCGCCGCATAGGTGGTCACCCAGACCCGGATCGCCAACAGCGACGGGGTCACAACCAAGGTCAGAACGGTGGCAATCCCCAGGCCAAAGACCACGGCGGTCGCCAGCTGTTTCCACCACAGGGCGGTTGGGCTGTCGATCGTATAGCCGCCACCGATGAAATCGAGGCTGAGGCCAAACATCATCGGCGCCAGACCTGCCATCGTGGTGATGGTGGTCAACAAAACCGGGCGTATCCGTTGTTGGGCGGTGCGGATGATCGCCTCGATCCGGGGCATTTGCTGGCTGTATTCCTGATAGGTATCGATCAGAACAATGTTGTTGTTCACCACAATCCCCGCCAAGGCCACGATGCCTGTCCCGGTCATAATGATCGAGAACGGCTGCTGCATCACCATCATCCCGATCAAAACCCCGGTGGTGGACAAGATCACCGCCAACAGAACCAGAACCGAGTTATAGAAACTGTTGAACTGCGCCAGAAGGATCACGAACATCAGTGCCAGAGCGCCGGCAAAGGCCTTGGACAGGAAAGCACCAGACTCTTCCTGCTCTTCCTGATCGCCGGTCCATTCCCAGGCGATGGATTTGTCAAAGGGCTCGGTCTCTAGCCACGCGGTCAGCGCGGCAATGCGTTCGTTTGCATTGACCTGAACCAGACGTCCGTCACCGGCCAGCGCCTCTTCGACCTCTTGGGCGTCTGCCGCACCGGTCAGCGCCGAGATAGCGAAGCGGTTGCCATTGGGCGCTGTCAAACCCGCGTCCTGGCCATCATCGACCGATTTCAACAAGGCAAGCTCAATGGCTTCTTCGCCTTCGCCGATCATCAGCGCGCTTAGGCCGGGTTCGAAATCGGCCTTCACATCATAGAAACGCTGTTGGTCGACCCGGTCGATTTGGGCCAGTTTGGGGACCGGGTGGCGGGTGGTAAAGTTCGCCAAAGGAACCGGGCCGCCTGCGGTAGGCACTTTGATCGTGTCCAACGTCGACAGCACCCGGTCTTTTTCCGGCAGGCGCACGCGGATTTCGCTTTCCTCATCGGAATTGTTGATCCGCATTTCACCCAAAAGGATGCCGCGTGTGACCAGCTGCACCATGGCGCCCACGGTTGCCACATCGGCGCCATAACGGCCCGCGCGCGCCACATCCACGTCGATTTCCCAATCGATGCCGGGCAGGGGCAGGCTGTCTTCTTGCTGGATCAGGCCGGGCATCTCGTCAAACTTTGCGCGCGCCAGATTGGTTGCTTCACGCAAGGGGCCCCAGTCATCGCCGCGGATCCGCAGGTGCACCGGTTTGCCCGCTGCTGGACCATCCGCCAGGGCGCGCAGTTCGACCACGAACCCGGGAATGTCGGCGACCATCCGGTTCAGCTCATCCATGACGAAATCGCCATCAAATTCCGGCGCGGTCACTTCGCGGGTGAACCAGCCGTCGAACAGCTCTTCTTTCTTCTTGGGACGGTCGTCCCATGGGATGATCTCAAACTGGACCTGTCCTACGGTGTCCGGCGGAAGCGACGCGCCCGAGCTGTCGGTGTTCAACCCACCGTCACCGGCGAACGAGAATACGTTGATGACCGCCGGGTGTTCGCTGATCACCTCTTCGGCGATGCGGACCATGTCGTCTTTTTCATTCAGCGACAGGTTACCCCGTGCCCGCACATACGCCGTGGCCTGTTCGGGCTCTGTGGCGACAAAGAATTCAACGCCATAGTTGTTTTCGCCGAACGTTTTGAAGACGGTCGAAATGCCAATCCCGACAACCACGAGCGTCACAATCGGCATCACCGGATTGCCCGCGATCAGCTTGATACACCAGCCAAAGGCGTTCAGGCGGAAGCCAGTTTGCGGTTCCTGTTCCGGTGCCTGACGTTCAACCGCAGACAGGGTGACAGAGGCCGCAAAAGCCGTCAGCGCGAAGAGGATTCCACCCACCAACAGGGCGACAGCGCCGGGCGCGCCTTCGGGCATGATGTAGACCGGGTTCAGCATCTGCATGGCGCCGGTGAACATGCCCCACATCGACAGGGGCACCAGAGCCGCACGGACAACCCACGGCAGGCGCGCGCGCAGGATATCGGCCAGAACGCCAAAACTACGGCTCATCCGGCCCGAGACACCGCCCATCACAGGCAGGTAAATCAGCGCCACAATCAGCGACGCGGACAGAACAAATATCAACGTTACCGGCAACATGCCCATGAACTCACCCGGAACGCCGGGCCAGAACAACATTGGCAAGAAGGCACAGAGCGTCGTCGCGGTCGAAGACACAATGGGCCAGAACATCCGCTGGGCCGCTTCCACATAGGCATGCATCGGGCCGACGCCCGCTTTGATGCGCTTGTCGGCGTATTCCACCACCACAATCGCGCCATCAACCAACATGCCCACGGCCAGGATCAGACCAAACATCACGATGTTTGAGATGCTGATGCCCATTACCGCCAGGAAGGCAAAACACAAAAGGAAGGACGTTGGGATCGCAAACCCAACCAGCAATGCCGCACGGCTGCCCAGAGCGGACAGAACCACGATCATGACCAGCGCAATCGCCGTCAGGACCGACCCCTCCAGCTGGCTCACCATGGAGCCGACTTTGTAGCTTTGGTCGTTCGACGTGCCGACGGTGATCGCGGTCTGCAACTCATCCGGCCAGCGCGATTGGGAGACGGCGATGGTCTCTTTCACCAAGGCGACGGTGTCGATCAGGTTGAAGCCCTTCCGTTTAACAACCTGCAAGGCAATCGTGTTCTCGCCATCAAAACGGGCGGTGCCTTCGCGGTCTTCAAAGGTAAAGTTGATCTCGGCCAGCTCTCCCAATGTCACCACACGGTCGCCATTGGTCTTGATCGGCAGCTCATAGATGTCTTGCACCTCGTCAAAGGTCGACGGGATTTTTACCGCAAAGGACCCTTGCTCGCTGTCGACTTCACCGGCTGCAATCAGCTGGTTATTGTTCTGCACAACTTCGATCAGTTCAAGCGCTGTGACGTTATAGGCTTCCAGACGCAGGGGATCGATGATCACCTCGACCATCTCTTCGCGTTTGCCTGCGATACCCGCTTCAAGCACCGCATCCAGCGATTCCAGATCGTCCTGCAGATTGTTGGCAACCCGCGTCATGGTCCGTTCCGGCACGTCTCCAGTCAGGTTGACGATCACAATCGGGAACTCAGAGAAGTTGATCTCGGTGATCGAATATTTCTCAGACCCTTCGGGGAACTCTGCCTCGGCCGTGTCCATCGCGTCGCGAATGTCGGCAATGATGGCCGTCTTGTCCCAGCCGAAATCAAATTCCAGCGCGACACCGGCATAACCTTCGGAGGCGGTGGCGGTCATCTTGTCGAGACCATCCAGATCCGACAGTTCCGTCTCCATCACTTTGACCAGCAAAGTTTCGGCGTCTTCGGCTGAAATGCCGGGGAAGGGGACAGAGATAAAGATCGCCGGGATTTCAATATCCGGCTCACCCTCTTTGGGCAGGGCGGAATAGGCAAATCCTCCCACCAAGAGCGAGATCACGATAAAGGCGATCACCATGCGGGCGCGGCTGGCGGCCCAGTCTACAATGCCGGTCATCTTCAGAACGCCTCTTTATATGTGGCAGCCACTGGGACGCCGTGGGTCACGAAATCCTGGCCAACAATAATCACATCCGCCTGATCGGGCAGGCCGGTCAGCCAGACACCATCGACCGTGTCCCGCAACAGGGTGATCGGGACAAACTCGACTTTGCTTTCAGCGCCGACAATGCGAACGCCCAAACGGCCTTCTTTGTTCAAGGTCAGTGAGGATTGCGGCAGTTTATGTGCCTGGGCGCCATCTGCGGAAATCACGATATCAGCGGTTTGCCCGTCGCGGATTTTCAGGTCTGCGTTGGGCACAACGATATCGATCTCGAACGTGCGGGTTTCCGGATCAGCGGAGCGGCTGACAAATGTCACCCGCCCCTGAACATCAGCGCCGGTTGCCAGCTTGGCATTGGCAAGCGCGCCGATTTCTACGCGGTCTACTTCGGCCTCGGGCACAAAACCTACCAGTTTGATCTCATCCAGTTGGATCACCGTGGCACACAGCGATCCCGCCTGCATCAAGGAACCCAGCTCCGCCGTGTCGCTTTCCAGCAGACCATCAAAGGGCGCGAGGATCGTCAGGCGCTCCATCTCTTTCTCGGCCTCACCCACGGTTGCGGCGGCGGCTTCGATATCGGCGCTGGTGGATTCCAGACCCGCTTCGGCGCTGGCGATGGCGGCAATGGCTGTGCGTTCTGACGCCTCGGCGCCGGCCAATGTGGTTTCAGAGGCAAAGCCCCCTTTTGACAGTTTCTGCGAGGCGGTCAGGTTGATCTGCGCTTCTTTCAGCAAGGCATGCGCCTCTTCCAGACGCGCCTGAGCTTCGGGTTGTTTCGCTTTGGCTTCAGCTAGACGTGCGCGTGCCTGCGCCAGCTGCGCGGGGCGGGTGCCTGGGTCCAACTCACACAGCGCTTCGCCGGCCTGAACCTGGATCCCCTTGCGCAGCGGCGCGTTGATCACGGTGGCGGTTGTCTCGGCGCGCACTTCAACTTGGCGTTTGGCTTGGGTACGGCCCCGCAAAATTACGGCGCTGTCGATCACACGTGCAGAACTGCGCAGGGCGACAACGCGGACCTTGCTGTTATCCGTATCCTCGCTGGGTTCGGCTGTGGCGTCCAACTCAGCGGTTGCGGTGTCCTGCGGGGTGTCTTCTTCGGCCCCGCGCGCAAACGCCAAAAGCGAATCTCGCTCGATCACCAGCATGTAAAGGAACGCGGTGACGATGATTGCGGTCAAAATAGGTATCAGACGCATAGTAGTGAGCCCTGCAAATGGTGGATAACGCAACTGGGTAAGAAGCGGGCGATCCAAAAGGAAGTTTGGCGCGAAGCAAAGATTCGGCATACCACATATACGCGTAGCCTCATCTAAACTAAGTGGTTTAGATCACATTTGTAGGCCAATGATGCATTTTTCTTTGTATGGAATACACATTGGGCCACTTGGCTTGTAGATACGGGCAGGGTAAGACGGGCCAAAGCTTGCAGACCTGCCGCAATAGGCCTGCGATCCGAAGGGGGTTTCATATGAGCGATACCGACAGTTTCATTGACGAGGTGACCGAAGAGGTCCGCCGCGACCGGCTGTTCAAAGTGCTGCGCCGTTATGGCTGGATTGGGGCAGTTGCCGTTGTGCTTGTCGTGGGTGGGACCGCCCTTCGCGAATATAATCGCGCCAATGAAGAAGCCGCAGCGCAGACCTTGGGTGATGCGCTGATCAGCGCTGTGGAGCCCAGCGAAGCTGCCGATCGTGCGCAGAACCTCGCCTCGGTTCAGACAGGTGGCGCCGATGCCGCGATGCTGGTTGATATGGCTCGCGCCGGTGCATTGGTCGAAGCGGGTGAGATTGACACAGCGGTGCCGCTCTATCAATCCATTGCCTCCAACGGTGAAATCCCGGTGATCTATCGTCACATCGCCTCGTTCAAAGCGCTGGCTCTGCAAAGCGATACGCTCAGCATTGATGAGCGCCGCCTGCAGCTGAACGCCCTGGCCGCGCCCGGCGCGCCGCTGGCGCATCTGGCGGCCGAACAACTGGCGCTGCTGGAAATCGAATCTGGCAATACCGCCGGCGCGCTGGCGCTTCTTCAATCTCTCGTGGATGACGCGACGGTATCTGTTGACGTTCAGGACCGTGCAAATCAGTTGATTGTGGCACTTGGTGGGCTTCCAGAGGGCGCATCTGCACAGGATGGTTGATTAACCGCCTCACTTTGTGTGAAAAAACCGCTGACGTTCGAAGACAAAGGGCCAGTAATGAAACAGGCGTTCTCGATTTCTCGTATGGGCCGCATCATGTGCGGCACTGCATTTGCGCTGATCATTGTGGCTTGCACCGAAAAAGAGCCGGTCCTACAAGGCATCCGTGAACCGATCCGCCCGGAAGAGGCGACAAAGGTCGAAAACCAAAGCCGCGCTATCAGCCTGGCCAAACAGACCAACAACAAATCCTGGCCGCAGTCCCATGGCACGTCGCAGTTCCGCACTGCGCATCCGGCCCTGTCTGCGGCTCCCAGCGAAGCCTGGTCGATCTCCATCGGAACCGGAGATGAGCGCCGTCAGCGGATTACTGCGCAACCCGTTGTGGGCGACGGCCGTGTCTATACACTGGACAGTGGCGGCAAAGTCTCCGCTGTCTCGCCCGCAGGTCAACTGCTGTGGCAAAGCGATATCGTCCCGGCCAATGACGACGAAGGTCAGGCCACCGGCGGCGGCGTCGCGTTTGACAATGGCGTGGTCTACGTCTCGTCCGGTTTTGGTGTCCTGACCGCGCTGCAGGCCAGCTCCGGCGACGAACTATGGCAACAAGAGCTTGACGCAACAGGATCTGGCCAGCCGCTGGTGCGCGATGGTCTGGTCTATCTGGTGGCCGGCGATGATACCGGCTGGGCGGTGCGCGCCAAAGACGGCCGTATCGCATGGCAGATCAAGGCAAGCCCCAGCCCAGCAAACGTTTTGGGCGCACCGGCACCGGTGATCGCCAATGATCTGGCGGTCTTTGCCTTTGGTTCTGGTGACTTGACCGCGACCTTCCGCAAAGGGGGCTTCCAACGCTGGGCGGCCTCGATTGGCGGTGAACGGGTTGGCAGCACCGTTGGCACGATTAATGACGTGACCGGTGGTCCGGTTGTGGATGGCCGTCGCATCTATGTGGGCAACCACGGTGGTCGCACCGCGGCCTTTGAATCCGACAGTGGCCTGCGGATCTGGACCGCACGCCAAGGTGCGCTGGGTCCGGTCTGGCCCGCCGGTGGCAGCCTGTTTCAGGTGAGCGACACCAATCGTCTGTTGCGACTGGACGCCGACACTGGTGAGGTGATCTGGACTGTGCGTCTGCCGGGCTTTGTCAAAGACAAGCCGCGCAAACGGGCGGAAATCGTCGCAAATTACGGTCCGATCCTTGCGGGCGGGCAGGTCATCGTGGCATCAAACGACGGCTACCTGCGCTTTTATGATCCGACCGATGGCAGCCTGACACGACAGGTCGAAATCGACGGCGGTGCCACAACAGCACCGGTTGTTGCAGGCCAAACCCTTTATGTTGTGTCGACCAAAGGCGAACTCCACGCTTTCCGTTGACGCAAAGATGCGCTATGGGGCGCGTCTGAACCGCTGAAAGTGTGAAACCATGTCTTTTACCCTGGCCATCGTGGGCCGCCCAAACGTGGGCAAATCGACCTTGTTCAATCGCCTTGTGGGCAAGAAACTGGCGTTGGTTGACGACCAGCCTGGGGTGACGCGTGATCTGCGCGAAGGTGAGGGCAAACTGGGCGATCTTCGGTTCACCGTGATCGACACCGCCGGTCTGGAAGATGCCACCGACAACAGCCTCGAAGGGCGGATGCGCCGCTTGACGGAACGTGCGGTTGATATGGCTGACATCTGCCTGTTCATGATCGACGCGCGTACCGGTGTGACCCCCACGGATGAGGTGTTTGCCGACATCCTGCGTCGCAAATCCGCGCATGTGATCCTTGCCGCCAACAAAGCCGAAGGCAACGCAGCCGAGGCCGGCGTGCTGGAAGCTTATGGTTTGGGACTGGGCGAACCGTTGCGCTTGTCCGGTGAACACGGCGAAGGGATGCCGGATCTCTATTCGATCCTGATGCCTCTGGCCGAAAAATTCGATGCCCAGGCAGTCGACAACAATCCGGTTGTGGATGTGGATCTGGACGACGAAGACGACTGGGACGAAGAAACCGAATACGAAGTTCCAATGCCCACGGTCGACAAACCGATGCAGGTTGCGGTGATCGGACGGCCCAATGCAGGTAAATCGACTCTGATCAACAAGATCCTGGGCGAGGAACGCCTGCTAACCGGCCCCGAGGCCGGGATCACTCGCGATGCGATTTCGCTGCGGATGGAATGGAACGACATTCCAATGCGGATCTTTGACACGGCCGGCATGCGTAAAAAGGCCAAGGTTCAGGAAAAGCTGGAAAAACTCTCCGTCTCGGACGGTCTGCGCGCGGTGAAATTTGCTGAAGTTGTGGTGGTCCTGCTCGACGCTGCAATCCCCTTTGAACAGCAAGACCTGCGCATTGCCGATCTGGCCGAACGCGAAGGGCGCGCGGTGGTGGTCGCGGTCAACAAGTGGGACATCGAAGACGAGAAACAAGACAAGCTCAAAGCGCTGAAAGAAAGCTTTGACCGGCTCTTGCCACAGTTGCGTGGTGCGCCGCTGATCACGGTCTCTGCCAAGACCGGTCGCGGGTTAGACCGTCTAAACGATGCGATCATCCGCGCCTATACGGTCTGGAACCGCCGGATCCCAACAGCTGCGTTGAACCGCTGGCTGACCGGCATGTTGGAGCAGCACCCGCCGCCAGCGCCACAGGGCAAGCGGATCAAGATGCGCTATATGACACAGGCCAAAACCCGCCCGCCGGGATTTGTAGTCATGTGTTCGCACCCCGACAAAGTTCCCGCAGCCTATTCCCGCTATTTGGTCAACGGGCTGCGCAAGGATTTCGACATGCCGGGCACGCCGATTCGCATCACGCTGCGCGGACAGGGGGACAAGAATCCCTATAAGGGACGCAAAAAAGCGCCACCGTCAAAACTTCGCAAACACCTTGAAGGGCGCAGGGATTAACGCCAGATTTTTATCACCTGTAACGTGCGGGCGCTCCTTTGGGGCGCCCGTTTTAGTTCGTTTGCGTTTGATATCAATTGTTTTTCAAAAATTTAAATGCTTGCCATGATCGGTTTTCATGATCAAAATTAAGGCAGAAGGTTAACGACAGGACGGATTGCCGTCCTGAATTTTGATGACTTTTTATCTTGAGTAGGTGCCACAATGGATTTGCGCGCACATACACGGAAGTTTTGCGCCAAGGACAACAGGCTGGCGGCGGCCACCTATTTCGGGACGTTTGCCGTCTATTTCCTGTCCCTATACGTCTCAATCACGCAGATCGATCGCTGGTACATCATAGTGCCGGCCGGTGTGATCTTTGCCTTTGCGGCGGTGCGTCTTTACGTGTTGCAACATGACACCGGCCATCATTCGCTGTTTGAAACCCGCTGGCAGAATGAGGTCGCAGGCCACGTGCTGTCGCCCTTCACCTTTGCCCCGTTTGAAGTGATGAAACAGAACCACAATCTGCATCACGCCAATATTGGCAATCTGGAACACCGCGAAACAGGTGAGATCCACACGATGACGGTCGCCGAATGGAACGCTGGTGATTGGCGCGATCGCCTGTCCTATCGTCTGTACCGAAACCCATTGGTGCTGGTCCCGGTGGGCGCAGCATTCACCTATTTCGTCCGGTATCGCTGGCCGAAAAACACCTGGAAGTTCGGCGTAACGGGAGTGGTGTTGCACAACCTCGTCATCATCGCCTTCCTCTACACGCTTTACCGTCTGTCCGGGACACCCGGCGTTCTAATCTGGCTGGCGTTTTCATTCCTGGGCGGGATGATCGGCGTGTTCCTCGTCTATCTTCAACATAATTTCGAGGACACCTATTGGGACAGACGCCCGGATCTGAACCCGGTGGAGGCCGCACTTGTGGGCTCTTCCTGTCTGGATTTCGGCTGGTTCTTTGACATGGCCGTAGCCAATATCACCCTGCATGACATCCACCATTTCAACGCCCGCATCCCGTCGTACCGATTGCGACGCTGCCATTACGCGCTGCCTGCCGAAATGGCGCCACGGCGGATAAAATTCAGCGAAGCCATACGCGCGATGAGCCTTAAACTATGGGATGAAGAGAAAAAACGCCTTGTACCCTTTCCAAATGGCGCGTGATTTGTGATATTATGACGTCATTGCGTCACGGTAAAAGTAAAACTGGAAGGAACGGGAAATGACAGCGCTTTTGAAGATCGCAGGTGTTGGGCCAGCCTTGGCCAAGGCCTTGATGGCGGGGAAACTCACATCGGCAGAGGCGATCGCGAACCTCAGCGTTGGGGAATTGGCCGAAATTTCAGGTATCGGTCTGCGCCGCGCGCCCAAGTTAAAAGCCGCCGCTGCTGCGATGGTAAAGGCCAACGGCGCCGCAACCCCTGTAAAACCCGCAGCCAAACGCACGGTCCGCAAAGTGGTGAAACCCGCGCCCAAATCAGTTGCGGCACCTGCGCCCAAAGCGCCCGCGCTGGACGATGCATTGGCCGCCGCCGAAGCCGCACGTATCGCCGCCGAAGTACGCGCTGAGAAGGCAGAGCTGAAAGCCCGCAAGGCCAAGAAGAAAGCCGCAGCCCTGGCCGCTGAATTTGCCGTTGCCAAGGAAAACGCCAAAAATAAAGCCAAAAAGACCAAAGGCAAAGCAAAGAAAGCGATTGCCAAGGAAAAGGCCAAGGGCAAATCGATCATGGCGGCCAAAAGCGGCGCTGGATCCTCAAAACCCAAAAAGACCAAAAAGGCATAAAAAAACCGGCCCCCATAAAGGAGCCGGTTTGAAATGTAACTGCTGGTTCGTCTGTCCTCAGACCAGCTGGCCGTCTGCGGTCAGGGTCAGTTTGCCACCCAGGTAAGGGGCGAGCACGTCTGGCAGTTTGATAGAGCCGTCCTCTTGCTGGCCGTTTTCCAGCACCGCAATCAAACACCGTCCCACGGCCAGACCGGAGCCGTTCAATGTGTGAACGAATTCAGGTTTGCCACCCTCAGCCGGTTTGAACCGTGCGTTCATCCGGCGGGCCTGGAATGCACCCGTGGTGGAGACAGACGAAATCTCACGATAGGCGTTTTGACCGGGCAACCAGGCCTCGATGTCAAAGGTGCGCCGCGCGCCGAATCCCATATCACCGGTGCACAGAACAACGGTGCGGAAGGGGACGCCCAGTTTTTCCAACAGACCTTCGGCGCAGCCCAGCATGCGCTTTTGTTCGTCGTCGGAGGTGTCGGGATGCACGATTGAGACCATCTCGACCTTTTCAAACTGGTGCTGACGGAGCATGCCGGATGTGTCGCGACCGGCACTGCCCGCTTCTGAACGGAAACACAGGGTATGCGCGGTATAGCGTTGCGGCAGGGCGCTTTCTTCCAGCATTTCATCGGCAACCGTATAGGTCAGCGGCACCTCGGAGGTGGGAACCAACCACCAGCCATTGGTGGTCTGATAGCTGTCTTCGCCGAACTTTGGCAGCTTGTCTGTGCCATACATCGCCTCGTCACGCACCAGAACCGGGGTGTTAACCTCGGTCAACTCGTTCTCATCCACATGGGTGTTGACCATGAACTGCGCCAAAGCACGGTGGATACGGGCAACGGCCCCTTTCAGAAGAACAAACCGCGCGCCAGAGATTTTGGCGGCGGTTTCGAAATCCATAGCAGCCGCAACGCCTGCGATTTCAAAATGCTCTTTAGGGGCAAAGGCAAACTCCGCCGGGGTGCCCCAGCGGTTGACCTCGACATTGTCATCTTCATCAGCGCCATCTGGCACATCATCCGCAGGGATGTTGGGAATGCGCGCCAGCATGTCGGTGAGTTTGGCATCCAGCTCTTTGGCCTCGGTCTGCATGGCCGCAACTTCGGCCTTCTTCTCAGACACGGCAGCACGCAGGCGCTGGAACTCTTCCTCATCACCCTTGGCCTTGGCGGCACCGATGGCTTTGGCGGCTTTGTTCTGCTCGGCCTGGGCCGCTTCGGCGGCTTGGATCTTGGAGCGGCGCTCTTCGTCGAGGGCCAGAATATCAGACGAGATCGACGCATCCCCACGCCGCGCCAAAGCGGCGTCAAAGGCGGTCGGATTTTCGCGGATTGCGCGAATGTCGTGCATGGTCTTACTCCTGGCTAATTTGAATCAGTGCCTCATCCTATGCCGCAGTGATGGACAAAGGAAAAGGGGCGAGCGGCGCAAACCAGTGCGTTGCTGCATTTGCGCCAAATCAGATGTTTCCAACTTAGCGCAAGTCTGACTGCATCTGCCTTGCAAAGCCACCGGTCAACGCATAGGTTCCCGTCAAAATAAAGAGCGCACCCGTTGCGTAAATTACAGAAGGAAAGCCCGATGGAAGCCATTGCGCAGTTTGTCCCCCTAATTCTGATCTTCGGCATCATGTACTTCCTGCTGATCCGTCCGCAGCAGAAGAAGATGAAAGATCATCAGAAAATGGTCGAAGCGCTTCGTCGTGGGGACCAAGTCGTAACCCAAGGTGGATTGATCGGCAAAGTCTCCAAAGTCAAAGAAGACGGCGAACTGGAAGTGGAACTGGCAGAAGGCGTCAAAGTACGCGTTGTGCAATCCACCATCGCGCAGGTTCTGAACAAAACCGAACCGGCAGCGTAAGCTTCCTGTCTAACAAACTGAAAAGGCAGAGCTATGCTGCAAATTGATCTTTGGAAAAGGGTCATGATCGCGCTGGTTTGCGCGGTGGGCCTTTTGCTGGCTCTGCCAAATGCGTTTTATACGCAGGTAGAACAGTCAAATGACGCAGAGGCGGCAATTGTTGCGGCCGACGAAACACCTGAACGGTTGGAAGTGGCAGGCCAGTGGCCGTCGTTCCTGCCGTCGGGTCTGGTAAATCTGGGGCTGGATCTGCGCGGTGGCGCGCATCTGTTGGCCGAGGTTCAGGTATCGGACGTCTACGAGGCGCGCATGACCGCCTTTTGGCCGGAAGTGCGCATCGCGCTGCGTGACGTACGCGGTGAAGTCGGAACCTTCCGTCGCCAGCCAAGTCCTGCGGATGAGATTCGCGTCAAACTGTCCAACCCCGATGGTCTGGACACCGCATTGCGGATTTTGCGCGCATTGGCGACACCCGTTGTGACGCTGACCGGTGCAGGCGCAAATGACATCGAAGTCTCGGGGCAGGGTGATATCGTTACCATCAACCTGTCGGATGCGGAAAAAGTCGCAAGCGATGACCGCACCGTCCGCCAGGCGCTGGAAATCGTGCGTCGCCGGATCGACGAGGTTGGCACCCGTGAACCGACGATCCAACGTCAGGGCGCAGACCGTATTCTGATCCAGGTCCCAGGCATCGGATCCGCATCAGAGCTGAAAGACATCATCGGCACCACCGCCCAGCTGACCTTCAGCCCGGTTGTCCGCCAGGGCACCGATGCAAATGCATCCCCCGGCGTCGGCAACAAACTGGTCCCGTCGTTGGACGAAGAAGGCCTTTATTACACTGTTGAGTCTGCGCCGGTTGTCACCGGTGAAGAGCTGGTCGATGCGCAGCCGTCCTTTGACCAGAACGGCCGCCCCGCGGTGAGCTTCCGGTTTAACCCGGCAGGTGCGCGCAAGTTTGGCGACTATACGGCCGAAAACATCGGCTCGCCCTTTGCGATTGTCTTGGATGATGAGGTCGTATCTGCCCCCGTGATCCAATCGCATATTCCAGGCGGCAGCGGCATCATCACGGGTAACTTCTCCATCGAGGAAAGCACCAATCTGGCCGTCTTGCTACGTGCCGGTGCTTTGCCAGCCGAGCTGACCTTCCTTGAAGAACGCACCATTGGCCCGGAACTGGGTCAGGATAGTATTGATGCGGGTAAGATCGCAACCATCGTGGCCTTTGTCGCGGTGCTGGTCTTTATGGCGCTCAGCTACGGTCTGTTTGGGATCTTTGCGAACATCGCGTTGCTGGTCAACGTCGGCATGATCTTTGGCGCGCTGAGCCTAATTGGTGGCACGCTGACGCTGCCGGGTATTGCAGGGATCGTTTTGACCGTTGGTATGGCGGTGGATGCCAATGTGCTGATCTTTGAACGTATCCGCGAAGAGCTGAAATCGGGCCGTGGACCTGCGCGCTCGATTGACGAGGGCTACTCCAAAGCGCTGTCGGCGATTGTGGATGCCAACGTCACAACATTCATCACCGCTGTGATCCTGTTTGTCATGGGCTCCGGCCCCGTACGTGGCTTTGCCATCACGCTGGGCCTTGGCATTCTTACGTCGGTCTTCACCGCGATCTTTGTGACCCGCCTGTTGGTGGTCATCTGGTTCGAGCGTCGCCGTCCCAAAACGATTGAGGTGTAATGATGCGACTAAGACTTGTACCGAAAGAGACATCCTTTGACTTCTTTGGCCGCGCTAAATTGTGGCTGGGTATTTCGGCGCTGTTGATCCTGGTGGGGCTTGTGTCCTTTGGTCTGCAAGGGCTGAACTTTGGCATCGATTTCCGGGGCGGGACAACCGTGCGGACCGACGCGACCGAGACCGTGGATGTGGGTGCCTACCGCGACGCAATCGCGCCTTTGGGCCTTGGTGATGTCTCCATCACCGAAGTGTTCGACCCGTCCTTTGCCGAGGACCAGCATGTGGCGATGATCCGCATTCAGGCTCAAGAGGGCGGTGAAGCGATTTCAGGTCCGCAGATCGAAGCCTTGAACGCGGCTCTGGACACGGTTGCTCCGGGGATCAAATTTGTCTCTGTCGAAAGCGTCGGCCCCAAGGTTTCGGGTGAGCTGATCTGGACCGCCGCATTGGCCGTGGGCCTCGCGATTGCCGCAGTTCTGGTCTACATCTGGCTGCGGTTTGAATGGCAGTTTGCGCTGGGTGCGGTTGCTGCATTGGTGCATGACGTGGTGCTGACCATCGGCGTGTTCTCGGAACTGCAGATTAAATTCGACCTTGCGATTATCGCGGCGCTGCTGACCATCGTCGGCTACTCGCTCAACGATACTGTGGTTGTGTTTGACCGGGTGCGTGAGAACCTGCGTCGGTACAAAAGCAAAGGTCTGGCTGAGGTTTTGAACATCTCGATCAACGAAACGCTAAGCCGGACGGTGATGACCTCGGTCACCACATTGATCGCGCTGATCTCGCTCTTTGTGCTGGGTGGCGATGTGATCCGTGGCTTTGTCTTTGCGATGATCTGGGGCGTTTTGGTCGGGACCTATTCCTCGATCTTTGTGGCCTCCACCATTCTGCTGCGCCTTGGGGTCAAGCGGGACTGGAACAAACCATCCGCGCCAAGCGGCAACCAGTTTGCCAATATCGACGCTTAACCGCGCCGTTGATTTTTAAAACAGCTTTGAAGCCGTGGGTACGCGCCTGCGGCTTCTTGCGTTCTGGGGCGGGCTTGCGTGCTTCCTGGGCACCGCTCATGCGGCAAAAGTTACCAATGGCGGCGATCGACAGGCTTCCTATTCCGTGCCCGCGCGGGCTGTGGTAACCAATCGGCAGGAATGCGACTGAAAGGAAGACCGATGCGCCTGAACGAGGTGAGCTACTCTGACGCTGAACCAATTGACGGTTATGGGCCTGGGTTCTTTCGCATTGGTGGCAAGGTGCATCACGGCGCGGTCATCACGTCGCCCAATGGCACCGTGGCCTGGGAGGGCTATGAGGACAGCGAGAAACTGTTGGCTCTGGCCGGAGAGATTGACGTGTTGTTTGTCGGAACCGGGGCCGAGATTGCCCATCTGCCAACCGCTTTGCGCAACGCGCTGGAAGGCGCGGGCGTGGGCGTTGAAACCATGAATTCCCCCGCCGCTTGTCGCACCTATAATGTCCTGTTGTCCGAAGGTCGCCGTATTGCGATGGCCGCTTTGCCAGTATGAATTGATCTGCCGCAAGGCATGTGCAGATCAGGTCTGCTTTGAGCGGGGACGAAGAAATTAAAGGCAGGGCATGACCTTAACCGTATCAGATCTCAGCGTTGCGCGTGGCGGTTTGCCTGTGCTCGAGGGGCTGTCATTTGACCTGCCCCCCGGCGTGGCGGTGATCCTGCGGGGCCCCAATGGGATTGGCAAAACGACGCTGCTGCGCACTATCGCAGGCCTGCAACCCCCGCTGAAGGGCACGGTGACAGGTGCCGAGGATCAGGTCGCCTATGCCGCCCACGCGGATGGGATCAAGCTGACATTGACCGTGGCAGAGAACCTTGCGTTTTGGACCCGCGTATTTGACCACACCGGGATTGACGACGCGATCGAAAGCTTCAATCTGACAGCGCTACGCGACCGTCCTGCGGGGGCATTGTCCGCCGGGCAAAAACGTCGTCTGGGTCTTGCGCGGATGCTGGTCACTGGGCGCCCGATCTGGATCCTGGATGAGCCGACCGTTAGCCTAGACTCCGATCATGTGCGCCAATTTTCCGATGTGGTGCGTCGCCATTTGGAAGGCGGCGGCAGCGCCTTGATCGCCACCCATATCGATCTCGGCCTTGAAGGCACTGTTTTGAACGTCGGTCCCTTTAAGGCCGCACCGCCACCGATTGATGACTTCGATGGAGGCTTCCTGTGATTGCGCTGTTGCTGCGAGACCTGAATCTGGCGATGCGCGCCGGTGGCGGCTTTGGCCTGGGGCTGTCGTTTTTTTTGATCGTCACCGTGATGGTGCCGTTTGCCGTTGGTCCCGAAACCGAATTGCTGTCTCGCATTGCGCCGGGTGTGTTGTGGATCGGTGCGCTCTTGGCCTGTCTGTTGTCACTGGATCGTATCCTGGCGCTGGACTGGGAGGACGGCTCGTTGGATCTGCTGGCCACCGCACCCTTGCCGCTGGAAGCCATTGTCACAATCAAATCGCTGGCCCATTGGATCACAACCGGCCTGCCGCTGGTGTTGATTGCGCCGGTGCTTGGGGTGTTGTTGCACCTGCCTGCCAACGCTTATCTGTGGATCTTTGTCTCGCTTCTTTTGGGCACGCCCGCGCTGTCGGTCATCGGCACATTTGGCGCGGCCCTGACCGTTGGTCTCAAACGTGGCGGGCTGTTGCTGTCCCTGCTGGTTCTGCCGCTCTACGTGCCCACGTTGATTTTCGGAGCCGAGATGGCGCGGCGCGGTGCCTCGGGTTTGAGCACCGAGACCCCGATGTTGTTGTTGGCAGGGATCTCTGCCGCCTCTGTGGCGCTGCTGCCCTTTGTCAGCGCCGCTGTTTTACGTATCAATCTGCGCTAAGCTCCGGGACACCAGGACTAGGAAAGGCGAATATACCGATGTCGATCTGGGAATATGCGAACCCAAAGAAATTTCTGGCCACATCTGAAAAGGTGATGCCCGCCCTCTGGGTGCTGTCCATCGCGCTCACGGTGGGTGGCCTGATCTGGGGCTTTTTCCTGACGCCGGATGACTATCGCCAAGGCTCCACGGTCAAGATCATCTTTATCCACGTGCCGGCAGCGCTGATGGCAATCAACGCCTGGTTCATGATGCTGGTGGCCTCGCTGATCTGGGTGATCCGACGCCACCATGTCAGCGCGCTTGCGGCCAAGGCTGCAGCACCGATCGGCGTGGTCATGACATTGATTGCCTTGATCACTGGCGCGCTTTGGGGGCAGCCGATGTGGGGTACCTGGTGGGCCTGGGATCCGCGGCTCACATCCTTTTTGGTGCTGTTTCTGTTCTACCTCGGCTACATTGCCCTGTGGGAAGCAATCGAAGACCCGGACACGGCTGCGGATCTGACCGCGATCCTGTGTCTGGTGGGTTCGGTCTTTGCGGTGCTCAGCCGTTATGCGGTTTTGTTCTGGAACCAGGGTTTGCATCAGGGCGCGTCTGTGATGCGGGCAGGGGCGGTGGCGGGCGACACCGAAGAGCGGGTCAGCAATGTTTTTGCCACACCTTTGTTTGTCTGCATGGGCGGTTTTGCCCTGCTGTTTCTAGTGCTGGTTCTCTATCGTACTGGCACCGAAATACGCGCCCGCCGGATCAAGGCCTTGTTGGCGCGTGAACGTTTGGAGGCTGAAGCTTGATGATTGATCTTGGAAGATATGCAGGCGCGGTTTTGTCGGCCTATGGCGTGTCGCTTGCCATGTTGGTCGCCTTGGTTCTCCTGTCACTGCGACGCGGTCGTAAAGTGCGCGCGGACATGGAAATGATCGAAGAGAGAGGACGCGCCAATGGTTAAAGTCTCTCCGTTGATGGCGGTGCCTGTGCTGGTGTTTGGCGCTTTTGCGACCCTCGCCTTTGTCGGCCTGCACCGCGAAGACCCCGATGGGTTGCCGTCCGTTTTTGTGGGCAAACCGGCGCCTGCGGTGACCTCCGCGCCGTTGTTGGACCACCCGGAATTCACCTCAGCCCAGCTTCAGGACAGCGGCATCAAACTGGTCAATTTCTGGGCCAGCTGGTGCGCCCCGTGTCGCGCCGAACATCCCAATTTGATGGAGCTGGCCAAGGAGTATCCGATCTATGGGATTAACCAGGACTATGGTCAAAAAGAAGCGCAGGGCTTTCTTGACGAGCTGGGGAACCCGTACTCTGGTCTCTTGTATGATGGCAAGAAGCGCCAATCGATCGATTGGGGCGTCTACGGTCTGCCTGAAACATTTGTGATTGATGGTGAGGGAAAGATCTTGTTACGGATCGCAGGCCCGCTGACGCAACGTGTGATCGAAGAGAGCCTGAAGCCAGTGCTACGAGATCCAAACAGCTGATACTTAGAACAACCCGCCAGACTTTGGCGGGTTTTTTTGTTTGACGCGCGCAGGCTATAGCGCGTGAAAAGGCTTGTGGATCGGTTCTTCGGCGACCAGATCCGCGATCTTGTCAAAAATACCTTGCTCCACCCGCCAGTTCAAATAGTCGTCATGGGCTTCGCTGTCTTGCCACATCTGAACCAGCACAATTTCGTTGTGGGGTTTGCTGTGACAGACATGTGCCATGCTGCAGCCGTCAAAGGCGCGGGTTTCTTCAAGAATCGATCCCAAAAGAGCCAACAGTTCGTCAAAACAGGCGACTTCCGGGACAAGCGTAACAATAATAGCTTCGGTCATGCGTGGCTCTTAATATTTGAAAACGTAAAATTTATGTCAATTAGTATACGGTAAAACTGGCTGGGGCTTTGTGCTTTTCCCTCACGATGATTTCACCTTTTTGTTATAGCATGGCAAAATTTTGGATTCCGTGAGGTCAATATGGGACGTTTTAGGTACAGTATAGGCTGTTAAGTTACCGTAACTTAACGTTAAACTCAACGGGGTAACGTTTGGCAACTTCGAAAAATATAAATTCAGGACCCGGTTTCGCGCTCGCTTAACCCTCAAGAATGATTGATTGGTCAGGTGATCAGCCAAAGGTTAACTGTTGCTTACGATTATTTGGGGTTTATCTTTATGCGAATACTGTCCGTCGCTGCCACATGTCTTGGACTAGTTTGCATGCCCATCTTGGCTAAGGCTCAGGATACGGGTGTCACACGAGAGGTGCATAACGCACCGGTGGTTGTTGAACTATTTACGTCTCAGGGCTGCTCGTCCTGCCCGCCGGCAGATGAATTGTTGATGCTTCTGGCACAACAAGACGACGTTCTGGCGCTGGCACTACACGTGGATTATTGGGACTACATCGGGTGGAAGGATCAATTCGCTTCGCCGGCCCATACCAAGCGCCAAAAAGGCTATGCGCATGAAGGTGCGCGTCGCATGATATATACGCCTCAGATGGTTATCATGGGGTATGAGGATGTGGTGGGGGCCAATGCCGCTGCCGTCTCCGAGGCCATCTCCAAATATCGCAAAACACCGCAACGAGTTGCGCTACGCGCGCGTCAGACCGGGACCGAGGTGACGCTGTCTGCCCTCGCGGTGCAGGATGTGCAGGGTTCAGAACCTTTGTTGGTTCATGTGGCGCGGTATGAACCGATGCAAACGGTTGAAATCACACGCGGAGAGTTGCGCGGCCACACATTGGATTATGCCAATGTGGTCGAACATCTGGAAGTGATTGGCCAATGGGACGGAACCGGCGAGTTTTCGGTGACCGTTCCTGTAGAGGGCGCAGAAAAGACAGCTTTCTTTATTCAACAAGGCAGCCACGGCCCGGTCCTGGGCGCACTCAGACTAGACTAATCTGATTGATCAACCCGCAGGTGGTGCGGGTTGGTCGTGATACGGCTTCCAGCGTCGATGGATCCAGAACCATTGACCCATATGCGTGCGTACGAGTTCTTCCAGATCTTTGGTCACCGCGGTCGTCATCGTCAGCGCATCAGTATGTGGTATGGGTTCTTTCATGATGATTTGGAAATCCAAACCGTTTTCCTGGCGAATGGCATAGACCGGGATCATCATAGCATTGTATTTCAAGGCCAGTTCGGCGGTGACAAGTGAAGTCTTCGCAGGCTTGCCGAAGAAATCGATTTCTGCACCGCCAATGGCATGCAGATCGGTGACTACCGCCAGCGTACCACCCTGCTTTAGATAGCGCACCATTTCGACCATACCGCGTTTGCCTTGTTCGAACATTGGCTTGCCGGTGGCCTGGATCGTTTCCACGTAGTGTTTATTGAAATAGGGGTTGGCCATGCGTCGATACAGCGACCCCATCGCAAAACCCATATCGATCAGCTTAACCCGTGCGGCCTCGTAATTTCCGAAATGTGCTGTCACTAGGATAACCGGGCGCCCTTCTGCTTTGGCTGTGGACAGAGCGTCCAAACCATGTCCCGAAATCTCTGCAGCTTGGGCACGTTTCCAGAACGGCTCCCCCGCGTAAAGCTCTGCCAGGGTGCGGCCGGCGTTATCCGCAACTTCGCCGCATGTCCGTGCAACGTCGCGGTCCGGCATCTCAGGGCTGATATACGAGAGGTTGCGTTTGATGCGTTTGGAAATCCCCAGCACAGGTGCCAATGTGCGCACCAGGCCGCCCATCATCCGCACGCGCATCCCATAGGGCAGCGTGCCCATCAAATTGATCACGCCACGCAGCACAAGGTTGCTTGCAAAATACTGCGCCTTTTGCACGCAGTTCAGTTCAGATAAGGGTTTGGGCATAGAATTTCTTGGGCTGCGGGGCTGCGGGGCTGGGACGGCTCGGATGAGCACGTTACATCTCAGCCGCCGCAGGTACAAGCAACCCGTGACAGAAGGGGACAGACGGGTGCCTGTTGGGTTCTATTCTCCTTCTTCATCTTCTTCTGTTGATTTCAGCTCAATCTCACCATTCACAATCATTTCGCGCAGAGCGCTAATGATGTTGGACATGGCAGCTTCACCTTGTTTGCGGTTGACTTTACTGCGCTCTGCAACTTCCTCGCGGATGTTGGTGGCCATACGTGTGGACATGTTGGCCAACAGGAATTCGCTGGATTCGGTGTCTTCGTCGTTTGAGGCAAAGGCAATCGCGGTGACCAGGTCTTGTTGTGGAACCACCCGTGTGATCTTTGGCACATCTGTGGGACTCAAACGCGTGCCGATCAGGGCGTAAGTATAGAGCGACTTACGGACATCGGTTGCGAATTCTTCGTCTTCCTCATCCAATGCGTCCATAACTTCTTCGCGTTTGGCTGCGGGCGATTCGGTCAGGATTGCGCCAACGCGTTCGCCTGGGCTATCTGCAAATGCCATTTCCGGACGTGCATCCACTTGAGCTGCGAGAGACAGGCCAATACGGTCAACAGTTTCCGGGCTAACGGAGCCAGTCTGACGCACAGCATATGTGATGCGACGTGCGAGCGGACCGGGCAAGCAGGCCAGCATCGCTGCTGCCTTGCCGGTGTCCAACATGGACAGCAATACAGCTGCGACCTCGATGCTTTCGGCTTCGGCCAGGGTGGCCAAGTCTTCGGCAGGCAGTTGTTTCAAACGGTCCCAGGGATTGCCGAATTGGCGCACGCCGGCCTCTTTGCGCAGGCGGCTATATGTGTGGCGGCTAATCTTGCCTTCCATCGCGGACAATGCGCCTGCAAGCCCATTTGGGAAGGACAGGCCGACGTTATCCAGCAAATCGGCGAACTCACCCGCGACTGCGTTCAACGTATTGCGATCTACCAGGCTCATTTTGCCCATTTGACGGGTCAGTTCGGTCTGGAGATCTTCGGGCAATTCCTCGATTGGAATGTCGGCGCCTTCGTTCAACAAAAGGCGCACGACAATTGCCGCTTTGGCCTTTCCGCTCAATTCGACCTTGGGGCCGGGAGTAGAAAGGGCAGGTGTGTCGGCCATCGGCGGGGGTGCGGGGGCCATGCCGCCCATTGGTGCGAGGGCTGGAAAGTCACCAAATTCGTCCCCCATTCCCATTGCGGGGAGCGCCAGTGCTGTGTCTTGTTCCATTCTTGAGCCTCAACCAGAAAGATTCTTCTTCTGCTACAGGCTCAAGATATAGGGAGAACGGTAAAAAAAGCCTTAGCCTCAATAACTAAAGCTGCGCCCATCCTCCAAAGAAGCCCGCAACGATACTTCGGCCCAAGTTTCAGCGCCGCCGCGTGTCCGGATTTCCTTCCACTGGGCAAAAGCCTCACCAAGGCGCCCTTCTTGTACCAGACCCTGACCGTAGTAGGAGCGGGCCAAAAGGTTATCGGGATCTGTCTTTAGTGCAGCTTGGTAAAATTGCGTCGCAAGATCAAAATCGCCCTGCTTGCGGTGGGTAAAGCCCCAATAGGTCAACACCCGGCTTTCGTTCTGATCCGACATCGCGGCAAGTGCAGCCTGCGCAGCGTCCAGGCGACCAGCATAGGCCAGCGCGCGCACATCATCATAGAGCTGTTCGTCGTTGAGCGAGGATTCCTCGGGCTTCACACAGCGCCCTTTGTCGGCGTCATACACGCGCTTGCCCCAACATTCTTTGACAGTGTCGGTCGGTTTGGGCGGTGTAGAGTTGTCTTCGCCAGCCGCATAAACGCTGACGGGTAGAACCAGAAGGGTGGCAAGAACTGAAAGGCGCATTTGAGTGTCTCCAAATAACTGTGCGGTAAAACGCGACGATTTAACTGTACTATAAAATAGAGGTTAGCGTGCGTCGGCTCGCAGTTATGTGAAGAAACTCTCACTCAGTGAGATAAATTAAGCGGCTTCACGCGAACGTTTTGGCGGAGGTACGCACGCTTTTCGCGTTGCGCAGAGCACGACAGGCGATACTCAACCTTAGATCAACAAAAAAAGCCCCGCCCGGAGTGCGGGCAGGGCTTCGTTCATGGGGTAAGGGTTTGGGCCTTACTCACCAAAGACACGTTTGAAAATCGTGTCGACGTGTTTGGTGTGGTATTCCATGTTGAATTTTTCGTTGATGCCGTCTGTGGTCAGGGCTGCAACGACATCCGCATCGGCCAAGAGCTCTTCACGGAAGTCGGTGCGGAATTCCCAGACTTTCAACGCGTTGCGCTGCACCATGACATAGGCGTCCTCGCGGTTCACGCCGGCTTGGGTCAATGCCAGCAACACACGTTGCGACATCACGAGACCTGGGAATTTGTTCATGTTGTCCAGCATGTTTTCGGGGAAGATCAACATCTTGTCGATCACACCGGTCAGACGGGCCAGAGCAAAGTCCAGGGTCACACAGGCATCGGGGGCAATCGCGCGCTCAACAGACGAGTGCGAGATATCACGCTCGTGCCACAAGGCGACGTTTTCCATTGCCGGGATCACGGCGGCGCGCACCAGACGGGCCAGACCAGTCAGGTTCTCGGTCAGCACCGGGTTCTTTTTGTGCGGCATCGCAGAGGAGCCCTTTTGGCCCATCGAGAAGAACTCGGCGCCTTCGAGAACCTCGGTGCGCTGCATGTGGCGGATTTCAATCGCGACGTTTTCGATCGAGGAGGCGATCACACCCAGAACGGCAAAGAACATCGCGTGGCGGTCGCGCGGGATCACTTGGGTCGAGATCGGCTCGGGGATGAGACCAAGCTTGTCGCAGACATGTTGTTCAACCGCCGGGTCGATATTGGCAAATGTGCCAACCGCGCCGGAAATCGCACCGGTGGCAATTTCTTCACGTGCCAGTTTCAGACGCGCCAGGTTGCGGTCCATCTCGGCGTAGAAACGGGCAAATGTCAGACCCATGGTGGTGGGTTCGGCGTGGATCCCGTGCGAGCGGCCAACACGTACGGTGTCTTTATGCTCGATCGCGCGTTTCTTCAGCGCGGCCAGCAGACCTTCCATGTCTTTGATCAGAATATCAGCAGAGCGCACCAGCTGTACGTTCAGGCAGGTGTCCAAAACATCCGACGAGGTCATGCCCTGATGCACAAAACGTGCCTCTTCGGAACCAACATGTTCGGCAAGGTGGGTCAGGAAGGCGATGACGTCGTGTTTGGTCACGGCTTCGATTTCGTCGATGCGCGCCACGTCGAATTCCACGTCCTTGGCTCTCCACACGGCGTCGGCGTTTTCGCGCGGGATAACCCCCAGATCGGCCTGCGCGTCGCAAGCATGGGCTTCGATCTCGTACCAGATACGGAACTTGGTCTCGGGCGACCAGATGGACACCATTTCGGGGCGGGAATAGCGGGGGATCATGGGCGAAGGCACCTCTATCAGAATTCGGCAGCAGATGGGCGCGGTTTAGAGGAGGTAGCCCAAAACAGCAAGAGCAGCCACCACAGCGCAGCGGGCCGTGGTGACATTTGGTCCTGCGTATTTCGCCCGCGCGGGCAAGTGGGAAGTCACTCAGACAGGCGCGTGATCACTTTGGCGCTGTTTTCCAGCGTCCGGTGCACCGGGCATTTGTCGGCGATCTCCATCAGCTTGGCGCGTTGCTCGCCGTCCAGATCGCCGCTCAGATGGACGATGCGGGTGAATTGGTCGATCTTGGCCGCAGCACCGGGAAAGGCATCTTGCGCGTGGACCTTGTCGTGGCAGACCTCAACACTGACGCTGTCGAGCGGCCATTCCTTGCGGCGGGCATACATGCGGATCGTCATGGAGGTACAGGCACCAAGCCCGGCCGCCACAAACCCATAGGGCGACATGCCCCGGTTGGTGCCGCCATAGGCCTTGGGCTCATCGGCCAAGACGTGGTGATGGGGGCCAGATTGGATGTCTTGCAAGAAACCTTCGGGGTCTGCTTCGCTCACCCGCAGGACACCTTCGGGGGCACCGGGGGGTGGTGCAGGCGGGGACAGGTCCACATAGCGCCCGGCCCATGCGGCAATCACTTGGGCTGCATATTCCGCATCACGGGCGCGGGAAATCAGGTGGTCGGAATCATCAAGCGTGACAAAGCTTTTGGGATGTTTTGCGGCGCGAAAAATCTCAGCCGCGTTGTCGACACTGACGGTGCTGTCCGTGGGCGCATGCATCACCAAAAGTGCCGCGTCGAGCTCGGCAATCGCGACATCCATCTGGGCCTGGCGAATGTCGTCGACAAAGCGTTTGCCGATCACAAACGGCCGCCCGCCCAGCGAAACCTCGGCTGATCCGGTCTCTTCAATCTCGGGCAAGGCGTCCTGGAAATGGAGCGCCACATGCGCCGGATCAAAGGGCGCGCCAAGCGTAACCACACCTTTGACCGAGGGAATGCCGGCCCGCGCGCGCAACACGGCTGCACCGCCCAGCGAGTGGCCAATCAGCAGGTCGGGCGCCATATCGCGTTGGGTCAGATGCGCCGCCGCGGAAATCAGATCTTCGACGTTGGAGGAGAAATCCGTGTTCTCAAACTCGCCCTCGGAATGGCCAAGACCCGTGAAGTCGAACCGCAAAACGGCAATCCCCATGCCCGACAGCCGCGCCGCAATCCGACGGGCGGCGGGAATGTCCTTGGAACAGGTAAAGCAATGTGCAAAGAGCGCGGTCGCCAGAACCGGCCCTTCGGGCAGGTCCAAGCGCGCGGCAAGCGGCGTTCCGGCATGGCCGGAGAATGTGATCCGTTTGGTGGGCATGAAGTTTGGCTTTTCTGGCTGAGTCGCCCTAGGGTGGAGCGTTGCGTCAACAGGGGCAAGACGCGGCTGGGAGTTGTCACAAAGAGGTGAAAGAAGATGAGCCAAAAAACGCTCGACGGGGTTGGATGTTACACGCCTGTCTCAGACCGTGATCACGCTATGTGGGAGGAATTACGGAGCTTTTGCGCCCATGAGCCCAAGGCGTTTGGGCGCGACCCGGAAACGGGCCATGTGACAGGCTCGGCCTTTGTTCTTTCACCGGATCACAGTGAGGTTTTGCTGACCCATCACGCAAAGCTGGATCGTTGGTTGCAGCTGGGCGGGCATTGCGATGGCATCGCGGATGCGGGGTTTGTGGCCCAGAAGGAAGCCTATGAGGAAGGTGGGTTGCGTCGGATTGAGCGGGTTGAGCGGGAGGTCTTTGATGTGGATATTCACGAAATTCCGGCGCGAGGGGACGCGCCTGCGCATCTGCATTACGACGTGCGGTTCCTGTTTGTGGCTGTGGACAAGGATATCCGCGTCAGCGACGAGTCGCACGCATTGGCCTGGGTGCCGGTTGCGGATCTGGAAGACTATACTGACACGCTGTCGGTTTTGATCCTGCAGCACAAACTTGACCGGTTCTTAAGCGGAGGCGCCTGACGGCGCCACAGGTTTAGCCTGAAGGCCCCAGGACTGGGCCTTTCAGGCGATTTGGCTCTTTTGCGGCTGGGAAATTCATATGACGACGGACAGCATGATACTTCAAACCACTTTGCCTTATGATCCATTCGCCCCCAAGCCATTGCCGAGGATTGCGCCACTTGATCCCGCAGATTGGCTGATGCGCGATGAATGCGCGGCGGCGCAGATTGGATTGCGGCGTCAATTGATGGCAGAGCACGGCGACAAGGTCGTCAGATGTGCACCGAGTGCTGCGGAAGCTGCCGGGGAACTGCTGGAGGCGGTTCGTGAACGGCTTTATCCGGGACAGGGGGATGAGGTTGAGTTACCCGACGGGGAGCGGTTTTATGTGGATGCCGCAGACCCGATGCGCAGTCTGGGTGCCTTGGCACAGCAGGATTTTTGCGTTTTGCAAAAGCCGGAGGGCTCAGATGAGCATGTTCTGACGGCGGCGACCTTATGTTTTCCGGCCAGCTGGCATCTTTCAGAGAAGTTTATGCGCCCGTTGACGCAAATCCACGTGCCGGTGCCAGAATATGACGCAGCGGTTGCCAAGCGGGTGCAACGGTTGTTTGACGGGGTGAACGTGGGACGGCCCATGTGGCGGTTTAATGCGCTGTGGTATGACAACGCCGATCTCTACCACCCGGATCGCGACCCGGTCGCGCCGCATCTGGAGCGCAGTCAGGCTGGGAGTTATCTACGCAGTGAGCTGCAAAGTATAGTGCGGCTGCCCCGGACCGGTGCTGTGGTCTTTTCCATACACACGCGTGTTGTCGCCCGCGCGCAGGTCTTGGCGCAATTTGCGCCAGATCTTACTGCAGCAGGTTGATTGCCGCGCGGACCATGCCGGCGCTGTGCAGATAGAGGGCGACGGCTGTCAGCGCCAGGATCTGGAGACTATAGCGAAGCTCGCTTTTACGCAGGCATTTGAAGGCGTGCAGAGCCTTGGCAACCGGCTGTTTCGCAAGGGTCAAAATATTGCCCACTGAGAACAAGCCGCGGCGGTGTTCCGTGTCGGAGCTAAGCGGTGTGTGTGTAACACCAGCAGTGTCTCCATTATCATTATGGCTCGCCATCAGGATCTCATCACATTGGTGTTCAATCTCACGCACGGCCACATCAACCGGTTCAAAGACCGACCGACCACGGGGGCGCGTGGGCTGTGGTGTCGTCGCCTCAACCAATGTGCGGTCATAGGTAACAACGGCGGTTGTCTCGGGGGCGGTGGTTGGATCTGCCTTGGGGCGGTCCAACACAGTTGTCGCGGCTGAGGCGCCTCCATCCCAATAAGCGAAGTCATCGGAATCGGGTTCCGGCAGGGTGAACACGCCGGGCAACGCCTCTGGAACGCGGGCGTCGTCCGGGGTGTCAAAATCACTTGGATCGATGGTCTCAAACGCGCTCAGGAACTGGTTACAGGTCAACAGGAACGGCGCATCCAACCATTTGACGCTTTCGGCCTCCAGTTCAACCACAAGATTGTGCAACAGCGCCGCCAACAGCATTTCGGTCAGTTCACGGTCGCAGACCTCGGGAAACAGGGGCGCCAGACGTAGCTCCAGCATATCACCATCGCATTGCGGCGCTTTCCAACCCCGTTTCATACGCGGACGGTGGCGGACTTCCACTTCGAATTGGTCGAGATCCATGCTGACCGCCGCAGCGCTGCGCGACACAAATGTATGCACATCGTGACCGTGGTCTTCGAACGTGTCGATGATGATCGGGGTCGCACGGGAAAGCGCGTCTGCAAACTGACCACTGAAGCCCAGTTTCCCTTTGTATACGTCACTCTTTATCATCACCGGGGTTCTCCCATTGGCTGTACCGATGAGAGAAAGATAAAATTTGAAAGAGCAAAAATTTGGGCGGACAAACAGATTTTTTGACCGTAAATTGCGACCTGGATGGATGAAATGAGACAGCGCATAAACTGTTGCTAATCAGAGAGTTGCCCGTATTTTTACGCATGCGTTATCGTGAATGTGACGAAAGCTGGGCGCAAAATCTTCACATTTGTGCCTCAGGTTGATTAACGATGCGCACAGTTTACAGAATCTTTGACCGCTTTTATCCATCGATACGGCGACCCATCAGCGCCAAAGATTGTTGGTAGACGGTCGCCGCGTTCCATTCTTTCAAAACTTTGAAATTTGGCTCGCCTTCTTGATAGCCCTTGCCGGGACGCCAGCCTTTCTTGCGCAGGAAATGCGCGGTTGAGGCCAGCGCGTCCTGGAAGCTGTAGAAATCCACCCGCCCATTGCCGTCCCAGTCCACACCAAACCGCAGGGCATTGCCTGGCAGGAACTGTGTATGGCCCAGCTCACCGTGTTTGGCGCCCTTGGTAGATGGCGAAATCGCGCCCTGGTCGACCAGTTTCAGCGCACCAATGGCGTGGGGTTCGAAAAACTCGGACCGGCGACAATCATAAGTCAGGGTCACAATGGCGGAGACCACGTCGCTGTCGCCCATGTAATTGCCAAAGGCCGTCTCCATCCCGTGAATGGAAATCAGGATGCCAGCTGGCACGCCATAGGTCTGCTCCAACGCGGCATAAAAGGTGGCGTTGCGGGCTTTGTGACGACGTCCTTGCGCGACAATCGTATTGGCGCCGCGGATTGCCATGAATTTGTCGAGAGAGTAGCGAAAGCTTTTCTGATTGCGGTCCGCCGCGATGGTGCGATTGGCATAGCGCGCTTGGCCGAGGGCGGCGAGCCCTGCGCGTTTGACACCGGCGCGTTTGGCTGTGCGGGCGAAGTCCTGTTTCCAGATCTCAAACCCGGTCGCGGTATTGCCACAGCTTGCCGCAAGGGCCGCGCTGGAAAATCCAAATGTGGCCAAAGATAGTGCAGCCAATACATAACGCAGTTTCATCACATCATCCCTCCCGTGAAGGTCCGAAATTGCGAACCGTCACGGGTATTAGGCCAGACTTTTGCATGTGACGCAAACGCGCGTTAGGCAAAGGCATCCGCAGCGGCCAAAGCCAGCCCATCGGCGACGGCGGTCATTGCGCGCTCGTTCTCGATGGCGGCACCGGGGCAGAGGTCGCGCAACTCAGCCTCAACCGCGTTCAGCAGCGAGGAGCCACCCACCATCACCAGCCGTGTGACGTCTTCGGCCTTGGCACCGGCCATTGTCAGGGTCTCTTGGGCAGCGGTGCGAATGGTTGTCATGGCGTCAGACAGGGATTGGTCCATCTCTGCGGTCTCTAGCGGAGACGACAGACCCCGTTCAACCAGGCGCAGGTCGATCTTGGCGCTTCCGTCGGGGGTATTGGCGGCAATCTTGCCGGCCTCCACCGCAAAGGCGAGATCATGCCCGACCTCTTCTTCGATAACCGACACCAGACGTGCGAGTTTGTCCGGCTCCTGGGCATTGCGCTGCAGATCTTCTGCCATGCGCAATGTCTCACGCGTATAAAGGAACGGGATCATCTGCCAGGTCGCGAGATCGTTGAACAGACGCGACGGCGCGGTCAGGCTGCCACCGCCCATAGAGTTGCGGATCTGACTGCCACGTCCCAACAGGGGCATCACGTGATCAATGCTGATCTGGCGGTCAAAATCGGTGCCGCCCAGACGCACACCGTGGCTTGCCAGAATTCGCGTCGGCGCTACGTCTTCCTGAACAAAGGCGGTAAAGTCCGAGGTACCACCGCCAATGTCCACCACCAGCCCAAGACCCGGTGTCGGAGCCGCAGAGCGCAGCGCGGCTTCGGGTTCATACATAAAGGTCACGTCCTGAAAACCGGCCTCTTGGTAACACAGGCGCAGATCTTCTTCGGCCTTTGCATTGCGCGCGGCATCGGCACTGTGGAACCGCACGGGACGTCCCGACAGCGCATGGGTGAAGTCCATCCGGGTCTGATCTTCGGCACGTTTCTTCACCTCGGCCAGAAACCGCGCGATTATCGTGACAAAGGTCAGCCGTTCACCGCCCAGCCGTCGCTGTTCATGCAGCAACGGCGTGCCCAGCAGGCTTTTGAGGGCGCGCAGAAACCGACCCTCATCCCCGTTGATCAATCCGCGCGTGGCACTTCGACCAATCCGCATCCGGTTGGGGTTCACCTCAAAGAACACGGCGGTGGGCAATGTATTCTCCCCCGGTTCCAGCTCCACCAGCCACGGGTGCCCGTTCACCGAAATCCCCGCAGCCGAATTGGAGGTGCCAAAGTCAATTCCAAGGGTATGTGGCATGATGGGAGAGCTCCAGTGATCAGGGGAGGCTGTGACGAGGAGGGGGATGGCTAAACCCTGTCTCTTGATGACGCAAGCCCAAAGGGCACCATTTCATCAAAACATCACCCTTTGGCAAAAAACCAACTTGGGTGCCTGCCGTGCACAGGTGGTAAATGTGTCGAGAAACCGTTTTCGGATGGCTCCGGTCTGCGGGAGGGGGAGCTTTTTAGAGCGGGAAGATGTCCGTTGTGCGGGACCAACGGTTCGCTGAATTTCAAATCCTGAATGGCTGCTGCTAAGCCATAAGGTGCTGCAAAGCCAACAATGCGTTACTGTTTCTGGGTCGCGCGAAGATTGCGATTTTGAGTGTCTTTAATCGGTGGTGTTATCCGTCTGACGCAGCTCTCTTTCGAACCCGCCACGGTCAGATTGCACGATGTTGAAAGCTTCACTCTTCGGGGCATCGGCTTCATTGTAAGTGCCTCCCCATAGGATAATTTCTGACAGAAGCGGTGCAAGATCGCGCCCTTTTGGCGTCAATTCGTATAGGGAACTTCGCCAGTTGTCAGGATTTTTCCGCCTTTCAACGATACCATGTCCTTCCAAGTGCCTCATGCGTTGAGCAAGGATATTTGTTGATATCCCCTCCCACCCATCAAGCAACTCAGCGTAGGTTTTGACGCCTTTAATCGCGAGATCTCGGATGATCAGAAGCGACCAACGATCTCCGAACACACTGAGAGCGTAGTCGATTGGGCATCCTGAAAGAGGTCGTTTGTTTTTCGTGTTCATTCCGCTTTCTTAAATTATCAACTTGCATTGTGCAACATGATAAAGGATACAGCCATCAACTTGCATAACGCAAGTCGATAGGAGCGCTAAATGAATACATCCAATCTCACTCAGTCTGCAATGCTGAACCGCCGCGAAATGCTCATTGCTACCGCAAGCGCTGCCTTGGCGCCCTCGATCATTCATGCAAAGGAAACACCCATGTCCCCAAAAGCATTTGTCTACACCGAAGTGGCAATTTCGGTTCTGTTCGACCAAGCCCCCTGGGCAACCATCAATGACCAAATTAAAAAACAACCTGGTTTCTTGAACAAGACTTGGCTTCACGGTCACGGCACGGGGTCAATTGGTGGCTTTTACGCGTTCGACAGCCTTGAGAACGCCAAACACTTCGTCACAGGATACTTCCCAACTGAGCCGCGTAGCTTTGGTGTTGCCCACAACACGCGCGTATTCGATGCGCAGATTGTCAAGGCGGCAAGTGAAGACTTGGGATCCGTTCACTACGGAGCATCGCCGAGGCAAGCACCTGGCGCGTTTGTTTACACTGAATTGCAGTTCTCGCAGCCATTCGACGCCTTTGACTGGCAGACACGCAACATGACACTCAAACAGGTGCCCGGCATTCAGAGCAAAGTCTGGCTCAGCGGCGTTTCGACCAATACCCTTGGTGGCTTTGATGCGTTTGATACTGTTGAACAAGCGCTCGACTACGCCATCAACCAGTTCCCTGAGGTTGCAGAGAAATTGGGAGTGGCTTTCTACACAAGAGTCTTTGATGCGACAACGACAGAAGACGCAAGTCGTCAAATGCAATCCCCATTTTATAGCTGATCAAACCGCAAAAGCGCGCCTCGGCTGTAGCTGAGGCGCGTCTCAATTTCATGGCAATTTGTCGCTACCGGATATTCGTGCTCTGCGCAGCATCGGTCGAAGTGGACTCAATACTGACATTCACTCTTGGCGAAAGGCCCCTCAGTTAACCTCGTACCCCCATCCCAAACGCAAAACAGGCGCCCTGTGGGACGCCTGTTTTTTAACTTTTCCAAACTGCAGATTAGCAGCTGTAGTACATGCCGAACTCAACTGGGTGCGGTGTGTGCTCGAACAGTTCGACTTCTTCCATCTTAAGTTCGATGTAGCCTTCGATCTGGTCTTTGGTGAACACGTCGCCTTGCAGCAGGAAGTCGTGGTCGTCTGCCAGGCATTCCAGCGCTTCGCGCAGGGAGCCACAGACGGTTGGGATGCCAGCCAGCTCTTCTGCGGGCAGGTCATAGAGGTTTTTGTCCATGGCTTCGCCCGGATTGATCTTGTTCTTGATGCCGTCAAGGCCAGCCATCAAGAGAGCAGCAAACGCCAGATAGGGGTTCGCGGCAGGATCAGGGAAACGAGCTTCTACACGCTTGGCTTTGGGGCTTTCGGTCCATGGGATACGGACACAACCCGAGCGGTTACGTGCAGAATACGCACGCAGAACGGGGGCTTCGAAGCCCGGGATCAGACGCTTGTAGGAGTTGGTCGACGGGTTGGTGAAGGCGTTCAGCGTTTTCGCGTGCTTCAGGATACCACCGATGAAGAACAGAGCTTCGTCGGACAGATCCGCGTATTTGTCGCCAGCGAACAGAGGCTTGCCGTCTTTCCAGATCGACATGTTGACGTGCATACCGGTGCCGTTGTCGCCGTAGATCGGCTTGGGCATGAAGGTTGCAGATTTGCCGTAAGCATCGGCCACATTGTGGATGATGTACTTGTATTTCTGCAGCTCGTCGGCTTGCTTGGTCAGGCTGTCAAAGATCAGACCCAGCTCGTGCTGACAAGACGCCACTTCGTGGTGGTGCTTGTCAACTTTCATGCCGATGCGCTTCATCGTCGACAGCATTTCGGAACGCAGGTCTTGCGCTTCGTCGGTGGGGTTCACCGGGAAGTAGCCGCCTTTGACGCCGGGACGATGGCCTTTGTTGCCCATCTCGTATTCGGTGTCAGTGTTCCAGGATGCGTCGGTTGCATCAACTTCGTAGGATACTTTGTTGATCGAGTTCGAGAAACGAACGTCGTCAAACAAGAAGAATTCTGCTTCCGGACCCATGTAAGCTGCGTCGCCCATGCCTGAGGACTTCAGGTAGGCTTCGGCTTTCTGTGCGGTACCGCGGGGGTCACGCTCATAGGATTCACCTGTGTCGGGCTCAACGATGGAGCAGTGAATGCAGATGGTTTTTTCCGCATAGAACGGATCCACATATGTCGATTCCAGATCGGGGATCAGTTTCATGTCGGATGCTTCGATCGACTTCCAGCCAGCGATCGAGGAGCCGTCAAACATAAAGCCTTCCTCAAGGAAGTCTTCGTCAACCATGTCCACGTCTACAGTGACGTGCTGAAGCTTGCCGCGAATATCCGTGAAACGGATGTCCACATATGCGGCTTCTTCCTCCTTGATCAGCTTCAGAACTGCTTCTGCGCTCATTCCCTATTTCCCTTCCAATAGTGTGATTTGGATGTAGTTACAGCGCTTCCGAACCGGTCTCACCGGTGCGAATGCGGATGGCTTGTTCAACGCTGCTGACAAAAATCTTGCCATCACCGATCTTGTCGGTTTTTGCAGCTTCAACAATGGCGTCAATCGCCGCGTCGACTTGGTCGTCATCCAGCACGACTTCGACTTTTACTTTGGGCAGAAAATCTACCACATATTCGGCACCACGGTAGAGTTCGGTGTGGCCTTTTTGGCGTCCAAACCCTTTTACTTCAATGACCGAAAGCCCCTGAACACCCACGTCCTGAAGAGCCTCTTTGACTTCATCCAGCTTGAACGGTTTGATGATGGCTTCGATTTTTTTCATGGGTTGGCGCTCCTCTCAACCTTGTCGACACATCACAGATCATTTCTAAATGGTAGCCACAATGAATTGCGGGTGTCATAGATGCAATCCCGGGGCTAGGCCAAGTGTAAATGATTAAAAAATGACCTTAACGATTAAAAAATAATCAAAATGAAAACCGTGGGTGTAAACGATGACTGATTTGCTGACCGCAGCCCAGATGCGGGCGATTGAAAAAGCAGCAATTGACAGTGGTGAGGTCACCGGGCTGGAGCTGATGGAACGCGCGGGTCAGGGCGTGGTTGAGGCGATTTTTGAGGAATGGCCAGTGTTCTTGGAGCCGCCAGAGCGGGGGCCAGCCCCCGCACCCCCGAAGTATTTGGGAAAAGATGAAAGTGATACCGTGCCGGCGCGCCGGGCCGTGGTTTTATGTGGTCCGGGAAAAAATGGGGGCGACGGTTTTGTGGTGGCGCGGCTCTTGCATGCACGGGGCTGGGCGGTTGAGGTGTTTCTGTATGGGGATCCAGAAAAGCTGCCGCCTGATGCGCGGTTGAATTATGAGCGGTGGCTGGAGTTGGGGGCGGTTCAAGCGAGGTCGATCGATCCTCCGCCTCTCGTCGATGACACTTTGCCGCTCCCCACTTGTTTCGAACTCATTGTTGATGGCTTATTTGGAATAGGCCTCACACGGCCCTTCAAAGGTCTGTTTTCCTTTTTGGCGCACCAACCGGCCCGAGCTATAATTCAAGACCGAGGCGTGCGCGTAGTTGCTATCGACACGCCAAGCGGTTTGTGTTCCGACAGCGGACATGTGCTGGGGAAAGCGATTGAAGCGGGTCTCACAGTGACTTTTCACAGGCCGAAGCTTGGACATTTTCTTGGGGAGGGTCCTGGCACCTCTGGGACGTTGGTCACAAAAGACATCGGTCTCGCCGACGCCTATGAGATTGGTTATGCGAGCTGCGCCGCCATCGAGCAGATTTCTGGAACACAACGGATTGAACGTTGCGTTTGCCGCTTGGCGCAGCCGCCGCTGAACTCTGATTTATCCAAGGAAAGCGAAGAACATAAATACTCCCACGGCCACGCGCTGATCCTGTCGGGTCCCTCCGGAAAAACGGGTGCGGCGCGGCTGGCTGCGCGCGGGGCTTTGCGGATCGGGGCTGGGTTGGTGACGCTGGGTGTGCCTCAATCTGCGTGGTTTGAAGTTGCCAGTCAGATCACGGCTTTGATGATGGCTGAACTTGAAAGCGCGGAAGATCTTGCCGCAGCGCTTGAGGATGACCGAATAAACGCGCTGTGTCTTGGGCCGGGCTTGGGGCTGGAACGGGCATGGGCGCTTGTTCCTGTGGCCCTGAGCGATCCCACACGTCACGTCGTGTTGGATGCGGATGTGCTGTCGGCCTATGCGGATGATCCAACTGTACTCTTTGGGATGCTGCATGAAAACTGCGTGTTAACGCCTCACGCGGGGGAGTTTGCGCGTTTGTTCCCGGATATCGCAGACAAGCTTGTAGCGCCGGCCACAAAAGGCCCTGCCTATTCCAAAGTGGATGCGACGCGGGAGGCTGGCGAACGGGCCGGGTGTACGGTTCTGTTAAAGGGGCAGGACACGGTGATAGCGTCGCCTTCAGGGGTATGTGCGATCAACGCTGCCCTGTATGAGCGCAGTGCTCCCTGGCTTGCGACCGCGGGTTCCGGCGATGTCTTGGCTGGGTTCATCACCGGCCTTGTGGCGCGCGGGTTTTCACCGCAATCCGCGGCTGAGACCGCAGCCTGGCTGCATGTGGAATGTGCGCGATCCTTTGGGCCGGGACTTGTGGCCGAAGATCTTCCCGAAGAACTGCCAAAAGTGTTTAAAGAACTTGCGTTCCAAAAGCAATGAAAATGGCTACAACGAACTAATCTTACTTTTCCCTGTTTGAAGTTTGGGTTACCAAACTGGCATGAGCTTTTGTTTTATTTCCCCAGGCGGCTTTACAGGCGGGCCCTTAGCCCTTCACCAAGCCGCCGCTTCGATGCGAGAGATTGGGGCTGAGGCCTCTGTCATGTATATCAACGACTTAGAGCTCGCGCATGGAGAACATGCTTTTGCCTGCGTCGATGATCAAATCGTTATGCGTAAGCCCAAGATGCCCAAGCGTTGGAAGTTTTGGAAAGAGTTCCCTAAGGAAACCGAGATCGACGCCCGGCTTTCTCAGTTTCAAGTTCCGCGTGTTGAGGTGATAGCGAAAGAAACCCATTTCGTTGTCCCTGAAGTTTGGCCTGAATTGGCCTTTGCGCTGCTTCAACACGGGTGTCCAAATGTACACTTCTGGTGGCTGAGCGTTGACAATTTCCCTTTGACTTCGTTGAAACAACTCCTGCATCAAAAGCTTATCCGAAGCTGTAGTAATCTGTGCCAAAGCGAATACGCAGCTGATTTCGCGCGTAAAAACGGTGCGACTGACGTGACAATGTTGACTGACTTTATCGATTTGGATGAAATTGCTGCGCCAATCCCGACAGAAGACCGCACGTATGACATCTGTTATCTGCCCAACAAAGCGCGTGGAGCGGACGAGATCTGGTCTGAGCTGGAACAGGATTTTAATCTGGTCCCGTTGCAAAATATGAGCCGGGCCGAAATCGTTTCGACATTGGCCGATTGCAAGATTTTTCTCGATTGCGGTTTCCATCCAGGGAAAGACCGCGTGCCGCGTGAAGCTGCGCTATGCGGATGTTTGCCGCTGGTCCGGCGCGAAGGGGCTGCGCGTTTTGAAAACGATGTTCCGCTGCCAGATAGCTTGTTTGCGCCCACAGAGCTGTTTTTGGAGCCACAAAGATTGCGTTCGAAGATACATGATGTGCTGGAGAGTTCAGCCAAGTTTGACGGCGTATTGGAGCAATACCGCACCGTTATAAGAGGTGAGCGTGAGGTTTTTGAGGAAGAACTTCGCGCGTTGATCGCTAGAGTTTAGCCAACTGACGCTCATTTTTGCCCTACTGATTTGCCCGTTGCAAAACATAGTAGGTCAGTGCATTTTTCGCTCGCATCTCCTGTATCACTTTGCTAGAGAACGCCAGCAACAGGATTGGACCTGTTCCAGATGTGCGGGTGTGGCGGAATTGGTAGACGCACCAGATTTAGGTTCTGGCGCCTATGGCGTGGGGGTTCGAGTCCCTTCACCCGCACCATTACACTTTTCCCTATACTGAAGCACCCTTAATGCCTTGAATGGTATGGATAATTCTGGTGTTCTAGCTCCCTCAATCCGATGGTACGCAAAACGGTCCACAAAGGCCAATCTGAGCAGTGCTTTGCGCAGAGTGATGTTTCCGCTATCCCAAAGTTTCCAAGGGTTTGCGAGGAACTGAAGTGAGTGTTCTAGCATCTCTTCCAGTCTCCCCTGTTTGGGAGCGTGATGGATCATAGAATCCTGCAATCTGACCTTAGTTTTCTCTAGTCTGGCGATCTTTTCCTCATAGGCACCGATCACAGAGTCATTGGTTGCGTTGATGATCCGTGAGAGCAATGAGTCGATCTGCTTTTCAGCTTCAGTGATTTGCCGTTGGACGGACGCCTTCGCGTCTTTGATCTGTTCTGACCTGCCATCCCATGCTGCATGGAACATCGTTTTCGCCAGAGCGAACATTGTCGGGCTGGGTTCAAGAGTTTTGACGACTTCGCCAAAGGCATTTTCTAATTTGTCACGCGGGATGGATTTGCCGTAGCTGGCGCACCCCTTGGTCTGACACAGATAGTATGGATAGTGCTTGTTCTTTCCTTTGGACCATGAAGAGCGCAGCGGCACATTGCACTCACCGCAGGTCACGAATCCACGCAGTGCAAAATCTTCACCGATGTTTTTACGTGCAGGAGCCACCGCAGCGTTTTTCTGGCGCTTTTGTGCCTTATCGAAGGTTTCGAGCGAGATCAGCGGCTCATGCTGCCCTTTGAGCCAGTTCAGGCCATAGTTCTCACTACAGATATATCCTGCATAGAGAGGCTGGTTCAGAATATCGGTGACACGCTGCTGATTCACCTCACCATGCTTGTTCCGTGGAAAATCGGGATGGGATTCAAATAATCTCTTCACTTCAGCCTGTGTTTGAAAGCGCCCCGAACCGCTGAGTTCGCTGTCGTGTGCCATCTGGCAGGATTTTGGAGACCAGACATCTGTCGTTGTCATAAAGGATCGACTGAGGCACCACCCCAAAGAACGCGAAGGCATGAACATGCCCGTCCAACCAGGCCTCGGTGTTTGCGGCGGGATACGCGCGAACATAACAGGCATCGCTATGGGGCAGGTCCAGCGCAAAGAAATAGGCCTTCTGCTCAACACCACCGATCAAAACCAGTGCTTCGCCAAAATCAGCCTGCGCATGCCCGGGCGGATGGCGCAACGGCACAAACATCTCGCGCGAACTGCGCTTCTTTGTGCGCACGTAATCTTTGACGATCGTGCAACCGCCGTCGAACCCGCATTCATCACGAAGGCGCTCAAAAATGCGCTTGGCCGTATGTCGCTGTTTGCGAGGACGCGCCTTATCTTCCGCCAACCACTGATCAATCTGATCGACATAAGCATCCAGCTTTGGCCGTTTGATCTCCGCAGTCCGGCGATACCCCGGCGGTTGCGAATACGCCAACATCTTCGCAACGCTGTCTCGACTGATCCCAAAATCCCGAGCGATACGACGCCCACTCAACCCATCCTGAAAATGAGCGCGGCGCACCTTCAAATACAATTCCACGGTGAAAATCCTCACGCCCTCCCATCAAATGAAAGGGCAAAAGTGGCCGACTTTTAAGCCGCCCGCGACAGCACAACGCCGCCGCTACCGTGGCCGAGTATGGCTCCGCCGATTACATTTTATGGCGTTCGTCAAATGACGTGGCATCTTCGCAATGAAGACCATCTGGTGAACGAGAAGCGCATCCGCCGCCTTATGCGGTTGATGGGCCTTATGCCGATTTATCACAAACCCAACACCAGCAAGGCAGCGAAGGGTCACAAGATTTATCCATACCTGCTGCGTGGCCTGCGTGTGGGTCGGCCCAACCAAGTTTGGTGCGCCGACATCACGTACCTGCCGATGCGGCGTGGGTTTCTATATTTGGTCGCCATCAT
>NZ_JAHHIR010000034.1 GCF_018678075.1 Epibacterium ulvae | reverse complement strand
CCCGCTCGGGGAGCCGCAGCCATCATCGCACCACGCAAGAATGCCCAACTTTGGAAGTCAAGCACGGCAGGAGCTATCGCGCGAAACGAAGCCGTAAGAGCCTGCAAATATCTAGGACGAGCACTCTGGCGAATGTTGACCGGATATCACCGCAGAAGCCAAGCAGAGACGAACATGCACTGCGTCAAACTACTCGGCCAAAGCCTCATGGCGCGGGACTTCGACCGGCAAGTTGCCGAGCTCCAAGTCCGGATCGCGGTGCTCAACCGCTACACCGTTCTTGGCATACCTATCACAGAGCCCGTAGGATAAATCCGTCCGGGGAAAGGGGAAATCCGTTCAAACCCCGATTTGTGCAACAAAGCTGCGGCAGGTACATAAAGGTACAAATGGAGCTCTGTCCCGAGCAGGATGATAGAACCGAAAAGGATTGCTGCGATTTTGAGCATCCAATCTGCCGAGAAAAGCTGCATCGCTTCGGGGCTTGGCATCAGGAAGTAGACCATGATCAGTACAAAAATTGGGTGGTTCATAGGCGGCGAGAACTTGAGCCATGTGCCGAGCAGCCATTTAAGCGACGCCTTTGGTTTTGGCGGTACGTCAAAGACCGGTTACATGTCGATCGGCAGCTTTGGATGAACGTTCCAAGCCTTTGATCGGCGCGCCGGTACTTGTTCAATATTGGGTTCCGAAGACTTCACCGTTCCAGTTGTCTCCTCTGGGCCGGGGTGAGTTTGCAATCTGATCGTAGCTGTACAATGCAAAATGTAAGTTCAATCATGAAAAACAAATAGAGCGTGGCCTGTACTTAGGCGGTAGGGCACCATTTTGGGTTAAGTGTAAGAATTCATTATATTAAAAGTGATTCACCGATCTTTATCTGAAATGGTTCTATGGTGGCCGATGGTCGCGGGTACGGAATTCCGCGCAATTTGGGCCCAAGAATCGCTGACTTGAACGTGGCATGTTTCTCCCTATAGGCGTTTTACCTCCTCATACCTCAAACAAGGGGGATATGATTTTACCTAACGTTTCTCTGAACGTCGACAGAGGGTAGGGGAAACATAAATAGTTCCAGAGGTTTAGGATCGCGGCGCTTTAAGAATAAGCGTGCAGCGTTGCGCGGAGCTTTAGGCCTTGTTTTTATTATTGACGAAGATGAAATGCTCCCGCTATTCTCGCATTGTAAAATAAAAGTTTTGCAATGCGGAACTAGTACAACAGGGAAAGCAAAATGATCAAAAAGACATCAACGACAATTTTGGCTGCAGCGATTGCAGCCGTCTCCGGGGCAGCTGCAATGGCGGAAGAACTGACCGTTGCGTACTTCTTGGAATGGCCAATGCCCATGATGGCAGCCAAAGCGACAGGCGCTTACGACGAGGCACTGGGCATGAAGGTGAACTGGGTTTCTTTCGAAACCGGCACCGCAATGAGCGCAGCGATGGCGTCAGGTGACGTTCAAATCGCAGTTTCGCAAGGCCTGCCTCCTTTCGTTGTTGCAGCTTCGGGCGGTCAAGATCTTCAGGTTGTCGACATCGCAGTGAGCTATTCTGACAATGATAACTGTGTTGTTTCCTCTGGACTGGAAATTGACAAAGACTCCGCTGGCGAGCTGGCCGGTAAGAAAGTCGCTGTTCCATTGGGAACCGCCGCGCACTACGGCTTCCTGCGTCAAATGAGCCATTTCGGCATTCCAGTTGATTCACTGCAGGTTGTGGACATGGCGCCACCAGAAGGCGCAGTCGCGCTTAGCCAAGGTGCTGTGGACTTTGCATGCGGTTTCGGCGGTGGCCTTTCCCGTATGAAGGAACACGGCAACGTTCTGCTGACCGGTGATGAGAAAGAAGAGCTGGGCATTCTGGTGTTTGACGTAACATCGGCACCTGCATCCTACATCGCTGAAAATGGCGACGTTGTTGCGAAGTTCTTGGCGGTTACCGCGGAAGCAAACAAAAAATGGTACGCTGATGGCAGCGACGAGTTGCTGAGCGTGATTGCTCAGGAAGCGGGCCTGGACCTGGATGCCGCGAAATCTGCCATCGCAACCATGAAAATGCCTTCGGTCGAAGAGCAGCTGTCTGAGAAGTGGCTGGGTGGCAACGTGCAAACCTTCATGAAGGGTGTTGCCGAAGTGTTCGTGGAAGCCGGCTCGATGGACTATTCTTTGGAAAGTTACAACAGCGCAGTCAACACAGATCCTTTGAAGGCCGTTCAGGACATGTAAGCCCGACCAGGCGCGAGGGCTCTCCCTCGCGCCACTTTTGCCTGCCCCGCGGCGGCATGGCTCCTTTTTTTAAAATAAATATAATAGGTGGGGAATGACTGGACTTTCGATCCAAAACCTATCCATGAGCTTTGATCTGCCCAGCGGTGGTGCAGTTCAAGCGTTGCAGGACGTCTCTCTTGACCTCAAATCTGGGGAATTGCTAAGCGTACTGGGTCCTTCTGGGTGCGGTAAAACGACACTCCTCAATATTGTTGCGGGCTTTCTGGCGCCCAGTGGTGGTGAAATCACTTTGAACGGCAGAGCTGTTCACGGGCCTAGCGCAGACCGAGGAATGGTCTTCCAAAAGGGTGCGCTGTTTGAATGGATGTCTGTGCGCGACAACATCAGTTTTGGCCCGCGTATGCAGGGCCAGCGGGAAGCGGAATACAAAGATGAGGTTGATCATCTTCTTGAAATCGTAGGCCTGCAAGACTTCAAGGACAAAGCGATCTACGAATTGTCCGGCGGTATGCAGCAACGTGTGGCCTTGGCCCGCTGTCTTGCGAACCACCCGGATGTGATCTTGATGGACGAACCGCTTGGTGCGCTGGACGCGTTGACGCGCGAAAAGATGCAGTCGCTGGTTTTGAAGCTTTGGAAAGAAACCGGCAAGACCATCATTTTGATCACCCACTCTGTTGAAGAAGCCCTGCTGCTGGGGGAACGCCTGCTGGTTATGGCGCCACGGCCAGGACGTATCCACACTGAATACCGTCTTCCCTTTGCAGATCTTGGCGTTGAGGCCGACCTACGTGAGGTCAAGAAACACCCCGACTTTGGTGTGAAGCGCGAAGAAATTCTCAGCATGATCTGGGACATGGAAGAAGAAATCATGGGACGTTCGGGAGATTCAAAATGACTCCATTCCTAATTTACGTTGCTGTTTTTGTTGTCTCTTTCTACTTGGTGACGAAACTGCAAGGCGCAGGCATCCGCGATTTCACCTCGCTGAAAACTGTCACCTTCGGAGATGAAAGTGCTGTGCGCCCCAACCGGATAGCCGGTGTTATCTCTATCGCCACGATTTTCCTGATTTGGGGGATCTTCACCGGGTCGGTTATCGTCCCGAAACCCCTTCATGCCCCTGCGCCTTTCGAAGGAACGGCTGAGTTCACCTACACCGCGCAAAAGGCTGATGGTGCGACGGATGATGCCTTGGTGCGTGTTGTGGTTCACCCCCGCGAGACACCCGCCGAAACAGCCGAAGTCCCTGCGGGCGATGGGTTTGCCAAGAACGACGCGGCTGTTGTTGCGCAGTGGCGGTCCGTGCTGATCCCTTGGGACAAGAACGACGAGACGACCCGGAAAGAGGGTGCAAAAATTGTTGCCATCAACGGTCAACCTATTACTCCAGGGGGCACTGTCGATTTCGACTTTGGCTCTGTGACCTTGTCTGACAAAGGCACCCCAAACTTTGAACCTTCGCGCGGTCTTCAAATGGAGCCGCTGTACTTGCCCTCACCCGAGACTGTGTGGACCCGTACGGTAAAGATCTTCAAAGAAGGCTTTCGGAACTTCTCAATCTGGGAGCATCTGGGCTTCTCGTTGTACCGGGTTATTCTGGGCTTTATCCTTGGCGCAGTGGTTGGCATTCCTCTTGGATATGCAATGGGACTTAGCAACTGGTTTCGCGGTTGGTTCGATCCGATTGTTGAATTCATGCGTCCTGTTCCTCCGCTGGCATTGATCCCTCTTGTCATCATCTGGGCCGGTATCGGCGAGGCGGGTAAGATCATCCTGCTGTTCCTTGCAGCCCTGTGGATCATGGCCATTGCTGCGCGGTCAGGTGTGTCTGGTGTTAACATCAGCAAGGTTCATGCAGCCTATTCATTGGGCGCCAGCAAGTGGCAAATCATGCGCCATGTCATCATTCCCAACTCGTTACCCGAAATCTTTACCGGTGCGCGCGTTGCGATGGGTGTGTGCTGGGGCACCGTTGTCGCGGCTGAACTTGTCGCTGCGGAACAAGGGGCTGGCATGATGATCATGACCGCGTCGAAGTTCCAGAACACTGATATCGTCATCATGGGCATCGTCCTGATTGGTGTGATCGGGTTCGGCATCGATATGATGATGCGCTGGGCTGAACGTTATCTCGTGCCTTGGAAAGGCAAGAGCTAAGCCCTGACTTCTGGCGCGCTCCCTCCTCCGCGCGCCAGAAGTCAATTGCACCCGCTTCGGTGGGTGCCCGTCGGGTCGGCGTGGTTTTCGGCGACCCAAATAGCAACCAAAGAGCACATTGAGATGTTGCGAAACCGTATGAGCACAGAATGACAATCAACAGCTTCAACCCCCAGAGCATTGACGAAGTCCATTGGCGCAGAACCGCTGCTGAACGACCGAAGGCTCTGGTTCTGAGCGAAGATATCGAAGTTGACTTTGCAATCGTCGGGGGCGGTCTGACGGGGTGCCGCACGGCGATTGGACTTGCTGAAGAAGGGGCCACCGTTGCCGTGCTGGACGCAATGGAAATTGGCTGGGGCGCGTCGGGTCGCAGCGGCGGCCAATGTAACCCTATTTGGCGTGCAACGCCTGACGAGCTGGTCAAGAAATTTGGCGAGCCGCAGGCGAACAGGTTGATTGAGACAACATTGGGCTCTGCGGATGCGTTGTTCCGTGACATTGGCAAATACGATGTCGATTGTGACGCCGAGCAAAACGGTTGGGTTCAAGCCGCGCATTGTAAATCTGCGAAAAAACGCCTGATTTCCCTGGGAGAAGCCTGGAACAAAGCCGGCGCTTCCATTGATTTTCTAGACAGAGAGCAGACCCAAAAGATGAGTGGGTCAAAGGAATACGGGTTTTCCCTGTTCCACAAGAAAGGTGGCCACGTGCAGCCACTGTCGCTGACCTATGGTTATGCCCGCGCGGCAGAACGCCTAGGGGTGCAGCTGTTTGAGAACAGCAAAGTGACAGGCATGAAACGCGTGGGTGACCACTGGCATCTGAACACTCCACAAGGACGTGTTATTGCAAAGCAGGTTATCCTGACCACCAATGCGCACACCAATGGACTGTGGCCAGGCCTGCAGCAGACCTTCTTTCCTATGGTCAGTATTGCGCTTGCGACAGAACCGTTGTCAGCGGAACTCCAGCAACAAGTTCTGCCAAATGCTGTTACAATTGCGGACACACGGCGCGCTATCTATTTCGCGCGCTATGATCGGGATCGCCGTCTTATCTTTGGATGTGTTGGCAGCACTGATCAAGCCGCAGCACTTGGCGGTTTGGGACGTCTTCGCAATGGTTTGCATCGGGTCTTCCCGCAATTGCAGCAGTCCAAGATTGAAACCGCATGGGCAGGGCGTATTGCCGTAACCACCGAAATGATGCCGCATTTGCACGAACCCGCGCCAGGCGTATTGGCTGCGATTGGTTTCAGTGGCCGAGGCATCGCAATGACATCTGTTATGGGGCGCGCGTTGGCTAGAAAGGCCATGGGCGCCGCGAACGACACGCTGCCGTTCCCCGTCACACCTGTCAGCCCGATCCCTTGGCATTGGGGCACCACAAAGCTCTTGCCATTGGGTGCTCCAGCCATGTCGTTCCGCGATAATCTGGATACAATTTTTGATCGGCTTTGATCCCCGCGGTGTGAACATTTCTTTTGTTCGCCCGTAACTGGTCGCCCTCAATGACGGAAGGCGACAGCGTGCTGGTTTCGCTCCCCTGGGCCAGCACGTTTTTTTCTATGCTAACAAGGACAGACAAATGAGCTTCATTAAATTCGTGGACCAGAATCCTGATGCCGTTGAAAAGAACATTCAGGACGACATCCTTGAAGGAAACCCCAAGCAGTTCTCCTGGATGATGTATGATGGCCATCAGCAGGCTATTCGGTCAGGTATTTGGGACAGCACCGCTGGCAAATTCACAGCCGTAATGGATGGTATTGTTGAATTCTGCCATATTCTTCAAGGTAGCGCGACGATCAAAACCAGCGATGGCAACTCTTACGACGTTGCTGCGGGCGACGCATTTGTCATGAACGCGGGTCTGGAAACAGAATGGACCGTCGATAACTATATCAAAAAGCACTTTGTTATTGTGTCGGTAGACAACCTGCCACCGCATGACGGCAAATAATTAAGCTACTGACTGCGTAGGGTCGCAAGATCCGGCGCGGTCCCGCCTATCAGGCTGGTCACGCGTTCTGCTGAGGCCCGAAGTTCTCCCGACCACGATGTAAGCTCGTCAATCGAGTGCAGGGAATCAACGGTCCATATGTTGATCACCGCGATAGGCTCGCTCATATAGTTGAAGATCGGCGCTGAAATGCCCATGAAGTGTTCATATTCTTCGCGGTTATTGCGTGCATATCCCAGTTCGCGGACTTCCTCCAAAGCGTTCAAAAATGATTCTGTGTCTTGGATGGTCTGGTCTGTGAACTTCTCAAATTTGTAGCCGTCCAGCTTGGATAAGATCATCTTGTCTGGCATAAAAGCTAAGAGTGCTTTGCCGGAGGCTGAGCAATGAATGGGTTCACGCATGCCAGGGCGTTGAACGGGGCCCATTGAACGGCGAGACTCCAGAACCCTCAGATAAACAACCTCTCTTCCATTGGGCAGGCCGATGGTCACGTTGCTTTCGAAAAGGGCGTGCAGGCGCATCATCTCGTCCAGTGCGACGGCCTGAATATCATAGCCGCTGTAAGCATTTCGTACGAGATCAAAGATCTTAGGACCAACAAAATAGACCTTACGATGCTCGTCAAAAGTTATCAGGCGCTCTTCGGTGCTGATGTTCAAAAGTCTATGGATGGTGCTTTTGTTTAGCCCGCTTTTGGTCACCAATTCAGAGAACGTAAGCGGTTTTCGAGTTTCGCTGACAACTGTGAGGAGGGTCAATAACTTAGTGACAATAGAGCTTTGCATTTTCCTGTCCTACTTCATTTCCAACGTTACATCAAGAAGGCGGGACCGTCCGATTGACATGTAAAAAAAACTAAATTATCCATAATGTGGTACTTTAGTTTTGAGATATGAAACTAACATGATGCAACCGAAAGACAAGGGCAGACTGTCGAACTGGGTCAGACGACTTAGACGCTGCAAAGCCTGAAGAGGAACTGCGATGAAGAAAATTATGAATGATGCCGTCAACTACGTTGACGAAACACTCGAAGGCCTAGAGGCCGCGCATCCAGACGTTTTCCGTATCGATGGTGAAACCCGTCGGTTGTTGCGCAAGCCCACGGCCAGCGCTGACAGCGTTGGTGTTGTATCGGGCGGTGGTTTCGGCCACCTGCCGATCTTCGCTGGTTACGTTGGTGACGGTTTGCTGGATGCATGTGCTGTTGGGGATGTGTTTGCATCGCCAGACATGAACCCGATGCTAGAGGCCATCAAATCTGCAGACACAGGGCAAGGCGTGCTTTGCGTTGTGGGCAACTATGGTGGCGACAAGATGAACTTTGCCATGGCCTGCGAATTCGCAGACATGGAAGACATCACTGCCAAGCAGATCATCGTCAATGATGATGTTGCCAGCGCAGGTGTTGATGAGATCGAGAAGCGCCGCGGCGTTGCGGGTCTGGTCTATGTGGTCAAAGTCGCAGGCGCCGCTGCACAGGCTGGTAAATCGTTGGACGAAGTTTACGTATGCGCAGATCGCGCGCGCCTGAACACACGTACCATGGGTGTGGCGCTGGGATCTTGCATTGTGCCACAGGCCGGCAAAGTCACCTTTGAAATTGCCGACGATGAAATCGAAATCGGTATGGGCATTCACGGCGAGCCAGGCGTTTGGCGCGGCAAGAACAAGCCCGCTGATGAATTGGCAGCTGAGCTACTGGCCAAGCTGACCGACGAGCTGGACCTTTCAAAAGGCGACCGCGTGTCTGTTTTGGTCAACGGTCTGGGCGCAACGCCTGCCGAAGAACTTTACATCCTGTTCCGGGCTGTAAACCGCATTCTGTCAGACAAGGGCATCGAAATCGCGCATCCGTTGGTTGGCAACTATGCCACGTCGATGGAAATGGCCGGTGCCTCGATCTCGCTGATGAAACTTGACGACGAACTGGAGCAGCTTCTGGCCGCACCAGCCAACAATCCATTCTGGGGGAAATAAACGTGGCACTAACAACAGCAACTCTGCGCACCGGTATCGAAAAGATTACCGCCCAGGTTGACCCAATGGGGGCACACCTGAACGAGCTTGATGGTCGTTTGGGAGATGGTGATCTTGGCGTGACCATGGTGAATGGGTTCAACAACATCGCATCAATCGCCAATGATCTGCCGGATGACTTTGGAATGGCGTGCATGGAATGTGCCAAGGCCATGACCAAAGTATCTGGTTCGTCTTTTGGCACATTGATGGGGATCTCGTTGATGGCTGTCGCAAAACAGACCAAAGGCGAGAACGAGATTGATTGGGAGAGGCTTCCAGATCTATTGCAAGCTGCTTTGGACGCGATGATCGCCCGTGGTGGCGCGAGTATCGGTGACAAGACCATGCTGGACTCTCTGACTGCTGTCATTGCGTCGACGGCCGGAAAGGCGACCGCTGAAGCAGCTCTTGAAGCAGCCAAAGCCGCCGCGGACAGCGCATTGGAAGAGTTCCACGACAAAGCCTGCAAAATTGGTCGTGCGAGGATCTTTGGTGACAAGACCAAAGGTATGGACGATCCAGGCATGGTTGCGATCAAGTCCTTGATAGATTGCTTCGCATAAACTGATTGCTTGCGGCTGCCCGTTTTGAAAAGAGGGGTGGCCGCTCCAAATTCATGGCCTGCGATAATGTAGACCCCGATCGGGCTGCCTCTGGCGGAATGGAGCAATTGAAACAGCGCTTAAAGATGGGCAATTCATCCAAACGATGAATTTGTGATGCCAGAGGGCTTCGTTGCACAAATCGGGTTAGGGTCGGACGTCGCCTTTTCCCAGAGGGACTTATCCTACGGCCTCGTTTCGGGCGGAGGCCGGCGCTTGTGGGCTTCCATGGCTTGGCATTCTTGCGCGGTGGGCTGACAGCATGGGCATTGCGGGCGGCAATCGCCTCGTGAAATTTTCGAGTGTCATACGCCCCATCTGCTGTGACACTGCCGATGTTCTGATCGGGTGGAATTTGATCCAGCAATTCTGGCAGCTTCGGCGCATCACCAATATCGCTGGTGGTGACCTCGCCCCTCGGCAGATTTCTACGCAATCGCCTGTCGGGCAATGGGACGGCAAAGGGTGCTAAAATCAGGTGCCGCCCAGTCCAGTCCGACCAGCCAGCAGGCTTTGCACAAAGCCAGTGGTCTGCCGTAATGGGAGCCCGAACAGGACCTTCAAAGTCAGGCACGTCTATCGCCGCGTCGCTGAAACTCTGTTATCGACCGCGCTTGCCGCTTGGCGGTGGCACCCAGGCCATCGCTGGGTCAAACCAAATCGACAGCGATCCGCGTAGCTTCAAACTGTCATTGTAAGACGGCCAATTTGTGGTCTTGTACTTCGTTGGGGCCCAGCTGCTCATGCCTTCAGCTATCATGCTGGTTTCACAACTTGAATCCCCTCAACCGATTTGTGCGACAAAGCCGACCAAGTCGACCCTGCGCGCGTTGCTTATCGCTTAGGCTCGGGTGCCAGTTTGCGCCGCCCCATCGCGGCGAAGCCCGAGAGGGTGCGCGCGGTGGTGGTGTTGATGGAGCGTGACGGGGGCGTCATCATCAGGCGGGCAAAAAGCGCGCGAAAGGGTTCTTCCTGCATCACCTGACGGAACCGTGCGTGACGCCATGCGGTAGCCTTTTCGTGCAGGCGCTGCAGTTTTTTGTCTTCCAACATCTCGGCCATCAGCGCGTCGCGCATGGGTGTGTAGCGGGCAATCGAGGTGTCACTGTCCATGTTGAAATTGCGCTCGACCCAATAATCCACATCCAGCATCTGGTCGGAATGCACCGCACGCCCCCGGTCGGCCTTGAGCACAAAGCTCTCCATCGCGCCAAGGGCATAGTGGTTGAGCTGGGCGTATTTGAAATTGGACTGGCCGTAGTTGGAAAACAGCCGCTTGGTCTTGAATTGGCGGCCCAGCTCGCGGCCTTCGCAGTCAAACCAGCGGTAAGTCTCTAGCTGGTCGTCATCCTTGACACTGCGCGGGCGGTGGACGCCGGTTTTGCGGTAGGTGCCATCGTTGCGATAGAGCGTTTTGAACATGGCGGCGCGCCAGGGCCAATTGATCACGGCTGGAGCGCAACGGGTAAAGGTCTCGGTTACCGGATCGGTCGAATAGCGGACCTGATCGCCATTGCCAAACAGACGCCACGTCAGGGTGATCGCATCGGCGTCGGGCAGGGTGCGCAGCAGGTCGGCCAGCTGCCCGTCGCCGGTGTGAATATTGACAAATTCATCCACGTCGAGGGACAAAATCCAGTCGGCCTCTTTCACCAGAGAGTGTTTGTCGGCCGTCTTTAGCGCGGTGAATTGAATGCCGGATTTGTCGTAAGGTCCATCATTTCGCACATGGGTGATCAGGCCAGACTCATCCAGACGGTCGAGGATTTTATCGGTGCCATCCTGGCAGTTATTTGAAAAGACAAGAAAATTCGTGAAGCCGATCGCACGATGATGGGCAAGCCATTCCAACAGAAACGCGCCTTCGTTGCGCACGGTAAGTATGGCCAGAAAACGCATGGATCACCAATCAGAGCGGAATACGGCCACTTTGCCATGAGACCAGCGCGGAAAAAAGACCAGACCTGCGTCGTCCAGGCAGCGAAAGACCTTGCGAATGCCCTCTTTGCCGATCCATTGGGGGTGAGTTTCGATCACGACCGCGCGCAGGCCGGTCAGATCCATTTGCGGCAACAGATCAACCTCGGCCCCTTCGATGTCGCAGATCAGAACCGAGGGTTTCAGGTCGGCAATCACCGCGTTGACATCCAGCGCGGGCACCGTGACCGCGGTCACATCGGTGTCGTCTTCCATGGGAGCTAGGGAGGAGGCGAGGAAATTGGGGCGCACATAAAACGTGGCTTCGCCGGCCTGAGCGCCCAGAACCGCATGGGTGACTTCGGCCTTTTTGGCTTTGTTTATCGCATGGACCTGCTTGATATAAGGGATCAGCTGGGGGTTGGCCTCAAACGCATGCACCGATTTGGCGCGGGTTTTGGTGGCCACAAGGGTGGACATAAAGCCGATGCCGCCGCCCAGCTCCATGACCACATCGCCCTTGCGCACCAGTTTTTCGATCGCGGTTGCTTCCTTGGCCTCATAGGCTTCGGTGCGCAGCAGGGTGCGAATGCGTTGCGGCAGGACCGAGGTGTCCAGCGGGAACTTCATTCCACGGCTGCGCAGCACCCGGTTGCTGTTTGAGAGGTCGTTCATCGGTCAGCTCTCCATATCCAGGGCCAGCGCATAGGCTACCCGTTCGACGCTGTTTAGTTTCACTTTGAGAGCTTGTTGATAGAGCTCTGCAAATTCCGGTTGGCCGTGCAAGGCCTGCGCCTTGGAACGGTGCCAGTCCAGACCATGGGCATGCCAGCGTTGCAAATCACGGTCTTGCAACAGCCGGTCATATTCGGCGCGCAGCCGGGGCAGGTTGCGTTTGATGGTGGTGTCGCGGTGATCGCTCCAATCCATGCGGATCCAGTAGTTCAACCCGATAGATCGGTCCACATGCAACGCTCGTCCGCGCTGGCGTTTGATCAGGAAGCTTTCAGCAGAGCGCAGCGCATAGTGGTTCAGCTGCAAAAGATCATAACCGATGGATTTGCGCGAGGAACGCCAGCCTTTGTCGGCGGCCTCCTTGGTCATGTCGCGGCCCGAACCGTTGACCCATTTGACCTGATCGCGCATGTCTTCGACCAGTTTATTGGGGCGGTGGCAGCTGAATTTTCCATAGGCGCCGATGTTTCTGACCATGGTTTTATAGCCCCAGACAGTATGAGGCTTGGGGCAGAATTTAGGTGCGCAATGGTCGAATTGGTCGATCACAAAACGATCGTCGAGCGCCGTGATACCGTTGTTACCAAACAGGCGCCAGGTCATGGCGACATTGGTGGCATCTGGCACCCGGTCAAAGAAATCCTGCAAGGTGCCATTGCCGCAGCGCACATTGATAAATTCATCCACGTCGATGTGGATCACCCAATCGGCGTTTTGGATCGCCGGTTCGTTGAGCGCTTGGTTGAGCGCAAATTGCTGCGGAGAATTGCCGCGCCAGTCATCATTGTTGCGATGTTGCAGGATGCCCATCTCTTGAAGCCGGCCCAGGATCTCATCCGTGCCGTCTTCGCAGCCATTGGTGTAGATCAGGAAGTTGTCGATCCCCATGGCGCGGTGATAGGCGACCCATTCCAGGATATAGGGCGCCTCATTCTTCATACAGCCGACAATTACATTGCCACTGGAGCCTTGGGCAAGGCTACGCGCCGGCAGTAGCGTGAAATCGGCGGCGTCAAAGGCGCTGTCATCTGCGCCAACACCGTTGTGGGGGCGAAACGGCGAGCCTTTGAGCATGGCGAAATTCTGCAAGGCCAACGGCGGCATCAGGGCGCGTGCCTCGGGTGACAGATCCTGCAGGGCGTCGTCTGCGCTGAGCGCGGCAAAGCCATCCTTGGCGGCGGCCTCTTCCTGGGCGGCTTTTTCGATACGGGGCAGATGGGCCAGAAGATATTGCGAGGCGCGAAAGCCACGTTCAGGGTCTGCTTCCTGCCACAAGGCGCGGGCGCGCGGTGGTTTGAACATGTCTTTTGGCAGGTCTGGGTGCTGCTCCAGCAACGCGCGGTTCTGCTCGGCAAACCGTTTGGAGATCCGTGCGAGGGTGGCAGGCGACATCGCATCCCCGTCGATCATCAGATCCTCCAGCAGGCTGCGCCACAAACGGCGCGGCACCATCAGTCCGCGTGTGTCCATCAGTTTGAGCAGCCCGGTGTTATAGCGCCGTGCGCGGGTCAGGCTTGCGGCAGAGGGGAGCGCGGGCATCTTCGCCGGGGTGGCCTTGCCAATGCGGGGGGCGATGTCAAAAGCCGCGCGCAGCTCCTCGGTAGCTGCGTCGCTGTAGAACAGATCCGGATCATAGGCGCGAAACGTCAGGCAACCTGCGCCAAAGATGTCCTCCCAGACCTGTTGCAGCCGGGGGTAGTCGAGCCAGAAAGGCGGTCCCTGTATCTCTTCAAACTGGCCTTTGGCCGGGCGCGCGGTGGGGGACTGTTCCAGACATGACTGCCACCAATCAGGAGCATCACTCAGAGCAATGTCGCGCGTGAGTGCGGTTGCGCGCCCCTCCATCACCTGCGCGCCATAATGACGGGTGAGCGCGCTGGCGGGTTCATCAATATGGGCCACGATCTGGATGTCGTCCGAGAACTGGCGCAGGAATGTGTGCAGCCGCTCCAGCTCGGATTTGCGGTGGATGGTGCCCAATTGGCTGGCCGATAGGATCAGGGCCTTGGGCTGATCCGCCGCAATCTCGCGCGCCAGATCCTTGGCCAGTTTTGAGCGCAGCGTGGCTTGCCGGTCGGCGGCAAAATACCCCCGGTTCCACCGCAGGCTGTCGATATGGTCGCTGTCGGTGACCGCCATATAAAGGCGCGTCTGGTTGGTGTTGCCCGGCGAGGTTGGAAACAAGATTCCCTTGGCGCGCAGGTTGTCACGTTTGTCGGCCAGCACCTGTTGCAGCCGGTCCGCACCCATTTCGGGCAAGCCAATGTGGAGCAGGATACGCATCAGCTGGCCCTTGCCTTTTTGGCGGCTTTTGCTTTGCGGTTCTCGTTGGCCTTGCCCCACCACGGCATGTCCCGGCCGAGGAAATTGGCGACCCTGGTCTGTGCATCCGCGTCGGCGACATCCAGTTCCAGATAGTCGGGGTCGTTGCGGAACCAGTGTCGCAACGCTTCATAATGGCCGTCGATCCAGCGCATCTGCTGGTCCTCAGACTTGCCATAGCCAACCGGCAGGCCGGGCACCGGATTGTTGGGCAACCGCGTGGTGCCGAGGTTGTTCCAGGCCATGATCGATTTGGAATGGCTGCGGGCATCACGCCGGGTGGCGATGAATTTTAGCGCCGGAAACTGTTCCTTGAACGCACGCAGAAGGATGAAATCACATTGTGGCCAGACCGAGAATTTGCCGTGGATAAAGCTCATCTCGGAAATGGCGGTATAACCCGGCAGCAGGGCCATTGGATCGCCGTGTTCATAGAGCCCGCGATACAGGAGATTGGCGACAAAGATGCGCCGCTTGCCAGGCTTGTCCTCTTCCTTGTCGCGCAGCCGGTGGTCGGCGACAGTAAATCCCGCCTCTGCCAGCGCCCGGGCCAAGGTGGTGGTGCCGGACTTTGGTAGGCCAAGGTTCACAACATCCAATGTCATTTGGCGTCTTCCAATTCATTCAGTCCAATTTCTGCGATCAGGGCCTCTTCGCGCGCGGTTATGGGTGCTGCTGATCTGAGCTGCGCTTGCATCGCCTGAAAGCTGGGCAGGTGTAACAGTTCGGCGCATTTGGCGCGATGCGCCGTGACGCAGGCCCGGTGGAGCGCGGCGATTTCGAGGTCGTTTTTCAGCTCTTTCAGTGCCGCGTTCAGGTCGGGCAGATAGCGCCGGATCGAGGCGTCTTTCCACGCAGCATCATTGCGCTCACGCCAATAGGTGTCGTCAAAGGCGCGGTTTTCCCGGTTCACGTCGCCCCGGTCGTTTTTGACCAGATAGCTGTCGAGGGAGCGCAGCGCATAGTGGTTCAGGGTCGCAAAGGCGCGCGCGTCTTTGGCCGGGAACTTACGGATGCGGCGGCTGTTGGCCGCTGTCAGAAAACGAAACTGCACCTGCTGGCCAGAGCCGTCGGTCCAGGCCGGGCGCTGTTCCTTAGGCAGGCCTTTGCGCAGGAAGGGGCGGTGGGCGCCATAGTATTGCAGCGGAAAATCTTGCCGTACCAGCGTCTTGACCTCAATCGCGGTCTCACCACACCAGATGTCCGGATTGTGGCTATGGCTGAACTGGGCTATCACCGGCCTGTCGCTATAGGTCTCGATCCCGGCATTAGCAAAGAACTGAAACGTAAGCGAGATCGCAGCCGGATCCTCGCAGGCCTCAATCAAGGCAGGGATCGTGTGATCGCCCACATGGATGTTCAAGAACTCATCCACATCGGCAATCCAGACCCAGTCAGCATCTGTCACCACGTCCTGATGGCGCGAGTCTTTCAGCGCCTCCATCTGATAGTTGCGCCCCTCAGCCGGATTGGGCAAATGCTGCACCAGGCCGCGTTGGGCCAGCGCGTCCAGCAGATGATCGGTCCCATCGCTGCAATCGTTTGAGTAAAACAGAAAATCCGTGACACCTAGGAGCCTGTTGAAGGCGATCCATTCCAGCAGAAATGGTCCTTCGTTCTTCACACATGTGACGGCCGTGATGCGCATTTTGCGGCGTCCCCGGAGTTAACAGATACATCCCGGTGCACCGGGGAACCATACGGTCTGACGCGCCTCACTTCTGTGTCACAGCGCCCAAACCTCAGATCCATTTCTAATTTGGCACAAATGCCATTGCGAAGCGTTAATGGTCAATCTGGGCGGAAAATTGACCAAAAGGCTTTGTAAATGTGTTGCACGCGGGCCAACCCAGCAAATCTGCGCGATTGGCTGTTCTCGGACGGGGGTTACGTACGCAAGAATCCTGCGATGTCGTCCAGCAGCACTTGAGTCTTACCGGAGAGCTCGCGAATTTCGGTGGCAATTACGGCAAAGCCTTTCCCCATGTCACCGATCCGCGCAGCCTCGATCGATGCGTTAAAGGCGATCAGCTGGATGTTACGGCCCACGGATTCCGCGTTGGAAATGGCGTCCAACATCTCCCGCTCACGGTCCTGGTTCTTTTTCTTCTGCGTATCCAGCAAGTTCTGGGTCATGTCGGTCAAAAACTGTGTGACCGTCGGTTCCAACACATAAAGGCAGTGCTCGGAAAATTTTTCGGAGGGTTTTGGCAGATTGGCGACCTGCTCATCGGCGTTGCGGATCGTGTTGATCAACGGGGTCAGAGCCGCGACGCTTTGGTCTAATTGTTCTTGAACCAGGGGCGGGAAATCATGATCTGCGCTTTTCAGAAGATCCGGCAGCCCGATGGTCAACATCTTATGTGCGGTTTCTAAGCGTTTGGCGGACAGTTTGAAAATCTCTGCGGCCTTGGCGTTTTCTGCGCCTTCATTCATCAATGCCATCAACGATAAGGCTGCGATACGACAAGGACCAATTGCGGTGAAGGCCGTGTTCTGAATCTCGGTGAGGTTATTCATTTGGGTGCGCTCGTTTGGAAATCCTCTTCTGTTTAGGAGGAAATGGTTACCGGCATCGTAACTGTGATAAGGCGCGCGAAAAAAAACCCTCCGAAATCGGAGGGTTTTTTAAATTTTGAACAGATGTCCGAAAACTAAGCTGAGTTACTTAGCGGGAAGGGGGCCGATCATCATGATCATCTGACGGCCTTCCATCTTGGGCATGTTTTCGATCTTGGCGATTTCCTTGACGTCGCCAGCCACACGGTGCAGCAGCTCACGGCCAAGGTTCTGGTGCGCCATCTCACGACCACGGAAGCGCAGGGTAACTTTTACTTTGTCGCCCTTTTCCAAGAATTTGAAGACGTTGCGCATTTTGACTTCGTAGTCATGGGTGTCCGTGTTGGGGCGGAACTTAACCTCTTTGACTTCGATGGTCTTTTGCTTTTTGCGCGCTTCGCTTTCGCGTTTCTGCTGCTCGTACTTGAACTTACCAAAGTCCATGATCTTGCACACCGGGGGTGTGGCATTGGGGGAGATTTCCACCAGATCAAGACCTGCATCTGCAGCCATTTGCATCGCTTTGGCAGGGTGTACCACCCCGACGTTCTCCCCTTCAGCGCCAATCAGACGGATTTCAGGAGCGCGAATACGGTCATTGATGCGAGGGCCAGTTTCACGAGTAGGCGGCGCATTGTGCGGTCTGCGGGCTATGACGTCTATCCTTCTGTCATTTCAAAAAGTGCCTGAAAACTACAGTCAGCAGGCGCATGATTCAAGTTAAATGCGGGTATGACCGGCCTTTTCGGGGTTTTCAACCCATGTTTGCTGTTGGCTGGCGTTGTTTCTCGGCTAAGGACCGCCCAAGAGGGCTGTTCTGATCAGCAGCGCTTAGCCCATGAGGTTATAAAGATTTCTTTCCCCCTTGAGACGGGGTGCAATCGCGCTCAATTACCGGCGTGGGTCCGATTTCGGATATGGTAACGAAAGGAAGTCACGATGAAACCTGTAACACTTGTCGCAGCAGCCGCAGTCGTCGTCTTGGGTGGTGTGTTGTGGTATCAATCTCAAGAGAGCACACCCGTTGTGTCCGAGGCTGAGGCACCGCAAGCCGATGCAACACCCGAAGTGGTGGAACCTGTCGAAGAGGCCGCAGATGAGGCCGCTGAGGCGGTAGAAGGCACCGCGACATCCATCGTTGATCAGGTGGAAAGCGCCGTCGACACTGCGCAAGACGCGGTTCAGGACGCCGTGGACGGTGCCGCAGATGCAGCAAGCGCTGTCACCGAGAGCGCGCAAGAGGCCGCTGAAAGTGCCGCTGCCGTGGTGGGCGACAGTGTCGAGGCCGCAGGTGATGTGGTTGAAGGGGCTGTGGACACGGCCTCTGACGTGGCGGATGCGGTCACCGATGGGGCGGCCGATCTGGCGGATCAGGCAACTTCATCCGTTGAGGCAGTCACCAACGAAGCACAGGACGCCACAGACACGGCGGCGGATCTGGTAGACCAGACCGCATCGCTGGACAGCCCGTTGGCACTGTTTACGGCCGATGGGTTTGATTTCGACAAAGTGGTCGAGATGGTGAACGGCTCTGAGCTGGACGCGCTCAAGAAAACCGCACTGACTACCGCGCTGAGCCAAGCCCGTGACAATCCCGAGCTGCTGCAAGTTGCGCTGGATCAGGTCAAATCGGCCCTGGGTCTCTGATCGCCGCGCTCTGCATGTGTTGATGAATGAGCATTTTAAAAAGCCCCCAGTGTTACTGGGGGCTTTTTGCCGTTCACTAGGCCGCTATATGTTTGCGCACGAAACGTTGTTCCAGCACCTCAGCCCCCCATTGGGTGCCAGGCTGTTCGTCGGCCAATTTGAAACCTTGCGCCTCATAGAGCGTGCGAGCGGCGTCCAATCCCTTGAAGGTCCAGAGCTGCGTTTCGCAAAACCCCTGTGCGTCAACAAAGGCGACGGCCTTGTCCAGAAGTGCGCGCCCGACGCCAGAGCCACGGGTGTTTTGGTCAACGATGAACCACCGCAGATGGGCGATGTCGTGGCCGAGATCTTCGCCATCAATTGTGATGGAGCCAATGATCTTGTCGGATCGCTGCGCGGTCCAGATCGCGTTTCGGGTGTTTTGGGCGCGCGGGATGAAATCGGATAACCCACGGGCAAGGGCGGTTTCAAACACATCGCCAAAGCCCGCGTGCTTTGCGTAAAAGTCCATGTGCAGCCCAATGATACGCGCGACCAGGCCGGACTGGTAACCGCAGTGATAGTGGATCGGAGCCGAGGGCAGATCCGTCTGTGCCAACGCCTGCGCGTAGAGCGCGAGACCTTCGGCGATCGTTGCGGTTTGGGCGGGCTGCAGGCCCTGGACCGCGGTCTTAACCTGGGTGCTGGCAAAGCGGTGGATCGCGGCGAGTCTGTCTGCGCCGCTGTCCGTTAGCGATAGGGTTTTGACACGCGCGTCGGTGCCCGGTGTTTCCATTATCAGATTAGCGCCCACCAGTTTTCGCAACATACGGCTGACGCTTGATTTTTCGAGGTGCAGACGCTGGGACAGCTCTTTGGCAGTGATTTCGCCGCCTTCAATTTCGATCAGCGCATGGACGGCAGAGGGTGGCAGGTCGGTGCCTGCAAAGTCGCCGCCCATAAAGCCAAGCTCGCGTACCAACAGGCGGGACGCGGCGCGGATCGTGGTGATGGTTTGCGGATCGGTCATGACGCGCCTTGTGTATTAAGTTGCATGATGCAACTTAATTCGATTATCCCGGACCTGTCAAACCGGGTCGGCATGGCGCAAACAAAAAGCCGGGCTGCGATGCGCCCGGCTTTCCAATTTGTGACTGGTGGTGATCTTAGTCCAAGAAGGCTTTTTCGACCACGTAATGCGCAGGTTTGGAGTTTGCGCCTTCTTCCAGACCGTAGTTTTCGAACATTTCCTTCAGTTCCAGGTTGAACGCCAGGTTGCCGCAGATCATGGCGCGGTCGGTGGCTGGGTTCAACGGCTCTACACCCAGATCCTTGAAGGCTTCGCCCGACTTCATCAGGTCGGTAATACGGCCCATCTTGGGGCTCTCTTCACGGGTGGTGGTAGGGTAGTATTTGATCTTCTTCCAGAATCCTTCGCCGATCACTTCGTTCAGAAGTTCATCATGCTTGAGGCTTTCGATCAGTTCGGCACCATAGGTCAACTCGCCAGCTTCGCGGCAGGTGTGGGTGATGATGATCTCGTCGAATTTCTCATAGGTTTCCGGCTCTCGCAGCAGCGAGGCAAAGGGCGCAAAGCCTGTGCCGGTGGCAAAGAACCAGATCCGGTTGCCCGGGATCAGCGCGTCATGCACCAGGGTGCCAACGGGTTTGGGACGCAGGATCACTTCGTCGCCGACATTGATGTGCTGCAGTTTCGAGGTCAGCGGGCCGTCCTGCACTTTGATCGAGTAGAATTCCATTTCCTCGTCCCAAGAGGGGGAGGCGATGGAATAGGCGCGCATGATCGGCTTGGCTTTGCCGGTCTTTTCGTTCACTTCGCCCATCAGGCCGATCATCACGAATTCGCCAGAACGAAAACGCAAGGACGCGGGGCGTGTGACCTTGAAGGAAAACAGACGGTCGGTCCAATGTTTCACTTCGGTTACGGTTTGCGAATCCGGCAGGGTCGGGGTCTTTGGTTTGGTCTCAACAGCAGCGTCAGTCACGGGGCAATCTCATCTGTCTGGGGCATGCGGAGATCGATACCGATGCCAATGAATACTCTTTGATATGGGTCACACAGGCGCCTTTTCCCGATTGAAGCCGGAGGCAAGGTGCTTGCGTGATCCCAAAGCTCGCTCAGGGCTGGCTTAGCGGGCGGCTTGGCCACCGCGCAGGCGGGCTTGGTAGTTGTGGCTTTTCCAGTCGGCGCGGGCCAGCCATTGATCGGCGGGTTGACGGGTGGCCAGCTCATCGCTGATCTCCACCTCATCAAAGCCAGAGCGGCGTGCCATGGCATATTGATCCGCCAGCACATGGCCCTTGGCGCGCAAACGGCCGGCGAACCCATGCAGACGCAGCTGACGGGCCAGGGTAAAGCCGCGACCATCTGCGAAGCTTGGGAATTCAACGATCACCAGCTCAACACCGTCAAGCGAGTCAACGTAATCTTTCAGTGCCGCATCAGACGCCAGCTGGAGCACATTTGCGCCCTCAAAACCGCCGGTCCAATTGTCCGCGACAAAACCGCTATCGGTTACAATTACACTCATCTCTCTTACGCTCCTGTGCGTACCAATTTGCCATCCACCATATGGATGCCGCATTCTTCTTTGTTCTCGCCGCGCCAACGTCCCGCGCGGGGGTCTTCGCCGTCCTTTACCGGTGTGGTGCACGGGGCACAACCGATCGAGGGATAACCTTTAGACACCAGCGGGTGACGGGGCAGACGGTTTTCGTCCATGTAGACGCGCACATCTTCGGGGGCCCAATGGGCCAGCGGGTTGATCTTCATCCGGCCGGTGCCCTGCTCGATTTCAAAGAATTCGAGCGCGGCACGGGTGCCGGCCTGAAACCGCTTGCGCCCGGTGATCCAGCCATCATAGCCATCCAGTGCCTTGGCCAGGGGAACGGTCTTTCGCAACGTACAGCAGGCGTCTTTGTCGCTGAAACGCAAGGCTCCGTAAGGATCCTTTTCCGCGATATCATCGGCCTTGATGATCTTGACGTTGCGCAGACCCAGGCGTTCGCTGACCTCCTGCTGGTAGAGCAGGGTTTCGGTGAACAAGAGTTCCGTATCCACAAACACCACCGGTGTTTCCGGATCAATGACGGCCGCCATGTGCAACAACACCACGGATTCCGCGCCAAAACTGGACACGAGGGCGATGTTACCCGCCTCTCGCAGGGCGCCTTGCATGACCGACGTGGCTGAGTGGTGCCGGTAGCGGGTGTTGAGCACCTCTACCTTTTCAGCCAGAGCCCGGTCAGCGTCGCTGAGCGCCTCGGGTTGGAGTGGTTCCGCAGATGTGAACATGTGCCTTAGGCCACTTTCTTTTCACTGTCGGGGTATAGCGCGGCCTTAAAGGGAGCCATGCCAACCCGGCGGTATGTTTCGAGGAAGGTCTCATCCGCAGTTTCGCGCACCTCAAGATAGGCTTTGATGATGCGTTCTACGGCTGGGATGATCTCGTCGTAGGCAAAGCCAGGACCGGTCCGCGTGCCAACAGCCGCCGTTTCGGTGCCGTCACCACCCAGAGTGATCTGGTAGTTTTCAACACCGGCGCGGTCGAGGCCGAGGATGCCGATGTGACCCACGTGGTGGTGACCACAGGCGTTGATGCAGCCCGAGATTTTGATCTTCAGCTCGCCCACTTCGTGCTCCAGCTTTAATTCGTCAAAGCGGGTTGCGATTTCCTGGGCTACAGGGATCGAGCGGGCAGTGGCCAGCGCGCAGTAATCCATGCCGGGGCAGGCGATGATGTCCGAGATCAGACCAACGTTTGCAGTGGCCAGACCGGCCTCTTTCAGCGCGGCGTGGATCGCGGGCAGGTCCGATTTGTGGACATGCGGCAGGATCACGTTCTGCTCGTGGCTGATGCGCAGCTCACCATAGGCGAATTGCTCGGCCATATCGGCCATGATGTTCATCTGCTCGGCGGTCGCATCACCGGGAGTCTCACCATGGGTCTTGATCGAGATGGTCACGATCGCGTGGTCATCTTTGCGGTGTTCGGCCAGGTTGGTGTCAACCCAGGCGCGGAACACAGGATCAGAGCCATAGGCCGTGTCAAAAGCTTCGGTGCCGCCGTCACGGAAATCGGGCGCTGCGAAATGGGTTTCGATATCTTTCAGCAGTTCCTGATCGGTGCCGTCAAATTCGGCGCGACGCTGGATGAACTGCTCTTCGACCATCTCGCGATAGGTGTCGATGCCGTTTTCCTGCACGGTGATCTTGATGCGAGCTTTGTATTTGTTGTCGCGACGACCCAGGATATTGTAGACCGCCAGAACCGCTTCGAGATAGGGCAGCAGGTCCTCTTGGGGCAGGAAGTCACGCAGGACTTTGCCGATCATCGGCGTCCGGCCAAGGCCGCCACCTACGATCACTTCAAAACCAGCCTGACCGTCCCGTTCGATCATCCGCAGACCCACGTCGTGGGCTTTGGTTACGGCGCGGTCGTTGGGGCTGCCGGTGATGGCGATTTTGAATTTACGGCCCAGGAACTGGAATTCCGGGTGGTCGGTGGACCACTGGCGGATCAGCTCAGCAATGGGGCGCGGGTCTTTGATCTCATCCGCGGCGGCACCGGCAAAATGGTCCGAGGTCACGTTGCGGATAGTGTTGCCGGATGTCTGGATCGCGTGCAGGCCAACAGATCCCAGCGCGTCCAGCATATCTGGCACGTCTTTCAGTTTCGGCCAGTTGTACTGGATGTTCTGGCGGGTGGTGAAGTGGCCGTAACCTTTGTCCCATTTCTGGGCCAACAGCGCCAGTGTGCGCATCTGGTCAGGGTTCAGCGTGCCATAGGGAATGGCAACCCGCAGCATATAGGCGTGCAGCTGCAGATAGAGACCGTTCATCAGACGCAGCGGACGGAATTCTTCTTCGGTCAGAGAGCCGTCGATGCGACGTTCCACTTGCGAGCGGAACTGTGCGTTGCGCTCTGCCAGAAAGGCGGTGTCGAATGCGTTATACTTATACATCGGCTTCGGCCTCCTGTTTGCCGTGGCTGTAGTTGGACGGGCCGGTACGGCGGAACTCTTCACGGAAATGCGTGGGCTCCGGGCCGTTCGGGCCTTCTTTGGCGTCGGCGAGATATGCGCCAACGATAACCAAATTGTGCTTTTCTGCTTCCAACAGTCGCAGCGGGGCGATGGCCTCGTCTGTGATCAACTCAGCTTCGGACAATGTACGAGTCCAGCTGTTGTCTGCTGTGAAATAGATCACATCACCTTCGAGCAGGTCATTGGCGGTCACCACTTTGGGTGTAAAGGGGCGTGGCATTATGCGAGCTCCATTTGCAAATCGTAAAGGGCGGCGGCGCTTTCGCGCGGTGCAAGCCCGAGGAGTGTGAGGGCAGGGCCTTCAAAGGCGGCTTCTGCCAGATCTTGGGGTAGGCGGTCCAGCGTTGTTTCTAAAACGCGTTGGTTGGAGCGTGATGCATTTTCAACAATTGTCACAGGCGTCGCACGATCAGCGCCATGCATGATCAAACGGCCTTGCACAAAGCGGGCAGATTTCTTGCCCATATAGACGGCAGCCACCTGACCGGGATGCGCAAGCGCAGCCCAATCATGATCGGCAAAGCCCTTCATGTCATGACCGGTCATAAACCGAACCGAAGTGTTGCGCCCGCGTTGGGTCAGGCTTTGCCCGATACCCGCCACAGCCGCAGAGGCAGCTGTGATGCCGGGCACAATCTGATAGCTGACACCGGCGTCTTCGCAGGCGGAAACCTCTTCGTCGAGACGGCCAAAAATTGTTGGATCACCGGATTTCAAACGCACCACTTTCAGCCCCGCTTGCGCATGGGCCACCAGACGGGCGCAGATATCTTCTTGGCTGACCTGGGGGCCAAAGCCCTCTTTGCCGACATTTTCAAGCTGCGCCTGATCGCCGGCCAGTTCCAGGATCTCTTGGCTGACCAGCCGGTCATAGAGGATCACATCTGCCTGTTGTAGCGATTTGAGCGCTTTGAGTGTCAGCAGGTCCGCATCACCCGGACCCGAGCCGACAAAGGCGACCGCGCCGGGCACCAGGCAAAACCGACCACGCCCGGGCGCGATATCAGCTTTGGTGGTATATGGGCGTTCGATGGTCATGCAGCAGGGTCCCGTCTTGTGTTTGACTTGATCTTAGATATAGGAAATATTCCCCCTTGCCCGCCATATGTAAGAAAAAATAAGGATGATTATTCTAAGGGTTTTGGCGCGTGGAATGGTTTGTCCTGAAAAGGAAGGAAAACTGGAATGACGGTGCGGATTGACGGGACGGATCGGAAAATTTTGGCCGAGCTGCAGCGCGATGCGGGGCAATCTTTGGACGAAATTGCGCGTCAGGTTGGCAGTTCCAAGACGCCAGTCTGGAATCGTATCCGCAAATTGAAGGATGCGGGCGTCATCAAACAGCAGACTTTCCTGCTGGATGCTGAGGCGTTGGGATATGAGGCGTGCTTCTTTGTGCTGATCCGCACGTCCGAGCATGAGGCCGACTGGCAGGCCAAATTCCTGAAGGCCCTGCAGGACCGTGCCGAGGTGCAGGAAGCGCACCGTCTGGCAGGGGACATTGATTACATCATCAAAGTCCGGGTGCAAAACGCGCGGGCCTATGACAAATTCTATCAGGCGCTGATCTCGGAGGTGCGGGTGCACAATGTGACCGCGCTGCTGTCGATGGAAGAGATCAAGTCCACCACCATGCTGCCGCTAGGCGATTAACGGCGCGCGTTAGCTTCTGGTGACCCGCAATTCCGGGTAGCCATGAAAATGGTAGCTGTCAGCAAATTCCGGCATCTCAGCCAGTTTCAAATCCGGGCAACGGTTCAACAGGATCGGCAGCGCGATCTGCATTTCCATCCGGGCAAGTGGTGCGCCGACACAAAAGTGCAGACCACCGCCAAAGGATTTATTCACCTTGGGGGTGCGGGTGGGATCAAATTCCTCCGCACGCGGGCAGGCGTCCGGGTCCCGATTGGCAGCGGCCAGCAACAGCGCCACCTGATCGCCGCGCTGGAAGGTATGGCCGAACATTTCAACCTCTTCATAGGCGTAGCGGGTGAACATATGCAGCGGCGGGTCGAAGCGCAGGATCTCCTCGACCAGACGTTCGATCCCTTCGGGGCTGATCCACGCGGACTGCCAGCCCTGCTGCAACATGATCCGCAACCCATTGCCAAGCGAGGACACCGTGGCCTCGTGCCCGGCGTTCAACAACAAGATACAGGTGCTGATCAGCTCGTCCTCGCTGAGCGCGTCGCCTTTTTCCTCTGCCTCGATCAACCGTGTGATCAGATCATCGCGCGGGTTTGTGCGGCGCTGGGTGATCTGGTCGTGCAGATAGGCGGTGAACGCAGCTGACGCCTCGGACGCGGCATCCTCAACCGCGCGGGTGCGACCGGTCTGATACATGGCCACAATCGCGTTCGACCAATCCACCAATTGCATCGCGTCCTTTTCGGGAACCCCCAACAGGCGGCAGATGGTGATCGCCGGGACCTGCACGCAATAGGCGCGCAAGATATCAAACGGGGTCTGCGGAAACTGGTCGATCAGCTGATGGCACAGGGCCTCGATATAGCAGCGCAGGCTTTCCACCGCACGTGAGGTAAAGGCGCGCAGCACCAATTTGCGCAGCCGCGTGTGGCGGGGTGGTTCCGCGTCCAGCATCGAATGCGCCTCAACCGCCATAAACGGCACAAGATGGGCGGGCGTGTTCTGCACCATATCATCGGGGCGCTCGCGGCCAAACCGGCGATCGCGCAACAACATATGCACCGCGCTGTGGGAAAAGGCCGCGACCATCCCATAGTCCTGCCAGTGATGCAACGGACCCGCCGCACGGGCCTGTGCGTAAAACGGATAGGGATCCTGAACAAAGGCCGGGTCGGTGGGAGATTGATGCAAGGTTTTCATAGCTCAAACTATTTGCCACGATCACTGGTCAATGCAAAGCGCGCTTTGATAGGGTGCGGCCTATGGGAAAGCTTATCGAAAATCGTCTGGCTATCATTTTGGGGTTCCTGGCGGCGGTCGCGACATTGACAGCGATTGTCTGGACCTATGGCTTTCGTCAGGCGCTGGATGGATTGGCGCAGCGCACGGCTGCGGATCTTGAACTGGCCTCGGACCGGGTTGTGTCGCAATTGCAGGTCTACCAAGAGCTGGCAGTTCTGATGGCCGACCACCCGGAAGTACGCCGGTTGGCCGCCGGAGAGCCATCCGAGAACATCGCGGAATTCCTGCAGGCGGCCGCGGACAAAACCGCCGCGCTGGATGTGTTTTTTGTCGACCGCAATGGGCATCCCACAGCCCAAGACCCCGACCGGTCTGGACGTAACGTACAAGGCACGCGGCTGTATCGCCGGGTTATGCAGGGGGCGTTGGGCACGGGCTATGCCGTCCTGTCACCGGGAGCAAGGCGGGCCTATTCCTTTGCTGCGCCGATATTTGAGGGCAACCATGTGCAAGGGGCCTTGGTTGTTGTCGCAGATGTCGAGGACGTGGAACAGACCTGGCGCGGATCGCTGCCGGCGGTGTTTTTCACCAATGACGACAATCAGATCTTTATCTCGAACCGGCCCGAGCTGCTGCATTGGCAACGATCAAGCGATACTGAGCGCTTGTATGACAGCCACGGGGTGGAACGTTCGATCCGGCAGCTAACGGTGGGCGGGCACAGCCTGTGGATGTCCTCGTTCAATCCCTATTTGCCTGAGACGGCGCTGCATCAGTCGGTGAACCTGCCGGTGCTGGGGTTGGTTGGGGAAATTCTGGTGGATGTAACCCCCGCGCATCGTCTTGCGACATTGCAGGCGGCAACCGTGATGGCGCTGTGTCTGGCCTTTGGTGCCTTGTTGTATCTGGCGATGGAGCGGCGGCGCACGCTGGCGCAGGCCAATGTGGAACTGGAGGCGCGCGTTGCAACACGGACACAAGAGCTGACCAAGACCAACGCACATCTGCGCCGCGAGGTGCGCGAACGCGAAGATGCCGAGGCCGCACTGACCCGCGCCCAAGCGGATCTGGTTCAGGCGGGCAAACTGTCCGCGTTGGGGCAAATGTCGGCCGGGATCAGCCACGAATTGAACCAGCCCTTGATGGCGATCCGACAGTTTGCGGAAAACGGCTCGGCGTTTTTGGATCGTGGCAAAGGGGATCGCGCAGGTGAAAACCTCACCCGGATCGCGGATTTGTCGGCGCGGATGGCGCGGATCATCAAGAACCTGCGCGCCTTTGCCCGAAACGAAAGCGAACCGGTGGGGCGTGTCGATCTGGTTGACGTGATCTCCACCGCAGTGGAACTGACCGAACCGCGGCTCAAGGCCGACCGTGTGACAATGGACTGGAACCCCGAGGCCTATGCAACGCCGGTCTATGCGCTGGGCGGAGAGGTGCGGTTGGGGCAGGTCTTTGTGAACCTGATCAACAACGCAGCAGATGCCATGGTGGGGCAAGACGAACGCCTGATCCGGATCGTGATCAACAACAGGCGCAAGCTGACCGTGGGCGTGCGTGACATTGGCCCCGGTTTGAAAGAGCCGGAAAAGGTCTTTGACCCGTTCTACTCCACCAAAGACGTCGGCGCGAGCGAGGAAGGCATGGGGTTGGGCTTGTCGATCTCATACGGTTTGGTGCAAAGCTTCGGAGGCAATATTCGCGGTGTGAACACCGAACAGGGCGCGTTGTTTACCGTCGAATTGGACTATTGGAACGAGGAAGCTGAGGCATGACGCGCAAGGTCTTGTTGGTGGATGATGATGCGGCCGTGCGCGACGCGCTGGGCCAAACGCTGGAGTTGGCCGAGCTGGATCCCTCGACCCATGGATCTTTTGTTGCGGCCAAAGATCATATCATCGCTGATTTTCCAGGCGTGATCCTCTCGGACATTCGCATGCCGGGGCGGGATGGATTTTACCTGCTCGACTACGCGATTGAGATCGATCCCGAATTGCCGGTGATCCTGTTGACCGGCGAAGGCGATATCCCGATGGCGGTACGTGCCATGTCGCAAGGGGCGTTTGATTTTTTGGAAAAACCCTGCGCCTCGGCCGATTTGCTGGCCGTGTTGGAGCGGGCCTTGCGCACGCGTGCCTTGGTTTTGGAAAACCGCGCGCTCAAGCAGAAACTGGAAAGCGGCGATGCGGCGGCGCGGATGTTGTTTGGTGCTTCCGCCCAGGCAGAGGAGTTGCGCAAGCGCGCGCGCTCTGTCGCGCCAACCCGCGCCGAAGTCTTGGTCACCGGAGCGCCGGGCAGTGGGGTTTCCAAGGTTGCCGAGGTGATCCATCTGATGTCACCGGTGGCAGCGGGGCCGTTTATGAAACGGGCGGCGGCGTCGATTGCTGCCGAAGATGTGGCGAGCCTGTGCAAAGAGGCGGATCAGGGATCCTTGTTCCTGGATGAGGTGCAGTCCCTGTCTGCCGAAGCGCAATATGCGGTGCTCGACGCGTTGGAACACGACACCGCAACACGGGTCATTGCCGGAACCACTGCCGATCTGGCGCAGCTGGTCAAAGAGGACAGGTTCAACGCGGATCTGTTTTATCGTTTGGACGTGATGCGGGTGCGGATCCCGTCGTTATCGGAACGACCCACCGATATTCCGGTGCTGTTTCGCCATTATGTGGCGCAGGCCGCTGAACAGGCCGGCATTGCCACGCCCAATATCTCGCCGGACTATCTGACCACGCTGATGACGCGCGATTGGCCCGGAAATGCGCGGTCGCTGATGTCGGCGGCCATGCGGTTTGTCCTAGGCATGCCCGAAGAAGTCAGCGAGGCGGCGGAGCTGGGACTAAGCGAACAGATGGCGCAAGTGGAACGTTCGCTTTTGATTGCGGCGCTTGGGCGTCAGAACGGGCGGGCGGCAGTGGCGGCGCAGTCCCTGAAGCTGCCGCGCAAGACATTTTACGACAAGCTTGCGCGCTATGGGATTCGCCCCGAAGACTACCGGCGCTAACAAATGTGCGGATTTCCGCACAAAGCGAATTCGACCTGTGCGGGTTTTCGCACAGGTTAAAAAATGGACGAAGCTCCGCCGATCCTGCCCATTTAATATGTCTTTGAAAATAATGCTGAATTCACGTCGAATCCCACATGTTCGAATCAAGCATTGTGAGTCGCGCTGCATTCGAACAGATTTACCTTCGAGCCTCCGTTTCGACGGAGGTAGGGATTTTTATTGGGAGGTAAACATGAAATTCCTTACTGTTGCGGCAACTGCCGTTGCTTTAACCACCACCGCAGGCGCTGCATTTGCAGCTTGTGACGAAGGTGAGATCGTCGCCAAGTTCAGCCATGTTACCAACACAGACAAGCACCCCAAAGGGATTGCGGCGTCTTTGCTGGAAAAACGCGTGAACGAAGAGATGAACGGTGTGATGTGCATCGAAGTCTTCCCGAACTCGACGCTGTATAACGATAACAAAGTGCTCGAAGCGATGCTGCAAGGTGATGTTCAGCTGGCTGCGCCATCCCTGTCGAAATTTGAGAAATTCACCAAACAATTCCGCCTGTTTGACCTGCCGTTCATGTTCAAGAACATCGATGCGGTTGATGCGTTCCAAAGCTCTGATGCGGGCCAAACCATGATGGATTCGATGCAGCGCCGTGGTCTGCAAGGTCTGGCCTTCTGGCACAATGGTATGAAGCAGATGTCAGCGAACACGCCGCTGGTCTCTCCCGAAGACGCCCAGGGGTTGAAGTTCCGCGTGCAATCTTCTGACGTGCTGGTCGCACAGATGGAAGCCATCGGAGGCTCGCCCCAGAAAATGGCCTTCTCCGAAGTTTACGGCGCGCTACAGCAGGGCGTTGTCGACGGGCAGGAGAACACCTGGTCCAACATCTTTGGCAAGAAGTTCTTTGAGGTGCAGGACGGCATCACCGAGACCAACCACGGTGTTCTGGACTATCTCGTTGTGACCAATGTGGACTGGCTGAACAGCCTGGACGCGGATGTGCGCGACCAATTCCTGACCATCCTGAACGAAGTTACCGCAACGCGGAACTCCGAATCCACCAAGGTCAATCTGGAAGCCAAAGACGCGATCATCGAAGCGGGCGGCGTTGTACGCAGCCTCGACGAAGCGCAGCGCGCGGTCTGGGTTGATGCGATGAAGCCTGTTTGGGATCAGTTCGCGGGTGACGTAGGCGCCGAAATGATCGAAGCAGCCCAAGCGGCAAACGCTGGGTTCTAATCCAGTTAAAACCTTCAGAGGGGCGGGATCTGCGCCCCTCTCACTCTCGCGGCGAACCGATCACGGTGCCGCATCCCTTTCCTGAAATCTTGGGAGATACGTATGTCGGGGGCACATTCCGGGCCAACCGGGTTTATTGATGCAATCGAAGAGACTTTGATTGCACTCATCTTGGGGCTGATGACAGCCCTGACATTCGCCAATGTCATTGCGCGATTTGTCTTTAATTCCAACATCCTGTGGGCACTGGAGGCAACCGTGTTCCTGTTTGCGTGGTTGGTCCTTTTGGGGGCTTCCTATGCGGTCAAGAAACACTCGCATCTGGGCGTGGACGCGATTGTGAACATGTTGGCACCGGGTCCGCGCCGCCTCGTTGGTCTGTTTGCCGCCGCCTGTTGCCTGGTGTTCTCCTTGCTGCTGCTCAAGGGCGCTTATGACTATTGGGCGGTCTTTGCCGATCTGCCGCCGACCTCGGGTCGCTGGTTCCCAACCGGGTTCAACACCAGCGCGCGCTCGCAGAGCTTTTATGAGGTGCAGGATGTGCCGATGGTCGGGGCGTTCCGGTTTCTGGAAGAGATGATCAACTATGGTGACGCTTACGAGAAGCTGCCGAAGGTTGTGCCCTATGTGGTGCTGCCCGTGTCGATGTTGTTGCTGGTTGTGCGATTTGCGCAGGCCACCATGCGGATCCTACACGGCCAGGCCGACCGGCTGGTTGCCAGCCATGAAGTAGAAGATGAGCTGGACGCCGTGCGAGCCCAGCATAGGGAGCAAGACTGATGGACGTGGTATTTCTCTTTGGGATGGTCATTGGCTTGTTGTTGCTGGGCGTGCCGATCGCGGTCTCTCTTGGCCTCAGCTCGACCATCTTCCTGCTGATCTATTCCGACAGCTCGCTGGCGAGCGTGGCGGGGACGTTGTTTGAGGCTTTTGAAGGCCACTTTACACTGCTGGCGATCCCCTTCTTTATCCTCGCCTCCAGTTTCATGACTACGGGCGGTGTCGCGAAACGGATCATCCGGTTTTCCATCGCCTGCGTGGGGCATTTGCCCGGTGGTCTGGCGATTGCGGGTGTCTTTGCCTGTATGTTGTTTGCAGCCCTGTCGGGGTCCTCGCCTGCAACCGTTGTGGCCATCGGCTCCATCGTGATCGCAGGCATGCGCCAGGTGGGATATTCCAAGGAATTCGCCGCCGGTGTTATCTGTAACGCAGGCACCCTGGGCATTTTGATCCCGCCCTCCATCGTGATGGTTGTCTATGCGGCAGCGGTGGAAGTGTCGGTGGGGCGGATGTTCCTGGCTGGTGTTATTCCGGGTCTGCTGGCGGGTCTGTTCCTGATGGTCACCATCTATGTGATGGCCAAGGTCAAGAACCTGCCAAAAGGCGAATGGCACGGTTGGGGAGAGGTCTTTGCCTCGGCCAAGGACGCAGGCTGGGGTCTGTTCCTGATCGTGATCATTCTGGGCGGTATCTACGGCGGTATCTTTACCCCGACCGAGGCTGCAGCGGTGGCGGCGGTCTATGCCTTCCTGATTGCGTCCTTTGTTTACAAGGACATGGGGCCGCTTTCCAACGGTGACGATGCGCCGAAAACGCCGCTGATCAAAAAGCCGCTGGCGCTGATCACCGCCTTTGTGCACCCGGACACCAAACACACGCTGTTTGAAGCCGGCAAGTTGACCGTGACCCTGCTGTTTGTGATTGCGAACGCGTTGATCCTGAAACACGTGCTGACAGATGAGCAAGTGCCGCAGCAAATTGCCAATGCGATGTTGTCGGCAGGCTTTGGTCCGGTGATGTTCCTGATCGTTGTGAATATCATCCTGCTGATCGGCGGCCAGTTCATGGAGCCATCGGGTCTGTTGGTCATCGTAGCACCATTGGTGTTCCCGATTGCCATTGAGCTGGGCATTGATCCGATCCACCTGGGCATCATCATGGTGGTGAACATGGAAATCGGGATGATCACGCCGCCGGTAGGTCTGAACCTCTTTGTGACCTCGGGCGTGGCGGGCATGCCGATGATGAGCGTTGTGCGCGCGGCGTTACCCTTCCTGGCGGTGCTGTTCGTCTTCCTGATCCTGATCACCTATGTGCCGGTGATTTCAACCTTCTTGCCCAACCACTTTATGGGGCCGGAGATTGTGACCCACTAACACAAAGGCCCGCTGGAAAAACCAGCGGGCCATCTGAGATAACGTAAGAAGGCGCCAGTACTGGTGCCTTTTTCGTATGGATTTAAGCCTGTGACAGAGCGGCAACGATGGGGCCGAAATCGGCGGCTTTGAGGCTCGCGCCACCCACAAGCGCGCCGTCGACGTTGGAGACCGCAAAGATCTCAGCCGCGTTGCTGGGTTTGACCGAGCCGCCGTAAAGCAGAGGAATGGCATTGCCGATGTCCGCACCAAAGCGGGCCACCAGTTCCGCACGCAAGAAGTCATGCACTTCGCCGATTTGTTCCAGCGTCGGAACCTTGCCAGTGCCAATAGCCCAGACGGGTTCATAGGCCACGACGGTGTTCTCATCAGTGATGCTGTTGGGTAGGGAGCCTGCTAATTGCGTGCCGACCACTTTCAACGTGTCGCCCGCTTCGCGTTCATCCAACGTCTCACCAATGCAGACAACGGCGAGCAGACCGGTGTTCTGGGCGGCTTCGGTTTTGGCACGCACTGTGATGTCGGTTTCACCATGGTCGGTGCGGCGTTCGGAATGGCCGACAATCACCGCGCTGGCACCGGCGTCTTTGAGCATTTCGGCGCTGACATCACCGGTATGGGCACCGGATGTTACGGCGTGGCAGTCCTGTCCGCCGATGGCGACATTCGCACCCGACATGGTGGTTGCGGCTGCGTGAACCAATGTGGCGGGGGGGCAGATCAGAACCTCAGCAGCGCTGTCACGGGTTGCCTCTGCAATTGCTTTTAGCTCTGCCAAGGCAGCGCCTGTACCGTTCATCTTCCAATTGCCAGCTGCAATCTTACGCGCCATATCGGTTATCTCCCTTACCCGTTACAACGGCAGTAGATAGCACCGTGCCGCAGAGCTCACAATTGTTGAAATAGCCGCAGCCTGTTGTGTTAGCCTATTATTCGCGACCGGGCACGCTAAAGCTAATGGATTCACCACAACCGCACGCCTCGGCGACGTTAGGGTTGTTGAACTTGAAGCTGGCTTCCAAGAGCGAGATTTCATAGTCGATCTCGGTTCCGAACAGAAACATCTGCGCCATGGGCGCGATCAGGATGCGCGCCCCGTCCTGTTCTACAACTTCGTCATTAGGGTCGGCGGTATCCACATACTCCATGGTATATTCCATGCCGGCGCAACCGCCTTTTTTGACACCAATCCGCAGACCGGCGCGGCCGTCTTTTTCCATCAATTTGGAAATCTGCGCGGCGGCGCGGGGCGTCATGGTCACAGCTTGTTTGCCGGGAATGCCGAACATTTTTGATCTCCAATGTAGCTCTGTCTTTAAACGTAGGGTCGCAAGGACGAAGCTTCAAGTCACGGGAAGGTTACATAAAGCCCAATTCGAGGCGCGCCTCGTCGGACATCATTTCCATGCCCCAGGGTGGCTCCCAGGTCAGTTCGACGTCAACGCTTTTGATTCCATCCACCGGAGAGACCGCATCCACGATCCAACCCGGCATGTCGCCCGCAACCGGGCAGCCCGGCGCGGTCAAGGTCATGATGACTTTGACGTCGTTTTCGTCGGAGATATCGATCGTGTAGATCAATCCGAGGTCATAGATATTGACAGGGATTTCAGGGTCATAGACCGAACGACAGGCAGCAACCACCGCGTCATACAGCGAATGGCTCACGGTTGAAGGCGCGATCAGCGGCGTGCCTTCCATCGGTTCAGTTGTGTTGGTCATTTGGGCCTCGAGTGTAATCCGACAGAATATATAGGGAACCTGAGCCGGTGCGTCCAGAGGGGGCAGGCCAGATCACGCAGCCGTGGGGTGTTTTCCTTGGCCCGTGGCTGCGCGTCTGTGCGTGATGTTACATCAATCGTTGATATCGTGGTCGAATTTTTTCACCTGTCCCGTGGGCAGGGAAAAGACCCGGCGCAGCACAAGCCATGCAGCCAAGGACAGGATGGCAAAGAGCAAGGCCAGCAGAGACGGTGCCACCGTCGTTTCGGGCACTACGAAGAACAGGGCCGCGATGATGGCCGCCCCGATGCCGAACCCCAGCGCGATAAAGCCGGGCACCAGTATTTCGACGCCAACCAGAACCAGCGCGGCAACGCCCCAGATCCACCAGATTTGCCAAAATGCATCGGGCATCACTTGGCTCCTTTCAGCAGTTTGAACGCATCCCCAAAGGCTTCCAGCGCTTGGGCAGGGACCACGATGGTCTGTTTGCCTTCGCCCTGACCCAGTGCCGTGAGCGATTCCACCTGTTTCAGGGCGACCTGATATTGGGCGGCCTCGATGCCGTTTTCCTTGATCGCTTTAGCAACGACTTCGGTGGCGTAAGCTTCGGCGTCGGCCTCAATCCGGCGGGCCTTGGCGGATTGCTCGGCTGCATAGAGTTCGGCGTCGGCGGACAGCTCGACAGAGCGCTTTAGCCCTTCGGCCTCGGTCACTTGGGCACGGCGGGCGCGTTCGGCGTTGAGCTGCTGCAACATGGCGTCACGGGTGGCTTGGTCGAGGTTCACATCCAAGATCTCGGCGCGGGTGACTTCGATGCCCCAATCGTCAACCGCGTCTTCGACCGCCTCTTGAATGCGATTGATCAGCTGCGAGCGGTTGGATTGCACCTCATCCAGATCCATTTTGCCGATCTCGGCTCTGACAATCCCGGCAACCGTGGTGGCAATGGCCCCGTCAACATCGCGGATCCGGTACACGGTCTTTTCCGGTTCAAGAATGCGGTAGAACACCGAAGTGTCGATTTGCACCAGCACGTTGTCCTTGGTGATCGCATCCTGCGAGGCATTGGGCAGCTGGCGTTCCAGGATCGAGATCTTGTGCGCCACATTATCCAGAAACGGGATAATGAAGTTGATACCGGGGCCAAGCACCGCATGCAGGCGGCCAAATCGTTCGACCACGAATTTCTGCGACTGCGGGACAATTCGCACCCCGCGGAAGATGATGATAATAATGACAACGGCCGCAACGATAAAAACGACGTTCTGCGACAAGATATCAATAATGAGCTGCTCCATTGAGATGGGCTCCTCCAAAAGAACTTTTTAAGTTTCCACAACGGATTACCGTGAAATGTGGCAATAATATAGGCATTTCGCGGCATCACTACAATTGTGTGGCCTTGGCAAAGGGGCATTCTCTTCGTAAGGAAGCGTCCTTGGACCATGTGGGAACGGATAAGATGGCACAGGACTTCGGATTTACCCTGAACGCAACCGACGGCAAGGCGCGCACCGGTGTTATCAATACGCCGCGCGGAGATATTCGCACGCCCGCCTTTATGCCCGTGGGCACCGCCGCCACAGTGAAGGCGATGATGCCGGAAAGCGTTCGCGAAACGGGAGCCGATATCCTGTTGGGCAATACCTATCACCTGATGCTGCGCCCCACGGCTGAGCGGATTGACCGGCTGGGTGGGCTGCACAAGTTCATGAACTGGGAGCGGCCGATCCTGACCGACAGCGGTGGGTTCCAGGTCATGTCGCTGGCGGGATTGCGCAAGCTGACAGAACACGGCGTGACGTTCAAATCCCACATCGATGGCTCCAAACATGAACTGACGCCGGAACGCTCGATGGAGATCCAGCGGTTGTTGGGGTCAGACATTGTCATGTGTTTTGATGAATGCCCGGCCTTGCCTGCTGACCGTGACCGGATCGCCGAGAGCATGCGCCTGTCGATGCGATGGGCGGAACGGTCGCGTGTGGCCTTTGGTGACCGCCCCGGCCATGCGCTGTTTGGCATTATGCAAGGCGGGTTGGAAAAAGACTTCCGTGAGGAAAGCGCCAAAGCGCTGACTGATATTGGCTTTGAAGGCTATGCCATCGGTGGCCTTGCGGTTGGCGAAGGGCAGGAGGCGATGTTTGGCTGCCTGGAATATGCGCCGGACTTTCTGCCGCAGGACAAGCCCCGCTATCTGATGGGGGTTGGCAAACCGGATGATATCGTCGGTGCCGTCAAACGCGGTATTGATATGATGGATTGTGTCCTGCCGTCCCGTTCGGGGCGTACCGGGCAGGCCTGGACGCGCCGGGGGCAGATCAATATCAAAAACGCCCGCCACGCCGATGATCCGCGCCCGTTGGATGAAAATTGCAGCTGCCCCGCCTGTTCCAAATACAGCCGCGCCTATCTGCATCACGTGTTCCGCTCAAACGAGATGATCTCGGGCATGTTGTTGACCTGGCACAACCTCCACTACTTTCAGCAGATCATGCAAGAAATGCGCGATGCGATTGCTGCCGGTACGTTTGAGGTCTGGGAAGCGGATTTTCATGCCATGCGCGCGCAGGGCGACATCGAGCCGTCGTAAGCCGCTGAAGGGCTATGGAAGCCTCCGAGGCGTAGTTTTGTCCAACGTCACGCATACAAGCATGGCCTTGGTCGACGACTAAGCCCCGGAGCAATACCAATTGTCGGCCCAATGCGCGCCAACGATTGAGTGGTGCAGGATATTTACGACATGACCCGGCTTTGACGCAGAGACGGAAGAAAATGCGTCAGGACAACAGAACTGCAACTGATCAGCTGGGCCAATCCAAAACTGGTCGCAAGAATGGTGCCAAGGGTGGTGAAATCTGCGGTGCGCGTCGTCTCGGCCCCGCCCAGCAATAAGGCGGTCAACCAGCCTGCCGCAGACATTGCAGCAAAACTGGCAAGCATCAGCTTTTTCCCGAGCCCCAAGTCGATGAGGCGTTGCCCCACGACGGCGGTCACGATGGGCACAGCAACGCGCGCCATACCTATTGCGGTTGCCGTCAGCAGGGTGACAGTTGCCAGTTTCGCCCACAATTTGGGAGATGCAGCTGCCAGATCGCCGTTCGTTTTGAGGTAAAACAACCCCAGCCCGGTGATCCAAAGCCCCCAAAGCGCCACGGTGATGACTTTGTGTGCGCGTTTGATCAGATCTGTGTCGCTTTTGTCGAGGGGGCGAAAGGCGTGGCGTAGTATATGAAGATCCGTCAAAAGGACTGTTCCCAGTCCCAACGCCAACGACATCAAATGAGAAATGACCAAGAGGTCCTTTGCAAGTTTTGTCGGATTTGTATCAGCAACGATACTAAGCATGTTGTGTAACATATCGAATTTTCTCGATCACTTTGTTGAGTTTTTCAAAAAACACGCGACGCATTTCACGTTCGCTACTGGTCAACAAAATCGGAAAAAACAGAGTTTCCGTGGTCCTATTGTGGTCAATAGTTTCCGAAAATTAACAGTTGTTAATATTTCAATTTTTGCTCGTATTTTAGATGTTTTGACGGTTGGAGTGTCATTCTTTCGCTCACAGACGCGGCGTGCAACCCCTGTGACGCAGGCCTTAAACTTTGGGCGCAAACACGCCTCTTAAGCTTTCGCTGACCTTCTCATCAAAAGTGCTCTTGTGATCGCCGCGACCTGCGGGCAATGTGGAGGGTAACCCAGATGGCTTGAAAACGACGGACCATCTGACCACATAAAAAGCTCCAAAGAGGAGACGGACAGGGCTGCCACGATCGGGGCCGGACCGTCTTGCCAAACAAAGGACCGAGTATGCAAGAGCCACTCAATTCCTCCTATCCTGTTCTGCCGCTGCGCGACATCGTTGTGTTCCCACACATGATCGTGCCGCTTTTCGTTGGCCGTGATAAATCGGTGCGCGCGTTGGAAGAGGTGATGGCGGATGACAAACAAATCCTGCTGTCCAGCCAGGTTGACCCTTCTGAGGACGATCCGGAATCTGATGGCATCTATGAGATCGGCGTGCTTGCCAATGTGCTGCAGCTGCTGAAACTGCCCGACGGAACCGTCAAAGTTCTGGTCGAAGGTCAGGCGCGGGTTCAGATCACCGAATACCTCGAGAATGAGAATTTCTTTGAGGCGCGCGTCGAAGCGCTGACCGAGATCCCCGGCGACATGACCACAACCGAGGCGCTGGTGCGCACGGTTGGCGATGAGTTCGAGCGCTACGCCAAAGTGCGCAAGAACATCCCCGAAGAAGCTCTGGCGGCCGTGGGTGAAACCGCCGAGCCTGCAAAGCTGGCGGATCTGGTGTCCGGCCATCTGGGCATCGAAGTGGACCGCAAGCAAGAGCTGCTGGAAACACTGTCCGTGAGCGAGCGCCTTGAGAAGGTCTACGGTCTGATGCAGGGCGAGATGTCCGTGCTGAAGGTCGAAAAGAAGATCAAGACCCGCGTCAAATCCCAGATGGAGAAGACGCAGCGCGAGTATTATCTGAATGAGCAGATGAAGGCCATTCAGAAGGAGCTGGGCGACGGCGAAGAAGGGGCTGGCGAAGTTGCCGAACTGGAAGAAAAGATCGCGGCCACCAAGCTCTCCAAAGAAGCGCGCGAAAAGGCTGATGCTGAGCTGAAGAAGCTCAAGAACATGTCGCCCATGTCGGCCGAGGCCACCGTGGTGCGCAACTATCTGGACTGGATGCTGTCGATCCCGTGGGGCACCAAATCCCGCGTCAAAAAGGATCTGGGCCGCGCCGAAGAGATCCTTGATCAGGACCACTATGGTTTGGACAAAGTCAAAGAGCGCATTGTCGAATATCTTGCGGTACAGCAACGGTCAGCCAAGCTGAAAGGCCCGATCCTGTGCCTTGTTGGCCCTCCGGGCGTTGGTAAAACCTCGCTGGGTAAATCGGTTGCCAAAGCCACCGGGCGCGAATTCATTCGTATCGCCTTGGGCGGCGTGCGCGACGAGTCTGAGATCCGCGGCCACCGTCGGACCTATATCGGGTCGATGCCGGGCAAGATCATTCAGGCGCTGAAAAAAGCCAAAACCACCAACCCGCTGATCCTGTTGGATGAAATCGACAAGATGGGTCAAGATTTCCGCGGCGATCCGGCCTCGGCAATGTTGGAAGTGTTGGATCCGGAACAGAACAACACCTTTATGGATCACTATCTGGAGGTGGAATACGACCTCTCGAACGTGATGTTCCTGACCACCTCGAACAGCTACAACATGCCGGGCCCGCTGATGGACCGGATGGAGATCATTCCGCTGTCGGGCTACACCGAAGACGAAAAGCGTGAGATCGCCAAGCAGCACCTGATTTCCAAACAGGTCAAAAACCACGGTCTGAAGGCCAAGGAGTTTGAACTGAAAGAAGAGGCGCTGACCGATATCATCCGCACCTACACCCGCGAGGCGGGCGTGCGGAACCTGGAGCGTGAGATTGCCAAAGTGGCGCGGAAATCACTGACCAAGATTGTCAAAAAGGAAGCTGAAAGCGTGACCGTCACACCGGATAATCTGGATGATTTCCTGGGCGTGCCCAAGTACCGCTTTGGTCTGGCCGAAAAAGAAGATCAGGTCGGCGTTGTGACCGGTCTTGCCTATACTTCGGTTGGGGGTGAGCTCTTGTCCATCGAGGCGCTGCGCCTGCCGGGCAAGGGTCGGATGAAGACCACCGGGAAACTGGGTGATGTGATGAAGGAGTCGATTGAGGCGGCGTCGTCCTATGTGCGCTCTATTTCGCCTCAGATCGGTGTGAAGCCACCCAAATTTGACAAGGTCGATATCCACGTGCACGTGCCCGAAGGGGCCACGCCAAAAGATGGCCCAAGCGCGGGCTTGGCCATGGTGACCTCTATCGTGTCGGTCCTGACCCAGATCCCGGTGCGTAAGGATATTGCAATGACCGGTGAGGTCACGTTGCGTGGTAACGCGCTGGCCATTGGCGGTCTGAAGGAGAAGCTGTTGGCGGCCCTACGTGGCGGCATCAAAACTGTGCTGATCCCGGAGGAAAACGCCAAAGACCTGCCGGAGATCCCTGACAATGTCAAAGAGGGGCTGAACATCATCACAGTGAGCCACGTGTCCGAAGTTCTGAAAATCGCGCTGACCGCAACACCCGAGGCGATCGAATGGGATGAGGAGGCTGAAGAGGCCGCCGCCGCCCAGGCCGCTTTGGAGAACAAAGGAACCGGCCAAGGTGCCACAGCGCACTAAGCGCGGGTACCCATGTGATCTTGGATCGCTGTGTGGTTCTGAATTGAAAAAGGGCGGCCTATGGGGCCGCCCTTTGCAGTTGTCCTAATTGTTTAGGCCGCCTTGTATTGGCGTTTTAATGTTTTCCCCAACTGGATGATTGGCTGCCTGGGCAGCATAGTGTGCGACAGGTAGCGCGCGCCTTCTACGGAAGGACACGCGATGGTTCAAGCGGCTTGTGCTGCCATTTGCGCCTCTACCGTCGCAATTGCGACGTCAGCCGGGCTGACATCACGTTTGGACGCTTGGTCGAGCGTGTTTTTCAACGTCTCATCAAGCGCTTGCAGTTTCGCGGCCACAAAGGATCTGCGATCGCGAATTTTCTCTACTTCTGTGGCGACATTGATAATGCCGCCGCCATTGGCAACAAAATCAGGCGCATACAGAATGCCGCGTGCATGCAACCGTCCAGCGTCCTGGTCGGTGGCAAGCTGGTTGTTGGCACCACCCGCCACCACGCTGACTTTGAGCATTGGAACGGTCTGCGCGTTCAGGATGCCTCCGATGGCGCAGGGGGCAAAGATGTCGGCCTCGGCGGCGTAGATCTCATCAATGGCGACAGCGCGGGCGTTAAATTGGCTTTGCGCCTTTTGCACCCGGCCTGCGTCCACGTCGGTCACCACCAGTTGCGCGCCTGCGTCGTGCAGATATTCGCACAGGTGCCATCCCACATTGCCCAGACCTTGGACGGACACGGTGACGCCCGTCAAAGCGTCAGAGCCATGTTTATGGGCCCATGTGGTGCGGATCGCGTTGAAGATGCCGCGCGCGGTGATGGGGGAGGGATCGCCACTGGCAAATTCCCCTTCGGTGAGCCCCGCAACAAAGGCGGTCTCGGTCGCAAGGATCGCCATATCAGCGGGAGTCATCCCCATATCCTCAGCCGTGATATAGGTGCCGCCCAGTGACTGGATCGTGCGGGCGAACGCACGCAACAACTCGGGTGTTTTCTGGGTGCCAGGGTCGCCGATGATCACCGCTTTGCCACCACCAAGCGACAGGCCCGCGGCGGCGTTTTTGAAGGTCATCCCCTCGCTCAGACGTTTTACGTCCAGCAGCGCATCCTCAACACTGTCATAGGGGCGCATGCGCAAACCGCCCGCAGCAGGACCCAATGTAGTGGAATGGATCGCAATAAACCCCAAAAGCCCGGTTTCTGCATCGCTGACACGGTAGATGACTTCGTGTGTTTCGCTTGGGACTGGGGTCACTTGCATGTGGCTCTCCTGTTGAGTTGAACGCCAGTCTAAGGGCTGTAGATCACATGTTTTCTCCAAAATAGGTCTTCGTTCGTACCTATATTGGAGTATTGTTTGCGTGAATGGCCATTTTTTAGGGAAAACCTGCATGGATTCAATCGATCACAAGATTTTGCGCGCTTTGCAAGAAGACGGGCGCATCACCATGGCAGATCTGTCAGACAAGGTCGGCCTGTCGCCGACGCCCTGTGCGCGCCGGGTGGCTGCTTTGGAAGATCAAGGCGTCATTGAGGGGTACGGCGCCCGTGTTGATCCCGAAAAGCTGGGCCTGACGGTCACCATCTTTGTCGAGGTTGAGCTGGAACAGCAAAGCGCCCAGGCGCTGCAAGCCTTTGAGGCCGCCGTGCGCCCCTTTGAGCAGGTGATGGAATGCCACCTGATGACCGGGACGCGGGATATGCTGTTGCGCGTGGTGGCGCGTGATCTCACTCATTTTGACCGCTTTCTGGAACAGCAATTGATGCGAGTTCCCGGCATTCGCAACACGCGCTCCAGCTTCTCTTTGCGGACGATGATCCGCCGAAACAGCTTGCCTAAGGTTTAGATCCGAAAAAATGTGCATTTTCTTGCAAAGGCCACTTGCGCCTTCATAATTCTGTCGCTAAACCCCGCCGCACGGGTCGTTAGCTCAGTTGGTAGAGCGCTTCGTTTACACCGAAGATGTCGGGAGTTCGAGCCTCTCACGACCCACCATTCCTGTTTGCATTGCCAGCCGCCCTCGACCGTCCTTGACGAGACGTCCGTGTCAAAATGTACCGAACTCATGACATTGATTGCACTGGGACGCGGCGCGCTGTAGCGGTGGTGGGCACCAAACGTCGGAGGCCCCCCATGACGCATTATCCCAAAATCTGGTTTCTGCGCCACGGGCAGACATTTTGGAACGCCGAACACCGGGTTCAGGGGCAGATGGAATCGGATCTGACCGAAATGGGGGTGAGCCACGCCCATCAGCAGGCCCGTTTGCTTGCGCCGATCCTAGATCACGACGCGCCGCCCTGTTTGGTGTCGCCGCTGCGACGGGCGCAGCAAACCGCCAAGATCGCATTGGGCACGCACCCCTTTGTCACCGATGCCCTGCTAGCTGAGGCGCAGGCAGGCGCGTTTGAGGGGCTGACCCTGAATGAGATTGCGCAGACGTATCCCGACATTTCGGCGGCCTGTCCCAAAGTGTTGGATCTGTTTTGCGAAGCGCCAGGCGGGGAGGGGTTTGAGACTTTTGCCGGGCGGGTGCAGGCAACATTGGATCGTTTGGAATGTCCCACTGTTCTGGTGGCACATGGGCTATGGGGGCAGATCCTGCGGGGGATCGTCTGTGGCTTAAGCCGGGCAGAGATGGCGGCCCTGTCGAATGAGCAGGGTTGTATCTATGTCTTGGAAAATGGCGCTGAAACAGTGCTGCGCGAGACTTGAAAATTTTTTCGAGAAAACTGTATTTGGCCTCTTGCGCTCCCCCACGCCATTCTTTAAGTCCGCCCTCACCGGGTCGTTAGCTCAGTTGGTAGAGCGCTTCGTTTACACCGAAGATGTCGGGAGTTCGAGCCTCTCACGACCCACCATTACTCCCCAAGACACCTGAAGCGCCTTGAAAGGCATGGATAATTGGGGTGTTCTAGCACCTGTTTCTCGACAGTATGAAAGACGGTCTGAAAATGCCAGTTTCAGCACTGTTCTGCGCAGATTAATATTGCCGCTTTCCCATAGTTTCCAAGGCTTTGAGAGGAAGTTCAGGGAGAGTTCTAGCGAGGCTCTATAGTCACGCGTTGAAGGGGCCGGTTTGGCCCGCTTTTCTTGCAGGACGATCTTCGCTTTTTCGAGAGTATCGATTTTTTTCTCGTATGCTTTGATCACCGTGATATTGTCGGTTTCGACAATTCTGTCTAGCAGGGCATCGATTTGCTTTTGTGTCTCAGCAATCTGATGATCAAAGGTTTTGGCCTCTTGCGCCAATTGTGCGCCCCGGATGTCCCATGCATCGCGAAACATGTCATTGGCCATGGCAAATAGGCTGGGGCTTGGCTCAAGTTGGCGAAGAATGTCGCCAACGTCACCTTCGAGTTTGTCACGGCGGATCGACTTTCCATAGCTTTCGCAGCCTTTGGTCTGACACAGATAATAGGGGTGGCGTTTGGTTTTTCCCTTTGACTAGCAGGACCGGAGGGGGGCGTCACAGCCGTGACAAACTGCGAAGCCACGCAAGGCAAAGTCCTCTCCGATGTTTTTACGCGCCGGAGCAATAGCACGGTCTTTCCGGCGTTCTTGAATGCGCCAGAAGGTTTCAGTCGAGATTATTGGCTCATGGTGCCCCTTGATCCTTGAAAGCCCCCAAGGCGCATAGCTGATCAATCCGCAATAGACCTCGCGATCCAGAAGCCGAGTAATCTCCTGTTGGCGCACCAATCCATTTTTTCCCTTGGGGAACTCTGGCTTGGTGCTGAGGAAGTTGCGAATATCAACCTGATTGGAGAAACGCCCGCTCGCGTATCCCTCTAGCGCTTCTTGAATGATGCTGGTCTTGGGTTCGTCACGGACGAGCATTTTGCCATGCTCCCGCAATTTGTCGTAGCGATACCCAAAGGGCGCTGAGAAGGTGTAATAGCCGTTTTGCATCCGCGCCTTCATCTTTTGCGCCACTTGCCGCCCATTTTGTTTGCGCTCAAGCGCGCCTTGGGCCGCCATGATGGTTTCGATAAACTCACCTTCAGGCGTGTCATCAAATTTAAAGTTCAGGCATTCGATACTTGCCCCGCGTTTGCGAAAGGCTTCACGCAGATCAAGGTGGAACCGCGTATCACGGGCAAAGCGTTTGAGATCATCAAAGATCACCACAAACTTTTGATCTGGCTGCGCATCAAGGAAGGACAGCAACGCCATCATGCCGGGACGTTTCATAAAATCGCCACCGCCTGTGATGGTATCTGGAAACACCGCCGCGACTTCATAACCCTTGTTTGCCGCAAACTCACGACAACGGGTTTCTTGTGATTGCAGGCCGTGCCCTTCGGCTTCTTGCGCGCGTGAAGGCACGCGGCAATAGATTAAGGCTTGTTGTTTCATTCCCATCAGCGACTCCCTTTCTGCGGCCCGCCATGTTCAGGGCGTGCGGCGTCTTCCAATTCTGTGGTGATACCGTCCAAGTTTAGCACATCAGCCACAGGCAATTGTGCAAGAGAAATATCTTGTCCACAGGCCTGCTGGATTGGATGCACACCAAAACCGAGATCCACAAAGCTGACCATGATCGACCACAGCGCTTCGATCATCTCACGCTTTTGGGCGTCGGTGATGCCTTCATCTTCAAAAAACGGCATATAGGCATCCCAGTCGATGCTCAGACGCGGTGGAGCCGTCTCGGGATTTAACTCAGGGGGAATGTCACTCATGGTGCTGCCTTTCTGCCTCTTGGCGTTTTTCTGTTTTGGGGATCTCCTTTTTGCGAACCTTCACCGTGAAGGAACGTAAGTGGAACATAATAGGATGAAAATCCTATTTCCCAAAGCAGAAATTCGTTCGTGTCGTATCGACTGACCCAAGATTAGGCTGGTCACGCGCGCGCATCACGAGGCAGAGTGCGGGTATAAACGGGTATTCGTGTTTGGGAATTTTCTTGTGGATATTGATTGGTTGAAGGCCAGCGAAGACCAACGCAAACAGCTTTATGTGGCGACGCGTTCGGTTGCAGATGCAAGCGACACAACGGTTGAAGCGATCATGGACGCCGCCCTTGGCCGCAAGGCATTGATGGGCACAGACTACATGTCCACCTTCCGCAGGGGCAAAATCAGGAGGTCTTACGCGAAGCTGATCCATGGCTGGATTGCCAACCATCATCCAGAGTTGGGGCACCAATTTGCGGCGGATCTATTCCCGCAACCGAATACAGATGCATGGGGGCAGTTTCTTGATGAGCATGCCGTTCGTGGGCAATTGCGCTCGGTGAAGTTTAAGCCGTCGTCCCTTGGGTTGGTAGAACGCGCACGCCAAACCGTAAAACCCGACGACACCTTACGCCTTGGCGAGAAGTTCTGCCTTCAGATTGAATGCAAGGGTGGGAGGTATGCGCAGGCCTATCAGATCTACAAAGGTCAATGGCATCCGATCCCGCTTTGTGATGATGGATCTATGACGGCACGTATTGCTGAGGGCGATGGTCTCTTGCCCATACAGTTCGATGGCACGCCCGATCCACTGGTTGAGCAGCGTGACACTGGACCACATCAGTTTGTGGTCATCACATCGCAAACTGGTGATGATCTTCCAGATTTGGACACGATCCCCACACCATCCGAGACAGTCGAATGGCATGTAATTAGTGTTCACGTGGCATCCGCATAATACGGCAAAATGGGAAGCAGCTTTTCATTCAACGGCTTGAGGCGCGCCCATTCCTTTGCACCGACGGTCTGCAAAGCGTCCCAGTCACCCAGCTTGGCGCGGGCAATATCCGAGAAAAAGATATCTGGTTCCCCCAAGTCCTTGGCTATGTTTGTTACCTCAGCAGCATTGGCCAAAGAAATGGCGTCAAAATAGGCGGGCAAAATCACGTCGCTTGAAAAAGACCGGATCAGATCGTCTGACGGTAGTTCTCGCCCCGAAAGCTGATGTTTAATCGCCCACATTTCACTGATGTGCCCCAGTAATTGAAAAATCCGCGTCGCCGCCTTGGGGTGGGTTGAGTGTTCGCCCTCAAGATCCTCGTCGGCTTTTTCGATCAAGACCATCACCGCCGAAATACTAGAGGCAAGTTCACGCAAGCCAGACCAATCAGAGGCGTCGAAACCGCCCAACACCATCTCTATGGCTTCGTGATCAGCCTGTAGCTCTAAACATGGTGACACATCCGGCCAATCCGCTTGAGGAATACTTGCAAATGGTCTCACTGGCTCTGACGCCCGCGACACAAGGTTCAACACTGGCACGCCATCCGGTAGTTCAAAATGTCCAAGTTCCAAGTGGTGCAGCTCGTGCTGGATGGCCCACGCTAACGCATCGTCAACTGAAAAATTGACTTTTCCCGTAAGGTGAAGACGTTTCAGGGTACTTAAGGCTCCCGTCGAGATATGAACTGTTAGATAGTTCAAATGGCTAATCGATACCGCAAACTTGTCGTTGTGGGTTAGAACCGAGTAGCGCGAACCATCTACGCTCATAAATTTCACCTTACTTATCCAGCCTTCAAATGTGGCGATCTAGATCCAACGAACATAACTTATTGGTAAATATTTCTTGGCTCTCAAATCAACACCTTCTGGCTGGTCTGAAGCGATTTAGGTGTCGCGAGTATCTTGAAATAAGCCAGAAAAAACATAGTGGTACAAGTTATTGCGCGGATGCTTCATAACATTACCGCTATGCAAGGCAGGGCGGATTCTGTATGATTCCTCGGTGGGAATATCAAGGCGGCGAAAAGTCTGTCAGGAAGAATAAAAAACGCATGTTTGAGCAAGCATTTAAGAATATCGATGACGTCCTGTGGAAAGAAGCAGGCTGCACCACCGAACTGGACTACACCGAACAATCCTCTTGGATGCTGTTCCTCAAATATCTCGATGACCTCGAACATGAACGCTCACTTGAATCGGAACTTGTGGGCAAGGCTTACGCCTATATCATCGACCCCGCGCACCATTGGTCCAAATGGGCCGCGCCCAAAAAATCCGATGGCACGTTTGACCATGACAATGCGCTCACCGGCGATGACCTGATCCAATACGTCAACACCGATCTGTTCCCCTACCTGCAAGGCTTCAAGCAGCGAGCCTCAGGGCCGGACACCATCGAGTATAAAATCGGTGAAATCTTTGGCGAGATCAAAAACAAATTCCAAAGCGGCTATTCACTGCGCGATGCGCTGGAACTGATGGACAGCCTGCGGTTCCGCTCGCAAAAGGAAAAGCACGAGCTTTCCCACCTCTATGAGGCCAAGATCAAAAACATGGGCAATGCGGGGCGCAATGGTGGTGAATACTACACGCCGCGCCCGCTGATCCGCGCCATGATCCAAGTGGTGAAGCCGTAAATTGGCGAAACCGTTTATGATGGCGCGGTGGGCTCTGCGGGCTTCTTGTGTGAGGCGCATGACTATATGCGCCACGAACTGGGCGATCTGACCACCACGCAACTCAAAACCCTGCAAACCAGCACCTTCTATGGTCGGGAGAAAAAATCGCTCGCCTAAGTGATCGCGATCATGAACATGATCTTGCACGGCATCGAGACGCCCAACATCATCCACACCAATACCTTGTCCGAGAACATCCGCGATGTGCAGGAAAAGGATCGCCACGATGTGATCCTTGCCAACCCGCCTTTTGGCGGCAAGGAACGCGCGGAGGTGCAGCAGAACTTCCCGATCAAAACCGGTGAAACAGCCTTCCTGTTCCTGCAACATTTCATCAAACATCTCAAAGCTGGTGGGCGCGCCGCGATTGTTATCAAAAACACCTTCCTCAGCAATTCTGACAACGCGTCCAAGGCGCTGCGCAAGGAACTGCTGACATCGTGCAACCTGCACACCGTGCTCGATTGCCCCTCTGGCACCTTCCTCGGCGCGGGGGTGAAAACCGTTGTGCTGTTCTTTGAAAAAGGCGCGCCGACGCATAACACATGGTTTTACCAGCTCGAGCCCAAATCCGCCGATGGCAAACCGCGCAACATGGGCAAGACCAATCCGCTCAATGACAATGACCTGAAGGAATTTGTTGATCTGCAAGCAAGCTTTGCCGACAGCGATCAATCATGGTCGCTGGATATTTCCACGCTGGATGACGCCTATGACCTCTCGGTGAAAAACTCGAACACACCCGAAGAAGCCCCCTTGCGCGACCCTGCCGAGATCATGGATGAAATCGCCGCGCTGGATAACGAGAGCGCAGACCTGCTGGCCACCATTCGGGGGCTGCTATGAAGGCGGGGTGGGAAGAAGTTGAACTTGTAAAACATGTTCGTTTTATCGACTACCGAGGTGTCCGTCGTCAGGGTTTTTGGAACCAATGGCAGCTTAAACTAAGAGAGTATCTGGCTCATCTGGTTGGTTGCATTATGCGGCACGCTGGCGGTGATGCAAGCGTCGCGCTTCGAACGTCTTACG
>NZ_JAHHIR010000074.1 GCF_018678075.1 Epibacterium ulvae | reverse complement strand
ACCAACCAGATGAGCCAGATACTCTCTTAGTTTAAGCTGCCATTGGTTCCAAAAACCCTGACGACGGACATGTTAAATGTCTACACCGGTCGTCTTGTCCTGGATTCTGGGGAAGCGGGTGTTCGGTGATCTAATTCAGAGAGACATTCGGTTGTGTCGTGCCGATACAGCACTCCTGCATTCGGTTCGCTGTTTCTCCCTTGTTTGCGACGGTGCAGTGTCTTTTGGGGTTGTCATCGGGGGCGTCTGCTTCTAAATGGCCGTTCTGTTCGCGCGTCCGGCTAAGTGGCATGCCGAGTCGTGTGTATTGCGAACCCGCATTGAAGGAGACGGAAATGCCCAAAATGAAGACAAAGTCGAGCGCAAAGAAGCGCTTTAAGGTTACCGCTAGCGGTAAGGTAAAAGCAGGTCAGGCCGGCAAACGCCACGGTATGATCAAGCGTACCACGAAATTCATCCGTGATGCCCGCGGCACCACCACCCTGTCCAAGCCCGACGCAAAAACCGTCAAGGGCTACATGCCCTACGATCGTTAAGAGGAGATCTGAGCTATGTCCCGCGTTAAAGGTGGTACCGTCACTCACGCCCGTCACAGAAAAGTCATCAAGGCTGCAAAAGGTTATTATGGCCGCCGCAAGAGCACCTTTAAGGTCGCGCGCCAGGCCGTCGATAAGGCCAACCAATATGCAACCCGTGACCGTAAGAACCGGAAGCGGAATTTCCGCGCTCTGTGGATCCAGCGTATCAATGCAGCTGTCCGCAGCCATGACGAGGCGCTGACATATTCGCGCTTCATCAATGGTCTGACCCTGGCCGGTATCGAAGTTGACCGTAAGGTTCTGGCTGATCTGGCCGTGCATGAGCCCGAAGCGTTTGGTGCAATCGTTGCACAAGCGCAGGCCGCACTGGCTGCCTAAGCCTTAAAAAAATCTGTCTGTTTTGACAGTTGAAACCCGTCGGAGTAATCCGGCGGGTTTTTTTATGCGGTTGCGCTGATTTTGTGATGGGGAAGAAAAAGGGTTAATTTTCCTTAATTTTAACAAAATCGGCATTCATTTTTTACGGATGTAATTATTGGAAGACCCAATGGCCCGTATCAGTGAACTCCATTATTCCAACGCCTATGCCGCATCGTCGGGCGTGTCCGAATTCCTTGAGGTGGCCTTGTCACCCAGCGAGGATCCGGCGGATTTCACGGTGTCCTTTTACCAGTCCAACGGTCAGGTCGGCATAGAGATCCCACTGACCCACCCGGATGTGCAGGTCTCGGTCGATCCGGACAATGGTGAGATCATCTATGTCATCTCGGCAGATGATTTTAATATTCTGCTGACCGACCCGGATGGCGGCGGCTCCAACAATTATGAGGCCTATGCGCTGACCAATATCGACACGTCTGAGGTCATCGACTTTTATGACATCGGCGGCGGCACCCAGAATATTGTGGCGGTTGACGGGCTGGCCGCAGGCGAGACTTCGGATAATCTGGCGGTTTTGGTGGGGCCGAACTCCACGACGACCACGCTGCAGTTCAATCAACCAAATCCCGACACGCTGGTGCATGACGTGGTGGGGCCAGGGGACACGGGGATTGCCTGTTTCACCGCTGGGACCCTGGTCGATACCCCGTCTGGGCCACGCCGGGTGGAGGCGTTACGCGCAGGCGATTTGGTGCTGACACAGGATCACGGGCCGCAGGTGTTGCGCTGGTCCGGTCAGACCACCGTGCGCGGGCAGGGGGAGTTTGCCCCGGTGCGCATTGCCCAAGGGGTTCTGGGCGCGGAGAAAGACATCTATGTCTCGCCCCAGCATCGGATCCTGGTGCAGGGGTGGCAGGCCGAGTTGGTGTTTGGTGCCGATGAGGTTCTGGTTCCAGCCAAGGCACTGGTGGACGGCGAACAGGTCACGCGTGCTGATTGCGATCTGGTGACCTATGTGCATCTGCTGTTTGACGACCATCAGCTGCTGCGCACGCATGGGCTGGTGTCCGAAAGCTTTTTGCCCGCAGGTGAAGGCATGAAGGGTTGGGAAAAAGACACCGCCGAGGAGATTTATGCCCTGTTTCCAGAACTGCGTCTGTGCCCGGATGCCTGTCTTACGCCGGTGCGGATGATTGCGCGCACACGTGAGGCCGCGATGCTGGCCGGGCTTGCCGCCTGAGGCGTATCAGTCCGTCGTCGGTTGCTTGTACAAAAGCCAACTGCCAAGCAGCAGCGCGCCCACCGGGAAAACCGCCCAGGGGCCGGAAAAGCTCATCACATTGACGCCGATCAGAAACAGCACCAAGACCCAGATGCGCACGGGGATCGATTTATAGGTTTTGAACCCCATGGCGCGCTCGCCGTAGCGCAGGCCAAACAGCAGCGCAAAGGCAAGGATCGGCCAGGCAGGCCAGAACCCACCGCCGGTGATCAGGTTCAGCAACACCGCGCCGCCAACCCCAAAAACAAACCACTTCTGTGTCTTGCTCTCTAGTGCGAATTGATCCAGTCGCGAGGGTGTCTCATTGTCGGGATCAGGCGCATGGGATTTGGCGTCGAAATCCTCAAAATCATCGTCCCAGACATGGGCCACCCGGTCCTGATGTTCAGATGTCTGCGCGTGGCTTTTGGCTTTGACCTTGGGGCGGAGTTTTTCGAACTTGGCCGCTCCGGCCTCGGCGGTGGTGATCCGATAGACTGAGATCTCGTCGGGCAGGTTCTTCGCGTGTTTTTCGCCGAGGTATTCAAAGCCAATGGTCAGCTTGTTGTGGACCTGATCGTAGACCTGGCGCGAAATCAGGATGCCGCCGGGTTCGGCCATGGTTTGCAAACGCGCGGCCAGATTGACGCCATCCCCCAAAAGGTCCTCGCCGTCGCAGATCACATCGCCTAGGTGGATGCCGATGCGAAAGCGCAGCGCGCCGTCCTTTGCCGCCAGTTCCTGCTGGACCTCAATCGCGCAATGCGTTGCCTCAACCACCGATGGGAAATCCGCAATCAGCCCGTCGCCGGCCGTATTGGCGACCCGGCCACCATGACGTTCGATCAGTTTGAAAAACACCGCGCGGGCGGCTTTCAGCGCAGAATAGGTGCCGACCTCATCGGCTTCCATGGCTGCGCTGAACCGCTCAGCGTCCGCCGCCAAAATGGTAGTGAGTTTGCGTGCAACAAAGGTACTCATCAGTCCAGGTCCCGGGAAAAACAAAAGCGCCGCAGGTCTTCCCTCCCAAGATGGCGTGTCGTAGCGGCAGTTGCAAGGTTTTGCGCAGGGCGCGTGCAGGTTTTGCAGCAACGGCCTCCGGTGGTGGCAGGGCTGCGCGCGTCAGCCCCCTTGCGTTTGGCGGCGCGTGTGGTAGCAGGACTTAAGCAGAATTCGGGGGACCGTCATGGACGATCTTAAGGCAAAATATCTGGGTCAGATTGCCGAGGCCGCAGATGAGAGCGCGCTGGAGGCCATTCGCCTCGCCGCTGTTGGCAAAAAAGGCGAAGTCGCGTTGAAGATGCGCGAGCTGGGCAAAATGACACCCGAGGAACGCCAGGTGGCGGGCCCGGCGCTGAACGCCCTGAAGGATGAGATCAACTCGGCTTTGGCAGCCAAAAAGGCCGGTCTGGCTGATGCTGCATTGGACGAACGTCTGCGCTCTGAATGGCTGGATGTGACCCTGCCGACCCGCCCGCAACGCCGCCAAGGCACGCTGCATCCTATCACCCAGGTGCAGGAAGAGATCACCGCGATCTTTGCCGAGCTGGGCTTTTCCGTGCAGGAAGGGCCGCGCATCGACACCGATTGGTATAACTTTGACGCGCTGAACATTCCCGGCCACCACCCCGCGCGGGCCGAGATGGACACATTCTATATGCACCGCGGTGAAGGCGACAACCGCCCGCCGCATGTGCTACGCACCCATACCTCGCCTGTCCAGATCCGCTCGATGGAAAAACTGGGCGCACCGTTGCGTATCATCTGTCCCGGTGGCGTATATCGCGCCGATTACGACCAGACCCACACGCCGATGTTCCATCAGGTCGAAGGTCTGGCGCTGGACAAAGACATTTCAATGGCGAACCTGAAATGGGTGCTGGAAGAGTTTGTAAAAGCCTTCTTTGAAGTCGACGATGTGGAACTGCGTTTCCGCGCCTCTCACTTCCCCTTCACCGAACCGTCCGCCGAAGTGGACATCCGCTGCTCCTGGGAAGGCGGCACGTTGAAAGTGGGCGAGGGCGACGACTGGCTCGAGGTTCTGGGCTCTGGCATGGTGCACCCCAAGGTCATCGCAGCCGGTGGCATCGACCCCGAGGTCTATCAGGGCTTTGCCTTTGGCATCGGGATCGACCGTCTGGCCATGCTGAAATACGGCATCCCCGACCTGCGCGCCTTCTTCGACAGCGACCTGCGCTGGCTGCGTCACTACGGTTTCCAATGTCTGGACATGCCGACGCTGCATGGTGGTTTGTCGCGTTGACTTAACTTAAAGTTGTGGAATGAATAAAAGGGCGTCCCAAAGGGCGCTCTTTTTGATTGGAGGCTTTATGAAGCGCAATGATGATTTGCTGAGAGAGTTGCTTTTTGAATTTGAGAGTGACGAAAACGATGTACTGCATTTTCGAAAATACCTCAGCATGCCGCAGGAGCAAATCGAACGGAACCATCACGTGGCCTTGCTCTCAGACGCTGGGCTTGTGTCTCAAGTTTCCGACACCGGTTTTAGACTAACAAACATGGGGCATGACTACATCGTAGCTATTCGAGACGATACCATCTGGAACAAAACAAAGTCAGCCGTGGGTGATCTGGGTGGAGCAACACTTGGAATGGTGAAAGACATAGCTATCGCATACCTAAAGCAAGAAGCGACCGAGAAGCTCGGCATTAATTTCTAAAGCCGGGCCGCTTTGCGGCTCGGCACGCGCCTGCCCGCCCCACGGCGGGCGCGTTGCGCCCACCCGGGCAGTCGAGTTCCTTTTGTTGTGATTTACACGAGTGGCCGGGTTTGAAGCATCTCACTAACCCACATGTGAAGTGACTGTTCACCAAAATCTTCTAGGGTCCGGGGCATGAGATATATGCTTGCCCTTGCCGCCACCCTTTTTACCGCTTCTGCCGCCATTGCGATGGGGCCGTGGAAAGCCGTTGACTGTCATCTGGATCAGCCCTGTGAATTGGACGGTCGGTCCTATCATGTGATGGCACCGGATGGCTGGGATGGGGAAAGCCCGCTGCCGGTTCTGGTGCATTACCACGGTTGGGGCCGCAACGGGGTACATGCGCAGCGCAGCGACCGGATTGGCGCCTCGACCAGACGGCGGGGCGTGTTGTTGGTGACGCCTAACAGCGTTGGTCGTGCGTGGGATTATTGGCAGGCCGACAGTGATGAGGTCGATTTCACCAATCGTGTGCTCGAAGATGTCGCGCAGAACTATCCGATTGATTTGGAAAAGATCTACGTCTCTGGCTATTCGCTGGGGTCGGTGATGGCCTGGCGCTATGCCTGTGAAAGCGGGGACCATGTGGCGGCCTTGCTGGCGATTGCGGGCGCGCTGCATGAAGACAGTCGCTGCGACCAAGCCCCGGCTGAGGTGCGTCATGTGCATGGGTTGACCGACACGGTGATGAGCTATTCCAAAGGGCCTGCGGGCGATGATCCCACCTATGCCGTGGGCCTGTGGCGGGCACGCCTTGGCTGTGGTGCGGGCCAAGATGGCGGCGACTGGCACGCGCGCGAATTCCTGACATTTCACCGCAACGCCTGGGACTGTGACGCGGGTAAAGTGGTGTTGGATCTGCATCCGGGCGGCCATTTTGTCCCCCATGGTTGGATCGGCCGGCAGCTGGACGAGCTTTTGGGCCGCACCCCCAGCTATCCTTGAGCGATGAGCGCGCGCAAGGCTTGCACCTTGGGCCATTCTTTGCCATTGCCTGCGGGGTATACGCATGGCTTGCCAAGGGATCCTTGACCGATGAAATTCACGCTGTCCTGGCTGAAAGAACATCTCGACACCACCGCATCTGTGGACGAGATCTGTGAAGCACTTACCGACCTCGGACTTGAGGTTGAAGAGGTGGTGAACCCGGCTGAGACGCTAAAAGCCTTTACCCTGGCCAAAATCGAAGCCGCCGAACAACACCCCGACGCCGATCGCCTGCGCGTCTGCAAGGTTATGACCGATGAGGGCGAGAAACAGATCGTCTGTGGCGCGCCAAATGCGCGAGCCGGGATCACCGTGGTTCTGTGTAAGCCGGGTGATTACGTGCCGGGTCTGGATTTCACCCTGTCGGTTGGCAAAATTCGCGGCGTTGAAAGCCACGGCATGATGGCGTCCTGGCGCGAATTGGAGCTGGGCGAAGATCATGATGGTATTGCCGAGCTGGACAGTGGCGAAGTGGGCGACTCCTTGGTTGATTGGCTGGCGCAGAACGACCCAGCCAAGGTCGACACGATGATCGAGATTGCAATCACCCCGAACCGCCCCGACGCATTGGGTGTCTATGGTATCGCGCGCGATCTGGCGGCGCGGGGCCTGGGCGAGTTGAAGACAACCGAATTCACCCCGATTGATGGCAAATTCCCATGCCCGATCAAAGTGACCATTGATGAGGACACGCTGGACGGCGCGCCGGTCTTTGCCGGGCGTGTGATCCGTGGTGTGAAGAACGGACCCAGCCCCAAGTGGCTGCAGGATCGGTTGACCGCGATTGGTCTGCGTCCGATTTCTACCCTGGTGGATATCACCAACTTCTTCACCTTTGACCAGAACCGTCCGCTGCATGTGTTTGACGTGGCCAAAGTCTCCGGTGATCTGCGCGTGCATCGCGCGACAGGTGGTGAAACCCTGCTGGCGTTGGATGAGAAAGAATACACCTTTGCCGTAGGCCAAATGGTGATTTCGGACGACAAGGGCGTCGAAAGCGTTGCCGGCATTATGGGTGGCGAAGAGACGGGCTGTACCGAGGAGACGGTTGATGTCTTCATTGAAAGCGCGTTCTGGGATCATATCCAGATCGCCACCACCGGCCGCGCGCTCAAGATCAACTCCGACGCGCGTTATCGGTTCGAACGCGGTGTGGATCCGGAATTCACCGTCGAAGGGTTGGAACGTGCGACCCAGATGATCCTCGATCTATGCGGTGGTGAACCGTCCGAGAAGGTGATCGCCGGCGATGTGCCCAACCATGCGCGCGCCTATAAACTGAACCCCGAGCGGGTGCAGTCGCTGGTGGGGATGGAAATCCACGAAAGCGAGCAGCGCCAGACCCTGACCCGTTTGGGCTTCCGTCTCGAAGGCAACATGGCCCATGTGCCCAGCTGGCGCCCCGATGTGATGGGCGAAGCTGATCTGGTGGAAGAAGTGGCGCGGATCGCCTCGCTGACCAAACTGGAAGGCAAGCCACTGCCGCGTTTGACCGATGGCATCCCCAAACCGGTGATGACCGCGCAGCAGCGTCGCATGCAGATGGCGCGACGAACCTCGGCGGCTCTCGGCTATAATGAATTGGTGAGCTATACATTTATCGACCAAGCGGCGGCGGCATTGTTTGGCGGTGGAGACGATATCACCAGACTGGCGAACCCGATCTCATCCGAGATGAGCCATATGCGCCCGGATCTGTTGCCGGGACTGCTGCAGGCGGCTGCCCGCAATCAAGCGCGAGGCTATATGGATCTGGCTCTGTTTGAAGTAGGCCCCGTGTTCCAGGGCGGTGAGCCGGGCGAACAGCGCGAACAGATCGCAGGTCTTCTGGTGGGGAAAAACGGCTCCAAGGATGTGCATGGCGCGTCGCGCGACGTGGATGTGTATGACGCCAAAGCCGATGTTGAAGCGGTGCTGAGCGCGATTGGCGCCCCTGCAAAGGTTCAGATCCTGCGTGAAGGCGATGCTTGGTGGCATCCGGGTCGCCACGGTCGCATTTGCCTGGGCCCGAAAAAGACCCTGGGCGTCTTTGGTGAAGTTCACCCCAAGGTGCTGTCGGAGCTGGGGATCAAAGGCGCGGCGGTTGCCTTTACCATCTGGCCCGAAGAGATCCCGATGCCGCGCAAATCCGGTGCCAACCGCGGTGCGCTGGAAATCAGCGATTTGCAAGCGGTCGAGCGTGACTTTGCCTTTGTTGTCGACACCGAGGTCGAGGCGCTGACGCTGGTCAACGCGGCGGCTGGTGCAGACAAAGCGCTGATCTCCGACGTACGTGTCTTTGACGAATTTATCGGCGGCTCGCTGGGGGAGGGTAAGAAATCCCTGGCCATCACCGTGCGCCTGCAACCCACAGACAAGACGTTGAAGGAAAAAGACATCGAAGCGGTAAGCGCCAAGATCATCGCCAAAGTGACCAAAGCCACCGGCGGTGAGCTGCGCGCCTAAGCTCTGCACTTTATCGAATTTGAAAACGCGCTCCATCTCGGGGCGCGTTTTTTCTTTTGGGCACAGGTCCGTCGGGGCGTTTTCTGCGCTACCCTTTCTGCGTCAGAACCTCGGCCAGTACGTCAAAGACAAACCGAATCTTGCGGCTGGTGTGCAGCTCGCGGTGGGTGGTGAGCCAAATGGGGAAGGGCACCGGCGCGATTTGGGGTAGGATGCGGATCACGCCCGGAGTGTTGTCGCCTGCATCGGACGCCATGATGGCGATGCCGAACCCTTGGCGCACCAGCTCCCACGCCACCAGACCATTGTGGGTGTTGAACCGGAAGTTTTCAGCCGTGGTCTCAATACCCAGTGGTTTCAGAAATTCCACCATCTCGTCCACCGCGCCAAAGCCGATGAATTCATGCTGGCTGCAGTCGGCCAATGTGGCCGGCGCGCCGTGGGCTTTGACGTAGTCTTCTGAAGCATAAAGATAGGCGCGCGCCTCCTGCACCAGACGGGCGACCAGATCGGGTTGGTCCGGGCGGACGTGACGGATGGCAATATCAGCCTCACGCCGCATCAGGTCGCGCAGGTCGTTGTCTGCGACAATCTCAATCTTTAGGCGCGGTGCGCGTTCGGCGAGGATCCGCAGCGCTTGGGGCAGGACATAGACGGAAAACACATCCGATGCAGTGATGCGGACCAGCCCTTCGACCTCTTGGCTTTGACTGGTGGCAGTGATGGCAAAGGCCTCGGCTGCCTGACCCATCTGGCGCGCATGGGCCAAGAGTTCATGCCCAGCATCGGTCAATTGCAAGGCGCGGCCCAGACGTTCAAACAGCATCACGCCCATCTCATCCTCAAGCGCGGCGACCTGACGTGATAGGGTCGGTTGGGTCAGGCGCAACTGCCGGGCGGCGGCCGACAGGGATCCGGTGTCGGCGGTGGCGAGGAAGGCGCGGATATGGGTCCAATCGGGGCTGCTCATACATCCCTGTATAGGTCCCTTGCGATTTTAGGCAATTCATCGCGTGCTAGTGTGGGCCTAAGATGCGCACAACAATGGAGTGTGTGACATGTCAGTTGATTTAGGGTTTTGGAATGGTATCGCCGAGCGATATGCGGCGCTGCCGGTGCGTGATGAGGACGCCTATGCGCGGACGTTGGACCGGGTGGCGCACTATCTGACGCCAGAACAAGATGTTCTGGAATTGGGTGCGGGCACTGGAACCACCGCCGTCAAACTGGCGGGGCAGGTCAAGTCGATCACCGCAACCGATCTGGCGCCCGCGATGCTGGCCATCGCCGATCAGCGCGCCGCTGAGGCCGCTGTTGACAACCTGACCACTCAAGTGGCCGTGGCGCAGGACGCTCCCGAAGGTCCGTTTGACGTGATCTTGGCGATGAACCTGCTGCACCTGTTGCCAGACCTTACGGCGGACCTGGCGGCGATTGCGGCGCGATTGCCCGACGGGGGTTTGTTCATCTCGAAAACACCCAGCTTGGGCGAGGCTCGCGTGATCAAACGTATGATCATGACGGCGATGGTTTCCGTGATGCAGTGGGTTGGAAAAGCGCCAAAAACGGTTTCGTTTCTGACCACCGCAACCCTGGAGCAGATGATCCAAGACGCGGGCTTTGAGGTGGTTGAGGTAGGAGACTACCCGGTCAGCACCCCAGGTCGATTTGTCGTCGCGCGCAAGATTTCGTCAGTGGATTGAGGCGCACGCCTGCGCTAGGTGTAGGCGGGATGAACAACAGCCCCCAGTTGGGGCGCAGGCGGAGGACATGTCCGATGATGAGCGTATATCTTTCTGGTGAGATCCACACGGATTGGCGGGAGCAGATCATAGAGGGCGGCGAGGCGCTTGGCATTCTGTTCAACGCACCGGTCACCGATCATGCGGCCAGTGATGATTGCGGCGTCGCCATTCTGGGCGCCGAGGACAGCAAGTTCTGGCATGACCACAAGGGCGCCAAGTTGAATGCCATCCGCACCCGCAAGGGCATCGAAGAGGCCGATGTGGTCGTGGTGCGCTTTGGTGAGAAATATAAACAGTGGAACGCGGCGTTTGACGCGGGCTATGCGGCGGCCCTTGGCAAGTCGATCATCGTGCTGAGCCAGCCGGAACACCAACATGCGCTGAAAGAAGTGCATGCAGCGGCGCTGGCTGTGGCAGAAACCCCCGCGCAAGTGGTTGAGATCCTGACCTATGTGGCGGAGGGCACCCTGCCCAAATGATCGTGCCCGAGATCCGCACCGACCGGTTGATCCTGCGCGCCCATGGGCTGCAGGATTACGGTGATGTGCTACGGGTCTGGTCACAGCCCGAGGTTGTGAAACATATCAGCGGCGTGCCTGTAACGGCGGAAACCGCCTGGGCCAAACTGATGTTTCACATCGGCCATTGGGCGGCGCTTGGCTTTGGTTATTGGGCGATCACCGCGCGCGATGGTGCCTATTTGGGCATGGCGGGATTTTGTATCCTGCCGCGCCTGTCCGAGCCTGCGCTCAAGGATATTCTGGGCGCGGATCCGATTGAAGCCGGTTGGGTTTTGGATCCCGCAGCCCAAGGGCAGGGCCTGGCCCAAGAGGCGATGGTGGCTGCGCTGCATTGGGCCGACGGCCAGCCCTGGCCTGAGACGGCAGCGATGATTACCCAAGACAATGTGCCCTCGGTTCGGTTGGCCGCAAAGTTAGGGTACAAAGCGGCGGGCAGAGTGGAGTATCGCGGGGGGCAGAACCAGCTGTTGCGGCGCGCGCGCGGTGGTTAGATCGCTGCTGTTTCAGTCTCGGCTGCGTCTGCGCGCGATATGAACCAGCCAGACGGCGACCGCGACTTCAACCCAAGCCAAGGGGAGGGCGACCAGCGCCACAGACAGTGGAGCGAGGTTCATATTGTAGAGCCCAAGCCATAAAATCACAAAGATCGAGGCCCAAATGCCAGTTGCTGTTGCAAGCTGGGACTGCCAGGTTTCACCAAACCGATCAAGCGTCAACCAGGCGATAGCCGTGACCGCGACCACCAACAGCGTGTCCCAGATCCCCCAGATCAGAAACACTGGCAGGTTCATCGGCGCGACCTTGGGAATGACATGCATCGCATCCCGCATCATCGGCATCACTAAGGCAAAATAGCGAAAAACCTCGGAGACATTCATCCAGATCATGTTGAACCCCAAGGCCCAGAGAAAGGCGGTGGGCAGATGGCGTGTTATCGCGAGGGGGCTCATGTGATGTCACTTTTTAACATGGATATGAAGTGGTTGGCGACGGCGTGCAGGACGCCTGCCTCCTCGGTCACGCGCGACAGGGACCAGAGCCCAGTTGCAAAGGTCAGCGTCGCCTCGGCCCGTGCGTGCAGTTGGTCAGGGGATTGATCTGGCGCGGTATTGGCCAGCGCTGATCGGAAACCGCTGCGCAGGCGGGTGTGATGGGCGTCGACTCTGCCTCGGACCTCCGCGTCGTGGGGCGCGATTTCCGTGGTGAGATTGGCGACCAGACATCCAGGCCCCGGCAGGCCGGATTTTTGTGCCAGATCGATTTGAAGAGTGAAATACGCCGCGATAGTATCAAGCGTTGCCTCGGCTTGTTCGACGCGGCGAAAGGCCGGGGTGACGATCTGTGCCTGATACAGGTCCAACGCATGCAACAGCGCGCCTTTTTTACCACCGAACTCTTTGTAGATGCCATGACGGCTGACACCGGTTTGGCGCACCAGGTCATCCATCGATGTTGCCGTGTAGCCGCCTGACCAGAACAGTTGCAGCGTCTTTTGTACCAGCGTGGTGCGGTCGTATGATTGTAGTCGTGCCATATTTACCAATTACAGAACGATCGTTCTGAAATAAAGCGAAAAAGGACCGCCCCATGCAATATGCGGCGGTCGTGATGTTTATTTGCTGGATTTCAGCGAGTCGCGGATTTCCAAAAGCACGTCCAGCTCGCTCGGTCCTTTTGGTGCTTCTTCTGCGACGTCTTCCTCTTTGCTTTCCATCGCTTCTTTGGCTTTGTTCACGTAGCGAACCAGCATGAAGACCACATAAGCGATGATCAGGAAGTTCAGCACGGCCATGCCAAAGGCGCCATAGGCAAAGACGGCAGCGCCTGCTTCGCGGGCGGCTTCGAGCGAGGCATATTCGCCGTCGCCGGACAGTACAAAGAAGTTGTTGGTGAAATCGATGCCACCTGTGAACAGGCCGATGATTGGATTGACCAGATCATCCACCATGGATTTCACAATTGCGGTGAAGGCCGCCCCGATGATGATACCGACGGCCATGTCCATGACGTTGCCGCGGGCGATAAATGATTTGAACTCGTTGAGCATGTCGCGTTTCCCTTTGTCCCCGTTCGCCCCCTGGGTCACCCTCTTGTTTATTTTGGGTTTTCCGAGGTGCGCGCAGGGTAATGGAGGCAAGGGCCGCCTGTAAATTGCCAATACATGCGGTTCAACTTATGCGTTTGGGGAAATTAAAAGGCGTTTTGCCCAAGAACCACCCGGAAGGGTAAAGGCGGATCAAGGGCAAAACGCGAGTGTTGCGCGACCATGGACATGAAAAGAGCCGCGCAGGAGGGGGGTCGGGGACGGTTACTGGATGGCGGTTTCCGCCACGATATGGTCAAGGCCAAGCGCCTGACCCACAGCCTCATAGGTCAGCTGGCCAGAGTGGACGTTCAGACCGTTCAACAGGTGCGGATCATCCGAGCAGGCGCGTTTCCATCCCTTGTCGGCCAGGGCCAGCAGGAAGGGCAGGGTGGCGTTGCCGAGAGCCTGGGTCGAGGTGCGCGCCACGGCGCCGGGCATATTGGCGACGCAGTAGTGCATGATGCCGTCGACCTCATAGATCGGGTCGGCGTGTGTGGTCGCGTGGGAGGTTTCAAAACAGCCACCTTGGTCGATGGCGACATCCACCAGGGTTGCACCGGGCTTCATCTCGGACAGATCCGCGCGAGTCACCAGTTTGGGGGCAGCGGCACCGGGGATCAGAACCGCGCCGATCACCATATCGGCAGCGCGCACCAGCTCGGCCGTGGCGCCTGCGGTGGCATATTGGTTTTTGAAATCACGACCAAAGACATCGTCCAGATATTTCAACCGGTTGAGCGAGCGATCCAACACGGTGACATCTGCGCCCATGCCAGCGGCAACCTTGGCCGCGTGGGTGCCGACAACACCGCCGCCGATGACCACAACCTTGGCCGGGGCAACACCGGGCACGCCGCCCATCAGAACGCCGCGTCCGCCATTGGCTTTTTGCAGGGTCCAGGCACCGACCTGTGGGGCGAGGCGACCGGCCACTTCGGACATCGGCGCCAGTAGGGGTAGGCCACCATGGGTATCCGTCACGGTTTCATAAGCAATCGCAGTGCAGCCAGAGGCCAGCAGGTCACGGGTTTGCGCAGGGTCGGGGGCGAGGTGCAGATAAGTGAACAGCAACTGGCCTTCGCGCAGCATTTTGCGTTCAACCGCTTGCGGCTCTTTCACCTTTACGATCATCTCGGAGGTGGCAAAAATCTCTTCGGCGGTGTCCAGAATGGCGGCGCCGGCCTGTTGGTAGTCCTGATCAGAGAAACCAGCGCCCAGACCGGCACCCTGTTGGATATAAACGGCATGGCCGTGGTTGACCGCTTCGCGCGCAGCGTCCGGTGTCATTCCGACCCGAAATTCCTGTGGCTTGATCTCGGTGGGGCATCCGATTTTCATGGTGACTCTCCTGCACGCTCTCACAATTCCCAGTGATCTCAGCGTGACGCAGTTGCGGTAAAATGTGTTGCCTTTCTGGGTATATTTACTTTGCGGCAATAGAAGGATATTCGAGAAAATAGGGTTAAGTGTGAAAGGATCTTCGACAAATGTCCCTAGATGAAACAGATCGTCGGATTCTAAAGGTGCTTCAAGACAGGGGGCGGATATCAAATGCTGACCTATCCGAGGCAGTGAACCTGTCCCAATCGGCCTGCCACCGACGGGTGCAACGGTTAGAGGCGGATGGCTATATTCGTAAATATGTAGCGCTTTTGGATGCGCGCAAAATGGAAGTGCCCACCACGGTGTTTGTCGAAATCACCCTGTCGGGGCAAGCGGATGAGCTGCTGGATGCGTTTGAGAAAGGCGTCGCGCTGATCCCGGATGTGCTGGAATGTCATCTTATGGCGGGCACTGCGGATTACATTCTAAAAGTCGTGGCACAGAACACCGATGACTTTGCCCGGATCCACCGCCAGTATCTGGCGCGCCTGCCCGGGGTGGCACAAATGCAGAGCTCTTTTGCTCTGCGCACGGTGTTCAAGACAACGGCGCTGCCTGTTTGAGCATTGCGCGGTAATTGGTTAAGATAAATGAGGTGCAGCGTAGGGCGATGCCTTCAACCTTTGCCTGTTCGGCGCTATGCTACTAACCCTAACCGCGTGCCGCGCGGTGGTTTTTTGCCCAATTGACATGAAACGATCATATGAGGCCGGTATGGCCTCGTATGGATTTTGAATTTGATGAAGGAGATCCCTGTGACCAGCGATTCAGACAACACAACTATGGATTGGCTTGAGGCTGAACTGCAGGACACGCTGGATGAGGATTTTGAGATCGAATTCGCCGAGCCCATGCTGTCGATGGAGCTGCGCAAGATCTACCGCGCGCAGCACCCCGAGATGCTGGATCGCAAAGTCTATTTCCAGAACCTGCTGCGTTTGCAGGCCGAGCTGATCAAGGTTCAGGACTGGGTGCAACATACCGGCGCCAAGGTCTGCATCCTGTTTGAGGGTCGCGACAGTGCAGGTAAGGGTGGCGTGATCAAGCGGATCACGCAACGTCTGAACCCCCGGGTGGCCCGCGTCGTGGCCTTGCCCGCGCCCAGCCGTCGGGAGCAGAGCCAGTGGTATTTCCAGCGCTATGTGCCGCATCTGCCAGCTGCAGGTGAGATCGTGCTGTTTGATCGGTCTTGGTACAACCGTGCCGGCGTAGAACGGGTCATGGGCTTTGCTACAGACGATCAGGTCGAACAGTTCTTTCAGGATGTTCCCGAATTTGAACGCATGCTGGCGCGATCCGGCATCATCTTGCTGAAATACTGGTTCTCGATCACCGATGAAGAGCAGCAGCTGCGCTTTATGATGCGGATACATGATCCGATGAAACAGTGGAAGCTGTCGCCTATGGATTTGGAGAGTCGGATTCGTTGGGAGCAATACACCAAGGCCAAGGAAGAGATGTTTGAACGCACCAACATCCCCGAGGCCCCGTGGTTCATTGTTGAAGGCAACGACAAGAAACGCGAACGGTTGAACTGTATCGAAGATCTGCTGACACGTATTCCCTATGAGGATGTCCCCGGCGAAAAAGTCGCTTTGCCTGATCGTGAATACAATCCCGACTACGAACGCCGCGTCCTGCCGGACGAGCTGCATGTGCCCAAGGTCTATTGAGCTGACAAAATCAAGTGCAGATAGAAAGCCCGGCCAATGGCCGGGCTTTCTATCTGAGAGCGGATCAGAAGACGCGTGACCCGCTCGGTGGCATTCGTGGAGCGCTCTCCCGGTTTTAGATATGTATTTGGATATCTTACTGTGCGGGAGAGGGGCAGATCAGGAGGTTGATTGAACGTTCCCTATTCCAACAACCGCCGCGTCCTGATCAAAGGCATGGGGCGCAGCGGCAAAGCCGTTGGATCAGAACAGGAAGTCCGATGCTTCCAGATCCGACAGATCGGTGTTCTTGATCACCAAACGATCGCCATCGGCATCTGTGATACGCAGGTTTCCGTTCTTCAGCTGCCGGGTGTGATTGGCCACCAGATCCTCAAAACTGTCGATGCCATTGGCGTTTGTGAGATCTACGATGTCATCGACGCCACCTGCGCTAAAGTCATTTATCCGGTCCACGCCTGCGGAGAACACGAACGTATCCTCTGCGTTGCCACCCACTAGCACATCGTTGCCAGCTCCGCCGTCTAGGGTGTCGCGACCGTTGTTGCCGCGCAGGACGTCGCGATCGCCGTCGCCAAACAGTTCATCGTGGCCAGCCCCACCGAACAATCGGTCACGACCGTCGCCACCATATAGATCATCGGCATGACGTCCGCCAAACAGACTGTCAGCGCCTGCGTTGCCGATCAACTCGTCGCGGCCATTGCCGCCCCGGATGGTGTCATTTCCAGTGGTGCCGGTGCCAGTATCATGCCCGCCTAGAAGGTCAATCGCACCTGGTGTTTCCAGAGTGATTACATCGTTGCCAGCGGTTGGTTGCGCTGCTTCCGGTTCGGTTGGCGCGGGTTCAACGGGGTCCGGTTCGGTCGAATCCGGGACGGACGCAATGCCGTCATCCAACTGCAGGTCAGCGGAGGTGCGCGCAAAGTTTTGCGTGACCATGACGGCGGTGTAGCCATCAAACTCGCCCAGCTCGATCCCGATGCCAATGACCGTGACATTGGGGTCCAGGATATTGGCGCGGTGGCCAGGGCTGTTCATCAAGGCGTTGTGCAGATCGATCACATCGTCTTCGAGCCCGGGGTCGCCACGTTCGCTCTGCCAGGCGATGTTCTCGCTCCAGCGCCAGCTTCCCGTGAATTCAAATCCGGCGTCAGACATGCGTTCGCCGGCGGATGAGCCGTTTTCACCTGTATGTGAAAATACATCTTCGTCAAGCATCCATGTGCTGTGATCTTCGGCGGATTCATTCAGTCGCAGTTCTAGCTGCACAGGGTCAAGCCCGTTTGCCGCACGTTCTGCGTTGATCAATTCCAACATCTGTCGCTCAAAAGCGCTCGCTTCGCTCATAGGTACTTCTCCTAGGGTAGCCTCGTCGCGAGGTCGTCGTGTTAACCTCTACGATGGGATTAGCGCGGAATTAGGGCAGGCTGCTTGGCGCATGTTTAAAATCGTAACGAATCGGTAAATCCTCGCCGTTTCACGATGGTAGTGGTGGCGTAAATTTGCTTTTGGTGAATGTAGAGAGTTGTTTCGGCGTAAATACGCCCATTGTATTTCAGAATTTAAGTGTAATTCTGCCAGTGCGCAGTGGCGTGCATGCCGATCCGGAATCGTTTTGAGCGTCGCCTAAAGTGCAAATGTGGCTTCTTTGGGGTGACAATGCGAAGTTCGTTCGGAAGATATGGCTCACGCGACGTCGGCTGTATTAAGAAATGTTGATGTTGCCTTTAGTACTGATCCGGCATCTGGCCCGTTGTTCTGGGCAGCGGTGTCGCGTTGCCCTGCAGAGCCGCGCCCCCCAAAAACAAACCCCCGAAGCCAAGGCTGCGGGGGTCGTTACACTTTACAGTATCCAGAACAAAACTGGAGAAGCATCGCTCAGATCGACATGTCGACCCGCGCGCCACAGAAAATTTCCTTAGAGGAGACCTTCGCGTTGTGCTTTCTTACGTGCCAGTTTACGGGCACGACGGATCGCTTCAGCTTTCTCACGCGCTTTTTTCTCGGACGGTTTCTCGAAATGTTGCTTGAGCTTCATTTCGCGGAAAACGCCTTCGCGCTGCAGCTTTTTCTTCAGGGCACGAAGCGCCTGGTCGACGTTATTGTCGCGAACACTAACCTGCATGTGGTTTTCACCACCTTTCTAGATAAGAGTTGCAAGGAAATTGCAGGAGCTGGCCGTATAGCAAGACGATGTTATTTTGTCTAGTAGGTGGGGCGAGTCCTCGACATAACATCGTGTAAGCAGGGAGATAGCCATGACAGAGACGGATCAAACCGAAATTCGGGCCCAGATACTGGATGCTGCGGTGATGCATGTGCCCTTTGATGGCTGGAGCGAAGAAACATTCCAAGCGGCGATTCGCGATGCGGATGTGGATCCGGCGGTGGCCAAACTGGTCTGTCCTCGTGGTGCGGTGGATCTGGCGATGGCCTTTCACATGGCTGGCGACCAAGCGATGGTGAACCGACTAAAGGCGGCCGATATGGACGGCATGCGGTTTCGCGACAAGATTGCCCAAGCCGTGCGCATCCGCCTTGAAGTGATCGAGGACAAAGAACTGGTCCGGCGGGGCACCACGCTGTTCTCCCTGCCGATCTATGCAGGCGACGGTGCGCGGGCAGTCTGGTCGACCAGTGACGCGATCTGGGACACGCTGGGCGACACCTCGGAAGATGTGAATTGGTACAGCAAGCGGATGACCCTGTCGGGTGTCTACTCGGCGACGGTGCTGTATTGGCTGGGCGATGACAGTCTGGAGCACCAGGCGACCTGGGACTTCTTGGAACGGCGTATCGATGATGTGATGCTGTTTGAAAAGGTAAAAGCCGGGGTGCAAAACAACCCGTTGTTGAAGCCTTTGCTGGCGGGGCCAAACTGGTTGGCGAGCCAGATAAAGAAGCCGCAGCCGCGTGACGATCTGCCTGGCCGTCAGAGTTAAGGCTCTGGGTGGGTGCGCGGGCAGCATGTCGCAGCCAGTATCACGGGTAGGATGGCTGCGCGTTCGCGTAAAACACAAAGGTTAAACACGCTGACCGAACAGAGGGAGCAGGCCATGACAGAGACAATGCGCGCGATCGAGATTTCTCAACCTGGTGGGCCAGAGGTTTTGCAGCTGTGCAGCCGCCCGGTGCCGGTGCCTGCGGTGGATCAGGTGGTGATCAAAGTGGCCTATGCGGGGGTGAACAGACCGGATGCTCTGCAGCGTGCAGGCTCATATGCGCCGCCGCTCGGTGCCAGCGATCTGCCCGGCCTGGAAGCTGCCGGAGAGGTTGTTGCAGTTGGCTCTGGTGTCAGTGGCGTCGCAGTGGGCGATCAGGTTTGTGCCTTGTTGCCCGGTGGTGGTTATGCGGAATATGTGGCCACCCCAGCGGCCCATTGCTTGCCCGTTCCCGACGGTCTGGACCTCAAACAAGCTGCCTGCCTGCCTGAGACATTCTTTACGGTCTGGTCAAATGTGTTTCAGCGTGGGGGGCTAAGAGCCGGAGAGCGATTTTTGGTGCACGGCGGCTCGTCTGGGATAGGCACAACTGCGATCCAGCTGGCGCACGCCTTTGGCGCTCGGGTCTTTGCGACGGCGGGGACGGATGCAAAATGTCAGGCCTGTCTGGATCTGGGTGCGGAACGGGCGGTCAACTATCGCGACGGCGATTTTGTTGATGTGTTGCGGGTCGAAGGCGGCGCAGATGTGATCCTCGACATGGTGGGAGGTGACTATATTCCACGTAACATCAAAGCATTGGCAGATGATGGGCGTCTGGTCCAAATCGCTTTTTTGTCCGGGCCAAAGGTTGCGGTGAATTTTGCCCATGTGATGATGCAGCGGCTGACGATCACGGGATCCACGCTGCGCCCACAAAGTGATCTGGCCAAGGCGTCGATTGCAGCTGAGTTAAAGCGGCTTGTCTGGCCTTTGCTGGAGACCGGAAAGGTCGCACCGGTGATGGACCAGTGTTTTGACTTTGAACAGGCGAGTGCAGCCCATGCGCGCATGGAAAGCTCAGCCCATATTGGCAAGATTGTTTTGCAGGTTGCAGGCTGACGTTATGTCACGAAACAGGCGTTGTTCCGATAGGTGCAACGGCGCCGCGCAAGCGGAGGCCGGGCGCAGCTGCGCCCGGCCTCCGCTTGCGCGGCGCGCCCGCCTTTGGCGGGCGGTCGAAAATCGCTGTAGTTTGAGCTAAACAACCAGCCGGCGATAGAGATGCCATGTGGCATGACCCAGGATTGGCACAATGATGATCAACCCTGCAAAGAAGGGGATGGATCCAATGGCCAGGGCGCTTCCAACCAGGATGCCCCAGGCCAAAGTCACCCGCAGATTATGCCGCACGGCACGCATCGATGTGACAACCGCCACCGGTACACCGACTCGTCTGTCCAACAGCATCGGGAAGGAAATCAGCGATGTGGCAAAGGCCGTCAGCGCAAAGATCGATCCCACCGCCATACCGATCACCGCCATCGCCCGACCTTCCGGTGTCATCACCACATCCCGCAAGAAGGTCGACAGGCGCTCCGGCGTCTCCGGACCCATCGTGTAGGTGAAGATCATATTGGCCACGATCAGCCACAAAACAAACAGGGCCGCCAGAAACAGGCTGAGTATTAGGATCGGCACAAAAGCCGGGGTGCGCACCAGGTTCAACGCATCGCTCCATTTTGCCTCAAACCCGGCCTCGCGGCGGGCTGACATTTCATATAGCCCCACAGCTGCCGCAGGACCCACAATGGCAAAGCCAAAGATCATCGGCACCAAAAGCGGGAAAAACTGTTCTGATGCGACCATTGCAACCATGGCAAGGCCGATCAGTGGATACATGAACACGGTAAACATCGCGTCGCTGCGACAGGCCGCGAAATCGCGCATGCCCATCTGGAGTGCTGCGACCAGATCTTGCATCGCCAGCCGCCGCACCTCCGGCAGATTGGTGCTGGGCGATCGGATCAGATCGACCGAATCGCCAAGATGCTGCCCTGAGCTGGCGAAATGCTTCATCAGCCAGCTGGCTGGGTTTCCAATTGTCTGTGCCATGCCTTACCCCTTTTCCTCACCTACATGCTGCCGCCTGTCTGGCCGGTGCCGTGAATGTCTGAGCGTCGGCCTTGGGGCGGCCCTGGGTTAAGGATAGCACAAAATGGGATTTCAATCTTTCACAGATGCACCAAATTGGCGTGAAGGGCCTATCGGATCGGGGTGAACAGCGCATCCTTCAGCTGGCAATCGCGGATCACATCACGCCCACAGGGCACCGGTTTCAGATCGCGCGAAAGGCAAATCCTGGCCTCCTGAATATGGCCAGCGCGGCAGGTGATGGTCAGGCTGTCTCGGTCAAGATCGGTGTTGGCCTTTAGAAAGGCGTCCTCGACAATCGAGGCGGGCAGTTTGACTGTTTTGTCGAGATTGCGAAAGATCGCAGGTCGCTCGATCTGCTCATAGGCCTGGCGGGAGAGGTTGAAATAGCTCTGGGCCGATAGACCAGAACACGTGCCGTGTTTCTTCCACTGATGCCAGGCTAGGCCGGATGTGCCCATGATATCGGCCATCTCGCCGGTCATCCGGCGGGTCGGGGCCTGTTGTGTCGTCCGACAATAGCTGGGCCAGCCCTGGTGGAACTGTGGCCAGAGCCCATGCATGACCCATCCGTGATCGTGGCGCGGGTCGCATTGGTCCGAGCCTTTGGCATCGCCTTCCACCTCGCACCAGTTCGGAGACCAGCTGAGCGTCAAGACGTAGTAGTCAAATTCTCCGGCGCGTTCCCCCTCGGCAGCCAAAGGCGCGGTGAGGGCGGGAATAATCAGTAGGAGTGCGTAAAATACAGCGCGCATTGGCCTCTTTCCTTATCAAACGAAGGCGACTATATAGAGGTTTAAGTTCCCCGAAAACGGAAACCTGCCCCAAAATACCGGGGCCGCCTGTTCCAGGCGACAGGGAAGCTATATCCGGGGATAAGGCACGCGTGAAGGAGAAGACGCATGGCAAAACCGTTGATGGCCAAGGCGACCGCCGTGTGGCTGGTGGACAATACGACGATCAGCTTCAAGCAGATCGGTGATTTTGTAGGCATGCACGAGCTGGAAATCCAGGGCATCGCCGATGGTGAAGTGGCTGTGGGCGTAAAGGGGTTTGACCCCGTTGCCAACAACCAGCTGACCCAGGAAGAGGTCGACAAGGCCGAAGAAAGCCCGCTGCACAAGCTGCGCCTCAAGTTCAACCCGGCTGCAGCCGGTGAAGAAAAGCGTCGCGGACCGCGGTACACGCCGCTGTCCAAACGCCAGGACCGCCCGAATTCGATCCTGTGGCTGGTGAAATTCCACCCGGAACTGTCCGATGGTCAGATCGCCAAACTGGTGGGCACAACCAAGCCGACCATTCAGTCGATCCGCGAGCGGACGCATTGGAATATTTCCAACATGCAGCCCATCGATCCTGTTGCGCTGGGCCTGTGTAAACAATCCGAGCTGGACGCTGTGGTGCAAAAAGCTGCGGCGGCCAAAGCGGCCGAAGGCGGCGTGATGAGCGATGATGAGCGTCGCAAGCTGGTGTCGACCGAGCAATCCCTGGAAATGGATGCAGAACCCAAGATGCCAAGCGGTATCGAAGGTCTGGAAGCCTTTACGCTGGGTGGCAATCCGGCAGAGCAGAATCCTTCGGACAGCGATCCGATTGTGGACGCGGACAGCTTCTTTAACCTGCCCGCTGGTGGCGGTGAGGATGAGGACGACGAGGACCGCGCGTAAGCCTATTCAGACAGCCCGTAAGAACGTTCAAAGCCGCAGCACGAAAATGCTGCGGCTTCTTTGCGGGGTAATAGTGCTGGTTTGCTTGGGGGCTAAACTGCACAAGTGCTCCCCGCAAAATCAAACTAAGAATAAACAAACAAATAGTGGGCAAATTGCCCAAGGCAAATAAAGCTACACTTTAAAGTACACGTCTGTACGAATGTACTTTCGTTTAGGGTAAGTGTCACTTCACATTTTCGCCAACATCAATCGTTAATTTTGTCGAAAGATTTGTGTGAATTTATGTATTTTCCACCGAGTTATGGCGCCACCGCCCGAAGCCGGTTTTCCTCTATGCAAGCTTTGACCATGTCATCGATCGTACCCGTGTGCCGGTCAAACGTATCGCATACAATTCAGGTTTTGATCTTCACTGCGGCTTACGCCTAAATGCAAGACGCAAGGGCGCGACAAAAACGTTCGGTGCACCATCTAAACACAACAATCGGACGTTCGGCCAAACCTGGATTTAGGGTGAGTTCGGCAAGGGAGTTTGGTCATGAGCCAATACAGCTCGAAACAGTCTCTGGAACTGGGCATCGACACCCAATGCGATCTGCGCAGTGACACCGTCACCCGGCCGGATGCGGCCATGCGCGCGGTTATGGCCGAGGCCGAAGTCGGCGATGACGTCTATGGTGAAGATCCCAGCATCGCCCGTCTGGAAGCCACGCTGGCTGAACGCTTGGGCAAGGATGCGGCGTTGTTCCTGCCGTCAGGTACGCAGAGCAATCTGATCGCGATGCTGGCTCATTGCGGGCGCGGTGAAGAGGTGATCACCGGGCGCGACTATCACGTCTATAAATACGAGGCCGGCGGTGCGTCGGTTCTGGGTGGATGTGTTTTGGATCCGCGCCGTGTCGAACCGGACGGCGGGCTATGCGCGGCTGATATTGCCAAGGCGATCAAAGCGGATGACGCGCATCATCCGATCAGTCGTCTGCTGTCTTTGGAAAACACCCACAACGGCATGGCGGTGCCATTGGCGCGCTGTGTTGAGGTCGTGGATGTGGCGCGTGCGGCGGGGCTTTCGACCCATTTGGACGGTGCTCGGTTCTTTAACGCGACGGTCGCCTTGCAATGCGGCGAAAAGGCGTTGGCAGCACCTTTTGATACGGTATCTATCTGCCTGTCCAAAGGGTTGGGCGCACCGGTGGGGTCGGTTCTTGTTGGGCGGTCTGACCTGATCGGCAAAGGGCGGCGTCTGCGTAAAATACTGGGCGGCGGAATGCGGCAGGCAGGCGTTTTGGCGGCAGCGGGGCTTTACGCGCTGGAGCATAACACTGCGCGACTGGCTGATGACCACGCCCGGGCGGCCGAGTTGAAGGCGGCACTGGCAACCGCGGGGATCACAGATGTTCGGGGGGACACCAATATGCTGTTCTTGCGTGTGGAGTCTGATGTGCAAGAACGATTGGTTGCAAGCCTCACTGCTGCCGGTGTGAAAATCAATTTTGGCGAAAACGAACCGCTGCGGCTCGTCCTGCATAAGGATGTCACTGACGTCGGCTTCGCAGCACTTCTATCAGCGGTTCGCAGTTTCTGAATTTCTTCTTTGGCCGGTTCTGAAGTTTCGACCGTAGAACTCCCGCCCGTCGTCGGCAATCAAAGATTGCTGTCCTCCCGTTGGGCGTAGCGCCGCGCCTTCGGCGCGGCGCTACGCCCAAGATTGCGATGTGCTCTGGCCAATGGCCAGAGCACATCTGCAAGCGCGGGAGCATTTGTTTTTTGCTGGGTGATCGTTTTCGTGATGGAGGGCTTTTGTAGGCCTCAATGAGCCAGCTCTCTTCAGAGACACAGAGTTTAGAATGCCTTGCGCGCTTTGAGAGCCGCCGAGATTGTCCCTTCGTCGAGGTAGTCCAGCTCGCCTCCGATTGGCACACCCTGGGCCAGCGAGGTGAGCGCAACCTGATCGGGCATCAGATCCGCAATGTAGTGCGCGGTGGTTTGGCCATCGATGGTGGCGTTGAGCGCCAGGATGACTTCCTGCACGCTTTCGGCTGTCGCCCGGTCCACCAATTGTGGGATGCGCAGCTCGTCCGGCCCGACGCCGTCCAGTGCCGACAGGGTGCCACCCAGGACATGGTAGCGCCCTTTGAACACGCCAGCGCGTTCCATCGCCCAAAGATCCGAGACATCTTCGACCACGCAGAGTTCGCCGTTCGCCCGCCCCTCATCGCTACAGATTGCACAGATCTCGCTGGTTCCAACGTTGCCACAGTTGAGGCAACTGCGCGCTGTCGTGGCGACCTCTTGCATGGCGGCGGCCAGTGGCGTGAGCAGCAACTCGCGTTTGCGGATCAGGTGCAGGACCGCGCGGCGCGACGAGCGTGGGCCCAGTCCCGGCAGTTTGGCCAGAAGGGCGATCAGTTGTTCGATTTCGGCGGTGGAGTTTTGCGACACGGGGGCAGGGCGTCCGACTGATTTGCTGTTGCTTTATGTCTTATACGGCACAGCGGCAGCACGCGGAAAGCAAAATGTTCGAGTTTTGTTTCGCTCGGTTTGCGTCCGGTGTCTGATCTGGCCGACGCGCAAGGGGCACGTGTCGGCCAATTTTATGCTTAAAACGGCAGCTTCATATCGGCGGGCAGGCCAAGGCTGTCGGTCAGCTGCTTCATCTCGTCTTGAGATTTCTGAGCGGCCTTTGCCTGTGCGTCCTTGATTGCTGCAAGGATCAGATCTTCGACCACTTCCTTGTCGTCCCCGGAAAAGATCGAAGGGTCGATGTCCAGCGCCGTCAGCTCACCCTTGGCGGTGGCAGTGGCCTTGACCAAGCCTGCACCGGCTTCGCCCACAACGGTCAGATTGGCGAGATCATCCTGCATCTCGGCCATTTTGGTTTGCATTTCTTGGGCTTTTTTCATCATCCCGGCCATATCGCCGAGAGCACCGAGGCCTTTTAACATCGGGGGCTCCTATCTTTTGAGGGTGCAGTATCGCATACGTTTGATCTTTAGATACGGAGCGCGATCCGTTTCGACAAGGGGGAGGAGGCGCTGCCCCCAATGTTCGCCAATTGGCTCACCCCCCGAAGTATTTTGGAAAAGATGAAGCTAAAGCCGTACAAATACGCGTGAGAGGGTGAAGCGCGACGGGGCAGTGGCTGTAGCTACCGCGAGATGTGGCAGTCGGCGCAGCTCTTAATCACAAGCGGCCGTGACGATCATCTCGACCTTTAGTTCGGGACGGGCCAGTTTGGCTTCACCGCAAGCGCGGGCCGGGGCGTGTCCTTCGGGAACCCAGACATCCCAGACCGCGTTCATCTCGGCAAAATCCGCCATATCCGCCAGCCAGATCACGACCTGGAGAATTTGCTCTTTGGAGGAACCTGCTTCTTCCAGCAGGCGTTCAATACGGCGGATGCATTCGCGGGTTTGCTCGGCGACTGTGTCGCCTGCATTGCCAACTTGACCGCACAGATAGGCGGTGCCGTTGTGTTTGACGATCTTGCTCATGCGTTGGCCGGTGTGGAGACGTTCGATCATATGGGCCTCAAATAATACTCAGGGGGTTGTTGGGGGGGCTTTGGTCGCGCAAAGGAGCTGGGGGTCATTCTTCAAACGGATCCCATTCGTCCTCTACCTCGGGCAGGGCTTGGGCCTGCACCTCGGCTTCCATCTCTTCTGGGGTGCGGATGCGCTTGATCTTGGCTTTAGGGAAGGCTTCGAGCACGGCCTGCACCAATGGATGCGCCGTGGCTTTGGCGCGCAGGGCATTTTCTGCGGCGTCGCGGACTTCGGCAATCGTCTCAGCCACGCAGCCATCGACAATCGAGACTACCCAGCGGTTGCCGGTCCAGTTCTGTAGGGCCGTGCCAAGGCGCGCAGCCAGATCACGTGGGGCGCTTTGTGAGGGGGTGAATTCGATCCGACCCGGTTGATAGGCCGCCAGGCGAATGCCGCCCTCAACTTCCACCAACAGTTTGACATCGCGGTGTTTACGGATCAATTCGACCACATGTTCAAACGTGGGATAGCGTGCCAGCGCAAGATTGGGTGCCGGAGTCACAGCAGCCATCGCACCCGCCCCGCCACTGCTCGCCATGGACGACCCGCCAGAGCGGGGGGCAACGGGTGCACCTTGCGGCGCGGCTGAGGCGTAAGCCGAAGCCGCGCCCCCCCCGCTCGCCGCAGGCGCGCCCATGTTTTGCATGGGCATCCCACCGCCTGGACCAATAGGCGGCGTTGGTGACTCCTGCAGTTTGCGCAGCAATTCTTCCGGGCTGGGCAGATCGGCCACATGGGTCAGGCGGATCACTGTCATTTCTGCTGCCATCATGGCGTTTGGTGCTGCCGAGACTTCTTCCAGGGCTTTCAGAAGCATCTGCCACATGCGGGTCAGAACCCGCATCGGCAGGGCCTCGGCCATGGCTTGGCCGCGGGCGCGCTCATCCGGGCTGATGGTTGGATCTTCTGCGGCATCCGGGGTGATTTTCACCACCGAGACCCAGTGGGTGATTTCCGCAAGGTCGCGCAAAACAGCGAGCGGGTCGGCCCCTTCGGCATATTGGCTGGACAGTTCTGTTAGCGCCGCTGTTGCATCACCGCGCAAGATCATGTCGATCAGATCCAGCACACGGCCGCGATCTGCCAGGCCGAGCATGGCGCGCACCTGCTCTGCGGTTGTCTCGCCCGCGCCATGGGAAATTGCCTGATCCAACAGGGATGTCGCATCCCGGGCAGAGCCTTCGGCGGCGCGGGTGATCAGCGCCAGCGCGTCTGCGGCAATCTCGGCTCCCTCAGACCCGGCGATCTTACGCAGGAGGCTGATCATCACTTCAGGCTCGATCCGACGCAGGTCAAAGCGTTGGCAGCGCGACAGGACGGTCACCGGAACCTTGCGGATTTCGGTGGTGGCAAAGATGAATTTGACATGGGCGGGCGGCTCTTCCAGCGTTTTGAGTAACGCGTTAAAGGCCGAGGTCGACAGCATGTGCACTTCGTCGATAATAAAGATCTTGTAGCGGGCCGAGGCCGCGCGATAGGCCACACTGTCGATGATCTCGCGAATGTCGTTAACACCAGTGCGGGAGGCCGCATCCATCTCCATCACGTCGACGTGCCGGCCTTCCATGATCGCGGTGCAATGTTCGCACTGACCACACGGTTCGGTGGTTGGTCCGCCCTGGCCGTCGGGGCCGATACAGTTCATCCCTTTGGCAATGATCCGCGCGGTCGTGGTTTTGCCGGTGCCCCGGATCCCCGTCATCACAAAGGCCTGCGCAATCCGCCCCGTCTCAAAGGCGTTTTTCAGGGTGCGCACCATAGCGTCCTGCCCCACCAGATCGGCAAAGGTCTCGGGGCGGTATTTCCGCGCAAGTACCTGATATTTGGGCTGGGTGCCCGTCTCGCCGCTGGGGGTGTCGTTCATAATGGGTCTGCCGGATTCGCGTCAATTTCGGGTTTGCATCAAGGTAAGGAAGCGCGCGCCCTTCGTCCACCGCTCATCTCGTGTGGGGTCGTTCCAGCGCTGAAATCACAGGCGTGTTTTGCGGCGGTCAAAGAAAACCCTAGGCGAATGACGCATTCCAGAGTTAGAGTTTAATTGTGGGAATGGCGGAACTCTAGCCCAGCTGGGGAGGCGCTGATGCGACTGGAAAGCAGTTCAACGACGGATCTTGGTTCACTGCAAGTGGACCCTGATCAAAGCACGCTGACAATTCATGCCCTTTCGGTGGCGAACGGGATATTGGCCTTGTGCCGATTGCCGGGCGCAACCGGGACCTATCAGGCGGATTTGCACCATATCAACGACTGGAAACCGGGGCTTGTCCTGTCGATGACAACCAGGGCCGAGCATGAGGGCGTGGGTGCTGTGACATTAGGCGCCGACATTCAAAGCATGGCCAGCAGGTGGCTGCATCTGCCTGTTGTGGATTACGCGACCCCAGCACCGGATGTCCTGTTCAAATGGCCCAAGGCCAGCCACACCGCCCGCAAGGCGTTGGTCGGAGGCGGCCGGGTTTTGGTGCATTGCAATGGCGGCTGTGGCCGGTCCGGCATGGCGGTCTTGCGCCTGATGATCGAAGCGGGCGAGCAACCGCATTCCGCCCTGAAACGCTTGCGCGCCGTGCAGCCGGACGCGGTGGAAACCGAAGAGCAGCTGGCCTGGGCCATCGGCGCACGGCGGGTGTGATCCCCGTCTTTATGTCGGGTCCACGGCTGCAAGATGCCGGGCGATGGTTGTCGCAACGGGCGGGCGCTGCGGGACGGCCTGCGCCAGGGCGCGCGGGCGTATTGGCAAATTGCCCAGCCCCTTGGGCCCCGGGCTTGCGTCGCACAGCATCACATCGGCAAACCGGTCCAGATCCGACTGATCTGCGGTAATGCTTACACCACAGAACACCCGAATGCGGTAATGAGAGGCGACAAACCGCGCCATACAGCCCTCAGCGCAGGCGTTTAATCCCGCCTGGCCAGTCATTTGAAAATTGTCTTCGGTCACACCCTTGGCCTGGGTCATGCTGGCGCTCAGCGCTTTTAACATGCGCATGGCGGCCGGGCAGGGGCGGCCAAGTTTCGGACAATGGGTTGCAGCACAGTCGTGTGTTTCGTTGGTCCAGATCATAGCGCCCTCCGCGCGCAAAAGACGGGGAGAGGCAAAGATCACATGCGGCTGTTTTAACGCAGGCTACAATCGGATCCCGTCCCGGAGCACCCCGCCCGGTTTCGAGTTTCAAGTCCGATGGCAGGTCTCCTGACTTGCGGGTCGCTGCTTTCCTGACGCCTTCCCGGCCCAATTGAGGGCCAGTGGTTGTGATCAAGATCGCTCGCCGCTTACAGTTGCGGGGGCAGTCGCGGAGTAAGAGCCATTTTGCGTCAGACGCATCCGGGCTCCGCACCGTGTTCCCTTTTCATCCTGGCCCACCGATGGGGGCTCAAGAACCATCTGTACTATGGCTATCTGGAAGGGGCGCGAGTCGTCAAACGAAATCTTGTAGGTCGCGCGGAGCCGCACCCAAGATTTTGCGTTCACCTGTAGGGGAGGTAAAGTGAGAGGTTGGACATCGACCCAAGCGGGGCTCGTTGTGGCTGCTTCCTTCCGGACCTGACCAGGTTGGCGAGGCGCCTGCCCGCGCCAACCTCTCGACTCCGCATATAGAGTGCAGATCCAAGAATGACAAGGGCATGACAAAGGGAAAGAGCGGTTCTGCGCGACGGGGGGCGTGCCGCGCAGAACCGGATCAGAGCTGCAAGCGCAGCCCCAAGAACCCGTTGCTATCAACAGGCAATAACGAAAGGCGTTCTGAAGGAAGCTCATCCAGATGCACGGCTGCTGCCGGCCCTGTCAGCGCGACCACATGAGCGTTTTCTATTGGGCTGAACTGCCAAGGTGTCGGCGCATCATCTAACGGGTCGCGGCGCAGGTGGCCCGCAATATAGTCGCGGATGACATCGCGCAGACGCACCGGCGGCAAGGACAGTTGCGGTGCATATCGCACCATGTTGAAATGCCCGCCGCCGCTGGCACGGTAACTGTTGACGGCCACCAGGAAGCGTTGTTCGGGGCGCACCGGTGTGCCATCCCAGCGCAAATTGCGGATGCGTTTGGCGGTTGGATTGACCAGAGTGCCGGTGCTGTTGAACCGCGCAGGCTGTGTCAGGTCGATTTCATATTCGACCCCAAACATCACATCGTAATTGTGTCCGGCGCGCTGATCGTTGACCAATGGCTGGTCCTGGCTGCCCGGAGAAACACGGTTGAAAATCCCCGCAGACATCTCCAGCCAGTCCAGCAGCTCGGTGCCGGTGACTTCAACCGCCCGTAGCCGATTGGGAAAGATCTGCAGATCAGTCACATGCCGCATGGTGACGGGGCCGGCGGGCACATCGGTGTAGAAACTGGGTCCGGCACGGGCGCCAAATTTGCCGGGAGCGGCAGCGGACAAAAGCGGTAGATTTTCGGCCGGTGTCCCTTGGACATAAGCACGCACCGCGGCAGCCTGCGCAGACGCGCTGAGTGCCAGCGAACGGTCATGGGAGAAAAACGTAAAGAATGAATGCAGCGGCGAGGTGATGTGCCCCACTGGTTGGTTCAAACGCGCACAGGCCTCGACATGGTCATCCCATAGGGCTGCACGCAGGTCCTGGTTTTCGGCAACCAACGGCCCGTCGTCCGGCGCGACCGCGCGCAACGAAGAATGGGTGTCTTGCAGTCTCCACCGGGCACCGTCCCAGCGCAGCGACATGTCGATCAGACCCAAATGACTGCCAAATGCGCCGGGCATGACCACGGGATTGGGGAATTGGTGCTGGGCGTCGGGCAGGGCCAGATGGGTATGGCCGGCCACCAGCGCGTCGATCTCTTCCAAAGCGCTGAGCGGGTAGAGGGCATTTTCCATGTTCAGGACAGCGTCCCGGTCGCCAAGCCCCGTGTGTGCAAGTGCGATCACCAGATCACAGCCCTGTTCGCGCAGGGCGCGCGCTGTGTCGCGTGCGGCGTTTACCATGTCCTGCACAACCACCCGACCTTCCAGGAAATAGGCATCCCAGATAACCGTTTGCGGCGGCAAAACGGACAAAACGCCAATACGCACAGGCGGTGCATCCGCAACGCCGGGCATTGGTTTTTCAATGATGGTGCTGGCTTTGAACGGCAGTTCCAACCCGGGTTCAATCGCGCTCATGTTGGAGCACAGTGCCGGGCAGGGCGCATCCTTGAGCAATCGGCCCAGGGTTGGCAGCCCATAGTTGAAGTCGTGATTGCCCAGACCGATTGCATCATATTGCAGCACGTTGAAGGCGGTCATCAAAGGGTGGCGTTGGCTTTGTCCGTGCAGAATGCTTTCGCCAAGGGGGGCGCCCTGAAATCCATCGCCATTGTCCATCAACAGCGTGGCGATACCTTCGGCCTGTGCTTCCGCGCGGGCCTGTTGGATCAGGGTTGCAACGCGTGTCAGCCCAAGGGGGGTATCCGTTTTGTCAGCGTAGTAATCATAAGCGATGAGATGTGCGTGCAGATCGGTTGTTGCCATAAGGCGTAACCGGGCCACCGAGGGACTGGGAGGCGTTAAAGGACCTGTCATTTTGCCATTGCCTGGCGCATTTCTATTCTGCTCGCACTTGGGTTTCTTCTGTGTTCTTGCACATAGAAACAGTGTTTAAAGCATGTGCAAAGTATAGAATCTTAACAATTCACCATTTTTGGGGGGTGGTGCAACTTAGAGAAGATTGACCCCGTAAAATATTGGCACAGAAGCGATTTTTTGCGAAAACTTCGCCAAGTAATTATGTGCAGTTGGCGCTATGACGGTAATTTGTAAGGCGAAACCGTACAAAAAATAAGCAATGGGCAGAGAGCGGATGAAACATGCAGAAACGGTAACCTTTGGCGGCGGCGGTCTGGAACGGGCGGCCAATCTTCGAGGGGACTCTGAAACGCTGTCTGATCTTTGGGCACAGGGCAGCAAGGTTCTTTTGCTGTGGGAGGGCAAGCCGTTGGTGCGCCGTTCGCAAAACCCAGATGTCGCGCCAATGCCGGATCAATTGATCATGTTGGACACGCAGCACCCGCTGGTGCAAAACGCACCGGAACGCACAGTGTTTCTGGGGTTGGGGAACTCCAGTGAAGGCCTATTCGCGCAGGAGCTTCTGGGATGGGATACGCACGAGGAAGATCTGAGCCAAATCGGAGCGTTCCGTGATCTGACTGAGCAGCAGCATCCCGACTTGCCCGAAGGCGACGTGTTCGCAGAGCTGCGCAGCTTTATGGTGGCTTTGTCGCCGCAGGACGGTGAGATCGCAGCCACAGCCAAGGCGGTTCTGGCGTGGCACCAAAGTCACGGTTTTTGCTCGAAATGCGGTCACAAAAGCGATTTGATCGACGGGGGCTGGCAACGGATCTGTGGAGGTTGTGGCGCGCGTCATTTCCCGCGCACCGACCCGGTTGTCATCATGTTGATCACGCGTGGCGACAAAGTGCTGATTGGCCGCTCCCCAGGCTGGCCCGAGGGGATGTATTCGCTGTTGGCTGGGTTTGTGGAACCCGGAGAAACGCTGGAAGCCGCCGTGCGCCGCGAAGTCTTTGAGGAAACCGGCGTCACGGTCGGCCCCGTGGGGTATCTGGCCAGCCAGCCCTGGGCCTTCCCAATGTCGCTGATGTTTGGCTGTTGGGGCGAAGCCACCAGCGAAGAGATTACAATCGACCCGAAGGAAATTGAGGATGCGCTTTGGGTGAATAAGCAGGAGGTCATGGAATCTCAGGCAGATTTACACCCAAAAATTCGCCCAGCCCGCAAAGGAGCGATTGCGCGTTTCCTTCTTGATAACTGGCTTGCGGATACACTGCGCTGAATAATCAGTGGTCCGCGGATTTGAACGTTACGAACAGGTGAGAACATGGAACTGAAAGCATCGGAAGATATCGACGCCCCGATTGAGCGGGTTTTTCAGCTTTTGTCTGATTTCGATAATCTGGAACGTCTTGCGGCCCGCCGTGGGCTGGACGTTGAACGTCGCACACAAGGTGATGTGTCGGAAGGCACGCAGTGGCGGGTTGCATTTCAATTGCGCGGCAAAGGGCGTACGCTGGATCTGACCTTGAAGCAATTGCAGCCCGCAACCTTTCTTGCGGTCAAAGGTGAAGGCGGCGGTGTGTCCGGGCTTTTCAATGTGGAACTGGTGGCCCTGTCACCGAATTGCACCAGAGTGGCGATTGTCGCGGATCTCGCGGCCTCGACCCTGCCGGGCCGGTTGGTGTTGCAATCGCTTAAACTGGCACGTGGCAAGGTGGAGCAACGCTTCCGCGAGCGGATTGGCAAGTTCGTCACAATTTTGGAAGAGCGTTTGGGCGACTACGCATAGTCCCCCAAACACCCCGAATCAGTGCTACTCGTGGCGTTGCAGGCTGGCGGGAAAGACGCCCAATATCTTGATATTTGTGGTGAAATATGCCAGCTCGTCCATGGCGAGCTGGACGTTTGCGTCATCTGGGTGGCCTTCGATGTCGGCATAAAACTGGGTTGCGGTGAAAGAGCCGTCGATCATATAGCTTTCGAGTTTCACCATGTTGATGCCATTGGTGGCAAAACCACCCATTGCCTTGTAAAGCGCAGCAGGAATGTTGCGCACCTGAAAGACAAAGCTGGTGACCATCCCATGTTCGCCGCGACGTTCGTAGTTGGCTTCTCGATCCATGATGATGAACCGGGTGGTGTTGTTTCCCTGATCTTCTACATGGCGAGCCAGCACGTTCAGACCATAAATCTCACCCGCTAATTCGCTGGCCAAGGCTGCAACGGCGGGATCACCGCGTTCTGCCACGTCGCGGGCGGCCCGCGCATTGTCTGAGCTGACGCGGCCCACGATGCCGTGTTCCTTTAGAAAGCTCGAGCATTGCGGCAGGAGTACCAGATGGGAATAGGCTTCCTTGATATCGGACAAGGTGGCACCCGGAACGCCCAGAACATTGATGTGCACCCGCACAAAGGCTTCGTCGACAATATGCAAGTCGGAATAGGGCAGCAGACGGTGAATATCTGCGACACGGCCATAGGTGGAATTCTCGACCGGCAGCATTGCCTGATCCGCATTTTCGGTGTTCACAGCGGCAATTGCCTGTTCAAAGGTGCGGCAGGGCAACACTTCCATATCGGGTCGCGCAGCGCGGCAAGCCTCGTGACTATAGGAGCCAAGTTCTCCCTGAATGGCGATTTTGCGGGTCATTTACGTCTCATCCGTAGAAAACTTCAATAAACGGGCATTTAGTCGCGCTGTCTATACCTTGTCAGTGTATAGGGGAAGCCTTAGACAAACGGGCAGACAGCTAAATGGACTCGCGATCATGTTCGACACGATGACCCTTACCAAAGCGACCGCAGGATTCTGCGGTGCGTTCCTCGTATTCCTGCTAGGCAAATGGGCGGCAACAGAGATTTATGCAATGGATAGCCACGGTGAGGCGTCCTATGTGATTGAAGTCGCTGATGCTGGCGGTGCCGCAGAAGTTGAAGAAGTAAGCTTTACCGAGCTCTTGGCCACCGCGGATGTGGGCAAAGGTGCCAAGGTTTTCAAGAAGTGTTCCGCTTGCCACAAATTGGAAAGTGGTGCCAACGCAACCGGCCCGTACCTGTTTGGTGTGGTCGGGCGTGAGGCCAATTCCGCCGGAGGATTCGGCTACTCAGGCGCACTGCCTGCCGGAGCCTGGACCGAAGACGCATTGAATACCTTCCTGGCAAAACCAAAAGACTACGCGCCGGGCACCTCGATGAGCTTTGCCGGTCTGAAGAAAGACACAGACCGCGCGAACCTGATCGCATATCTGGCGACAATTCAGTAAGTCGCGCCGCGTAAGCGATGAATTTGAGGCCGCTACCCTAACGGGTGGCGGCTGTTTCTTTTTCAGGCATCAGTTCGCCTCTTCACGGGGTGTTCACATTCTCTAAACTTGTATTAGCTGTGCTTGGACACATAGAAGTAATCCATAACTCTGGCAGTAGAACCCAAATGGAGGATCCGTCGATGCAGTCACCCGATGTGCAGGCCCGTGTTGCGACCGTTGCCCGAATAGGAACACCGATGAAATGGTTGGGCCTTGGTCTTGGCGCGCTCATACTGGCCACCGGACTTGCCCGTGCCGAAGACGGGTTGACCAAGAGCCACGGCTATTCCTATTTCGGCAATCTCGACTATCCGGCGGATTATGAACATCTGAACTATGTGAACCCGGAGGCCCCCAAGGGCGGGGAGTTATCGCTGGCGACCTCGGGCACGTTTGACAATATGAACCCTTACACCGTCAAAGGGCGTGCAGGAGTGTTGACGACGATTCAGTATGACAGCCTGATTGAGAGTACCAGCGACGGGGTGGGGCAATACTACGGCCTGCTGGCGGAAAGCTTGGAGTATGATGAAGGACGCAATTGGGTGATCTTCCACATGCGACCCGAAGCTACGTTTTGGGACGGGACGCCGGTCACGGCCGAGGACGTCGTCTATAGCCACACGCTGTTCATCACCCAAGGCCTGCCGTCTTATGCGCAAGCCGTGAGCAATATGGTCACCGGTGCGGAAGCGTTGGATGATCATACGGTCAAGTTTACATTCAATACGGATGTCACCCGCCGTAGTCTGATTGAAACGGTGGGCAACACGCCTGTGTTTTCCAAAGCCTGGTTTGAAGCGGATGAAACGCGTCGCTTGGATGAGCCCAGGTATGAGGTTGCTGTGGGTTCAGGTCCCTATATGCTGGACAGCTACGATGTAAACCGCCGGATCGTGTACAACCGACGCGATGACTACTGGGGCAAAGACCTGCCCATCAATGTCGGACGCCATAACTACGATCGTATTCGTGTTGAGTACTTCGCGGACCAAACCGCATCGTTTGAGGGCTTTAAGGCGGGCGAATATACCTTTCGTTTGGAGCGAGACGCCAAGATTTGGTCGACGAGCTATGACTTTCCAAATGTGAGTGACGGCAATGTAGTGAAGGCAGAAATCCCCAACCAAAACCCACCGAACCCAACTGGATTTGTCTTCAATCTGGCCAAGCCGCAGTTGGCCGATAAAGAAGTCCGTGCAGCCCTAGCTTTGGCCTTCAACTTTGAGTGGGTCAATGAATCGTTGTTGTTCGGATTGTCGACGCAGCGCAGTTCCTTTGTCGAGGGCACCGATCTAGAAGCCAAAGATGTCCCGACAGGTGGTGAGTTGTCATTTCTGAAAAGCTTAGGCGAAGTCGTGCCAGCTGATTTTTTGACAACACCGGTGTCCTATAGCCATACCTCAAACGCAGAACGGTTGCGTGATCGTCGCAACCTGCGCAAAGCCGCGAAAATGCTGGATGCTGCCGGTTGGGTTGTCGGGGACGACAAGCTGCGTCGTAACGCTGTGGGGGAGACGCTGAAGATCGAAATCCCTTACGCGACGAGTGTTCCTGAAACCATCGCGACTATGATCGAAACCTATGTTCAAAACCTACAAGCGTTGGGCGTAGATGCAATCGCCGAGAAAGTTGACCCTGCACAATTTACACTGCGGGATCGTGAACGCGATTTCGACATGGTTTACTCCTCTCGCTACGGATCTTTTATGTCCACGGGGGGCGGGCTGTCGCAGCAATACGGTTCAAAAGAAGCCGCGTTTAGTATTTTTAACCCGGCCGGACTGGCCAGCCCGTTGGTCGACTCGATTATTGAAGCATCGTTTGAAACAACCAGCAAGACTGACCAAGACCAAGCACTCATGGCTCTGGATCGTGCGTTGCGTCATGAGTTTTTCGTGCTTCCAAGTGGCTATGTGCCCAACTACTGGGTCAGCCATTTCGATATGTACGAATACCCCGAAAACCTGCCGAAATTCGCGCTGGGCTGGTTGGATCTGTGGTGGATCAACCCCGACAAAGAAGCGGATCTAAAAGCCAAAGGCGCGTTGCGGTAATCATGGCAGCCTACATCCTACGACGTTTGTTGTTGGTGATCCCCACCTTGTTGGGGATCATGATTGTTAACTTTGCACTGGTGCAATTTGTCCCCGGCGGCCCGATTGAACAGATCATCGCCCAGCAACAGGGGCAGGGCGATGTCTTTGCCGGCTTTTCTGGCGGCGGGGCCGAGGCGAACCTGGAGCTGGACAATGATCTGACCCTGGGCGGCGGTGGTGATGAGAAATACGCCGGTGCCCGCGGTTTGCCGCCTGAGTTTATCGAAGAGCTTGAGCGTGAGTTTGGTTTCGACAAGCCACCCTTGCAGCGGTTTTTGCTGATGCTCGGCAATTACGCGCGCTTTGATTTTGGTGAGAGCTATTTCCGCAAAATCGGCGTGATTGATCTGGTGCTTGAAAAAATGCCGGTCTCGATCACGCTGGGGCTTTGGTCGACGTTGATCGCCTATCTGATCTCAATTCCATTGGGCATTCGCAAGGCGATCAAGGACGGCAGTAACTTTGACACCTGGACCAGCGGTGCGATTATTGCGGCCTATGCGATCCCTGGATTTCTGTTTGCGATCCTGTTGTTGGTCTTGTTTGCCGGTGGTTCATATTGGCAGGTCTTCCCGCTGCGGGGACTGACCTCGGATAACTTCAGCGAACTCAGCCTGATCGGCAAAATCGGCGATTATTTTTGGCACATCGCGCTGCCGGTTCTGGCCTCGACCATTGCCAGCTTTGCGACGCTGACGCTTTTGACCAAGAACTCCTTCCTGGATGAGATCAAGAAACACTATGTCATGACCGCCCGTGCCAAAGGGCTGTCGGAAAATCGCGTGCTGTATGGCCATGTGTTCCGCAACGCTATGTTGATCGTGATTGCAGGATTCCCTGCGGTGTTTATTGGTGTGTTTTTTGGCGGCAGCCTGATTATCGAGACGATCTTCTCGCTCGACGGCCTTGGGCGGCTTGGCTTTGAAGCGGCTGTGGCGCGGGACTATCCAATTGTGTTTGGCACCTTGTTCATCTTTGGCCTGATGGGGCTGGTGGTCGGGATTATCTCGGACCTGATGTATGTGCTGGTCGATCCGCGCATCGATTTTGAAAGCCGGGAGGGATAAAGCGATGTCGATGTTTACTTTGTCACCGCTGAACCAGCGCCGTTGGCGCAATTTCCGGGGCAACCGCCGGGCCTATTGGTCGCTGGTCTTGTTCTCTATCCTCTTTGGTCTGTCCCTGCTGGCGGATGTTCTGGCCAATGATAAACCAATCCTTGTGCGCTACCGGGGTGAGTTCTTTATGCCGGTTGTGACCTCCTATGCAGAAACCCGTTTTGGCGGCGATTTTGAGACGGAAGCGGCGTATCGCGACCCCGAAGTGCAATGTCTGATCCGATCCGGTGGGTTGGAAGAGTGTTTCGATGACCCTGAAGGGATTATTGAGGCGATTGGCGCGGGCACTTATGAGGCAGAAGGATTTGAAAAAGGCTGGTCGATCTGGCCGCTCATTCCCTATTCCTTTGATACAGCCGTGGACCGACCAGGCGCGGCGCCACTGCCGCCCAATGCGCAGAACTGGCTGGGCACCGACAGTCGCAAACGTGATGTTTTAGCGCGTGTAATCCACGGCTTCCGCCTGTCGATTGTGTTCACCTTGATGGTGACAGCTGCCGCGACAATCATCGGCGTTGTTGCTGGCGCGGTTCAGGGCTTCTTTGGCGGTTGGGTCGATCTGATCTTCCAAAGGATAATCGAGGTCTGGTCCTCCACCCCGTCGCTTTATGTCATCATCATCCTATTTGCGATCCTGGGGCGCAGTTTCTGGCTGTTGGTTTTCCTCAGCATTCTGTTCGGCTGGACCGCGTTGGTGGGCGTGGTGCGGGCGGAGTTTCTGCGGGCGCGTAATCTGGAATACGTGCGCGCGGCGCGGGCGTTGGGGGTCGGAAACATGACCATCATGTTCCGTCACATGCTGCCCAACGCCATGGTGGCGACCCTGACCATGTTGCCTTTCATCGTGACCGGAACCATTGGCACACTGGCCTCGCTGGACTTCCTCGGCTTTGGTTTGCCGTCATCGTCGCCCTCGTTGGGTGAGCTGACATTGCAAGCCAAACAGAACCTGCAAGCCCCCTGGCTGGCCTTCACCGCCTTCATCACTTTTGCCCTGATGCTCTCGCTTCTGGTCTTCATCTTTGAAGGCGTGCGCGATGCATTTGATCCAAGAAAGACCTTTTCATGAGCGCAGTTTTGCAAGTGAAAGACCTCCGCGTGGCCTTCCGTCAGGACGGCAGACGGGTCGAGGCGGTAAAAGGCGTGTCCTTCACCGTCGACAAAGGGGAAACCGTGGCATTGGTGGGCGAGTCCGGGTCCGGAAAGTCGGTCTCAGCCCTGTCGACCGTGTCTCTGCTCGGCGAAAGCGCCGAGGTCACGGGGTCGGTCAAATATGGCGACACCGAAATGGTTGGCGCGGACGAGGCCCATCTGCGGGCGGTGCGAGGCAACGACATCTCCTTCATCTTCCAGGAGCCGATGACCTCGCTGAACCCGTTGCATACGTTGGAAAAACAATTGGCCGAAAGCCTCTCGCTACATCAGGGGTTGGTCGGGGCTGCTGCGCGCCAACGTATCCTGGAGCTGATGCAGCGAGTGGGAATTCGTGACGCCGAAAGCCGCTTGGGCGCCTATCCGCATCAGCTGTCAGGTGGGCAACGCCAGCGAGTGATGATCGCGATGGCCTTGGCCAATAAACCCGACATTCTGATCGCGGATGAGCCGACAACTGCGCTCGACGTGACCATTCAGGCGCAGATCCTTGATCTATTGGCCGAGCTGCGGGAACGTGAGGGCATGGGCGTGTTGTTCATCACCCATGACCTCGCCATTGTGCGTCGGATTGCCGACCGGGTTTGTGTGATGAAAGATGGTGAGATTGTCGAGACGGGTCCCACGGCTGAGATCTTTACCAACCCACAACATCCCTATACGCAAAAATTGTTGGCGGCTGAACCATCTGGCATTCCGGATCCGGTGCCAGAAGACGCGCCTGAAATTGTCGCGGCTCAAGATCTGAAGGTCTGGTTCCCGATCCAACGCGGGCTGCTACGCAAAACGGTTGGCCATATCAAGGCGGTGAATCCCTGCTCCATTTCGATCCGCGCGGGGGAGACCTTGGGGATTGTGGGAGAGTCCGGGTCTGGCAAAACCACAATGGCTTTGGCGATCATGCGGTTGATTGCCTCCGAAGGGGCGGTACAGTTTGAGGGCCAAGATCTGCGCAAATGGTCGACGCGGGAACTGCGGGACCTGCGCAAGGATATGCAGATTGTGTTTCAGGATCCCTTTGGTGCGCTGTCACCGCGAATGACCTGTGCGCAGATCATCGCCGAAGGTTTGACGGTGCACGAGGTCGACAAACATCGCAATCAACGCGAACTGGTGGCCGAAGTGATGGAGGAGGTCGGGCTGGATCCGGCTGCCATGGACCGCTACCCGCATGAGTTTTCCGGCGGGCAACGGCAGCGGATCGCCATTGCCCGGGCGATGGTTTTGCGGCCGAAGCTGGTGGTGCTGGATGAGCCAACTTCGGCGCTGGACATGACGGTTCAGGTTCAGATTGTCGAGCTGCTGCGGGATCTGCAGAAACGCTATGGTCTGGCCTATATGTTCATCAGCCATGACTTGAACGTGGTGCGGGCGATGTCACACAGCGTACTGGTGATGAACCAGGGCGATGTGGTTGAAACCGGCCCGGCAGAGGCTGTTTTTACAGCGCCGCAAGCCGCATATACCCAGAGCCTTTTGTCAGCCGCAGTGCCTACTGAGTAATGGGTCTGCTCCGTCTAAAATGTAGAGCTAGAACTCCCGCGCCCGCAGGTGCCCTGCCTTCGGCATGACCCCTTGGCGGCCTTGGGCCAGGCTCGGCGCTCTGCGCCGAGCCTGGCCCACCTGGAGCGCTGCATGTCATACATGCGGCGGCGACGGGCGGGAGAACCAGTTGTAATCTAGGTGTTAGATCGCCGCGCTGTGGCCTGCTTTGCTGAGGTCATAGGCGTCGAACGCGCGGGCGATGACGCGTGTCAGCGGATGGGCATGCGTGGGGATAACAAAGTCGCTGCCGCTGAGCGTTACCATATCCGGAAAACGCACGGCAACGTGTTCAAACAACGCTTTCAGGTCGCTTTCGGATATAGCGAACTTCCTTTGGATCTCATCCCCGTCAATGCGGAAATCGCACATCAAAGCCTCGATCATCCGGGCGCGCATGTGGTCGTCTTGGGAAAACGAATGACCGCGAGATGTGGAAAACCGACCCGCGCGTATGGCCGCTGTATGTGCTGACGTGGCGGCTGCGTTTTGGGCATAGCCGCGCGGGAACCGTGAGATGGACGAGGCGCCGATGCCGATCAACACGTCTGAGCGGTCATCGGTATAGCCCTGGAAATTCCGGCGTAGTTTGCCAAGGGCTTGCGCCACCGACAGCCCGTCTTCGGGGCAGGCGAAATGGTCGATGCCGATCTCTTTGTAGCCGTCCCATTGAAACAATTGCTGTGCGGTTTCAAACAGCTCCAACCGGGCTTCTGGCGTGGGCAATGCTTCAGACGGGATCATGTTTTGACGGCGCGCCATCCATGGCACATGCGCATATCCATAAAGGGCGACGCGATCAGGCGAAAGAGACAGCAGTTTCTGAACGCTATCCGCCATCCGAGTATTGGTCTGGTGAGGCAACCCGTACAGAATATCCGCATTCAGACTGTCGATCCCATGGGCGCGCAACATCTCAACCGTGGCGCGCGTTGTCTCATAGCTTTGCGGGCGACCAATCGTTTCCTGAATTTCGGGGTCAAAATCCTGCACGCCAATGGATGCGCGGTTCATTCCGGCTGCGACCAGGGCTTCGATCCGGGCGCTATCGATTTCGTTCGGGTCAATCTCGACCGAGAATTCGGCGTCCTTCGCCAGTGGGGCGATGGATGCGATTTTGGTGGCAAGATCGCGCATCATGTCGGGGGATAACATGGTCGGGGTGCCGCCGCCCCAATGAAGGCGGGATAGGGTGACGCCGTTGGGCAGATGCTGCGCAAGCAGGTCCAATTCCGCCTTGAGCACGTCCAGATAGGCGCGCACGGGGGAATCGGATTGGGTGCCTTGGGTGCGGCAAGCGCAGAACCAGCAGAGCCTGCGGCAAAATGGAACATGCACGTAAAGAGAGATCGCACTGTTGGGCGCGATGTCATTGATCCACCTTTTAAACAAGGGTGAATCCACAGATGATCCAAAATGAGGCGCCGTGGGGTAGCTTGTATAGCGCGGCACTTTGGCATCGAATAAACCGAGGCGGGCCAATTGTGATTTCGTATCCATGCCTCTATTTTAGGGGTCGTAACGTCCCCAGGTCATTGACCCAGATCAATTGGAATTTACCATGGCAGCGCCCGTCCTCTCGCATGTGAAATGTGCGGATTGTCCGATCCGACACCGGGCCGTCTGTGCGCGATGTAATGCGGATGAGCTGGATGAGCTGGATACGGTCAAATATTATCGCAGCTATGAAGCCGGGCAACCGATTGTGTGGTCCGGGGATCAGATGGATTTTGTCGGTTCGGTTGTGTCAGGCGTGGCCACGCTGACCCAGACCATGGAAGACGGGCGCACACAGATGGTGGGCCTTTTGCTGCCCAGCGATTTTGTGGGACGCCCAGGACGGGACGCCGCGGCCTATAATGTGGTGGCCACCAACACCGTCATGATGTGTTGTTTCCGCAAGAAACCGTTCGAAGAGCTGATGGCGCGGACCCCTCATATTGCGCATCGCCTGCTGGAAATGACCTTGGATGAGCTGGACGCCGCGCGGGAGTGGATGCTCGTTCTGGGGCGAAAGACCGCCCGCGAAAAGATCGCCAGCCTGCTCTCCATTATCGCGCGCCGCGATGCCTCGTTGAACAATGGCCCATTAGGTCGGGTTGAGTTTGAACTCCCCCTCACGCGTGAAGCGATGGCTGATTATCTGGGACTGACGCTAGAAACCGTCAGTCGCCAGGTGTCGGCACTCAAAAAAGACGGCCTTATCGCGCTGGAAGGCAAGCGCCATATTATTGTCCCGGATATGAGCCGTCTGATGGACGAAGCAGGCGATGACAGCGACGGCGGGTATCTGGTCTAAGCCTGCGTAAACACAGCCTCACCAATCGGCAAAAAAGGACCCGCACCATGCGTTGGGAAAATGGTGCGGGCCAGATCGGGACTGCGCGCCGATACATGGAGACATGACGCGAGACCCGCAGGAGGTTGGTTGTGTTAGTGGGCCATCAATACCGGGCGGTTGGTGGCCTCCAGGATATTGCGGGTAGCACCACCCAGAATGGCTTCGCGAAAACGAGAGTGACCATAGGCGCCCATCACAATCAGATCGGCATCGATGTCTTCACCGTGGCGTATCAACACATCTGCGGTGCGTGGCATGGATTTTGCCAGCACATTCACCTCGCAGGCTATGCCGTGACGGGCCAGCATCTGGCACAGCAACCCGCCCGGATCAGAGCGGTCCGGCCCGTGGCGCGGCGGGTCAATCACCACCACATGGACGCATTCGGCGGCCTTTAGGAATGGCATGGCCTTGCGAATGGCAGACAGGGCTTCGGCGCTTTCGTTCCAACCGACCAAGACGCGTTTGGTCTCGCCCATCGTGTCGCCCTCATCCGGGACCACCAGAACCGGAGCTGCGCTTTCAAACAGCCCGGCCTCGACAATGGCTTCACCTTCAATCGGGACGTCCGGACCATAGGGTTTGCCAACAACGATCAGGTCACAAAAGCGACCCCGGCGGGAGACATGGCGGGTGATCTGTCCCAGCGGAGCCACCGCACTGACCGCTGAGAAGGGCGTGCCAGTACGTGCCAAACAGGCCTCTGTATGGGCCTGAAGGGTTGCGGCCTCTTCCTTGGCGACCTGCAGGGATTGCTGCAAGATCATCGCATTCGCCACCCCATAGTCATAGCAGTTCTGGGTCCGATCGATCCCAAGGCATAGAGCATCCGTATGTGCCGCAAATCGCTGCGCTAAGGCAGAGGTTTGATCCAACGGTGCCTTGGCACGTTCTATGTCACTGATGACGGTCAACAAAGTTTTGTAACTCATTCTGCACCTCACACGGTTCAAGGGGATCGCGCGTTCCGGGCCCTAGACTGGCATGGATCGATTCGCAGAGTTTTGATGCAGATCAAGGCCCGCCGGGGCGAATTGGGGCATCACATCCTCGGTCTGTAACCGCTCGAAGTCGTCCAAGAGAATCGATAAGGGCAAGGTAAAGGGACGATAAATGTCTAACTATATCAAGCTGATAGCGCTTGGTCTCATAACGTTTTTTGCGATGGTCGGGATCAATTTCGCACGCGATTTGGCCTATCAGGTGCATGCTGTGATCATCATGTTGGTGGCGGGAGGAATGTTCCTTTACACGCTGCGTCAAACAGATGAACCACGCGCACCAGAGCCAAGTCATGAGTATCTGGACGGCGTGGTGCGCGCCGGGGTAATAGCAACCGCCTTTTGGGGTGTGGTCGGGTTCCTGGTCGGGACCTTTATCGCATTCCAGCTCGCGTTTCCGGTGTTGAATTTTAACTGGGCCGAAGGCTACGCCAACTTTGGCCGACTGCGCCCGCTACACACGTCGGCAGTGATTTTTGCCTTTGGCGGCAACGCTTTGATAGCGTCGTCATTTTTCATTGTTCAGCGCACTTCTGCCGCACGATTGTGGGGCGGCAACCTCGCTTGGTTTGTGTTCTGGGGCTATCAGCTTTTTATTGTGTTGGCAGCGACAGGCTACCTGCTGGGTGGCACCCAGTCCAAAGAGTATGCTGAACCTGAATGGTACGTCGATATCTGGCTGACTGTGGTCTGGGTCTCCTATCTGGCGGTCTACCTCGGCACGATCATCAAACGCCGAGAGCCGCATATCTATGTGGCCAACTGGTTCTTCCTCGCCTTTATCGTCACCGTTGCGATGCTGCATGTGGTCAACAACCTGACCATCCCGGTGTCGATCTGGGGCTCTAAATCGGTGATCATCTGGCCCGGCGTACAAGATGCGATGGTGCAGTGGTGGTATGGCCACAATGCTGTGGGCTTCTTCCTGACTGCGGGCTTCCTTGGGATGATGTACTACTTTATTCCGAAACAAGCGGACCGACCGGTTTTCAGTTACAAACTGTCGATCATCCACTTTTGGGCGTTGATCTTTATCTACATCTGGGCCGGTCCCCACCACCTGCATTACACTGCGCTGCCGGATTGGGCCTCGACCCTTGGTATGGTGTTCTCCATCGTTTTGTGGATGCCCAGCTGGGGTGGGATGATCAACGGTCTGATGACCCTGTCGGGTGCTTGGGACAAGCTGCGCACGGATCCGGTTCTGCGGATGTTGGTGATCTCGGTTGCTTTCTACGGCATGTCCACATTCGAGGGTCCGATGATGTCGATCCGCGCTGTAAACTCTCTGTCGCACTATACCGACTGGACCATTGGCCACGTGCATTCTGGTGCGTTGGGCTGGAACGGCATGATCACATTTGGCGCGCTCTACTATCTGACACCCGTCCTGTGGAAACGCGATCGCCTGTATTCGCTCTCGCTGGTCAGCTGGCACTTCTGGCTCGCCACCATCGGCATCGTGCTCTATGCGGCGTCCATGTGGGTGACCGGTATCATGGAAGGTCTGATGTGGCGTGAAGTGGATGCCAACGGCTTCCTAGTGAACTCTTTCGCTGACACGGTTGCTGCGAAATTCCCGATGTATGTGGTGCGCGGTCTGGGCGGGGTCATGTACCTCACTGGGGCCCTGATCATGTGCTACAATCTCGTGATGACTGTCCGTAAGGCCCCGGCAAAAGAAGCCAGCCTTTCGGTTGCAGTCCCGGCTGAATAAGGAGGGCCGGAAAGATGGCTATTCTTGATAAACACAAGATCCTTGAAACCAACGCGACCCTCCTGCTGATCTTCTCTTTTCTAGTGGTGACTATTGGTGGTCTGGTTCAGATCACGCCGCTGTTCTACCTGGAAAACACCATTGAGAAGGTCGAGGGCATGCGCCCCTATACGCCGCTGGAGCTGACGGGGCGCGACATCTACGTCCGCGAAGGGTGCTATGTCTGCCACAGCCAGATGATCCGCCCAATGCGGGATGAGGTGGAGCGCTATGGCCACTACTCATTGGCGGCGGAATCTATGTATGACCACCCGTTCCAATGGGGCTCCAAACGCACCGGGCCAGATTTGGCCCGTGTGGGGGGGCGGTATTCCGACGATTGGCACGTGGACCATTTGCGCAACCCACAGGCAGTGGTGCCGGAATCGGTGATGCCCAAATACGGCTTCTTGGAACGAACAATGATCGAAGGCGAATACATTGGCGACGTCATGGCCACCAATGCCATGGTTGGTGTGCCCTATACCGACGAAATGGTGGAGCAGGCGCAACTGGATTTCCGGGCGCAGGCCGATCCTGACAGCGACTATGACGGTCTGCTTGAACGCTACGGCGAAGACATCAATGTGCGCAATTTCGACGGCCAGCCCGGCGTGTCTGAGGCCGACGCGCTGATCGCCTATCTGCAAATGCTGGGAACGCTGGTTGATTTCTCGACCTTCACCCCAGACGCCAGCCGCTAAGGAGGAGATGAGATGGAATCTTATACGCTTCTACGCCAGTTCGCCGACAGTTGGATGCTGTTGTTGCTGTTCACCTTCTTTGTCGGCGTTGTTGTCTGGGCCTTTCGCCCCGGCAGCAGCACCGTCTACGCCGACACTGCCGACATCCCATTTCGCCACGCGGATAAACCCGCCGAGCCTGAGGAGACCCGGACATGACTAAGAAACCGGTTCAACCTCATGACGTTCCCACCACCGGTCACAGCTGGGACGGGATCGAGGAGTTTGACAATCCGATGCCGCGTTGGTGGCTGTGGACGTTTTATATCTGCATCGTCTGGGCCATCGGGTATTCGATTGCCTATCCGGCTTGGCCCTTGGTCAGTTCGGCTACAACCGGCTTGCTTGGCTGGTCGACGCGGGCGAATGTCGCGGCTGATATCGCCGCTGTCGACGCGGCCAACGGCCCGATCAATGCGCGTTTGGAAGCGGTTGATATGGCGACCCTCACCAGCGATCCCGAACTACACGGCTATGCCGTCTCGGCTGGTTCGGCAGTGTTCAAGACCTGGTGCGCTCAGTGTCACGGCTCTGGCGCGGCAGGGGCCGTAGGGTATCCTAACCTGCTGGACGATGACTGGCTATGGGGCGGCACCATCGAGGACATTCAAACCACGGTGGCGCACGGGATCCGCAACGAGGAAGACGACGACGCGCGATATTCCGAGATGCCTGCCTTTGGTCGCGACGAGCTTTTGGAGGACGGCGAAATCCATGCCATCGCCAACTACGTGCTATCGCTGTCCGGTGATCCGCAGGATGCTTCGGTTGTGGCGGATGGTCAGGTCTTGTTTGCCGACAACTGTACCTCCTGCCACGGTGAGCAGGCCCAGGGGGATCTGTTCCAGGGCGCGCCGAACCTTGCGGATGCGATCTGGCTTTATAGCGGCTCCTACACGGATGTGGTGGAGACCATCAACACCGCGCGTTTTGGGGTAATGCCATCCTGGTCCAACCGCCTGAGCGAGGCAGAGATCCGATCGGTGACGGCCTATGTCCACCAATTGGGCGGTGGTGAGTAACGCAGTTTGCAAACCGTTCAGATCACACCAAAGGGGCCGCATCTCGCGGCCCTTTTTTGCGTATCATGTTATTCCAACTTTGTTGTGCGACTTGATGCAGATCAAAGTTTCAGGCCAGGTCTCATGCGACAGATGAGGGGCGAGGACTGCGGCAGATCCATGCGGGCGGTCAACGCAGTCCTTCTCCGTTTCGTGCGCCACTTTAGCACGATGTTGACGCCGGTGTTTCGCATTGTTCGCGCGTTTCCCGGAATGCCGGCGTCATTTTTCTCCATATTTCATGAGCAAAACGCCGTTTCTTGGGCTCGATAGGAACCGCGTCATCAATCGGGGGCAGTCGGTCTGTGTCAAAACCTGCCGCAGTTAGAAACACGTGTGAGTAAACGCTGGTCAACATGGTCTTTCTCCTGTGTCTTCGTGTAATTCTCCTGGTCCACCCTTTCCGAAGCGTCGGTTTTATGCGACTCAATAAGAAATCGAACATGTAAGCTGAGGTTAACTATGGATTGGATGAAGATGCCGCCATTGTCGGCGCTGCGCGCCTTTGCGGCCTTTGCTGAACGCGGCGGTGTTGCCGAAGCCGGGGACAGTTTGAACGTCAGTCATGCAGCAATCAGCCAGCAAATTCGCGCCCTTGAAAAGCATCTGGATATGTCGCTGGTAGACCGACACGGGCGCGCATTGGAGCTGACCTTGGCCGGGCACCGACTGGCGCAGGCTCTGCAGTTGGGGTTCGGTGCGATCGAGAACGCGGTGCAGGAATTGGCCAAACAGAGCGATGCGCGCCCCGTTCGCATCACCTGTACCCCGATGTTTGCCGCCAAATGGTTGATGCCGCGTCTGGGTGAATTTCGCGAACGCCATCCCGAGATCGACTTGATCTTGGACCCAACCGGCGCCGTGGTGGACATGCACAAGGGGGATTTCGACCTGGCGATCCGTTATGGCGACGGCCACTGGGGCGGGCTGGAAGCCGAGATGTTTCTGCCGGTGCAATTGGTGGTCACAGCCGCGCCTGCGTTGATTGCCGGGCGTGACATTGCCTCACCCAGCGATCTGTTGGATTTGCCGTGGGTCGAAGAGCTGGGCACCACGGAAGCAGGTGCCTGGATGCGGTCCCGCGGGGTCGACAGTGAACCGCGTGGCCCGCGTGTGCGCCTGCCCGGAAACCTGTTGTTGGACGCCGTTGTCGGCGGGCAGGGGGTTGCGGTCAAGATTCGCGAGTTTGTGTTGGATGAACTGGCCAGCGGCCGCTTGGTTGAGCTGTTTCGCGAAGAAGATGCACGCGGTTATCACATTGTCACTCGCCCCGGCGTCGTGCGCCCTGCAGCTCGTAAATTTGCGGCCTGGCTGCGTCGCCAAGGCACCGTTTAGGGCCAGACGCGACAAAACGCGCAGGGCAAACAGGTGAAAAACATCCATTGGCCATGCGCTTTTTGATCCACGTCAAAGTTCGAATGCCGCATGTTGGGCAAAAGTCGGGTTGGTAATGCAGTAACCCTTGGAGCACGCCCGTGAGCGATTCCAGTCCGACCCCCAGCCTTTATGCCGCCCGGGAGCCGATTTTTCCCCGCCGGGTATCTGGGAAGTTTCGCAGTCTCAAATGGATCATCATGGCGGTGACCCTGGGCATCTATTATCTGACGCCATTCCTGCGATGGGACAGGGGGCCGAACCTGCCGGATCAGGCGGTGCTGATTGATCTGGCCAATCGGCGGTTCTATTTCTTTTGGATCGAAATCTGGCCGCATGAGTTCTATTTTGTGGCCGGTCTCTTGATCATGGCCGGGCTGGGGTTGTTTCTGTTCACTTCGGCCTTGGGGCGAGTCTGGTGCGGCTATGCTTGCCCGCAGACGGTTTGGACCGACCTTTACATCCTGGTCGAACGTTGGATCGAAGGCGACCGCAATGCGCGTCTGCGCCTGCACCGGCAGAAAAAGCTCGACCTGCGCAAAATCCGTTTGCGGCTGACCAAATGGGTGGCCTGGCTGTTGATTGGCCTTGCGACCGGGGGGGCTTGGGTCTTTTACTTTGCGGATGCGCCGACATTGGCGGTGGATTTGGTGACCGGGCAAGCCCATACAGTCGCCTACTCCACCATAGCGATCCTGACCTTTACCACCTTTCTGTTTGGCGGTTTCGCACGTGAGCAGATCTGTATCTATGCCTGCCCCTGGCCCCGTATTCAGGCGGCGATGATGGACGAAGATACGCTGACGGTTGGGTATCGCCCTTGGCGCGGTGAGCCGCGTGGCAAACACAGCAAATCGGCGGATGTGGCGCAAAAAGGTGACTGCATCGACTGTATGGCCTGCGTCAACGTCTGCCCCGTTGGGATCGACATTCGCGACGGCCAACAGATGGAGTGCATCACCTGCGCGCTCTGTATTGACGCCTGTGATGACATCATGGCCAAGATCGGCAAGCCACGCGGTTTGATCGATTACATGGCGCTGTCGGATGAGACCCGTGAAAAGGCGGGTGAAAAGCCCAAACCCGTCTGGTCCCATATCCTGCGCCCGCGTACGGTTTTATATACGGCGCTCTGGTCGCTGGTCGGAGTTGCGCTGGTCTACGCGCTGTTCATTCGCCCCGAGGTTGATCTGACCGTGGCACCGGTCCGCAACCCGACTTATGTGACGCTCTCTGACGGTTCCATTCGCAACACCTATGATGTGCAGCTGCGCAATAAACATGGCGAAGCACGCTCGTTCGCGCTCTCCGTCAGTGGCGATGCGGCCTACCGGATCGCCCTAGAAAACGAAGACGACGCCACAGTCGACGTGCCAGCCGACGCCGCCCATCTGCAGCGGGTCTACGTGATCGCCCCAAAAGGCACCAAACCCGCGCAGGGGGAAGCCAGCGATGTGCGTATCTGGGTCGAAGACCAAGAGAGCGGCGAGCGCGCCTACAAAGACAGCACCTTTAACGGACAGGGACAATAAACATGGACAAGCCGCAACGTGAATTTACTGGACGCCATGCCTTGCTGCTTTTTGTGGGATGTTTTGCCGTCATCATCGGCGTCAATATCACTTTGGCTGTCAAAGCGGTTAAGACCTTTCCAGGGTTGGAAGTCGCCAATTCCTATGTCGCCAGCCAGGAATTCGATCTGCGCCGCAATGCGCAGGAGGCTCTTGGGTGGGACATCTGGGCCGAGGTGCAGAATGACATCCTGCGTCTGTCGATCACCGACCGTGACGGGCAGCCTGTCGAGGTCGCCAAGCTTAGCGCGACATTTGGCCGGGCCACACATGTGAAAGACGACCAAACGCCGGATTTCACCTATGACGGCAGTGCCTATGTGGCGCCGGTGAGTGTGGGCGACGGCAATTGGAACTTGCGGATGGTGGCGCGCGCGAGTGACGGGACCGAATTCACCCAACGTGTGATCATCCACGTACGCGAGGATGCGTAGATGAGCGTTCAGGCCGATCCGCACCGCCCGCAAATGGCGGTTTGCCCTGGATGTATTGCCGCGCCCAGTGCAGCAGCGGATACCGCCCCGACCACCGCGCGTTTGGCGTTGTCGCTGCCGACAATTCACTGTCAGGCCTGTATTTCCAAGGTGGAGCGCGGCCTCTCTCAGGTTCCAGGCATCCGGTCCGCACGGGTCAATCTGACGCTCAAACGTGCCTTGATCGAGGCTGACGCAGACCTCATCAAGGTTGCCGATCTCGTCCCCATTGTCGAAGGTCTGGGGTATGAGGCGCATGAACTGGATCTGGGACAGCTGTCCGCAACCGCCACCGACAAGATTGGCCGCGACCTGGCTATGCGTCTGGCGGTGGCAGGGTTCGCCTCCATGAACGTGATGTTGTTGTCGATCTCGGTCTGGTCCGGCGCGACCGATGCAACCCGCGACATGTTCCACTGGATTTCGGCGGCGATTTCAATCCCCGCAGTCGCCTATGCGGGAAAGCCGTTTTTTGTAAATGCCTGGAGCGCCCTGCGGGTGCGGCGGTTGAACATGGATGTGCCGATTGTCCTGGCGCTGGTGCTCGCGCTGGTGACGTCACTGTGGGAAACCAGCCTCAGCGGGGAACATGCCTATTTTGATGCCGCCTTGACGCTCACGTTCTTTTTGTTGGCCGGGCGCTATCTGGATCAACGGACCCGCGCTGTCGCCCGGTCCGCTGCCGAGGAACTGGCGGCCTTGGAGGTGCCGCGCGCCATTCGCATTTCCAACGGTACCGAGGCAGAGGTCGCGGTGTCCGAGCTGGCCATTGGAGATCTGGTCCTGGTCCGTCCTGGTGGGCGCATGCCGGTGGACGGGGTGATTGTTGCGGGCCAGTCCGAGCTGGACCGCTCACTGTTGACCGGTGAAACCTTGCCGGTGTTTGCGGAGCCGGGGCAGCGGGTCTCTGCTGGTGAAGTCAATCTGACGGGTCCTTTGACTGTACAGGCAACGGCCGTCGGGCAGGAGACATCGCTGCATCGTATGGCCGATTTGGTGGCTGTCGCCGAAAGCGGGCGGTCGCGCTACACGTCGCTGGCGGACCGTGCGGCCACGCTTTATGCGCCGGGTGTCCATGTCCTGTCGGGGCTGGCTTTTGCGGGTTGGTACATGTGGACCCTCGACATGCGCACCGCGTTGAACATCGCGGCGGCTGTGTTGATCATCACTTGTCCCTGCGCGCTCGGCCTTGCAGTGCCGGCGGTGACAACGGCCGCGTCGGGCCGACTGTTCAAACGCGGATTGTTGATCAAGAACGCCACCGCTTTGGAACGATTGGCCGAGGTGGATACCGTCGTGTTCGACAAAACCGGCACTCTGACCGAAGGCGCGCCGGTTGTGACCAATATGGGTGAGCACAGCCGCCGCGATTTGGAGATTGCGCTTGCCCTGGCCGAGGCGTCGTCGCACCCATTGGCGCAGGCTTTAACACGTGCAGCGCAGGCGGCAGGGATCAATCCGGCACCGCTTGATATGGTCGAAGAAATCCCCGGTTTCGGGACCGAGGGGCACCTGCACGGATCCTTTGTGCGCTTGGGCCGCGCAGAGTGGGTGGGGGTGGCGCCGGTGCATGAAACCGCTGCCTATCTTGATTGCGGCGACGGGCGTATTCGGGTCTTCACCTTTGAGGATGGCCTGCGCAAAGGGGCCGATGACGCGGTGCAAGCCCTTATATCGGCAGGAAAAGACGTCATCTTGTTGTCCGGAGATAGCGAGACACCGGTTGCGGCTCTGGCGCAGCGGCTTGGGATTGCGGCTTGGACGTCCTCCGCCTTGCCGCAAGATAAACTGGAGCAAGTCCAACGGCTGACGACACAGGGACGCAAGGTTTTGATGGTCGGCGATGGGCTTAACGACACGGCAGCTTTGGCTGCGGCCCATGTGTCGATTTCCCCGGCCACCGCCTTGGACGCGGCACGAGTTGCCTCAGACATTGTACTGTTGGGGCGGGATCTGGAGCCAATCGCGCAGGCCTGTGTCACGGCGCAAAAGGCAACCCGCCGGATATGGGAAAACTTTCGCCTAGCAACGCTTTATAACGTCATTGCCGTGCCCTTGGCTGTGGCTGGATTGGCGACTCCATTGATTGCGGCACTGGCGATGTCGTTGTCGTCTATCACCGTGTCGCTGAATGCTTTGCGCCTGCGCTGAATTGGAATGGATCCAATGACCGTGATTTCCTATCTGATACCGATTTCTTTGATTCTGGGCGGGCTTGGATTGGCGGGCTTTGTCTATACCATCCGCTCTAGCCAATATGACGATCCGGAAGGCGACGCGCGCCGGATATTGAGTGATGATTGGGACGACCACCCCAAAGGGTGACGGCACCCGCGCCGTAAAGGAAAAAGGGCGCCTCAGGGGCGTCCTTGTTTAGTCTCAGGACCGATTAATCCACTTGGGGCTGAGATGGCAGCGTGATTCATTGCCCTCAATCTGGGTGACTTTATGAGCAATCTTTACTGGCTGAACGAAGATCAAATGGCGCGGCTTCGGCCCTATTTTTCAAAGAGCCATGGCGTACCGCGCGTTGATAATAGACATGTCTTAGGTGGCAATATCTTTATCAATCGCAATGGCTTGCGCTGACGTGATGCGCTCTATGAATACGGCCCCGCCAAGGCGCTCTACAATCGTTGGAAACGGTGGAGTGACATAGGGGCGTTTGCCCGGATCATGGAAGGGCTTGCTGTTGAAGCACCGGACAACAAAACGATTTCTATCGACGCAACGTACCTCAAAGCCCACCGGACTGCTTCCAGCTTGTCGGTTAAAAAGGGGGACGTGGACGTCTGATAGAGCGCACCAAAGGCCGCATGAATACAAAGTTGCATGCTGTGACTGACACGATGGGGTGACCAGTTCGTTTCTTTATGACAGCTGGTCAGGTGATGAGCGATTGGACCGGAGCCAGAGCGCTTGTGAGTAGCCTGCAGCTGACTGGCTGCTCGAGGATCGTGGCTATGATGCGGATTGGTTCCGAGAAGCCCTTGTGAGTATGGGTGTCACGTCTTGCATCCCAGGCCGAAAATCACGAGACAAAGCAATCAAGTATGACAAGCGCCGCTACAAAAGGCGTAACCGGATTGAGATCATGTTTAGCCGGTTGAAAGACTGGCGGTGCGTAGCAACCCGTTACGACAGCTGTCCAAAGGTTTTCCTGTCTGTACGCGCACTCGCAGAAACCGTCATATTCTGGTTATGTGTCCTGAGCCGAGTCAAAGTCCGTAGGCAAGTTTACGACCGAGGGCCGATCGTCTCACACTCGGTGTTGCGCGACTGCAGACGTCGACAGGCAAGTTCTGCGTTTTCGCGCGTCATGCCAAGGAAGTTCGCATCAAAGCCGCGCGGGGTTTTTACCACTTTGCGCAGGGATCCCCGCAACGTCGACATCTCTGTCAGGGCGGTTTTCAACAGCACTTTTTCTGCCATGAAACGGTTGCCATAACGCCCGACGCTGATGCCCCAGTAACGACCACCAGATGTGGACAGACGTGTTACAACGATGGGTTCTGCGCTTTCGCTCGCAACGTCGATAAATTCTGCGGGACGCGCACGGGGACGGACGCCGCCTTGGTAGGGTTGCACCAAGGACAGACGCGGTTGCTGTCCGGCCGAGGCAACAGCCGCAATAACCTGTACGTCCTCTTGTACAACAGAGGCGGTGTCGACATGAGCGGCTTCGATCACGGCTGCTTCGGCAATTGCGCTTTGGATGCTGGCTTGCAAATTCGATGGTTGCGCTGGTGCGGCCGTATTGGCGGCGAGCAAGGAGAACGCGCTGCCTGTCGAGGGCGCAGCTGCGGGTAGATCGCCTGGCGTCTGACCCGGTTCCTGCCCTGGGCGCAGTTTGGGACGCAGGCTGGTTTTAACCAGACCGGTCACCCGGATCGATTTGCCAACGCCTTCGGCCACAGCAGAGTCTGTCGATGCATCAGCAACCCGGATGCCTCGATTGCCCAGATAAGCTGGGCGGGTCGGTTTGCGCAGTTTGGCATGGGTTGGCGCGCGGCGGAAACCCAGATCCAGCAGCTCAGCCACTTTTGCATTGCGCGATGTGGTTGACTTTCCACCAAAAACGGTCGCAATCACCCGCTCGTTCCCACGTTTGGCCGAGGCAACAAGGTTAAAACCCGCAGCATTGGTGTAGCCGGTTTTGATCCCATCCGCACCTTTGTAGGCTGCAAGCAAACGGCGGTTGGTATTGGCCACGGTGCGCACGCCGGCATCAGCGGATTTGCGTGAGAACAGGTTATAGTATTCGGGGTAGTCATACAGAATGTGGCGGCCAAGCGTTGTCATGTCGCGGGCTGTCGACAGGTGACCGCTGGATGTCAGGCCATGAGCATTCTTAAAGGTCGTCCGCGACATGCCAAGCGCCTTGGCCGTGCGGGTCATGCGACGGGCAAAAGCTGCCTCGGACCCGGCAATCGCCTCGCCAATGGCGGTGGCAGCGTCGTTGCCGGATTTAATCGCAGCGGCACGAATGAGATAGCGCAGAGCAATGCGTTGACCTGTTTTCAGGCCGAGCTTTGACGGTGGTTCAGCGGCGGCATTGCGTGAAACCTTAACCTTGGTATCCAGCGTGATTTCGCCATTTCGAACCGCCTCAAACGCGATGTAGAGCGTCATCATCTTGGTCAGAGAGGCCGGATGCAGGCGCGTGTCCGCGTTGCGGGAATGCAGCACTTCGCCGGTGCGGGCGTCCATAACCATCGCCGCATAAGGAGCCGCGTGGAGAGTCGTCACCGACACAAGACACATAACAATGAACGTTGCGATTCGTGAAAGGATCCCTCTTGTACGTCGCCGTACAAAGGATAGATTAGCCCTATTGGGGCCGGGTTTCCGGGCGTTCGGAACCTGCGCGATATCTGCCATGTCTGCCTCGAGTGTCGCCGATTTTCAGCTGACTATTTTTTGCTCTGCCAAACGGTAACACAGTGATGGTTAATAATAAACAGCTGTGGAACTACGCAGGTGGCACCATTTTGTCCGAGGCTTTCGACATCTAGTAGGGATACGGGTGTGTCCCACTAGATGCGCGGTTCGTTAATTTTTTGAGATCCCGAAAAATTCGAGGGGTCTCCCAAATTCGTGACGTTGATTCCTCGGCATGTTCAAAATTGGTGCCAAGAAACCACAACCGGCGCCTGCATCTTATGCTTGTACGGACTGATGGTAGGGCGACAGAAAGGTGATGATCACATTATAGGGCGTGCCGGTTGGAATCAGCGGCTTTAACGCCGCGACCAAGTTCTCGCTCAGCGCGGTCATAAACACGTCGTCACGGTGCGGCTTTTCAAGGACCGCGACACGCAGCAGCACGTGGTCGTGATGGGTTGTTTGAACGGGATGCGCGCGCCCTTTGCAGGTGCCGGCGGTTTCGTCTTTGTCACGAATGGTTTCTTCAATAACTGCCAGCGCTTTGGCTGCGTCGAAATCGAGATGGGCGGAATATGACAGGTCAGCTTGGGGCATCGTATGATCTTTCTATCAAAGTCGCGCGATCAGTGCGGGCAGATCGCCCATATCGTCAACCTCAAAGTAGCGGGCGTGGTCAACCGGAGGTTCGGCATGTTCGTGATCCCACACCAACCCATGGGGCACATATGTCGCCCAGCCTCCGGCCTCCAGGACCGGCAAAATGTCGGACCGCATCGAGTTTCCGACCATCATCGTTTGATCCGGTTCATGCCCATGTCTGCGAAAAATATCCGCGTAAACCTCGGCCGTTTTGTCTGACACAATCTCAACCGCGTCGAAGTAATCGCCCAATCCGGACTGGGCGAGCTTGCGTTCTTGGTCCAATAGGTCGCCTTTGGTGATCAAAACAAGGTGATAATCCGCGGTCAAAGCCGTGACCGCAGCACGGGCATGTGGCAGCAATTCGATCGGATAGCTCAACATCATCTGTCCCGCTTCGAGCAGATCTTTGATGACCGAGGCCGGAACGCGCGCGTCGGTGACTTCGATCGCGGTTTCGATCATTGACAGCGTAAACCCCTTCACACCATAGCCATAACGCCCTAGATTTCTGGTTTCGGCGTCCATCAACAGACGATCCAGCTGCTCGGGCCCGATGTCGCGCGGCGTGTGGTCCATTAAAAGTTCCGCAAAACGTTCCTGGGTAACCCGAAAGAAACGTTCGTTGTGCCAAAGAGTGTCGTCAGCATCAAATGCGATCGTTGTGAGTGTCTTTGACATTCTAATTCCCTTCGGTGTCTTTTCCTGCCGTTAATAAAGGCTATATAAGCGCCCTAAGAAATTCCATGCTGGATCGAGACGGCCTGCACATGAGCTTTGAACACATACTGATGACGGACGAGTCTGACGACGAAGGTGAAATGGACCTTCTGACCAAGACCAAGCCCAAGACGCAGCGCCCACCACGCTACAAGGTTCTGCTGCTGAACGATGATTACACCCCCATGGAATTTGTGGTCATGGTGTTGGAACGTTTCTTTGGCATGACCCATGCCCAAGCGTTCGAAATCATGCTGGTGGTTCACAAAAAAGGCCTCGCCGTGGTTGGTGTGTTCAGCCATGAAATCGCCGAGACCAGGGTGGCGCAGGTGATGGATTTCGCCCGTCGTCATCAGCATCCGCTGCAATGCACCATGGAAAAAGAAGAGTAATCAAAGGGAAAGGGGCGCGTTGATGTCCGTTCGCCTGTCGCTGGCTCTGGAGGCAGGTGGTTTCGCCGTGCCTGCATCCGGTTCAGTTTTTGTGTTTCACCCAAGCGTCGATGCGGATCTGTCCGCGTTGCCCAAGGACCAGGTGAAAATCGTCCAACCCCAGCGCCCGGCGTATGAGCATTTCACCAGCTTGGGTTATGACTGTGTACCCGTTTGGGATGGGGAAAGTGTTGCGGTCGCCGCCGTGGTCTTTGCCACGCGCGCCAAGGCTCAGGGTCGTGATTTGATCGCCCAAGCGGTGCGCGCCACGCAAGGGCCGGTGCTGATTGATGGAGCCAAAACGGATGGAATTGATTCGCTTCTGAAAGATCTGCGCAGGCTGGCCGCGCCGTCTGCCCCGATTTCCAAAGCGCATGGCAAGGTCTTCTGGATCGATGGTGGTGCTGATTTGCCCAATTGGCGGGCAGACGCGCCAGCACTGGTCGACGGCTATTACACCGCACCCGGTGTGTTTTCGGCCGATGGCATCGATCCTGCGTCGCTTCTGCTGGCAGAGGCTTTGCCGCAAAAACTGGGGCGTCGGGTTGCCGATCTCGGGGCGGGATGGGGATTTCTGTCCAAGCAAATTCTTGCGCGACAGGACGTGGAAACCGTGCATCTCGTGGAAGCGGACCACATCGCGCTGGAGTGTGTGCGTCTGAATATCGACGACACGCGCGCGCAGTTCCATTGGGCGGATGCGACAGGCTGGCAGTCTTCTGAGCCCTGCGATGCGGTGGTAATGAACCCGCCGTTTCACACGGGACGGGCGGCGGAACCCGCGCTGGGACAGGCCTTTATTCGCACCGCAGCCAAGGCGCTCACCCCCGGTGGGCATGTCTGGATGGTGGCCAACCGTCATCTCCCCTATGAGGTGACATTGGACCAGTGTTTTGCCAAGGTGGAGGAAGTGGCTGGCGACAATCGGTTCAAAGTGCTCCATGCGCATCGGCCACGGCGCAGCAAAAGCTGAATGTTCGCTTATGTTTGCAGTGTCGCGCTTCCTGTATAAAGTCGACGAAAACCACGCACCATCTTAGAGGCACGTCATGTCCTTTTCCATTTCAGGTAAAACCGCCATTGTGACCGGCGCCGCCAGCGGCATCGGTCTGGCAATCGGCAAACAGTTTGCGGACGGAGGTGCCAACGTCATGTTTGCGGATTCAAATGAGGCCGCCTTGATTGCCGAGTTGGGCGAACCCAAGGACGAAGGCAACATCCGCTATTTTGCCGGGGATTTGCGGGAACGTCTGACAATTGCCAATCTTTTGTCGGCCACCATCGACGCCTTTGATGACATCGACATCCTGGTCAACGGCGCGCGTCAGGTGGAACAAAGCGACGCTTTGGACCCCCAGGATGAATCGCTTGATCGGTTGCTGAACCAGAACCTGTTGCCAACCCTGCGCCTGTCGCAGCAGGTGGCGCGCCGGATGATCAAACAGGGCGAGGGGCGTGATGATGACGCGCCGCGTGGATCGATCGTCAATCTGTCCTCCATTGCCGCGCGCCGCACCCATCCGGAACTGCTGGCCTTCTCGATCGCCTCAGCCGCGCTGGATCAGATGACACGGTCCCTATCAGTGTCGTTCGCGCCGCACCGCATTCGAGTCAATTCCATCGCCTTTGGATCGGTGATGAGCGCGTCGTTGCAGTCAACGCTCAAGGAAAATCGCGAGTTCCGCGACGATATTGAGGAACATACGCCGTTGGGTCGCATTGCGGCGCCCAGTGAATTGACCGAAGCTGCGCAATATCTTGCCTCGGATGCGTCGGGGTTTATGACTGGCCAAATCATGACGCTGGACGGCGGGCGCACGCTGCTGGATCCAGTTGCAGCACCGGTTCACTGATCAAGACCTGCCCAAGCCCCACAGGCAAGCGGGGCGCAGCACATAAACGGAACGACCATGTCGACGGAAATGAACACTGAAAAACAACGCGCGTCTGCTTGGTTCAAGACCTTGCGCGATGACATTGTAGCTTCGTTTGAAGCGCTGGAAGCAAGCCATTCTGAAGGCCCATTCAGCGAAAAGGAGCCCGGCGCGTTTGAGGTCAGCGAGACCACGCGTACATCGGATGACGGATCGGACGCCGGTGGCGGCTTGATGAGCGTCATGCGGGGCGGGCGCGTGTTTGAAAAGGTCGGCGTCAATATCTCAACCGTGTATGGCACCTTGGGCGAACGCGCGCAAAATGCGATGGCGGCGCGCAAGGGTATTCCGGGCATGAAGGATGATCCGCGGTTCTGGGCCTCGGGCATTTCGCTTGTGGCTCATATGCGCAACCCCCATGTGCCTGCGGTGCATATGAACACCCGCATGTTCTGGACGCCGCATGCCTGGTGGTTTGGTGGTGGCTCGGATCTGAATCCCTGTATCGAATATAACGACGACACGGCGCATTTTCATGCCCAGCAACAGGCCCATCTGGACCCGCATGACGCCGCGCTCTACCCCAAGCTAAAAGCCTGGGCGGATGAGTATTTCTTTATCCCCCATCGCGGACGGGCGCGCGGGGTTGGCGGGATCTTTATGGATGACCGCAACACCGGCGATTGGGAGGCTGATTTTGCGCTGACCCAGGATATCGGCCGCGCTTTCCTGCCGGCCTATGTGCCACTGGTGGAAAGGCGCAGAGTTCAACCATGTGATGCGGAGGATCGTGACGCCCAGCTGATCCATCGCGGGCTCTACGCTGAATACAATCTGGTTTATGACCGTGGCACCAAATTTGGGCTTGAAACCGGCCACGACGCCAATGCGGTTTTGATGAGCCTGCCGCCTTTGGCCAAATGGATTTGATCCAGCTCCTGTCGGCGAATTGATGCCTTTTTGATGTCGCTCTGATCGACCACAACGCGCACGTCGCCTAGACTTGTCCTTGGGTGCAGCAAGGCCGGGGCAGGTCACGATGCGGTTTTCGATCTTATTTCTCGCAGCTGTTGGTCTGCTGCTGTCCTGTGCGCAACCCGTTGTCAGTCCAAGCGACGTGGTGGGGACCGCGCCGACCGGGGCCGGACAGACGGCGCGGTTGGTGACCTATCCGCGATTTAGTGACAGTGACCCGGTGGAATGGGAACGCCGCAGCCCGCGCAGCTATCCGGTCCACGGCATTGATGTCTCGCGCTGGCAGGGGGATATTGATTGGCCCCGCGCGCGCCGGTCTGGTGTTTCCTTCGCTTTCCTCAAGGCGACCGAAGGCGGTGATGTGCTGGATCCGCAGTTTAAATCCCATTGGCGCACCGCCAGACGGGCCGGGGTACGACGCGGGGCCTATCACTATTTCTACTTCTGTCGCACCGCCGCTGAACAAGCGCGCTGGTTCATTCGCAACGTACCACGCGATGGCAATGCGCTGCCGCATGTGTTGGATATGGAGTGGAACCACCAGTCACGCACTTGCCGCAAACGGCCATCCGGCGCGAATGTCCGGGCCGAAGCGCGCCGGTTTTTGAACATTTTGGAGCGCCACTACGGCAAGCGGCCGGTCATCTACACTACGGTTGATTTTTACCGCGAAACGGGGATTGGCGACCTTCCGGGCACGGAATTCTGGCTCAGATCCGTCGCCGGGCACCCCAGCCAGGTCTATCCCGGCCAGCGTTGGACGTTTTGGCAGTACACTGGCACAGGACGGGTGCCGGGGATCGTCGGCGACGTGGATATCAACGCTTTTGCCGGAACGCCGACGCAGTGGTCCGCGTGGGGAAATTGATCGGCCTGCGCTTAATGCCAGTCGAAAAAGCCTTTGACCGCCCGGTTCAGCAAATCCTGCGCCATCGCGGCACCAAGCGCCGCCGCGTCTGACAGATCGCCGCTGAGCGTGGCGTCAATTGCTTCGGACCCATCCGGGCGCAGCACCTGACCACGCAACGAAAGCGTACCGCCGTCAATAACGGCCAGACCCGCAATCGGCGTCTCGCAGGATCCATCAAGGCCTGCCAGCAGCGCACGTTCCGCCGCCAGCCGTTGTGCGGTCTCTTGGTGATGGATCGCCTCCAACAGCTCCGCTGCACGTGAATCATTCTGCCGGCGCTCAATGCCAATGGCCCCTTGGGCGATGGCGGGCAGCATGTCGTCGACCTCAACCGGGGTGGCGGGGACGTTGTCCATTGCCAATCGGTTCAGGCCGGCCTGAGCAAGGAAAGTACAGCTGGCGACACCATCGGCGAGCTTCTTCAGACGGGTTTGGACATTGCCGCGGAATTCAACAACCTTCAGATCTGCTCGTTTATTGAGCAGTTGCGCCCGACGCCGCAGGGATGAGGTGCCAACCACCGCGCCTTCGGGCAGATCGGCAATCGCGGCAAACTTTGGCGACACAAAGGCATCGCGCACATCTTCACGGGGGAGAAACGCATCCAGGATCAAGCCCTGCGGCTGTTCCACCGGCATGTCCTTTGAGGAATGCACGGCGATGTCGATGTCACCTGCCAGCATGGCCTCTTCGATTTCTTTGGTGAATAGCCCTTTGTTGCCAATCTCTTTCAGTGGGCGGTCCGCATCGATCATGGCGCGATTGTCCCCGGTGGTTTTGATCACCACAACCTCAAAAGCGGCTTCTGGCAGATCAAAGGCCGCCATCAGGCGTGTCCGTGTCTCATAAGCTTGGGCAAGGGCCAAAGGCGAACCACGGGTGCCGATTTTAAGGGGCGAAGCGGGGGAGGGCAGGGTCAGTGTCATAGGCGAAATCATTAGTCGCGGCGATTTGCCATGGCAAGCGGCTGTCCTGCTCCCCTTGACAATTTGCCGCTGACAGCGGACCTCAAGGGGACGCGAAAGTGAGGAAATTCCGATGGCCGAACAAAAGAAACTGCTGCGCGCCCTTGCAGGTGAAACCCAAGCGGTGCCACCGATCTGGATGATGCGGCAAGCCGGACGCTATTTGCCAGAGTATCGGGCGACCCGCGCGCAGGCCGGCGATTTCCTGTCGTTGTGTTACAATCCAGAGCTCGCCGCCGAGGTGACGTTGCAGCCGATCAGACGCTACGGCTTTGATGCGTCGATCCTGTTTGCCGATATCCTATTGATCCCCCAGGCTCTGGGCGCGGATCTGTGGTTTGTCACCGGCGAGGGCCCACGTCTGTCGACACTGACCTCGCAAGCGGATTTCGACAAGCTGGGCGGTGTGGACGACATTCACGAGACGCTGAACCCGATCTATGAAACCGTCAAAATCCTGTCGCGCGAACTGCCGTCCGAGACCACGCTGATCGGCTTTGCCGGCGCCCCCTGGACCGTTGCGACCTATATGATCGCAGGGCGCGGTACCTCGGATCAGGGGCCGGCGCATGCCTTGATGCAAGAAGACCCCGCGGTTTTTGAAGCCGTGCTCGACCGTATTACCGCCGCGACCATTGAATATCTGTCGATGCAGATCGAAGCCGGGGCCGAGGTGGTCAAGATTTTTGACAGCTGGGCGGGATCGCTCAAAGGCGATGCTTTCCAGAAATACGCGCTGGAACCCTGTCGCCAGATCACCGCCGCGTTGAAGGTGCGCCATCCGCAGGTTCCGATCATCGGCTTCCCGCGCGAAGCGGGTGAGAAATACGTGGGCTTTGCCAAGGCGACCGGCGTGGATTGCGTCGCGCTGGACAATTCGGTGGATCCAAAATGGGCGGCGACCCATGTGCAGGTCGATGGCTGTGTTCAGGGCAACCTCGCCTCGCGCCATATGGTGACCGGTGGGCAGGAGCTGATTGATGATACCCGCCGCATCGTTGGAGCGTTTGGCAAGGGGGCACATATCTTTAACCTGGGCCATGGGATCACACCGGATGCGGATCCGGACAACGTTCAACTGATGATTGACACAGTGCGGGAAACCGCAGTTGCAGCGGAGTAAGGTGCGATGGATTACGGAAAATCGGGTGCGCCAAAGCAAGGGTCGAACAAGCCGCGCTATGGTCAATCAGAGGCCAAAGGTGCGCCCAAAGGGCTGAAAGCCAACAGCGACAAAAAGGCCGAACTCTTGAAGCGGATGCAGGCCGCAGCCGCCCGCAACGCAAGCCGCAAGATCGAGTAAACGCGCAACTGAGTGCGGTTGGCGATGTCTTTCTCGCAAGGGGGCGGTGACACTGGACCCAACGTATGAGATGTAACCTGCCATTGGTTGAAACGTTGGAACATGGGGGATCCCCCCTTGAATGCAATCCTGCACGTTTGCACAGACATCTGCGCGGCAAGGCCTGTGGTGCGCGCAGTCACAACTGGATAGGGTCACCTCGATCAACCTTTTGTGAACGGAGGCCACATGCCTGCCATCCTCTCAGTCAGAGATGTGCGCAAAGCCTATGAAAACGGCTTTGAGGCGCTCAAACGTGTGAACCTGGAAATTGAACAGGGCGAAATCCTTGCCTTTCTTGGTCCCAATGGCGCCGGGAAAACCACTCTCATTTCAACCATTTGCGGAATTACATTGCCAACCGAAGGCCAGATAACGGTTGGCGGTTTTGACACGCAGGTTGATTTTCGATCTGCGCGCAATCTCATTGGATTGGTTCCGCAAGAGATCAACCTGGAGCCATTTGAGACGGTACTGAACACCGTACGCTTTTCTCGCGGGCTGTTTGGCAAGCCGCGCAACGATGTGTTGATCGAAGAGATCCTGAAAAAACTGTCGCTCTGGGACAAACGCAAAGCGCGGATCAGCGAGCTGTCGGGCGGTATGAAGCGCCGGGTGCTGATTGCCAAAGCCTTGAGCCATGAACCAAAGGTGCTGTTTCTGGACGAACCCACCGCCGGTGTTGATGTGGAGCTGCGCAAAGACATGTGGGAGGTCGTGGCCGAATTGAAGGCCGCAGGCGTCACCATCATCCTGACGACCCATTACATCGAAGAAGCCGAGGCCATTGCAGATCGCATCGGCGTTATCCGCCGTGGCGAGATTCTGTTGGTCGAGGATAAGCAGACCTTGATGGCGCAGATGGGGCAAAAAATACTGCAGGTGCAATTGACCGCGCCGTTGAGCGAAGTACCCGCGTCACTCGCGGCCTATGATCTGAGCGTCGGCGACGACGGGCAATCGCTTGTCTACAGCTACGACACCCAAGCAGAGCGCACTGGGATCACAGCCCTGCTGAATGCGATTGCGCAGGCGGGTTTGGTCTTGGCTGATGTACAGACACGTCAAAGCAGCCTCGAAGAGATTTTTGTCGGACTGGTCCATGAAGAGGAGAAAGCGGCATGAATTGGCATGGTGTACTTGCGATCTATCGGTTTGAAATGGCCCGATTCTGGCGCACGCTTTTGCAGAGCTTTCTGTCACCGGTTCTGTCCACGTCGCTGTATTTTGTAGTTTTTGGATCGGCCATTGGCAGCCGTATCCAGGAGGTCGAAGGGATCGAGTACGGTGCCTTTATTGTGCCCGGGCTGATCATGTTGAGCGTGATGACACAAGGCATCTCAAACGCGTCATTTGGGATCTATTTCCCGAAGTTTCTCGGGACGATTTACGAGCTGCTGTCGGCTCCGGTGGACCACCGCGAGATTGTGCTTGGTTATGTGGGGGCGGCTGCGACCAAGTCGATGTTTATCGGGGTGGTGATCCTTGCAACCGCGGCCCTATTCGTGGATCTGCCAGTTGCCCATCCGAGCGCGATGATCCTGTTTATGGTGCTGACCAGTCTCAGTTTTGCGCTGATGGGGTTTATCATCGGGATCTGGGCGCGCAGTTTTGAGCAGCTGCAACTGGTACCGCTGCTGGTGGTCACGCCTTTGGTGTTCCTGGGCGGAGCGTTTTATTCAATCTCCATGCTGCCGCCGATCTGGCAAAGCGTGACGTTGTTCAATCCGGTGGTTTACCTGATTTCGGGCTTCCGCTGGTCGTTCTTTGGCGCGGCGGATGTGCCGGTGCTGTTTAGCTTGATAGCGATCGGTGGCTTTACCGTGCTGTGCCTGGCAGTGATAGCTTGGATCTTCAAATCAGGCTGGCGGATCCGGTCCTGATCTGATGTCATACCAACCAGACCGGGCGGCGGGGTCTCCCGCCCGGTTTGCACAGCCCAAGGGCTGTAAAACCCGTTGGGCAAAGCGCCGTGCTGGCGCACGGCGGGGGCGATGAGGCGCGGTCGGCACTACACCCAAAGGACACCTTTTGGAGCCAAGCGTTGCAGGAATGCCCCGCCAATTCAGACAATTTGCGAAACGGATGACCTTTGAGCCGGCAGCGGCCTTGTTTCATGGGGCAGGGCTGTCTACATCGGCCCAATGAGATTGAAGCTGCCTTTCAAGAAAAAGCCCCCATTGGTGGCTGTTGTACGTCTGTCTGGCGCCATTGGTGGCGCCGGTCGGGGCACGTTGAACGATGCGAGCCTAGCTGGCGTGTTGGAAAAAGCCTTTCGCAAAGGCAAGCCCAAGGCGGTTGCGCTGCAAATCAACTCCCCCGGTGGATCCCCAGTTCAAAGCTCACTGATTGGATCACGCATCCGGCGGCTTTCGGAAGAGCTGGGCGTGCCGGTCTATGCCTTTGTTGAGGACGTTGCGGCGTCGGGCGGGTATTGGCTGGCGGCAGCAGCGGATGAGATTTGGGCCGATGAAGCCTCGGTTGTTGGGTCTATTGGGGTGATTTCAGCCGGGTTTGGTGCGCATGTGTTCCTGGCCCGTCAAGGGATCGAACGCCGGGTGCATACGGCTGGGCAAAGTAAATCCATGCTGGACCCGTTCCGCCCACAAAAGGAAGAGGATGTCGCCCGGCTCAAGAGCCTGTTGGATGACATCCATGCGACCTTCATTGACCACGTCAAAGCGCGGCGTGGCGACAAGCTTGCGCCGGGCGCTGATCTGTTTACCGGAGAGGTTTGGCTGGCAAAACGGGCCAAGGATTTGGGACTGATCGATGGCATCGGCCATCTCAAACCCCAGATGCAGGAACGGTTCGGCAAAAAAACCCGGTTCCGTGTGCACAGCATCCGGCGCCCGCTGCTCAGCCGGTTTGGCATGCGCGTGGTTGAGGATGCGCTGACCCAGATCGAGGAGCGTGCGTCATTCGCGCGTTTTGGGCTCTGAGGTGCTGTCCAAGATTGTTGCCCTCTTCTTGGTTGTCATGGCCGGTCTCGCCATGTTCGGAAAACTGCGTCTGCCGGGCAAAGGCAAGCTGTCATCGCCGCGTTGTTCACGGTGCGGGCGTTTCAAAATAGGTAAAGGCCCCTGTGGCTGCGAAGATGGAGGACGTGGCACATGATGCCATGGCTTTACTCGGCCCTGGGGCTGATCATCCTGCTGTTGGCAGGGGATGCGCTGGTGCGCGGAGCGGTGAATTTGAGCTTGCGTGTCGGTATTCCGGCCTTGATCGTAAGCCTGACAATTGTTGCATTTGGCACCTCGGCGCCCGAGCTGTTGATTGCGATTTCGGCCATTCATGACAACGCTCCTGGCATCGCCCTGGGCAATGTGGTGGGGTCAAACACCGCTAACGTCTTGCTGGTTTTGGGACTGCCCGCCATTTTCGCGGGACTGCACACCAGCGAATGTGACACGCGCAAAAACTATCTGTTGATGATCGGCGCGTCCGTTCTGTTTATCGCGCTTGCCTTCATGGGTGAGTTTGCGATGTTCTCTGGCGTCATCCTTTTGGCGACCTTGGCTGGGATCCTGTTCTTGGCCGCACGTGACGCACATTTGCACCGCAAGAACGGCGAACCAGACGAGCTTGAAGAGCTGGAGGACGCAGACCCCAATATGCCCGCTTGGCGCATTGGGGTGTATCTTCTGCTCGGTCTCGTTGGATTGCCATTGGGTGCGGATCTCTTGGTCGACAATGCCACGGTGATCGCGCGCACCTATGGAATTAGTGAAACTGTTATCGGTCTCACTCTGGTTGCCATTGGGACATCGCTTCCCGAACTGGCGACGACCGTTATGGCTGCAGTGCGGCGTCAGGCCGACGTGGCATTGGGGAATGTGATCGGGTCGAACATGTTCAATCTTTTGGCCATCATTGGGATCACGACCTTTGTCGGTAAGATCCCAGTTGACCCCGAATTCCTGCGGTTTGACCTGTGGGTCATGCTGGCGTCGTCAATGATCCTGGTGCCGTTCGTCTTCATGAAACGCGACATTACCCGCCGCTGGGGCTTTGTTCTGAGCGGGCTTTATGTGCTCTACATGACTGCGTTGCTCTGATCGCAAAAGAAGTTTGATGAACGATGGATCGCTGGTAACCTTGTGGTCCATTTTTTATTCAAAAATGACTATATATCATGCGGATATCGGATAAAAACCAACGCGCGTACCGGCGAAAATGCCGTGTCGAGCCCGGTGAATTTGTTAAGAAAACCTTAACCCTCAGGCCAAGTGTACACATTTCACAGTTGCGTAATCAACATGTTGGAAAAAGATCAAGTTTCCCAGAGGTTTGCATATGAACTAAAGAAAATCCTTTGAAATTATGCGGTTGCGAGCTTGCTTAAAATTTAAGCAAATCTCCAAAACCTCTCTTAAATAAGGGAAATTGACGGATAGCCAGAAGATATCATCAGACTTATCCCCAGGTTTGGTGGACTTGTTTCGTCTTGCTTTCCACGACAGATCATTGCAGCGGCCGCTTGGGGATTCTAAGACTGACCCTATGAACGACGAACCAAAGACAGCCCTTTCGCAGACCGTGCAGGACGTAGCCCAGCCGACGGGCTACGGCGTCATTCAGGACTATGTGAAGACCCTGGATGGGTCTCCGGGCGTGTATCGGATGCTCGATGCAGAGAGCCGGGTTCTATATGTCGGCAAGGCGCGCAACCTCAAGGCACGGGTCAGCAACTACACCCGTCCGGGTAACAGTCCGCGGATCGAGAAGATGATCTCTCTCACTGCGTCGATGATGTTTCTGACCACCCGGACCGAGACTGAGGCGCTGTTGCTGGAACAGAACCTCATCAAGCAGCTGAAACCCAAATACAACGTGCTGTTGAGGGACGACAAAAGCTTTCCCAATATTCTGGTCGGCAAGGAACACGGGTTTCCACAAATCAAAAAGCACCGCGGTGCGCGTAAGGAGAAGGGCAGCTATTTTGGCCCCTTTGCCAGTGCGGGGGCTGTGAACCGGACCTTGAACCAGCTGCAAAAGGCTTTCTTGCTGCGCAATTGTTCGGACAGCATGTTTGAAACGCGCACGCGGCCCTGTCTGCAATACCAGATCAAACGCTGCTCGGGTCCCTGTGTGGGGCTGATTTCTGAAGAGGAGTACGGTCTCAGCGTGCGTGATGCCGAACGTTTCTTGTCAGGCCGGTCGACCAAAGTTCAGGAAGAGCTGGGTGAGCAGATGATGAAGGCGTCCGAGGAGATGGAATTTGAACGCGCTGCCGCTCTACGCGACCGGATCAAGGCGTTGACCCAGGTGCAATCCAGCCAGGGCATCAACCCACGCGGGGTGACCGAGGCGGATATCATTGGTCTTCACATCGACAAAGGGCAGGCCTGCGTGCAGGTGTTCTTTATCCGGGCCAATCAGAACTGGGGCAACCAGGACTTTTACCCTCGGATCGATGCGGACAATTCCCCGGCCGAGGTGATGGAGGCCTTTGTCGGGCAGTTCTATTCCACCAAGGAACCGCCACGACAGCTGATCCTGTCCGATGACATTGAAAACGCCGATCTGATGACCGAAGCGCTGAGCGACAAGGCAGGCCGCAAGGTCGAGATCATGGTGCCCCAGCGGGGAGAGAAGACCGAATTGGTCGCCGGAGCGGTGCGCAACGCACGTGAAAGCCTGGCCCGACGCATGTCCGAAAGCGCGACCCAGGCGAAGCTCCTGCGCGGCATAGCCGAGGCCTTTGGCATGGAGAAGCCACCCGCGCGGATCGAGGTCTACGACAACTCCCACATCCAGGGTACCAATGCTGTGGGCGGGATGATTGTGGCCGGTCCCGAAGGCTTTATGAAAAACGCCTATCGCAAGTTCAATATCAAAGGTGAGGACCTGGTGCCGGGCGATGACTTTGGCATGATGAAAGAGGTTCTGCACCGGCGGTTTTCGCGGCTGTTGAAAGAAGACCCCGATCGCGACAAGGGCATGTGGCCAGATCTGTTGTTGATCGACGGTGGTGCCGGTCAGGTGAGCGCGGTGGCCGAAATCATGGCGGAACACGGCGTGCAAGATATCCCGATGGTGGGGGTCGCCAAAGGGGTCGACCGAGACCACGGCAAGGAAGAGTTTCACCGGCTGGGTCAACGCCCCTTTGCCCTGCAGCGCAACGATCCGGTGCTGTATTTCGTGCAACGGATGCGCGATGAGGCGCACCGGTTTGCGATTGGCACCCACCGCGCCAAACGCGCCAAATCCATGGCCGCCAACCCATTGGATGATGTGGCAGGTGTCGGCTCTGCCCGCAAACGTGCGCTGTTGAAACACTTTGGCAGTGCCAAGGCGGTGACACGCGCCAATTTGTTGGATCTCAAAGCGGTGGACGGCATTTCCGAAGCCCTGGCAGAACGGATTTACGACCACTTCCACGGGGCGGATTAACGGTCAGAGTTTGGGAATGCGCCGAATTAAGCTATAGTCATCGCGTTTGTGTTTCTATTTCTGGTGATTGTTATGCCTGTTTCCCTGACAATGAAAAACGTGACCTATGATACTTATTCGGTGAGGGGTAAAAACCTCACCGATATTGCTAAAAGCATCAAAAAGTCCGGCCCCAAAGATCCCAATGACAACAAGAAAGTGGCGTTTTTGACCACAACCGTCTTGGATGCCGAAGTGACCAAGGGCAAATATGTGGCCGATGGGAAGGCCAAGATTGACAAGAAAACCGACTGGTTTGAGGTCAAGTACAAGATCAAATCGCTCAAACTGATCCTGACCCCCTCGGTGCGCTGCCCAAAACGCAGCGTCAGCGGGCTGTCACCGCGCGCAATGGTCGAATGGTTCCGGTTTTACGCATCGGCGTTGGTGCATGAGGCGAAACATGTGGATAAGGCAAAGAAGGAATCTGAAAAGATCGCCAAGGAAATCGACAAGCTGCGTGGCGTCGGATTGGGGGAGACCGAAAAGGAAGCGCAGTCCCTGGCCGAAGATGATTTAAAACGAGCGATCAACAACTATTTCTTTGTGGAACGCGAGCGGTTGAACGAAATCCACCGCAAGTTTGACCACTCCACCCATCACGGTGAACAACAAGGCGCGCTGTTGGATACGTCGATCCTTTGATCAAACCTTTGTTGCGGGAAATTGTCCGCTTTTAACTTTGTGGTTCGGCGGATAATGTGCCGCCATGAAATGGAACCTGCCCAATATCCTCACCACTCTGCGGCTGCTGGCAGCGCCCGGTGTGGCAATCATGTTTCTGTATTTTGCCCGCCCTTTGGCCGATTGGCTGGCGCTTTTGTTGTTCCTGGGGGCTGCGATCACCGATTGGTTTGACGGCTATCTGGCACGGGCCTGGAAGCAAGAGACCAAAGTCGGCGCGATGCTTGACCCAATCGCGGACAAGGCCATGGTTCTGGTCGCGATGATGGTGATTGTTGGCTATTCGGATGCCAATTGGATCCCGTGGCTGGTGCTGCCTGCAACGGTTATCCTGGTCCGCGAGGTCTTTGTCTCGGGTCTGCGCGAATACCTGGGCGATACGGCGGGGACGTTGAAAGTCACTAAACTCGCCAAGTGGAAGACAACGGTTCAGATGGTGGCGATCGCTGTTTTGTTTGGCCGCGGCATTTTTGAACATTACCTTGGCATGTCCGTCTGGGGTATGGATCAGGAGATGGTCGACCAGATCATGTCCGGTGAAGTTGAAGACACGCTCAACATTCGTCTGATGTTCGAGGGTCTGGTCTGGAGCGGACGGCTGGGCCTGTGGTTGTTGTGGTTGGCGGCTGCTTTGACCTTTGTCACCGGAGCGGACTACCTGCGCAAGGCGATGCCGCATCTGAAGGAGCCGGTTTAATGGACGTTCTTTACTTTGCCTGGGTGCGCGAACGGATTGGCCTCCCACGTGAAAAACTCGAAACATCGGCTAAGACCGTGATGGATCTGGTGGAAGAGTTGAAAGCACGGGAAGAGCGTTACGAGGCGGCTTTTGCCGATATCTCAGCCCTGCGGGTGGCCCTGGATCAGGAACTGAGCGAGTTTGACGCGCCTTTGGACGGTGTGCGCGAAGTTGCATTTTTCCCCCCGATGACCGGGGGATAGTTGATGCGGGTTGAGGTTCAGGAAGCGCCGTTCGACGTAGGGGCTGTGACGTCTGAGTTCACCACCAGCGCCAAAGGGGCAGGTGCCATTGTGACTTTCACCGGTGTGGTGCGCGAGGCAGATACGGGCGCGATGACGATGATGGAGATCGAACATTACCCCGGCATGACCCAAAAAGCGCTGGAACAGATCGCAACCCAAGCCATGGACCGCTGGTCTTTGGCGGATGCATTGGTCATTCACCGCTATGGTCGTTTGTCGCCGGGAGATCAGATCATGATGGTCGCAACCGCGTCACGCCACCGTAAAGACGCCTTTGAGGCGGCCGAATTCCTGATGGACTATCTGAAATCACGCGCTCCGTTTTGGAAGAAAGAGATCTTGGATGACGGCTCAGTGGAATGGGTCGCAGCCAAAGATGATGATGAAAACGCTCTAAAGAGATGGTAAGCCTTGCGTGAAATTGGCCAGCAGACTTTTGCGGTTTATTAATTCCAATTGATAGATGTGTTTCTAAGTTTTATGGTCCAATAAATCTCCGCCAATTTTTAGATTAATTTGTTTCATATTAGGTGGCCGTATGATGGATAAAACGACCGAACTCTTGTCAGTTGCTGCAACAAAATTGCAGGCGAACTATGTGACTGTTTCAATTCCGGATTTGTCGCCCGAGGCCCTGCCTATGTCGCTGCGTATCGGGATTTTCGCAACACAAAGCGGCGATCTGCGGTGGGTTTCCATTCCCGGAGCGGGGACGTTTTGCGCCCGTGTGATGCGCGAATCGTCGCCCCTGACTGTGTCGTGTCTGAGTGAGAGCGAACAGCAGGAAGCCTGCACATTGCTGCAAGATACCGGCCCATTTGCCTATCTGGGCGTGCCAATCCCCGCAGTGACCGGAGGCTCCATCGGTACCTTGGCCGCCCAGTACAAAGGTGAGCGGGTTTGGTCGCAGGCTAATGCCGATGACGCCGAACATACCGCGCGTCAGATCGGTTTTGAAATGTTGCCACTTGCGATGCGGGATGGGCGAAACCTAGTTTAATGCGCCTCTACGCACCCAGGGCTTAACGACCCAATTGGCTGCGCAGCTCTTCCGCCTCGCGCCGGGCATTTCGCAGTCCGTCCATCGTGGCGCGCAATTCCGCTTCGGTCTGGGTCAACTGGTTCACCAGCTCTGCCTCACGCTGTTGCAGATAGGTGATTGCCTGGTCGCGGGTTTCTTCTGCGGCATGCAGTTCCTGGCTCATCCGATCCAGATCAGCCACGTCGCTTTGTTTGACACGGGTAAACCGGTGCACCAGCCAATTTGCGAACCAGCCGAGCGTAAAGGCCACGAAGAGAATAATCGCGGTGGTGATGATAAACTCGGTCCGGTTCATTCAGAGGATCCTTCACTCTCACTGTCGGGCGGTGTGGTGTCGTCGGTCGCAACCGAAGCATCCGGTGCGATGTCGTCTTCGGTCTGATTGGCAGCCGTGTTGAGAACCTGGAAAACGATCCGCCTGTTGGTTTCGCGGCCTTCCTCGGTCTCATTGTCGCCGATGGGCTGTGTTTCACCGTAGCCACGCGCCACAAAGGTCAAGGTCGGGATACGCCGGGCGCGCAACTCGTTGAGGACGGATTGTGCACGCGATTGGCTCAACCGTTCGTTCATGATCTCACGCCCTTGGCTGTCGGTGTGGCCTTGAATTTCAAGCTGCACCGGTCCGCAATGTTCCAAGACGGTGGCGATCTGATCCAGGGTGGCGCTGCTGCCGCCCGCCACGGTGGCGGAACCGGGCTCAAACGCGATCTTGCCGCTGTCTTGCACAACGGTCAGCTGTTCCTGACATTGCTCTGGCGTCAGGGGCTGGTCTTCGGGAACCGGAGGTTCCTCATAAGTGATCGCCAGCTCATAGGTGGCGCGTTCACCCAGGCGGGTGGAGAACAGTTTGGCGACCTCGGCCGGGGCATCCGCGTCAAAGCTCACTCCACGCACTGAGATCACCTGCGGTGTGACATTGACCAATCCGCGTTCCAGATGGGACAGGGCCTCCAGCGCAGAAAGAACCTGCATGTTCCAATCCATCGGCAGCTTGTCGGCCACCCGCGCGGCCGAATGCACACGTTCCGCACCAAACCGCGCCTGGGCAAAGCTGCTGGCCAAAGTATGCTGGGTTTGATCCGCAACATAGCCGCGCAACAGAACTTGCCCCTCGGGACTTAGTGTCGCGGTAAACTCGGGCTGGGTGTCTTCTTCTTCGCTTTCCAATTCGGGCAAGATCGCGTGCAGGGCAAAGACCTGCGGCAGATCGCTTTTCAGCTTGCCGACCACACGATCAAACAACGCCTGCTCGGTGCCTTGAACGGCGGCCAGCGTGATATCTGCATTGGCCAGGGTCAAGGTGCCCGCGCCAAGTTCTGCAAGACTGGCCAAGCTTTCCTCAATCGCACGGGACCAATTGGGCGAGGGGACCCCCATGCCAATGGTGCATTGCTCGTCGGCGTCCAGCCCAACTTTGCGCGCGGCGTTCAGGATCCTCGTGCGGCCTTCTTCGCTGTCGGCGGAACAGGCATCGAAATGACCGCCGGTCTCATCCAATGTGAAACGTAGGGTAAAGGGCGTAATCACCGGGCGTGGCGCTTTCAGATCCAGCTCAAGCCGCAGCCCACCGGTTGCCATCCGGTTCAGCCGCGCTTCCAGTCGTTTCTTTTCATCGGTGCTGTTGGTGTTGGCCGTAATCGCCACCGCACCGGGTTTGACCGAAATCTTTGAGCTTGGCAGCTGTTCCAGCGCTTTCAGGGCAAAGCGCATGGCCGCAGACCAGCCTTGTGGTGCCGAATAGGTTGTTGATTCTAGAAAATCAGCAACTTGCGGCGCGCCAACCAGGTCTTCTAGCTGGTCAATCACATCCTCGCGGTTGGTGCCCGAGGGGACCAAACCGATGATCGAAATACCCGTATCATTGCGCAGGATCTCGGCCGAGAATTGCGGCGGTGCGATGCCGCGCGACGGGGTGACCTGCATCCGGTCGATGATGCGCGACCCGTCCACGATGGTGCCCACTTGCGATTTGGCCGCAAAACGGTCGGCTTCATCCGGTGCGGTGCCTTCAAGGACGACGCTCAACCCGTCAGCTGTGACTTCGGCCCAGTTAAAGCCGCCGTTGTCCAGAATTTGGCGAACCGCAGACTCGCTTCCACGCTCCATCCCAGTTGCCGCAAAACCGGCCACAATGAGGCTCAGCGCGGCGGCTGTGACAAAGGTTGCCCCGGTAATCAACACAGGAGGTAGCCGCATAAGCTGGTCAGTCCCTTAATTGTTCGCGCATGTCATAGCGGTGATGGCATCGAATTTCAATCAGGCGAACAAAGCCACGACCAAGAAGATAAGCGGAATCAAGCCGGTATCGCGGTTGAGACGAAAGAGTTTCAGCAACCGGTCACTGTTTTCGGGATCAAAGCCGCGCAATTGCCAGGTCAAATGCCAGCCCATCGCCCAAGGCGCGGTTAAAGCCAGTGCCAATTTCACGGGCGAGCCTTCGGTGCCAAGCGCGGTAAGAACGGCCAAAGCCATAAACGTGACGGTTGCCACGATGAAGCGGCGCAGCCATTTGGGGGTCTCGTTTTCAAACAGGCGGGCGGTTGATTTAACCCCGATCATCGCGTCGTCTTCTGCGTCCTGATGGGCGTAAATCGTGTCGTAAAACAGGGTCCAGGTCACGCCTGCAAGGTACAGCAACACTGGCGCCCAATGCAGGCTGCCGGTATGCGCAACCCAGGCCCAAAGCGCGCCCCAGTTCAGCGCAATGCCCAAAAACGCCTGCGGCCACCAGGTGAACCGTTTGGCAAAAGGGTAAATGGCCACCGGCAGCAAAGCCAAAACCCCCATCGCAATCGCGGCCAGATTGAAAGTGAACAAAATCGCCGCGCTCAAACCAATTTGCAGCCCCATCCAGATCACGGCCTGTTTGACGCTCACCTGACCGGACGGCAGGGGGCGTGAACGGGTACGGCTGACTTGGGCGTCGATCTTGCGGTCGGTGATATCGTTCCAGGTACAGCCCGCACCGCGCATCAACCAGGATCCCGCCGCACAGGCCACAACAATCCACAGATCATGCCAGCGGAGGCTTTGATCCACCAGAATCGCCAAGACCAAGCTCCACAGACACGGCAGCAGCAACAACCAGGTGCCAATCGGGCGATCCGCGCGGCTGAGACGCAGATAGGGGCGGCTCCATGCGGGGGCATATGTGTCCACCCAGTTCCCTTTGACCGCATCTGCGACCTGACCATCTGGTGTTGGGGCGTTGCCTTGCATATGTAAGCTCTCATGAGTGCAAAAGTCAGACTGTATGTAGAGCACCCTTTGGGGGCAGGGCAATCGGTTCCCCTGGATCGGGATCAGGCACATTACCTTTTTGGGGTGATGCGCATGGGCGTGGGCGCAAAGGTCGCACTGTTTAACGGCCGCGATGGGGAATGGACCTGCGACGTGGTCGAGGCGGGGAAACGCGCCGGGTTGTTGTCCTGCGCCAGCCAGGCCAAACCGTTGCAGATGCCGCCCGACCTGTGGTTGCTGTTTGCCCCGATCAAGAAAGCCCGAACCGATTTTATCGTAGAAAAAGCAGCAGAAATGGGTGCGGCCCGGATCTTACCTGTCCAGACCGAATTCACCAATTCCGACCGTATCCGCCAGGACCGTCTGCAGGCCCATGCGGTTGAAGCGGCCGAGCAATGCGGTGGCACATATGTGCCCGACGTGGCCGAACTGCAAAAACTGGGGCGGGTTCTGGACCACTGGCCAAGCGACCGCCAGTTGATGTTCTGTGACGAGGCTGAGGTCGGCAATGCGCTGGAACTCGCCGCCGACGCGCATCCTGATGCTCCTTGGGCCATTTTGATCGGCCCCGAGGGCGGATTTTCCGAAAACGAACGCAAACGCTTGCATGGATTGGCGCAATCGCATGTTGTGAGCCTTGGCCCCCGTATCCTACGCGCGGACACCGCGGCAGTGGCGGCAATGACCTTGTGGCAGAAAAATTTGGGAGATTGGTGACATGTGGCGCGCAGCTACAGAACAGGACCTGCAGTGGATGGATGCGTTTCTGCGTGACCATATTCAAAGCTCCATGTTTCTGCTGGGCAATCTGCGTGACTTTGGCCTGGACTCCGACGCGCCGTATGGGCTGAAACTATGGGTTTTAGAGCAAGGAGAGGGTGTCTTTGCCATCTCCAACTCAGGCTCTATCTTGATGCAGGCACCGGATGCATCGTCTGAGGTTTGGCGCGCTGCATCAGGATTGATCGCGGGTCGCGACATCTCCGGTGTTTTGGGCGACATGCCCCAGGTGCGCAGCTTTGCAAAAGCAGCGGGTTTGAACGATGCCGACATGATGCTCGACAGCGACGATCTCGGCTTTCGGTTAGAGCTTTGTGATCTGAACGTTGCGCCGCGTGCGGGGGATCGGCTGATCAGACTGGCTGACGCCGATCGGTCATTGGTCGAACACTGGCGTGGGATCTATAATCAAGAGGCCATTGGCATGGATCCCGAGACAGCCGCCACCACCGCGCGCGACGACATCGCCAAATACGTCGACAATGACAGCCACCGTGTCTTGGTCTCAAATGGCATGCCGATTGCGATGACCGGTTTTAACACGCGACTGCCTGAGGTTGTGCAAATCGGCGGTGTCTTCACCCCACCCGAACACCGCGGACACGGGCACGCCCGTCATGCGGTTGCCCTGCATTTGGCAGAGGCCAAACGCGACGGGATTGAACGCGCGGTATTGTTTGCAGCCAACGAAGCGGCGGCCAAAGCCTATCGCGCAGTTGGGTTTCAACCGGCGGGTAAATTTACCTTGATGCTGTTTCAAAACGCACAAAAAATCCGCACATTATATGTGGAAGCACGCACATGAGTTTTATTCGCCCCGAAGCCCGCGCCGCATTGTGGAAATGGAGAGAGCTTATCGCTGCCTGCGTTCTGGCACTGGTGGGTCTGCGATGGGCACTCTGGTCCTTTGGTTTTTGGCAGATCATCGGCTGGGCCCTGATTTTGATTTCCGTGATTGTCGCCGTCATTGGCGGGCAACGTTTGCGGTTTCGATTTGGCGGAGGCGGACCCGGAGTTGTAAAGGTCGATGAGGGGCAAATCGCCTATTTTGGCCCGCTCACAGGCGGTGCAGTGGCCGCATCCGAGCTAGAGAGGCTGTGTCTGGATCATACGGCGAAACCCGCACATTGGATGTTGGAACAGGCCGGACAGCCCCCTTTGGCGATCCCTGTTAATGCAGCGGGTGCGGATGTTTTATTTGACGTCTTTGCCAGTCTTCCGGGTCTTAAAACTGAACGGATGTTGGAAGAGTTGCACCGCAAAGGTCCTCACCAGGTCGTGATCTGGGAACGTGCACCCATCCGTGACACGTTGCAACGGCTCCATTGACACTTTGGTCGTTTGCGCCCACTTCTGCAAAACGAGACAGACAACGGACGGAGTTCCCCATGTCCATCCCTCAATCCGGCGGCGGACCCATCGAACGGCACGAGCAATTGGCCGAATACCTGGCTTCGGGCTGCAAACCGAGTGCGGATTGGCGCATCGGCACCGAACATGAGAAATTTGGCTATTGTAAAGATACGCTAAAGCCGCTGCCCTACGAAGGGCGCCGCTCAATCGTTTCGGTGCTGGAAGGCCTGCGCGACAGCTATGGCTGGGCTCCGATCTCCGAAGGCGGCAAGCTTATTGGTCTGGAAAAAGACGGCGCCAATGTGAGCCTTGAGCCCGGTGGCGCGGTTGAGCTGTCCGGTGCCCCGCTGGAGACCATTCACGAAACCTGTGATGAGGTAAACACCCATCTGAAGGAAGTGAAAGATATCGCCGACAAGATTGGCGTGGGTTTCATTGGTCTTGGTGCAGCACCGCTTTGGTCGCATGAAGAAATGCCGTTGATGCCCAAAGGGCGCTATCGCCTGATGAACGACTACATGGAAAAAGTCGGTACCATGGGACGCGCGATGATGCGGCGCACATGTACGGTTCAGGTGAACCTCGATTTCGGGTCCGAGGCGGATATGGTGCAAAAGCTGCGCGTCGCCTTGGCGCTGCAGCCGGTTGCCACGGCCTTGTTTGCCAATTCACCCTTCTTTGAGGGCAAGCCCAATGCCCATAAATCCTGGCGTAGCGTGATCTGGCGCCACCTGGATGATGCTCGCACCGGCATGCTGCCCTTTGTTTTCGAGGATGGTATGGGGTTTGAGCGCTACGTGGAATATGCGCTCGATGTGCCGATGTATTTCGTCTACCGCGATGGCGAATATATCAACGCGCTCGGACAGTCTTTCCGCGATTTCCTGCAAGGGAAACTGCCAGCACTGCCGGGGCAGACTCCGACATTGTCAGACTGGGCCGATCATCTGACCACGGCCTTCCCGGAAGCGCGGATCAAGAAATACATGGAGATGCGCGGCGCAGATGGAGGCCCTTGGAGCCGCCTATGTGCTTTGCCCGCGTTCTGGGTTGGTTTGATGTATGATCAGTCTGCGCTAGATGCGGCCTGGGACCTGGTCAAAGGCTGGGACGCCGAGACACGCGAAGCGCTACGTGTGGGCGCGTCGGTTGATGGGCTGCAGGCCGAGGTCGGTGACATCAAGATGCAGGCGTTGGCCGGTCAAGTGCTTGAGATCGCGACATCGGGGCTGAAAACTCGTGGTTTTGGAACCTCCGGCGGATTGGTCCCGGATGAGGCGCATTTCCTCAACACGCTGAAAGACAGTGTGGATACCGGCAAAGTGCCCGCAGATGAGCTGCTCGACTGCTACCATGGGGACTGGAACGGCGACCTGACGCGGATCTACGCGGATTACAGTTACTGATTACCGTACTCCACCATGAACGACAGAAGAAGGGCGCCGCTGAGACGCCCTTTTTTCTTGCGCGGCAGGTTCTTGCGGCGCGTTGAAGCCAAAGCGCGTTTGGAGAGGCCGCAGAACGCAAAACGTCGACACCGATAACCGATGTCGACGCATAGCCCGTATGGGCGTAAAGAGCGGTGTCGCGATTACTGAGCTTGCAACTCTGCCGGTGTCTTTTCTTCAATGTCGTCCCAGTTAACGTCTGCGCTTTCGATAAAGCCTGGGATGTCGCCTTCCCAGCGTTCCTGAATGTCTTTGGACAGGTTCAGGTACAAAACATCGTCAACGATTTTCCAAAGAGTTGGGTCGCCGTCAAATTTGAAACCCATCGCTGTGCCAAATGCACAGTAGCCACCGTAGGCGGGGATGTAGGCTTCGGGATTTTTTTCGAATGCGACTTTGTTGTCCTCGGACGCAAAGCGATAGGTTACGTCGTCGTGGATGGAAGAAATTTTCCAGTTACCCTTGGTTGGTGCACCGTCAGTGAAATACGCGACGGGGTCATACCCTTGAAGAGCCAGTCCGGTTGGGGTTGCATTATATTCAACGCCAGCGGCCAGTGTTGAGGTCGCTACGGCAACAGACAATGCGATGCCGCCCAGGATGGATTTTGCTTTGATCATAACGTGATCCTTTCTTCGTGCTCAGCTGCGAAAATTGCGCCGTGAGCTCTGGGTTACGAGTGGTTGCGCAGAGATGTTTCTCTGCCGCTCCCCAGATGTGGGCAGTGCCTAATAATTGTTCAAATCAACAGAAGTTGATTGTGCGCATCCGCACTATTGTCAGGCAGATGGCGCACCTTGACCGATCGGTTAATGGGTGGCGATGTCCTGTTTTGTTATTTTAAAACAGAGTATTGCAGTAAAGTAAAACCGCACAACGGATGGAACAGGTGATGACCGAGGCCAGAAATTATTTCTGCCCGATCTTCGGTTCAGTGCCGGCCAGCAGACGCTGGATATTCGCGGAATGCCTCCAGATCACAAGAGCCGTGAGCAAAATTGTGAGAACGATCACGGATGCGTGACCTAATAAAAGTGCCCAGACTGACGACAGAATGGCAGCCACCAATGCGCCCATCGATGAAATCCGGCTCACAGCGGCTGACACGAGCCACGTCAGACAGCAGGCAATGCCAACCGGCCAGGCCAGTGCTAGCATCAGGCCCAGAAACGTGGCGACGCCTTTGCCGCCTTTGAATTTCAGCCAGGCCGGGAAACAATGGCCGACAAAAGCCATCAACCCGGCCAGTTGCGCGGCGTCTTCGCCGGCCAGAAGGCGCGCCGCGATGACCGCCGCCGCGCCCTTACCGCCATCCAGAAAGAGCGTCAGTGCCGCGGCGGCTTTGCTGCCGGTGCGCAGCACGTTGGTGGTGCCGATATTGCCGGACCCGATCTCACGCAGATTGCCCAGCCCCATCGCACGGGTCAAAAGCAGCCCAAAGGGGATCGACCCCAGAAGATATCCAATTAGCCCCCAGATCAGCAACACAGGCACAGCGGTTTCAATAACGGGCATGGGTTACCTTTCAAACACGCATTCACCGGCGACAAAGGTCGCAAGAACGCGGCCTTGCATCCGTTGGGTGTCATAGGGGGTGTTTTGTGATTTTGAACGCAGTTTGAACCGGTCCAGGACAAAGGGAACATCGACGTCAAACAGCACCAGATCCGCAGGCGCGCCAGCCTCGAGCCGCCCACCGCTCAGACCCAGGCGTTTCGCCGGGTTCAGGGACATCGCGCGAAACAGCGTCGGCAGATCCAACAGATCCGCATGGTACAGGCGCAGCGCGGCAGGCAACAGCGTCTCCAATGCGACCGCGCCGGATGCGGCTTCCTCAAAGGGCAGGCGTTTGCTTTCTTCGTCCTGCGGCGTGTGCATGGAGGAGATAATGTCGATTACCCCGCGGCGCACAGCGTCGACAACGGCCAGCCGGTCTTCTTCGCTGCGCAATGGCGGTTTGACTTTAAAGAAGGTGCGATAATCCGCGACGTCCAATTCATTCAGAGTGAGGTGATGGATCGAGGTCCCGGCCGTGATGTCCAAACCGTTCTTCTTGGCCCGCTCCAACGCGGGCAGAGCGCGCGCGGTGGTGATCTGATCGGCGTGGTATTTGGCGCCGGTCATCTCCAACAGGGCGATATCACGGTCCAGCCCCATGCGTTCGGCCATTGGCGACACCGCTGGCAACCCGCGCAAGGTTGCGAATTTTCCCGACGTGGCGGCAGCCCCGGCGCTCAGCACCGGTTCCTGCGGGTGGGCAATGACCAAAGCGCCACAGGATTTGGCATAGGTCAGCGCGCGGCTGAACACTTTGGCGTTTTGAACGACCTTGTCGCAATCGGAAAAGGCAACCGCACCAGCGTCCAGCATAAAGCCGATTTCCACCATCTCGCGTCCTTCGCGCCCTTTGGTCAGCGCAGCCATCGAGACCACATTGATCGGCGCATCTGCCTGGGCGCGGCGGGTGACAAATTCGAGGGTTTCTGGCGTATCGATCGCAGGCAGCGTGTCGGGGCGGGTGACAATTGTTGTGACACCACCGGCAGCGGCGGCCAGGCCCGCAGATTTGTAGCTTTCTTTGTGCCGTTCCCCTGGCTCGCAGACCTTAACCCCTATATCGACGATCCCCGGTGCCAGGCATTTCCCGCCGCAGTCGATAACCCGGTCGGCTGAGGGCAGCGCGTCCTTCTCGTCCAGAACCGAAACGATTGCACCGTCCTGAACCAGCAGGTGTCCCAAGGCGTCGGTCCCTGCGTCCGGGTTGATCAGGCGGGCGTTGGTAAAAAGAAGCGTCATAGTGCTGGGCTCTTTCAATTCTTAGGTCACAGGAACAGCGCGGCGAGGATGAGGATAAAAAGGCTCATCACCACGATAAAGAAGATGAACCCCAGTCGGCGCGCCTCGGCACGGGCCTGGCGGGGTGGGGTTTTGGAGACGGGAGTTTGCGGTTTTGCGCTGTCGGACGTCACAGGCATTGCACTCCATTCGGCAGCGGCCTCGGCATATGTCGCAACCAGCTTGATCTGCTCGCTGGGGGTCAGGCGCGTCTCATGCCCTGCAAAGGCGCGCGAGCGCAGAACCATTGCGGGACCCGTCATGCTGTCTAACATGTCGTGATCGGGCGCCAGGTCTTGGGCGGCTATGCCGCCGCCTTCGCTCAGATATCCGCGCAGGCCCAGGTCTTCCAAATCGGCGACATCAAACAGATCAACCTGCGTCATATCCAAGGCATCGATGCCAAAAATTTGCGGCAAAGCGCCCGGTTCATCGCGCAGAAATGCCAATTGCTCGGGGCGCATTTCAAGCTGGAACAGGCGGATTTTTCCGTGCTCACCAGCTGGGATCACGATCACCGGATTTGAGGAAGAAGATGCCGCCGCAGTCATGGATCAGGCAGCCTCACCCTGACGGCGGCTGCGCAGGTTGCGCGCCAGAAGATCCATCGCGGCCATACGCACCGCGACGCCCATTTCGACCTGCTCCTGAATGACAGAGCGGTTGATGTCATCGGCGATGGTTCCGTCAATTTCAACACCGCGGTTCATCGGGCCGGGGTGCATCACGATGGCATCGGGTTTCGCCTGTGCGAGCTTGTCCGCATCCAGACCAAACCGGTGGTAATACTCGCGTTCAGAAGGAATGAACCCGCCGTCCATCCGTTCCTTTTGCAGCCGCAACATCATCACCACGTCGACGTCTTTCAGCCCTTCGTGCATATCGTCGTAAATCTCGGCCCCGAATTCGGCGAAATGGCCGGGAACCAAGGTTGGCGGGCCAATCAGGCGGATACGGTTTTCCATCTTGCCCAGCAGGATCAGGTTCGACCGAGCCACCCGGCTGTGTGCAATGTCACCGCAGATGGCGATGTTCAACCGGTGCAAACGGCCCTTGGCCCGGCGGATGGTCAAGGCGTCTAGCAAGGCCTGAGTTGGGTGTTCATGTTTGCCGTCGCCTGCATTCAATACCGCACAGTTGACTTTTTGCGACAACAGATCCACCGCGCCGGAATGGGGATGGCGGACCACCAGCAGGTCGGGATGCATGGCGTTCAGGGTCATCGCGGTGTCGATCAGGGTCTCGCCCTTTTTGATCGACGAAGCCTGCATCGCCATATTCATCACATCCGCGCCAAGGCGTTTGCCGGCCAGTTCAAAGCTCGCCTGCGTGCGAGTGGAGTTTTCAAAGAACATATTGATTTGGGTCAGACCGGCCAGCGCATCCGCGTGTTTCTGGGTCTGCCGGTTCAATTCGACATAGCTGTCGGCCAGGTCGAGGATCTCGGTTATTTCCAGCGGGTGCAAAGGTTCGATTCCCAGCAGATGGTTCTGGCGGAAATAGGTAGGCGCATCGGACATAGGCAGTCTCCCAAAGGGGGCAGGCACCGTTTTGCGGCGGCCTGGCTCCGGCGGATTTGGCGGCACTTATAGGTCGCACATGGGATCGGGGCAAGGTGCTGATACATCTATCAAAGCGATTGGTGCAGCCCGTGGGAGCCTCCGGCGGAAGTATTTGGAAAAGATGAAAGCAGGGGCGGTTTTGTTCACCGGCGGGGCGGGGTAGCTTGGGGCATGGAATCAGCTTTTGATTATTGGAGCGCAAAAGCGCTGTTGGAGTGGCAGGTGGAACTGGGGGCCACGGACGCGGTCTGTGATGTCCCGGTTTACCGCTACGCCTTGCAGCAGGCAGCCCCCAAGGCCACCAAAGCTGACGTCGCGCCCAAAATCGTTAAACCCGAAGAGATTGATCCGGTTGCCGAGGCGCAAAAAGCCGCAGCTGCTGCCAACTCCCTGTCTGCGCTCAAGGACGCGATGGACGGGTTTGACCATTGCCTTTTGAAACGTGGTGCGCGCAACCTTGTATTCGCGGATGGCACCGCCGGTGCGCGGGTGATGATCATTGGCGAAGCGCCTGACCGGGATGAAGATCTACAAGGCAAACCCTTTGTGGGGCGCGCGGGCCAGCTGTTGGACAAGATGTTGGCGGCAATTGATCTGAACCGCGCGGAAAATGTCTATATCGCCAATGTCCTGCCCTGGCGCCCGCCTCAGAACCGGGATCCGGAACCCGCCGAGATGGCGATGATGCTGCCATTTCTGGAGCGCCACGTGGCCTTGGCCAAACCAGATGTGCTGGTGTTGATGGGCAATATCAGCTGTCAGGCGGTCTTGGGCCGTCGGGGCATCACGCGGCTGCGCGGTAAATGGGATCAAGCCTGGGGTAAGCCGACGATACCGATGTTTCACCCTGCGTTTTTGCTGCGCCAGACCCAGCAAAAGCGACAGGCCTGGGCGGATTTGTTGGAACTAAAAGCGCGATTAAAAGGAAATTGAACCGGTGATAGACACGCTCACATTGTTGACCTTTGTCCCTGCGGCTTTGGCGCTGAATGTCACGCCGGGTGCGGATATGGTGTTTTGCATCACTCAAGGCGCGCGATCCGGTCCGCGCGCAGCGGTGCTGGCGAGTGCTGGAGTGGCGCTTGGTGGTTTGATTCACGTGACACTTGCAGGCCTTGGCCTAGGGGCATTGGTGGGGCAAGCCCCTGTGGTGTTTGAGGTGATCCGTTGGATCGGTGTTGCCTATCTCTTGTATCTTGCGTGGGGGGCGTTTCGACCCAAGGGCGGCAATAGGGCCGAGACCGGGCAAAGAGAACTATCCAAAGGTTCTGCCTTTCGCAGCGGCCTGTTTGTGAATCTGTCGAACCCCAAGGTGATCCTGTTTGTGCTGGCGTTTTTGCCGCAGTTCATCTCCTCCGAAGCGGGTTCCATATTGGGCCAGTTCCTGATGCTGGGCGCGATCATTTCCTTTGGCGGGTTTCTGGTCAATGGCGGTGTGGGGGTGATGGCCGGGCGGCTGGGACATGCGCTTTCGGCGGGCACTGGCCTGTCGACCTGGTTGGAGCGTCTGACCGGCGGTATTTTTGCCGCGCTGGCGGTGCGACTGGCCGTTATGGAAAGGATCTGAACGTCATGCCCCGCATTGATGAGACCAAAGAATTCATCCCCGTACGCATTGCTGTCTTGACGGTCTCAGACAGTCGCAGCCTCGAAGACGACCGCTCTGGCCAGGTGCTGGTGGATCGGCTGACCGCCGCAGGTCACAGCCTGGCGGATCGCAAGATTTTGCCCGATGAACGGCGCGAGATTGCCGATCAATTGCGCGCCTGGGTGGCGGATGACACGGTGGATGTCGTGATCTCAACCGGGGGCACAGGTCTGACCGGGCGCGATGTCACGATCGAGGCCCACCGTGATGTTTATGAAAAAGAGATCGACGCCTTTGGAACGGTGTTCACCATCGTTTCCATGCAGAAGATTGGCACATCAGCGGTCCAATCCCGTGCCACCGGCGGTGTTGCGGGTGCCACTTACCTGTTTGCGCTGCCGGGAAGCCCGGGCGCTTGCAAGGATGGCTGGGACGAGATTCTGTCAAAACAACTTGATTACCGGCATGCGCCCTGTAATTTCGTCGAAATAATGCCCAGATTGGATGAACATTTGCGACGGAAGTGATCTACTTCTGCGTGAAAGCTCGTAACAGACCGGCAATCTTGATAAAGTGTGCCGAGCGACTTTGATGGGCGCCTCCCATCAAAAGCCAAAAAGGATCTTGGGATGCGCTTTCTGCGGCAAAGCCTAGTCGGCCTCTTTTTCACGGCGCTTGCGCTGGGACTGGTGGCTTATGCTGGGAAAATTATGTTCACCGCAATTCATGCATATTTGAACGAAGAAACTCGCCAGCGTCCGGCGCGCGAGCGGGTGTTTACAGTCAATGTTGTCACCGCCGAGGCCAGCGAGGAGCATCCGGAACTGGTGGCCTTTGGCCGCGTCGAAAGCCGCCGACGGCTGGAGTTGCGGGTGCCGGTTGCCGGGCGCGTGGCCTGGTTGTCGGACAGTTTTGTCGAGGGCGGCGTGGTCGATGCAGGCGATGTGCTGGTCGAATTGGACCCCGCAGATGCGCGCGCGACCCTGGCCAATGCCGAAGCCGATCAAATGGACGCCGCCGCCGAAGCGCGCGATGCGGGCCGTGCGCTGGAACTCTCGCGAGATGAGTTGAGCGCTGCTGCAGAGCAGGCCGATCTGCGCACCCGCGCCTTTCAACGGCAAAAAGACCTGCAATCGCGCGGTGTTGGCACCGCCGCCGCCGTGGAAGAGGCGGAACTGGTCGCCGCACAAGCACGCCAGTCGGTGATCACACGCAGGCAGGCGCTGAGCCAGGCAGAGGCCCGCGTGGATCAGGCCGCCACGCGCGAAGCTCGCGCGGCATTATCGGTCGATACTGCGCAGCGCGATTTGGATGACATGACCGTTGTTGCCGAATTCGCCGGCACGCTTGAAGAGGTCTCCTTAGTCAAGGGGCGACTGGTGTCTGGCAACGAAAAACTGGCCGATTTGGTGGATCCCAGTCAGCTTGAGGCCGCATTCAGGGTCTCAACCGTGCAATATGCGCGCCTATTGGACTCGGATGGCCGCTTGCTGTCCTTGCCCGTCACCGCCCGGCTGGATGCAACGGGGGCCGACCTTGATGCGCAGGGGGTGATTTCACGCGACAGTGGCGCGGCGGGAGGCGGGCAGACCGGGCGGTTGATCTATGCTCAGCTGGAAACCGCGCTTGGCTTCAAGCCTGATGACTTTGTCACCGTATCCGTGCGCGAACCGGCTGTGCGCGGCGTTGTGCGGGTTGCGGCCTCCGCGTTGGGCTCGGACGGCACCGTTCTGGTTTTGGGCGAAGAAAACCGGCTGCAAAGCCTCAATGTGGAATTGATCCGACGTCAGGGGGACGATGTCCTGATCCGTGGTTCGGGTCTTGTCGGGCGCGAGATCGTGGTCGGGCGCACGCCATTGCTGGGCAGCGGCATCCTTGTCAGCCCGTTGCGGAAAAGCGCAGTTGGTGCGCCTGAAGAGACCGCCAAACAGGACATGATCGAACTGACGGACGAGCATCGCGCCCGTCTGGTTTCCTTTGTTGAAGGGAACAAACAGATGCCGGACGCGACCAAGGAACGCGTTCTGGGCCAATTGGACAAGCCCGAGGTGCCGGCGGCGCTTGTGGATCGTATCGAATCCCGGATGGGGGGCTAACCAATGTCACGAGATCTGCCAGAACGCGCACACGGCATCCTGTCTTATTTCACGCGCCACAAAACCGCGGCCAACCTATTGCTGGTTATCCTTCTGGCGCTTGGTGCGGCCGCCATTCCCAATATGCGGGCGCAGTTCTTTCCCGACGTGATTTCCGAAATCGTCAGCGTGGGTGTCACCTGGGATGATGCAGGTCCCGAGGATGTGGATGCCGCCATTGTGCAGGCGTTGGAACCGGTCTTGCTGGCAGTCGACGGGGTGGCCTCAACCGAATCCACTTCTCGCGAAGGCAATGCGTCGATCCAGCTTGAGTTTGAACCCGGCTGGGATATGGCACGTGCAGCGGAAGATGTTCAGACAGCGGTGGACACGATCACCACTCTTCCCGAAGAGGCGGATGATCCAACCGTGCGCCGTGGCGAATTTCGCGACCGGGTAACGGATGTTGTGATCTCTGGCCCGATCGACCCAGAACAGCTTGCGCAATTCGCGGATGAGTTGATCGTGCGCCTGTTTGATGTGGGTGTCACCCGAACCACGATCCGCGGCGTTGCGGCGCCTCAGACCATTGTCGAAGTGCCCTCTTCCCAGTTGATCGCCAACGACATCACCCTGACCCAGATCGCCAACGCCATCGCAGGCGAGGTGGACGCCAACCCGGCTGGTGAAGTTGAGGGCGCAAATGCGCGTGTGCGGACCGGCAGCGAACGGCGCGACCCCGAAGAGCTGATCGCCATTGTGTTGCGAGTCAATGAGGATGGATCGGTTTTGACCGTCGGCGATGTGGCTTCGATCCGGGTGGACGGGGTCACGCGTGAACGGTCGTATTTTGTCGGCTCTGATCGTGCGATGTCGATCCGGGTGGACCGCTCGGATCAAGGCGATGCGATCGAGATCCAGAAAACCGTGGAAGCGACGGTTGCAGCCTTCCAGGAGACATTGCCGCAAGGGGTCTCAGCACGGCTGATCCGCACAAGGGCAGAGGCGATTTCAGGTCGTTTGAATATCCTGCTGGACAACGGTCTGATGGGGCTTGGCCTTGTCGTATTGCTCTTGTTTCTCTTCCTCAATGCGCGCATTGCCTTTTGGGTTGCTGCAGGCATTCCAGCCGCCATGTTTGCCGCCGTCGCGGTGATGTATGCGGCGGGGCTCACGATCAATATGGTCAGCCTGTTTGGCCTGATCATCACCCTTGGCATTGTGGTGGATGATGCCATTGTTGTGGGCGAACACGCTGATTTTCGTGTGCGCCGCCTGGGCGAAAGCCCCAAACGCGCCGCTGAAAACGCCGCTCGCCGCATGGCATTGCCGGTGATTGCAGCCGCGATCACCACGATCATTGCTTTCTTTGGTCTGACCAATATCAGCGGCCGCTTTGGCGAGCTGATCCGTGATATTCCTTATACGGTGATTGCGGTTCTGGCCGCGTCCTTGGTGGAATGTTTCCTGATTTTGCCCAACCACATGGCCCACGCGCTGTCTCACGCGCAGCAGGGCAATTGGTATGAATATCCAAACCGGGTGGTCGACAAAGGGTTCCGCTGGGCGCGGGAAAACCTGTTCCGTCCCTTGATGGGAATTGTTGTGCAGGCGCGTTATGCGGTTTTGGCCGGCGCTCTTTTGCTGCTGGCGACGCAGATGGTGCTGTTCATCGGCGGTGACGTGCGCTGGCGGTTCTTTAACGCACCCGAGCGTGGGTCAGTGACCGGTAACTTTGCGATGGCCGAAGGGGCAACCCGCGCGGACTCTCTGGCGATGATGCGCGAAATGCAGCGCGCCACCGAAGAGCTGGGGCGGGAATACGAAGAACGCCACGGCCGCAACCCGCTCGACTTTGTGATGGCTGAGGTTGGCGGAAACGCTGGTCGTGGTCTTGGCGGCGTTGGCAGCAAGGACCGCGACCTGTTGGGCGGTATCTCGATTGAGCTGATCGATGCAGACCTGCGCGACTATTCCTCCTTTGCCTTTGTGGGAGAACTGCAAGAACGCGTGCAGCGTCACCCCCTGTCCGAGGTCGTCTCGTTCCGGGGATGGCGTTCGGGGCCGGGGGGCGACGCTTTGGATGTACAGTTCTACGGCAGCGATCTGGGCGTGTTAAAGGCCGCCGCCGAGGATCTGAAAACCGCGGTGGCCGGATATGGGGAAGTCTCTGCGGTCGAAGATACTTTGTCATATGACAAGGATGAGCTTGTTCTGGATCTCACGCCGCAGGGACAGGCGCTTGAATTCTCGGTCGAGGATCTGGGCCGCGTCCTGCGCGCGCGCCTTGGCGGGATTGAGGCTGCGACTTATCCAGATGGTCCGCGCAATGCGGAAATCCGGGTCGAGCTGCCTTCGGGCGAATTGTCCGCCGATTTCCTGGAGACGATGCAGCTGCGCGCCCCCAATGGCAGCTATGTGCCGCTTGCGGATATTGTCTATGTCTCACGTCAAAGCGGCTTTACCTCGGTGCAGCGTGAAAACGGTCTGCGTGTCCTTAGCGTCACTGGTGATATCTCTGAAGATGACCCCACCCGCGCGGCTGAGATTATCGAGACGTTAGAACAGGAAATCCTGCCCAAAATCGCGAGCGACCGTCAGGTTGAGTGGCAATTGGCCGGGCTTAGCGAGCAGGAGGATACGTTCCTGACCGATGCCCGTGATGCGCTGATCCTGGTGCTGACTGGGATCTACCTGGTGCTTGCCTGGATTTTTGGCAGCTGGACGCGGCCCATTGTGGTGATGGCGATCATTCCTTTTGGGTTGGTTGGAACTATCTGGGGGCATTATCTGTGGGGCGTGCCGCTGTCGATGTTCACGGTTGTGGGTCTGCTGGGCATGACGGGTATCATTATCAACGACTCCATCGTCTTGGTCACCACGATTGACGAATACGCTGAAACGCGGGGACTGCGCCCGTCGATCATTGATGGTGCTGCCGACCGTCTGCGCCCTGTTTTGCTGACGACCTTGACCACCGTACTGGGCCTTGCCCCCTTGATGTACGAAGGCTCGCAGCAGGCGCAGTTCCTGAAGCCGACGGTGATTACATTGGTCTATGGGCTCGGCTTTGGCATGGTGCTGGTTCTGTTGGTGGTGCCCGCCTTGATCGCTATTCAAGAAGATGTGCAACGGGTCCGGACCGCCATGCGCCGGGGCTTCCGCTATGCTGGCCTTGCGCCGCTGTTGTCCGGTGTTGCGATTGCGCAACTGGCGCTCTTTGGCCTGACATTGGGTTGGGTGATGGTGACCGGGCATCTGTGGCCGCCGTTGGCCGATGCCTTGCCCCAAGCCGATGCAGTTGCGCCTTTGTCGGTTGCCTTGCTGATCTTTGCTGCGGCCACGGCAGCGGTCTGTGCGATTGGATATGGCGTTGGCAGCCTGCGTTATTTGACGTATCGCAAAACCCGCGCCTGAGCGGCGCGGGCAACCTGGGCCACTTGGGGCAACAGGTCCAGCCCCAAGTGCTCGATTCGGTCGACGAGAACCCAGCGCGCATCCGCCGCATCATCCAGTGGGGTCGGGGTGCCGGATACATAGGAACACAGGACCGCACCCAGGACGTAATGCAGAGCAACCGTGCCCGTGCTGTCAGCCTCGATCACGTCAACGGGCGGCAAAGTTTCAACCGCCGTCGCCGTGACATCGGTTTCTTCCAGCAATTCGCGCACTGCAGCCTGGACGAGCGTTTCGCCCCATTCCACATGGCCACCGGGAAAGCCCCAGGCACCACGATTTGGGTCTTTGCCACGTTGGACCAGGATGACATGGGGTAGGCCGTCGATCATATGACAGACCACCGCAATGGCCCCAAGCACAGGCCGCTGCGGGCTCATCCTGTGGTACAGCCTTGGATGTCCACCGCGTGGGAATTCCCCAGAACAGTGATGCGCACAGCCGACCGATCAACGGCGACCAGGGAGTCATCCACGCTATAAAATTCAGTTTCGGCCACCAGAACGCGCCCTTCGCGACGGGCCTGGGTATTGCCGGCCTGCAGATAGGGTGAGCCGGGCTCGATCACCGCGATCTCGGTCCCGCCAGCAGAAGGCATGGTGATGTTGGCGGTAACTTTCATGCCGTATTCAGTAGGGGCAAGACGACAGGTCGCCGATTTTACGCCGCCTTCACGGGCTGAGAAGGGACGGCTTGCTAGGGCCGCAACAATCGCCGGGTTGCGTTTGGCAGAGGTGTCCAGAGTGTGGTCAAAATTCAGCTGAGAGGGCACGCAAACCTCGCGGCAAATGCCAATCCAGACGCGTCCCTTCAGGGTCACCGGCTCACCAGCGCGTAGGGGCGTGATCTCAACCGGCAAAATCATCTGATCATGATAGCCAAGGGTCTGATAGCCAGATGTCAAAAACACCTCAGGCGCGGGCCAGGTGATTTCGACATTTGCAACGTTCTGTGACCCTTGCCAGGAAAAGCTGGGCGGAATGCCCGCATCGCCCGGTGTGCGCCAATAGGTTTTCCACCCGTCCGACAGCGTGACCCGGACCGCGCCAAGAACGGTGCCATCTCGGGTCTCGCCACCATCCAGAATGTCCAAACGCACCAGATCATCTGGCAGGTTCTGGGCATGCGCATTAGGTGCGGTCATCGCAGTTGCAAGCGTCAGGCCGGCAACCAGGGCAAGGGCGGAAGGTGTCGCAAATCTCATCATACCCATTTACATGAGCGTTAATCATTAAGATTCCAAGCAAGCATTTTGCGAAGGCACTGTAGTATCGCGTGAATTTGATTGCTGCGTCAGCTCTTGCGTGATGCCTTGACGGGGGGCATTGTGAGAAGGTGAAGCATAACAAAAGCGAGCGACAGCCTATGGATCTGACCGGTAAACTCCTGATTGCGATGCCAGATATTGGAGATCCCCGGTTTGACCAATCCCTGATCTACCTCTGCTCTCATACCGACGAAGGGGCGATGGGGCTGATCGTGAACAAGGCCGCAACCGGCGTGGCACTGCGCGACATTCTTGACCAGCTTGAGATCGAAATCGAAAGCGTCTCAAACGGTGAGATCCCGGTTCGCTTTGGTGGTCCGGTCGAAACCCAACGCGGGTTTGTGCTGCATTCCGCAGAATATCAATCCACCGTCAGCTCGCTGAATGTGGCGGATGGCTTCTCTATGACTGCGACGCTGGATGTGTTGGAGGACCTGGGCGCCGGGCGCGGTCCCGACCAGTTTCTGGTGATGTTGGGCTATGCCGGCTGGGGGCCAGGGCAATTGGAGGCGGAGATCAGCGAAAACGGCTGGCTCACCACGGATGCCACGCCCGATTTGATTTTTGACACGATTGATGGCGACAAATGGGTGGCCGCGCTCAAGACGTTGGGAATTGATCCGATAGTTCTATCCGCCAGCGCAGGCCATGCGTGATTGCGTTCAGTCTCGTGGTGCTGCCGCACGTCGCAGGCGGTCGTTGATCGCATGACCCAACCCGTGATCGGGAATAGGGGCCACCGCAATGGGTATGTTGCGCGCATCCAACTGGTGTAGGCAATCAAACAGGTTCGCGGCGGCCTCAGCCAGATTGCCACTGGGCGACAGGTTCAGATCACCGTCGCGTGCGCCAAATCCCAAATACAGCTCATTGCTTTGTGGCGCATCGGCCATCAATCGGACGGCCGCATTGGGGGCATAGTGGGACAGTAATTGACCGGGCGCGGTTAGCGGATCGCCCTGATCGCGATCCAGTAGAGACTGGCCAAGGACGGTCTCGATCTCTTCAACCGCCAAACCGCCCGGGCGCAGCAGGACGGGCGCGTCACCGGCCAGACCGACAATTGTGGATTCCAAGCCAACGCCGCATGGGCCGTCATCCACTACAGCTGCGATTTTCCCATCCAGCCCATGATGCACATGCGCGGCCGTTGTGGGGCTTATCCGACCAGACGGATTGGCAGAGGGCGCAGCAACCGGCCCACCGACCAGCGACAACAATCGTTGCGCCGTGGGATGTGCTGGAACACGCACCGCCAGGGTCGGCAGGCCGGCCGTCACCAAGGACGACACCCCATGCCCCTCGCGCAGCGGCAACACCAGGGTCAGGGGACCCGGCCAAAACGCCGCTGCTATACGGGCGGCAAGATCCGACCATTGGACCAGGTCCTTTGCCGCATCCACGGATGCAACATGGGCGATCAAAGGATTGAAACTGGGACGCCCCTTGGCCGCGTAAATGCCTGCGACAGTTTCACCCATCAAAGCAGAGCCGCCCAGGCCGTAAACGGTCTCTGTCGGGAAGGCGACCAGCTGGCCTGCACGCAAAAGATCTGCGGCCTGCACCAAGTCGGCCTCTGACGGGCCAAGGCTAAGGGTGGAATTGGGGTTCATGCTGTGACGCGGCGTTTGGGTTGATCAGAGGGCAGGGCCAAGTAGGAATGAAGCCCAAGGTGGCCTTGTGTAGCGCCATGCCCCCGTGAAGCCAAGGGCCGAGGTAAGGCCCAGTGTTCGTATCGCTTTGGCACAGGCCCCTGCCTGCGGTATCGGATAAGCCGTAGTGACCATAGGAAGGAACATCATGACCTATCGTGCCGCCACATCGGAATATGAATTTATCCTCAAGACCCTGATCGGTTTTGAGGAGGCCGCCGCGACCGACCGGTTTTCCGAGGCAACGCCAGATCTGGTCGCCGCAATTTTGGGTGAAGCGGGCCGCTTGTGTGATGAGGTCATGGCCCCCTTGCAGCGTGGCGGCGACACCGATGGGGCGCGGTTGGAAAACGGGGTGGTGCGCACCTCGCCGGGGTTTGCGGATGGGTGGAAAGCGATCTCGGACGGCGGTTGGGTCGGCATGAACGCCAATCCGGATCACGGCGGGATGGGGCTGCCGCTGTCGGTGGCAACCGCGGTCAATGAAATGATGGCCGGGGCGTGTTTGTCGCTGCAATTGGCTCCTTTGATGAGCCAAGGCCAGATCGAGGCGCTGGAAGCCCATGCGTCCGACGCGATCAAAGAACTCTATCTGCCCAAGCTGATCTCTGGCGAATGGACCGGCACCATGAACCTGACGGAACCGCAAGCGGGATCCGATGTTGGTGCTTTGACGTCCAAGGCGACAGACAACGGCGATGGGACCTATGCGGTGACCGGGCAAAAGATCTTTATCTCATGGGGGGATAACGACTTTGCCGAGAATGTCGTGCATCTGGTTCTGGCGCGCCTGCCTGATGGGGTGCTGGGGACCAAAGGGATCTCGCTCTTTGTGGTGCCCAAATACATCCCGGATGACACTGGCAAACCGGGCAAGGCCAATGATCTGAAAGTCGTGAGCCTGGAACATAAAATGGGCCTGCATGGCTCACCCACCTGTGTCATGCAATATGACGGTGCCACAGGTTGGCTTGTCGGGCGCGAACACGGTGGCATGGCGGCGATGTTCACGATGATGAACAACGCACGTCTTGGCGTTGGCGGGCAGGGGATTGGCACCGCCGAAGGGGCCTTTCAACACGCGTTGGAATATGCGCTGGAGCGTAAACAGGGGCGCACAGCCTCGGGCGCGATCGTGGACCATGCGGATGTGCGTCGGATGTTGATGGAGATGAAGGCAGATGTCTTTGCCGCGCGCGCCATCATGCTGGCCAATGCGCATGCAATTGATATGTCCCACGCAACTCAAGACGGCGATTGGGCAACCCGCGCCGCCTTTTTGACGCCGATCACCAAAACCTTTGGCACCGAGGTGGGCATGCGCGTCTCAGAGACCGGTGTGCAGGTCTATGGCGGCATGGGCTTTATCGAGGAAAGCGGTGCCGCGCAGTATTACCGCGACGTGCGGGTGACCGCGATTTACGAGGGCACAAATGGTATCCAGTCGATGGATCTGGTGGGCCGCAAGATGATGGATGGCGGTGAGATGGCGGGCCGTCTGTTGGATGAAATCGAAGAGCTGGCCGAACAAGGGCGCGGTGCCAACCCCAAGATGACCGATGCGCTGTGGAACGCCTGCGAAGCGCTGCGCGATGCCACCGATTGGATGGTGTCGCAGGATATGAGCGATCGTTTTGCCGGCAGTCTGGCCTATTTGCGCGCCTTTGCGCGGGTTCTGGGCGGATATTACCATCTGAAGGCCGCGCAGGCCGATCCGGGTGGCTCCCGTGAAAAACTGGCACGGTTCTATATGGCACGGATGTTGCCTGAATATGCCGCACATCTGGCTGCCGCTACGGCCGGAAGCGACGGTCTGTTTGCGCTCAGCATTGATGAGCTGGCAGGGTAGTCGGATGACAAACGTGCCTGACGTCTCGCTCAAATTCCCCTATGGCACCCCGCCCAAAGAGGGGGACGCGATTGAGATCGCAGAGGGCGTCTTGTGGCTGCGGTTGCCGCTGCCGATGAAGCTGGATCACGTGAACGTCTATGCTCTGGATGATGGGGACAGCTGGACCATTATCGACACTGGCATCAATTCGCGTCGTTCTCGCGCACTGTGGGAGCGTCTGATGGCAGGCCCGCTGGGCGGCAAACCCGTGGGCCGGGTGGTGGTAACCCATCACCATCCCGATCACGTTGGCCTCGCGGGATGGTTTCAGTCTCAATACGGGGCGGAACTGGTCACCACCCGTACCGCTTGGCTGTTTTCGCGCATGTTGACGCTGGACGAACAGGACGTCTGGCCCCGTGAAACCCTTGCCTATTATCGCAGCGCTGGCATGGACCCTGCGATTTACGATGAACGCGCGTCAGACCGGCCCTTTAACTTTGCCGATACCGTCTATCCGATGCCGTTGGGATTTACCCGGATCCAACAGGGTGAGCAGATCCAGATGGGCGGACGTACCTGGGACGTGCATATCGGAAACGGCCACGCGCCCGAACACGCAACGTTCTGGAGCCGGGACGACGATCTAGTCCTCAGTGGTGATCAGATCCTGTCTTCGATCAGCCCGAACATTGGCGTCTATGCGACCGAACCGATGGCCGACCCGCTGGCGGACTGGTTGGAGGCCTGCGAACGCCTGTCCACCCTCGCGCGCCCTGATCATTTGGTGCTGGGCGGGCATAAACTGCCCTTCCAACGTCTGCCCTTGCGGATGCGCCAGTTGATCGACAATCACCACAGCGCGCTTGAGCGGCTATTGGAGGCGCTGAGCGAACCCCACACAGCAGCCGATTGCTTTTCCTACCTGTTCAAGCGCAAGATCGGCGCAGGCGAATATGGCCTGGCGCTGGTTGAAGCGGTTGCTCACGTGAACCATCTCTTCCATATGGGTGAGGTGGAGCGCTGGGCACGTGAAGACGGTGCCTGGCTTTATCGCCGCAAAGGATAACACGGCCTTGGCCGGGAAGGGGAAGATCATGGACAACAAGATTGCGACCAGCGCCGAAGTGGCAGAATCAGCAGTGCTGCCCTGCGTGCATGAGGTCCACACCGACCCTGAAGCCTGCGCAGGTCTGACCAAAGTCCCCGAAGCGCTGCAAAAACCGGATGAGCGCAAGAGTGCCTCGCGCTGGGCCTATGAACGGTTGGTGCTCTATATCCAGAACTTTGAACAGCAATTGGACGCTGAGCATGAGGTTGCCATGGGCATGACCGGCGGCGACGCAGGCGTGTTGCGGATCGAAGGGATTGGCTACTTTGACCCTGATATCATTACTTTTTACGGCACCGACACCAGCGGCGCGCGCACCCAGTTGGTACAACATGTCACCCAGTTGAACGTGATGCTGCGTGCCACTCCCAAACCGGTTAAGGAAAAACCCGCCAACCGGATCGGCTTCCGCCTGGCCAAGGATTTGGAAACATCCACCGTTTAAACTGGCGTAGCCGGGAGGGCACAATTTGCCCTCTCGTTACGTTCCACAGCCGTTGCGACCAAAAGCCGTGGTGACAGCGGGTTTGAAATTCAGTAATCAATCCCCAACACTTTGGGACGAGGACCAGACAAATGGCAGAACATAAACACGGCACCATGAACAGCGATGTTCAGGAACAGACCTACACGGGGTTCATCAGCTTCGTCACGCGCTTCTGTGTTGCCACGGTGATCTTCTTGGTCTTCCTGGCGATATTCGCCATCTGATCACCGGAGCGCGCCCTGTGAGACAACTGCTGTGCCTGGGCGTTGCCCTTGTGGTAGTGGCCGGATGTGCCGCGCCACAGCAGACCAATGCTGATCTGGCCGCATTGCAACGCGTCGCCTATGCCGATCCGGATGGGCCTGCGCTGACGCTGATCACTGTGATCAACAACCGCAGCGGTCAGGGCGGGCACACCGCCTTGATGGTGAGCGGCTCTGAACGGGTGATTTTTGACCCTGCAGGGTCGTTTCACGCGGATATCGTGCCAGAATACAATGACGTCCTCTATGGTATTCGCCCGGCCGTGTTTCAGGCCTACCGCAGCGCCCACGCGCGCACCAGTTTCCACGTTAAGACCCAGCGTTTGAACGTAACGCCAGAACAGGCCGAAATCGCCCTGCAACTGGTCAAGGCCAACGGGCGCGTGCCCGGTGTCTACTGCGCCAATGCGACCTCAAACATCCTGCAAGGCATTCCAGGGTTTGAGGGCATCAACGTGACGTTCTACCCAGTCAAACTGTCGGAACAATTCGACACGTTCGGAGACGTTAAAAGCGAGCTCTATTACGAAGGCGACGACGAAGACTTGAAAAAAGGCATCGCCGCCAGCAACGCGGCGCTGAACGGTTAAACGGGGCGGAACTACGCCGGTGTGATTGGTCGACGTCTGCACAGCGGACTAGTACGGAGCAGCTCGAGCGTCATGGGTGCTATTGGTTAGGGCGTCGCGGTGATCTGACAACTGAGATTTTGCGAACTGGCGAACCTGTCCGACGATTGGGACCTTCTCAATCAACGGACAGGAGGATCCCATGTTGGGTCAAAAGACCATGCTGCTGCGTTAACGGATGATAGAAGATATGCGGATCAAGGGTCTGGGGGAGAGCTCTCAGAGAGCGCATACCCGAGTAGTCACATATTTGGCAGAGTTTCTCTGCCGTTCGCCGGCCCCGGCAGAAGATCTGGGATCCTACCAGCTACATATGGTGAACACGAGCGCCACGCCCGTCAACGTACAACGCGCGGCTCG
>NZ_JAHHIR010000001.1 GCF_018678075.1 Epibacterium ulvae | reverse complement strand
GGACCAATGCCTAATCCTCCTTACTTCACGCCCATGCTGGTCGCTGTTCGGTGGGCCTTGAGATAAGTCGCGTCGATCATGACGGTCTTCTGTTCGCCGTGCTCGGCAGCCAGGCTCGCGCAGCGGCGTGGCCGCAAAATCGCGATGGTCGGGCTCGCGCGCCGCATTGCTGTCATTCTCCATCGAAACTGGATCGATGGCTCCGTGTTCCAAACAGATGCAGCGCCGAAAATGATCTGATCTCCAGCACAGAACCGTTGCCTGCTTAATCGCAAGCTTTCGAGGTCCCGCAGGGACGTGGTTCCGATGATGCCGTGGTCAGGACTGTCGCTGACATCCGTCAAGCACGCCTATGAGATGGGCACATCGGAATTACATCGAACCAGCATCCTGTTGGCAGCCGTCGCGCTGACCACGAACCGAAGCATGTACCCAAAGGACCTCAGTCAAAGGCTGTGAGAGAAAGCAGCGCGGACGCGACGAACTAAAAGCACCGCTCCGGCGGATCAGTTTGTTTGCGTGGAATCTCTTGACAGAAGTGCTCCCGTTACCGAAGGCCTGAACCGAGCCTCGCCCAAAACCCCTAGTCAGTCAAATCCCCGAACAGATTGTCCTCTTCCATGAAATCCAGACGATCCCGCTCTTCGGTGCCTTCGTTGATGTCACGCACAATCACGGTGCCATCGCCGTGGCCGATCACCACCCGGTCGCAGATGTCGATAAACAGCCCGTTTTCAATCACACCGGGGATCTGGTTCAAAACCAGCGCCAATTGCCGCGCGTTGCCGATGCGTTTGAGATGCAGATCAAGGATGTAATTCCCCTCGTCCGACACATAGGGCTGCGTCCCGTTCATCCGCAATGTCGTGGTGCGCCCCAGCACGTCCATGGACACCAGCGTCTCTTCCAGCAGAGCCTGACTGGCCTGCCAGCCAAAGGGCAGCACTTCGACCGGCAAAGGAAACGCGCCAAGCGTGTCGACACCTTTGCCCGCATCAGCAATCACCACCATCTGGTCCGAGGCGGTGGCGACGATCTTTTCCTGCAAATGCGCACCGCCGCCGCCTTTGATCAGGTTCAGGTCGTGGTCGAACTCATCCGCGCCATCAACTGTCAGATCCAGCCACTTCGCCTCATCCAAGGAGACGACTTTGATCCCCAGCTCACGCGCCAATTCTGCGGTGCGGACCGAGGTAGGAACAGCCGTGATGTTGAGGCCATCTTCGGCCACCATCTGTCCCAGACAGCGCACCAACCAGGCGGCCGTGGACCCCGTGCCAAGCCCGACACGCATGCCGTCTTCGACCATTTCCGCCGCACGTTTTGCTGCGACAAATTTGGCCTTATCAATGGGGGAAAGATCTCCGCTCATGTCGCGTGCTCCGTCATAGGTATTTGGAGAATCTTATAAGCGTTTTGAAACTCACAGGCGAGCATTCTTCTGCGCAAATTACAGTGAAACCAAAGAGCTGCATATGTTGCGGACATGGCTCCTGGGCAATGTCACTTCACGCTGCATAAAACAGCCAAATACTCCCGCCCACCTGCTGTGGACTTTTTTGAAGGTCCCCACCGGGCCGTTGGGCCGGGCGCCGCGCCGCCGAAGGCGGCGCGGCGCTGGTCGCTTTGGGCCTGCCCAAAGCGAAATCCCTCTTGCACCCTCACCACAATGCGTTACGTGTTTCCTATAGGAAACGTCGCAAATGGACGCCCTGCCCCAAAGTCAGACAGTAAGATTGCCGCCATGACCCAGCCCTACCGCCTTCATTATGCCCCAGACAATGCCTCACTGATCATCCGCTTGGTGCTGGAAGAGCTTGGCCTGCCTTTTGAAACATTTCTGGTCGACCGCAGAACATCCGAGCAGCGCAGTGAAGCGTACCTCAAACTGAACCCAGCAGGCAAAATTCCGACACTGGAAACAGTGCACGGCCCCGTGTCCGAAGTCGGTGCGATCCTGATCTATCTGAGCGAAACGCATGGGATATTGGCCCCGCCAGTCGGTGACACCGCGCGCCCCGCCTTTCTGAAATGGCTGTTCTTCACGACCAATACGCTTCACCCAGATCTTGCGATGCTATTCTACCTGCACCGTTTTGGCCCGGCAGAGGCAATCACCGACATGCACAGTTGCACCACAAACCGGTTGATCAGCCACCTGAGCTTGTTGGATGAAGCTGCCGGCACCACCCCTTGGTTCGCAGCCGAGCAGCCTTCTGTGGTGGACTACTATGTCGCGGCATGCCTGCGATGGGCTGCGCTTTATCCGATCACCGGGACAGGTTGGTTCGACCTCAGCGCCTATCCCAACTTGCAAGGCCTTGCTCAAAACCTAGAGACACGGCCCGCCGTGCGCGTCGCCATCCAGGCCGAAGGCCTGGGACCCACGCCCTTCTCATCCCCGCAATACCCCAATCCACCCGAAGGAGTTGCCCTCTGATGTTTCTCTCTATCTTTGATATGTTCAAAGTTGGCATTGGCCCTTCCTCCTCGCACACTATGGGTCCGATGGTTGCGGCGGCACGCTTTCTCGACATGATGCGCGCGGCACCTTTTGAATGTGCCGGGCTGCGCGCATCACTACACGGCTCGCTTGCCTTCACCGGCGTAGGACATGCCACGGACCGTGCCACCATCCTGGGGCTCGGCGGGTTTGAACCGGACACATATGACGACGCCAAGGCCGAGGCCTTTCTCGAAGAGCTCTCCCACACCAACCGCATGCAGCCGCCCGGCCTGCCCGAACTCGCCTTTGATCCGCAAAACGACCTGCTTTTTGACTACGACCACACCCTACCCGGCCATGCCAATGGCATGATGCTGATGGCCACCGACGCCCAGGGCGATGTGATCCTGCAGCAGGTGTTTTACTCCATCGGCGGCGGCTTTGTCCTGACCGAGGAAGAGCTCGCGGCAGGCAAGGCCACCGATGACGGCGCGCCGGTGCCCTACCCGTTCAAATCCGCGGTTGAGATGCTGGAGATGGCGCGCACCAGCGGTAAAACCATCGCCCAGATGAAACGCGCCAATGAGATTTCGCGTGGCGGCGTGGCCAATCTGACCGACGGCAGCAAACGTCTGTGGCAGGTGATGAACGATTGCATCAACCGAGGGCTGGAACGCGACGGCATCCTGCCCGGTGGCCTCAATGTGCGCCGACGGGCCAAGGGGATCTATGACGCACTGATGGCCGAACGCGGCATGAACCTCACGGCGCCGCATACGATCAACGACTGGATGAGCGTCTACGCCATGGCCGTGAATGAAGAAAACGCAGCCGGTGGCCAGGTGGTGACGGCCCCCACCAACGGCGCGGCAGGCGTTTTGCCCGCGGTCCTGCGCTATTATCTGGATCACGTGCCCGGCGCGTCTGAAACCCATATCGAAGATTTCCTGCTGACCGCCGCAGCCATCGGCGGGTTGGTCAAATTCAACGCCTCGATTTCCGGGGCTGAGGCGGGTTGCCAGGCCGAGGTGGGCTCTGCCGCCTCCATGGCCGCAGCTGGTCTGTGTGCGGTGATGGGCGGCACCCCGAAACAGGTGGAAAACGCGGCAGAAATCGCGTTGGAACATCACCTTGGCATGACCTGCGATCCGGTGAAAGGCCTGGTGCAAGTTCCCTGCATCGAGCGCAATGGACTCGGCGCGATCAAGGCCGTGTCTGCGGCCTCCCTCGCCCTGCGTGGTGACGGAGAGCATTTTGTTCCCCTGGATGCGGTTATTGAGACCATGCGTCAGACCGGCCATGACATGCACGAGAAATACAAAGAAACCTCGCTTGGCGGACTGGCGGTTAACGTGCCAAACTGTTGACGCGTTCGAAATGCGCATAACATACCCAAGAGCAACTTAAGATTGAGGAAACCTCAACTTTGACTTGTTCGCCATCGCCTGCGTCGCTAGCATCGTGATATGAAAACCGAAGATCGCCCCATTGCCGGTATCGCCCTTATGCTCGGGTTTTGCGTCCTCGCTCCGATGGGGGATGCCGCGGCAAAACTGCTGGGCGGCATGCCTCTGGCGCAGGTTATATTCGTGCGGTTTGCGGTGCAGGCGATCATTCTTTTTCCAATCGTCTTGGCGACCGGACGTACCTGGCGCATTCCGCGACATGTGATGGGTCTGGTTGTCTTGCGGACACTTCTGCACATGTTCGGCATCGGCCTGATGTTTACTGCACTCAAGTATCTGCCACTTGCGGATGCGGTGGCAATCGCCTTTGTCTGCCCCTTTATCCTGCTGCTGTTGGGCTGGCTCTTTATGGACGAAAAGATTGGCATTCACCGACTGGGGGCCTGCATTGTCGGCTTTGGCGGCGCCATGCTGGTGATCCAGCCCAGCTTTGTGGACGTGGGCTGGCCTGCGGTGCTGCCGCTGGGCGTTGCCGTGATCTTTTCGCTGTTCATCATTGCCACCCGCAGCGTCGCCAAAGCCAGCGATCCCCTGGGTCTGCAGGCCGTGTCAGGTGTGATTGCCTGCGTCGCGATGGTGCCGGTCTTTTACTTTGGGCACTGGCTGGATGAACCGGCACTGAGCTGGCGCATGCCCATTGGCACCGAATGGGGTCTGCTTTTGGCGATCGGGCTGCTGGGCACATTCGCGCATCTTCTCATGACGTGGAGCCTGCGGTTCGCGCCCTCGGCCACATTGGCACCAATGCAATATATTGAAATCCCCGTGGCCACTGGGATCGGCTGGCTGGTGTTCAACCAGTTCCCCAATGCGCTGGCCGCTGTGGGCATCGCGGTCACGATGGCCGCCGGCCTCTATGCCGTGTGGCGCGAACATTACATCCTGCGTAACCCGGTGCCACAGGCTTAACTCTGCGCGGCCAACTGCACCATCACGTCTTTTAGATGGTGCTTTTCCAGGATCACGATCAAGCCGCACCCCAAGGCCTCTAACCGCACCGGACCCGTTGCACGGTTTGACGTACCAATTTGCTGCATTGGGTCAAAACGCAGCCCCTCAATCGGCCATTCCAACCCATCGGATCGCCCCTCAACCGGCTGCATGGGAAACAGCGACACCACTTCGCCGCGTGCCGTCGGCACCTCAACCGTGCCGCGCAGATGAAACAGGATCTCCTGCGCGCCGACCAAGATGCAGGGGCAGCGGTCCTCTTGCATCAAAACATGCAACGCCGCCAGTTGATGGTCGATCCGTGCGCCCAGAAATCCAACGGCAATCACCACCGGCGCTGCGACGCTGCGCAATGCCTTGTCAAAGTCGGTGGTATCTTGTTCCTGGACATGCAGCAGGCGCGCATTCCCCAACCGCGCCTTGGCGTCATCGGAAATTGAATCGAAATCGCCGACCACCACGTCCGGCGTAACCCCATAGTTCATCGCAGAATCCGCGCCACTGTCCGCCGCCACCACCCGCGCAGCCATAGCAATCGCCGCCTCAAGGTCCTCTTTTTCCAAGGCCCCACCACCCACCAAAGTGATTGGTTCGCGAGCGTCAACAATAAGCTTTTTCATCCGCCATTCCTTAATGTTCTGGAAACGGGCCACAATCTAGACACAAAATGATACGATCAATTGCACGGATTCGGGCAGAATTTGTCGTTCTAACCAATATGGTGAACAACATGACTTTGGCGAGGACGAGCTGAGAGATGGTACAGAACAATAAGGTACTAACAGTATCCTACGGGACTTTCTCCTGTACGCTTGAGGGATTTGAAGATTCCTTTGGCACTATGAAGGCGATCGCCGAGTATTTTCGCGATCTAGCCTCTGATGACAGATATTTTGGTGCAGAGCCACCACAACCGGATGCAGACATGCTGGCACGTATCGCCCAGCGTGAGATCGCACGCCAGGTTGAGGTCCGCACCTCTAACGAAGGCATTCACCTGCGCGCCGCCGTGTCGGCAGCACCACAAGCCGCGCCTGTGGCCCCTGCCCCCGTGGCAGAACCAGCCACCCGCGAGTTGACAGAGACCGAGCCGGGTGAAGTGGACTTCTTTGTTGATCCAGCCGCGGCCAAAGAACAGGCCCACTCCGCACCGACCGTGGCTGCCCCCCAGGACGACGCCGTCGAGGCCTACAGCATCGAAGGCAGCTCTGAGGAACCGTTTGCAGACGATTTTGAAGACGAAACCGTCGCAGAAGAGATCGTAGCAGCCGCCGCACCGGCTGCCGGTCAGTTGGTCGAAACCCCTCCGGGTGAGGTCGACTTCTTTGTCGCCCCCGAAGCGGCACAAAAGATCGCAGAAGAAGCGGACACCCAAGCCGAAGACGCCTACAGCTTTGAAGGCAGCAACGAAGAACCTTTTGCAGATGAGCTTGAAGATGAAGCAATTGCAGAAGACGTCGTCGCAGCTGCCGAACCTGCAGCGGGCGAATTGGTCGAAACTCCTCCCGGTGAAGTCGACTTCTTTGTTGCTCCCGAAGAGGCGAAAGAGATCGCAGAAGACGCCGAAATCCTTGCGGACAGCAGCGAAGATCTGGTCGCGGATGACTTTGAAGAGGCCTTTGAAGACGACGTAGCCGAGGTTGAAGCCGAAACAGACGCCATCGACCTTGAGCAAATCGCAGCCGTTGTCGCCGCGAACAAGGCAGATGAGACCGACGAAGACATCGCAGACGAGATCGAGGCAGAGCCGGTTGCAGAAGAGGCGCAAGCCAAACCCGCACCCAACAGCATTGCAGCCAAACTGCAGCGCATCCGCGCCGTGGTTTCCCGCACGCCTTCTGATGAATTCTCCGAAGATCAACACGCAGACCCAGTTGCAGAAGAAGCCTCCGCCAGCGTCGAAGCCATTGCCGAAGACATCAATGCGTCGCTGAACGCAGATGACACGGATGAAGACTTTGATGCCGACGAAACGGATGCCCAGGGCGACGACAGCGACACGCTGATTGCCCGCGCATTGGAAGGTTTGCAAGAAACCACACAGAAAGTGACCAAATCCGCCGCCGCTCCCGCCAAGGAAGCCGCGCCTGAGGCGGAGGCTGAAGAAGCACCCGCGCAACCGCGCCGTGCTCGGGTCATCCGCGTGCGCCGTGGTGTCACCAAACCAGCCGAAACCGTGGCAGAAGCGGCCCCTGCCCCAGCAGGCCCGCCGTCGACCCTCAGCGACGCAGACGAAGACGACCTGCGCCGCGAATTGGCCGAGGTCGAAGCCGAACTTCTGGCGGCGACCCGCGCTGACACGGATGCAGACGCAGATACTGCTGAAGCCGAAGCTGTGGAAACACTCGCTGAAGCCCCGGCTCAAAGCAGCGCAGCCCCAACCGGCAAGGATGCATCCGACAGCGATGTCTCCCGCCTGATGGCTGCAGCCGATGAAAAGCTCGACGATCCGGACACCGCGTCCTCGCGTGAGACCTACAGCCACATGCGCGCCGCCGTTGCTGCAGCCCAAAGCGATCCCGAAGCGGCAGGCGATGACGTCGAAAAGGACTACCGCGAAGATCTGGCCAGTGTGGTTCAACCCCGCCGCCCAGTGGTGCGTCGCAAATCACCGCGCCCCGAGGCCAAGGAAAACCGCCCAACACCCCTGAAACTGGTGGCCGAACAGCGCGTCTCTGACCCTGCCGAGGGCCAAGGCGAGGCCGCAAAACCTGCCGCCACAACAGCCCCTGTGCGTCCACGCCGCGTGCGCACCGAGGCCAAGCCGACAACCGCCGAAGCCTTCAATTCGGACACAGGCTTTGCCAAATACGTTCAGGAAACCGGCGCTGTTGAACTGCAAGAAATGCTGGAAGCAGCCGCGTCTTACCTCAGCTTTGTCAAAGGCCAGGACGTCTTCTCGCGTCCCGAATTGATCAACAAAGTCCGCGCAACCGGAACCGAGTTCAACCGCGAAGACAGCATGCGCTCCTTTGGCCAACTGCTGCGCGATGGCAAGATCGCCCGCAAACGCAACGGTCGTTTCTCAGCCTCCGAACAGATCGGCTTTCAACCGCAGGGCCGCGCGGCGGGTTAACGCCGCACGGACCTGGAAAAACTGCAAAAGCCGCGGAGCGCTCCGCGGCTTTTTCTATTTAAGTCAAGCTGATGCAATCCAGACCTCAGGCGTCGGGATCTTCCTTGCCCACGCCGCGAAAGACGAATTTGAACGGCAGGATCCACAGAACCCCAAGCGCCGTGTAAATCGCCAGTTCCAGCAGGATGGAGGGGCGTTCAAACAGCCCCACCACATTGACCGCCACCACAATGTAAAGCGGCATGCCAATCAACAAGATCACCATCGACCAGCGCCGCCGCGCCTTGTAGCTGAGGCCCTCGCCCTTTGCCATCAGTCGGCAAACGGGTCTGTCACCAGAATGGTGTCATCCCGCTCCGGGCTGGTGGACAGCAGGGCAACCGGGCAGTCGATCAACTCTTCCACGCGTTTGACGTATTTGATCGCATTGGCCGGCAGGTCATTCCAACTGCGCGCACCTTCGGTCGACTCGCTCCAACCCGGCATCTCTTCATAGATCGGGGTGCAGCGCGCCTGTTCCTCGGCCGCCGTTGGCAGGTAGTCGAGACGCTCGCCGTCCAGATCGTAACCGGTGCAGATCTTCAGGGTTTCAAACCCATCCAACACGTCCAGTTTGGTCAGGGAAATCCCGTTGATGCCAGATGTGGCGCAGGTCTGGCGCACCAAGCAGGCATCAAACCAACCACAGCGACGCTGACGACCGGTGGTGGTGCCAAACTCATGGCCCCGGGTGCCCAGACGTTCGCCATCCGCATCCGGTTTGCCTGTTTCATCCAGCAATTCGGACGGGAACGGACCTTCGCCCACGCGGGTGGTATAGGCTTTTACGATGCCCAGCACATAATCGATCGAGTTCGGGCCAATGCCCACACCGGTTGCCGCCTGCCCTGCAATCACATTGGAGGAGGTCACAAACGGATAGGTGCCAAAATCGATATCCAGCAGCGCGCCTTGGGCGCCTTCAAACAGGATACGTTTGCCGGCTTTGCGCTTTTCGTTCATCACTTTCCACACCGGCGCCGCAAAGGGCAGGATATGGGCTGCGATCTCTTTCAGCTTTGCTACCAGCGCGTCGCGGTCGATGGGCTCAACGCCCAGACCTTTGCGCAGCGGGTCGTGGTGCTGCAGCGCGCGATCGACGCGCGCTTCCAATGTGGCGTGATCCGCCAGATCGGCCACACGCACCGCACGGCGGCCCACTTTGTCTTCATAGGCCGGGCCGATACCACGACCGGTGGTGCCGATCTTGGTGCCTTTTGAGGCCGCCTCTTCGCGGGCGCGATCCAATTCACCGTGCAACGGCAGGATCAGCGGCGTGTTTTCCGCGATCATCAGCGTTTCCGGCGTGATCTCAACGCCTTGGGCGCGCACGGTTTCGATTTCATTCATCAGGTGCCAGGGATCCAGCACCACACCATTGCCGATTACCGACAATTTACCGCCACGCACAACGCCGGACGGCAGTGCATGCAGCTTGTAGACCTTGCCATCAATGACAAGCGTATGGCCCGCATTGTGACCACCTTGAAAGCGCGCGATCACGTCAGCGCGTTCGCTCAGCCAGTCAACAATCTTGCCTTTTCCCTCGTCACCCCATTGGGCGCCGACTACCACTACGTTGGCCATCTCAGGTCCTCTGCATGTAGGTTAAAACCGACGCCCCGTATAGCGAGCGTGATCGGCAAGGGGAACCCAAAAGTGTAACAGGTGGATTACAAGCCCTTTGGCAGGTGGACCGGTGCGCCGTGGGGTGTGGCCAAATAGGCCTCCTCCCAGGCGTCGCGCATCCGCGCCACATCCGTGCGCTGGACGTCTTCGGTTTCCACCAACAAGATCTCTAACGTTTCGAGCCATGCGGTAAAATAGTCTTCGCCGCCATCCAGCTCCCGCGCCAATCCGTGCCGCTTTAACGTGGCGGAAAACCGCGCCACCCAATCGGCCCAGCTGAACCGGCCCGTCTCATTCAGATGCACGGTCAGGGCAAAGACCTGCGCGTGCCAAGGTTCCACAAACACAGGCTCCGCGCCGCCATGGGGCAAACATGGGGGCGACGCCGCATTCATGAGGCGAGCTCCAGATAGCTTTGCCACAGATCCAGCACCACTTCATCCCCGTCGTCTTCGGCAATCACCCATAGGGCGGTCGCAGGAAAGGCGACCGCATAAAGCGGCTCTGGCGCGTCCCCCAATCCATGGGCGCTGCGATCCGGAAAGACATGAGTGCCGTGATAGAGCACCACTTCCCCCACTGCTCCCGCCGCATAAGACGGCAACCGCGTATGCCCGCCATCGACAAAGCGATTGCCCGCATGGGTCAATGTGCGCACCTTGTCGCCGGGTTTGAACTGCGGCGCCACATCGCTGGCACGATCCGAAGGCCCGCCCGAAGCCAGAACACCCGCCACCCGCTCAGCGCTCAATCTACGCTCCGCCAAAGGGTGGCAGCCGCCATCAGCTTCGGGGGTTTGCAGATCCTGGACGGTCAAAACCCCAGTCTCCACCAACAGGCCCGCAACACCGGCCAGCCATTTCTCATAGTAAGAAAAAGCGGTGTAATCCTGCGGCGACAACCGTTCCCGCATATGGCGGGAAGTGTCGATGTTCCATTGCCCCAAACCGGCAGAGGCCAGCGTCAGCGCCAGCGCGCGCGCATGCCATTCCTCTTTGAAAACGGGGGCGTCCTCGACATCGACCTCAACCGGGCCATCGCCAAATCGCCCGCCCATATCATGGACCCGGCTCATGCGGTGTCTCCCGCCAAGTCCCCGGGTGAGGTCGCCAGCGCGGTGCCGACCATGCAATCGCGGTTTACAAGGGCGGCCAAAGCCTCCTCGTCCAACCCATCGCTACCTGCCGGGCGCATGGGCAATACCAAATAGCGCACCTCGGCGGTGGAATCCCAGACCCGCACCTTGGTGCCCTCAGGCAGGGTTATGCCGAAATCCGCCAGCACTTTGCGCGGCTCGCGTACGGCACGGGCGCGGTAGGCGTCGGATTTATACCAGGCCGGCGGAATGCCCAGCACTGGCCACGGGTAACAAGAGCACAGGGTGCAGACGACCATATTATGGGTCTCGGGCGTGTTTTCGACGACAACCATATGTTCGCCCTGACGCCCATATATATCCATCTCGCGCAGCACCTGATCCGCATCGGCCAACAGCTGCGCCTTGAACGCAGGGTCGCTCCAGGCTTTGGCCACCACCCGCGCACCGTTTTGAGGGCCGATTTTGTTTTGATAGATATCAATGATTTCATCCAACGCAGCCGGATCGATCAGCCCCCGTTTGGTTAGAATCGTCTCAAGCGCCTTGACCCGCAGCGCCGGATCCGGCGGCAGGTGGGCATGGGCGTGGTGCGGGTCGTCTGAATGCGGGTCATCATGTGCCATACCCGTAACCCTGCGCGCCACGCCTCGGGAATTCCAGTAAAATTTGGGTGTTCCACAGAGCTGCACGTCATTTGACCCGAAGTTCAGCACGTCAATTGAAACTCCACCCTTGCCCCTGCCGGAGTTTGGTCCTATTTACCGCCCGATAATCAGCCAACCGCCGCAGGGTCTTATGGAAAACGTTGTTCTCATCATCCACCTTCTTCTGGCCCTCGGCCTGATCGCCGTCGTTCTGCTTCAGCGGTCCGAAGGTGGCGGCCTCGGCATGGGTGGAGGAGGCGGCGGTGGTGCCGTATCCGGGCGTGCAGCCGCGACTGCGATGACCAGGCTGACCTGGATCCTGGCCGCAGCCTTCATCGTGACCTCGATCACGCTGACAGTGATCTCGGCTCAAAAAGCTGGCAATTCCTCGATCTTCGACGGCGGTCTCCTGCCTCAGGCAAGCGATGCACCAGCCGATGCGCCAATCGCACCTTTGGGCACAGACCTTCTGCCGCCCGCCTCCGGTGACACCGCGCCGCTGGTTCCCAGCCTCGACTGATCCACTATACTTAGAAACGATTTCAGGGACCGTAACAGCATCTTGCGGTTCCCTTGCGTTTTCTGCGCGAATCTCATATATACTGAAGTCCCGTGATGCCGTGGTTTTTTGACCACCCGGCACTTCTTATTTCTTGAACTCTCACGGGGGCAGCCGACACATATGGCGCGTTTTATCTTCATCACTGGTGGTGTTGTTTCTTCGCTGGGCAAAGGCCTGGCATCTGCCGCTCTTGGAGCATTGCTGCAGGCTCGCGGCTATTCAGTCCGCCTGCGCAAGCTGGACCCCTATCTGAACGTCGATCCCGGCACCATGTCGCCCTTTGAACACGGTGAAGTCTTCGTCACCGACGATGGCGCGGAAACCGACCTCGACTTGGGCCACTACGAACGCTTCACCGGCGTCCCGGCCCGCAAAACCGATTCAATCTCATCCGGACGCATCTACACCAACGTCTTGGAAAAAGAACGCCGCGGCGACTACCTGGGCAAAACCATTCAGGTCATCCCCCATGTGACAAATGAGATCAAAGACTTCATCTCCATCGGCGAAGACGAAGTTGATTTCATGCTCTGTGAAATCGGCGGCACCGTGGGCGACATCGAAGGCCTGCCCTTCTTTGAGGCCATCCGCCAATTTGCCCAGGACAAGCCGCGCGGTGAATGTATCTTTATGCACCTCACGCTGCTGCCCTATATCAAAGCCTCCGGTGAGCTGAAAACCAAACCGACCCAACACTCGGTCAAGGAACTGCGCTCCATCGGCCTCGCCCCCGACATCCTCGTCTGCCGCTCCGAAGGCCCGATCCCCAAGAAAGAGCGCGAAAAGCTCGCCCTCTTCTGCAACGTCCGCCCCGACAGCGTGATCGCCGCACAGGATCTCAAATCCATCTACGAGGCCCCCCTCGCCTATCACCGCGAAGGGATGGACCAGGCCGTGCTCGACGCCTTTGGCATCGCACCGGCCCCCAAACCCAACCTCGCCCGCTGGGAAGATGTGGCCGACCGCATCTACAACCCCGAAGGCGAAGTGCGCGTGGCCATTGTGGGCAAATACACCCAGCTCGAAGACGCCTATAAATCCATTGCCGAGGCGCTGACTCACGGTGGCATGGCCAACCGCGTCAAAGTGCGTATCGAATGGGTCGACGCCGAGCTGTTCGATCGCGAAGACCCCACCCCGCACCTCCAGGGCTTCAACGCCATTCTGGTCCCCGGCGGCTTTGGCGAACGCGGCACCGAGGGCAAGATCAAGGCAGCCCAATACGCGCGCGAAAACAACGTCCCCTACCTGGGCATCTGCCTCGGCATGCAAATGGCCGTGATCGAGGCCGCCCGTAACGTCGCAGGCATCTCGGCTGCAGGCTCCGAAGAATTTGACCACGAAGCGGGCGGCAAACGCTTTGAACCGGTTGTCTACCACCTCAAGGAATGGGTGCAGGGCAACCACAAGGTCGAACGCTCCGTCAGCGACGACAAAGGCGGCACCATGCGCCTGGGCGCCTATGACGCCACCCTGACCGAAGGCTCCAACGTCGCCGCCGCCTATGGCGCCACCGCGATCGAGGAACGCCACCGTCACCGCTATGAGGTCGACATCAAATACCGCGAAAAGCTGGAGGCCTGCGGGCTCAACTTCTCCGGCATGTCCCCCGACGGCCGCCTGCCCGAGATCGTGGAATGGGCCGACCACCCCTGGTTCATCGGCGTCCAGTTCCACCCGGAACTGAAGTCTAAACCCTTTGAGCCCCACCCGCTGTTCAAAGACTTCGTCCGCGCGGCAAAGGATGCCTCGCGGTTGGTGTGATCCCAGCTACATTACGAATAAAAAGAAACGCCTCGGAGAAATCCGGGGCGTTTTTGCTTTGAGTGCACAGAACATCCCCAAATTTCGCAGACAGCCGATTTCTAGTTTGCAGATCTACACGCGATCGAGGGCGACATTGCAGAATCGTTTTCAACCAGACAGAGTATTTTTCTTATTAGGCAAGTACGAAGTTATGAATTCATACAAGTATATCTTATACATTGATGAGGCTGGAGACGATGGACTTACGAAAGTTCGGCCAATTGACCCCAACGGTGCGAGCGAATGGCTCCTTCTCTCCGGTTACCTTATCCGCGCGGAACACGAAAAATCTTGTCGCTTATGGCTTGATAACATTTCCGCAGACATCCAAAGCCAGTCGAATGTGATTCACTTTCGCAAACTTAGTCCCACAAAGGGAACACGTGCAGCTGAACTTCTAGCTAAATATCCGGCGAGAGCATTCATTATAGCGTCGAACAAGAAAAACATGCGCGGGCATGAAAACGAAAGAGCTGCACAAGCTGGCGGGAAGCAATGGTTTTATAACTGGTTAGTGCGCATTCTACTGGAAAGAGTTACAGAATTTTGCCTGCAAGACTGCTCAGAAATGCCCACCGAAGACGACAAAATAAAAGTCCTATTCAGTAAAAGAGGCGGTCACTCCTACGGTCAAACGAAAGCTTATTTGGAGTGGTTAAGGCTGCAAAGCAATCCCGTTCTCAACAAGCGGAAAATAGACTTCAGGTTTCTAAGCTATAAACTGGTGGATTATGTGCCTCACTATCAAGAGGCAGGCCTTCAGTGTTCCGACATCGTTGCTAGTGCCTTTTTCAGGGCGCTCAATACTGAAAACAAAAGGCGTAATATAGATTCGGCGAAAAGGTTGTCTCCAATCATGGCCAGAAATGCGTTCAATGAAATTTCGGATTTTGGTTTAGTACTTCAACCTACCAACCCGAAGGACCTCACACTAAGTAAAGAACAGGCCGAAATCTTTTTGCACTACGGTTTTTCCGAAAGAGCAACAGCGCAGAATCGGGGCCGTTTTGACCAGAAGCGATAGCTCAATATCCTATGTGTCGAGCGTCCGCTGGCCCGCCTGTCATCTATAGTTCAAGGCAGCGGTTACCAAGCGATCCTGCCATTAGACGATAACATGCTGGTGCAAAATGTGAATCCTAAAAAGTTTCACTTGGGAATTTCATGTATTTTCTGTTCGGTTTTTGCACCGCACGCCCCCTCTTGACACCATAGAGTGTACACCACCCCAATAAAGAGTATCAACCCTCCTGACCCATTGTTTCGCGTGCGAAACATTTGGCGGTGAAACCCCTATCTTTCCTAACGGATCTTAATCTTTCTCCCCCCATCACCCAACGCACGTCCGACAAAAAACGCCCCCTCGCATCATCTGCAAGGGGGCGTTCGTACGTCCGGAGTTTGGCCAGGATCTGTCCCGGCCTGCGGCGTCGTTTTACAGCGACGCGGCGTAGATTTTGGAGATATTCGCGCCCAGCGCCGCGTTATATTCCTCATCCGACATCGCAACATTCAACCCTTCGGTCAGCGCACGGCTGAAGGAGGCGATCATCTTGGAGTTCTTGGACAGGCGTTCGCACGCGTCCTCGGTGGAATAGCCGCCCGACAGTGCCACAACCCGCACAACCGCCGGATGGTCCGCCAGCTCATCATAGATGCCAGCTTCATTCGGGATGGTCAGTTTCAGCGTGACTTTGGTGCCTTCGTCCAGCGCGTTCAGCTGGGACAGGATCTCACCTTTCAACAACACTTCCGCCTCACCTTTGGTGGGAGAGTTGATGTCCACTTCCGGCTCGATGATCGGGCACAGGCCAGCCGCGACAATCTGTTTACCCACGTCGAACTGCTGCGCCACAACGGCTTTGATGCCCTCAACATTGGCTTCTTTAACGACCGAGCGCATCTTGGTGCCGAAAATCCCAGCCTCAACCGCGCGCGACAAAAGCGCGTCCAGTTCCGGCATCGGCTTCATCACCTGCACGCCGTTTTCCTCATCCGCCAGACCTTTGTCGACCTTCAGGAAGGGCACAACACCGCAATCTTCCCACAGGTAGGTCGCCGTAGGTTTGCCTTCGATCGCGCCATCCATGGTTTTTTCAAACAGAATCGCGCCCAGGATTTTCTCCTGATCGAACGAGGTCGCGGTGATGATGCGGCTGCGCATCTTGTGAATTTCACCGAACATTTCGTCGTCGTTGGAGTAGGCGTCTTCTTCAACACCATAGAGCTTCAACGCCTTTGGAGTGGACCCGCCGGATTGATCCAGCGCGGCAATGAATCCTTGGCCGGTTGCAATGCGTTCAAACTGTGCTTGTTGAATGGAACCGTCTTTAACCATAACGTGTAACTCTCCGAAGTATGGTAGTTTCGCCCCGTCTATACCCTGAAACGCCGCGCTCTCAACGCATGCTTGCGCTAACATTGGAAAAGAAATTTCGTTTCGGCGCGTCCTCGCTGGCATCCGCACCACCGTGCCGCACTTACAGGCGATTGATACACCGAAGCTGCGCGCATCAGGCGAAGTTTGTCCGGTTGCCAACGTGCCGTCTGCGGGGGTAAATCTGGGTTATGAAAACGCCACGTTACACCCCGTTGATCCAATCCCTGCCCGCAACCGTGCCTTTTGTGGGGCCCGAGCAAGCAGAACGTGAACGCGGCGCGCCATATGCGGCGCGGCTAGGGGCGAATGAGAACGGCTTTGGCCCAGTTCCCGCCGCACTGAAGGCAATGCATTCCGCCGTGGCGGACGCGTGGAAATATGGCGACTCAACCAGTTTGGAACTGCGTTCAGCATTGGCAGCCCAGCATAATTGTTCCAACTACCATATCCTAATTGGCGAAGGAATTGATGGTTTGTTGGGTTTGCTCGTGCGGCTGTTGATAGGTCAAGGCGATAAGGTCGTGACGTCTTCTGGCGCTTATCCGACCTTCAATTACCACGTGGTGGGCTGCGGAGGCGCGCTGATCACGGTGCCATATGTGAACGACCATGAAGATCCTGCCAGCCTGTTCGCCAAAGCGGCCGAAGTGGATGCGAAGCTGGTCTATCTGGCCAATCCGGACAATCCCATGGGCAGTTGGCACATGGGGGCCGATATCGTTGCCGCGCTGGATCTTCTGCCCGATGGATGCCTCTTGGTGCTGGACGAGGCCTATGTGGAATGCGCGCCGGACGGCACCGCTGCCCCGGTCGATTGTGATGATCCACGCGTGATCCGGATGCGTACCTTCTCCAAAGCCTACGGTATGGCCGGGTTGCGGATTGGATATGCGTTGGCCCACCCGGATCTGATCCGCGCCTTTGACAAGATACGCAACCATTTCGGCGTGAACAGACTGGCGCAGGTAGCAGCTTTGGCCGCAGTCCATGACCACAACGGTCTGGCGGAACGTTTGACACAGATCACTACTGCCCGAGAGAGGATTGCACAGATCGCGCGGAACAACGGTCTTGAGCCGCTGCCCTCTGCCTGTAATTTTGTTACCATCGACAGTGGCGCAGATGGCAATTTTGCCCGCCGGGTTCTGGCCAATCTAGTTGCGCGCGGTTGTTTCGTCCGCATGCCCTTTGTGGCCCCCCAAGACCGCTGCATCCGCATTTCCTGTGGTCCTGCAGAGGAGCTCGACGTCTTCAAAACCGCGCTCCCCCTCGCCCTAGATCAAGCACGACACGCCTCCTCGCAATAGCCTCGTTTCCACTGGATCTGACGCCGTCCCGCCCTAACTGATGTTAGGGGGGCATTTTCACTATTATTTAGGAGATAAGCCCTATTGTAACGGGATCGTATGGAGGCTTGTTCAATGCAAAGACGCGAAGACCAACCCGACTACCAATCCGCCCTTTATGTATTTCTGGGCGTCAGCCTTGTGTGGCTATTCATGATCATCTGGGCCTTGTTTGGCATGGGCCCCGTGGTGATTATTGCCTTGCTGCTGAACCATCTGATCACCCGCCTAGGCGTTGTCTTGGACGGTCAGGTCATTTCCGAAGAACAATTCTAAGCAGGATTGCCCTTGGCCTAACACTCCGTGCAATCTGCGGCTTGGGGGCATTCTCTTGCTGGACTGGTCTATTGATGTGGTTTGCACACTGACTTGTGCTGTCTGACCAGCGATCTCTTGCGGCAATGACCGGATTGGCTACGCAGAAACCCACCTTGGTGAAGGTCACTCATGTGCCACTTGGCGGCCGCGCCCCTTTGACAAAAGGGGCGCCCGGCCCAACGCCGTTTGGGACAGGGCTGGCATCGCCAGCCCGCCCACGGGGGCGGGAGCGCCTCGACCCGTGCCCTAATCCACTTTACGTATTTTGCGCCAACACCCGCGCTGCGGCCTCCACCGCGCCGGAGCCATGGGCAATGCCGCAAGCGGTCAGACCCGTCTCAACCCCGCCCAACAGTCCCAGGATCATATGGCCGTTTACATGTCCCATATGACCAAAGCGGAAATGGGCGTCCCATTCTGGATCCCCCCATGGCGTGGCACGCAGGCCAATGCCCAGTGTCAGGCCCAGATGTGTTTCGCACCATTTGCGCAACCGGGTGCCGTCAGGCGCCTCCAGCGACAACGCAGTTACCGCATGGGACCGTAACGCGGGATCCGCCACATCCAATTTCAGCGGACCACCCTGCCCCCAGGCCTCAGCCGCGGCCCAAATGGCGCGCGCCAGGATCTCATGGCGCTTCCAGACGTTTTCGACCCCCTCGTCGTGGATCATATCCAGCGCCGCCCTCAGACCATAAAGCTGCTGCACGGGTGCAGTGCCGCAGAAATACTGATAGAAGACATCCGGATTGCTGCGCGCGCTCCAATCCCAATAGGGGCTGACGCGCTCTTGGGCGCAACGCCGCTCGGTTGCTTTTTCATTAAAAAACACAAACCCCAAACCAGGCGGCATCATCAGCCCTTTTTGGCTGGCTGTGATGGCGACATCCACGCCCCATGCGTCCATCTCAAAAGTCTCGCACCCCATAGAGGCAATGCAATCCATCATCAACAACGCCGGGTGGGCGAGCTCATCCAAAAGGGCCCGCAGCGCGGGCACATCGTTGCGGATCGACCCGGAAGTGTCCACATGCACTGCCAGCAAGGCTTTGATGTCATGCGGTTCATCCGCAACAAGGGCCGCACGCAGACCGTCCATGTCCCAGGGCGTCGCCATGCCGCTGTCCACCACATCCACCACGCGGCCAAGCTTGCGCGCGGTCTCCGCCCAACCGGCAGAAAAGCGACCGTTGCCAGCGACCAGCACTTGGTCGCCAACCGATGTGACATTCTCCAGCGAGGCCTCCCACAGGCCATGACCGTTGCTGATGTAGATCGCCACATTCTGATCGGTGCGCGCAACGCGTTTAAGGTCCTGCGCGATGGTCGGCACCATATCCACCAATGGGCCTTCGTAGATATTGGAAGAATGATGATGCATCGCGCGCAACACTTGGTCCGGCACAACGGAAGGGCCTGGAATGGCCAAATAGGGCATACCTGCCGCCAAAGAGATAATGTCTGTCATGGATCTAAACCTGAATCAAAGAGCACGGGGATCCCGGTGCCACATGTCGTGGACCGACCGTAGCCGGGCGACCTATGGCGTCAATCGCGAAATACAGTGACGTCGCGAAGTCACGACAGCAACTGCCACCTTGCTCGAAATTGCGGCGCAACACTCTGGGTCGCGATAGTGGGGCAAAGCTTGCACATGGTCGATGACCTGCTTAAATGGCTCAACTCCTGTGGATCACGCTCGAGCACGCAGACAATAAGAAGGCCGCGCCTTGATATGAGTACCCCCCCTAAATCTTCACGCGAACTGATGAGTTGGCTATGGAGTGGCTATTTACGTCACTACATGGGGTGGCTTGGCATCGCCTTCATCTTCATGCTGATCGAAGGCTCAACCGTGGGCGGTCTTGCCTATATGATGCAACCGATGTTCGACCACGTGTTTGTGGCGGGCAATGCGGATGCGCTGATCTGGGTGAGCCTCGCATTTTTTGTCATCTTCTCGGTCCGAGGGATCACCAGCGTCTGCCAAAAAGTGCTGTTGGCGCGGATCTCATTGGTTTCCGGTGCACATTTGCGCAAGGAGATGCTGGCACGGATCATTCGGCAGGATCCATCGTTTCACCAAGTCAATCCGCCCGGCTTTCTGATCCAACGGGTTCAAGGAGACGTGGGCGCGATCAACCAGGTCTGGCAAGCAGTGATCACTGGCGCAGGGCGCGATGTCACGCAATTGATGGCGACGATGTATGTCGCGCTTATGGTCGACTGGCGTTGGACTTTGATCATGCTAGTCGGACTTCCCATGCTGCTGTTGCCTTTGTCGTGGGTGCAGCGGTATGTGCGCAAAAAAGCGGCCCGGGCGCGAGATCTGGGGGCATCGCTTTCGACCCGTCTGGATGAAATTTTCCACGGCATGGTTCCGATCAAGCTGAACAATTTGGAACAATATCAAGAAGACCGCTACGAGCACCATATGGACGACTTGGTGCGTCAGGAATTAAAAGCGAACCTCGGTACATCTTCCCTCACCTGTATGATCGACATGATGGCGGGACTCGGCGTCATGGGCGTTGTTCTCTACGGCGGCCACCAAATCATCGGTGGCGAAAAGTCGGTTGGTGAGTTTATGAGCTTTTTCACCGCAATTGGCCTGACCTTTGACCCGATGCGCCGTCTTGCCGCTGTCAGCGGCGTTTGGCAGTCAGCCGCCGCCGCCATCGAGCGGTTGAAGGAGCTGATGGACGCGCCAATTAAGGTCACCTCGCCCGCAAATCCCGTGCCTGCCCCGACCGGTTTACCAGAATTGAAGTTGGAGAACATCTCGCTCAGCTACGGCAGCTCGCCTGTGCTCAAAAACCTGTCGATGCTGGCTGAACCGGGAAAAACCACTGCATTGGTTGGGGCATCTGGGGCCGGAAAATCCACCATCTTTAATGTGGTCACCCGTTTGATCGACCCTCAGGAAGGGCAGGCTACTGTGGGTGGTGTCCCCGTAAATAAGATGTCGCTGGACGACCTGCGCGGCCTCTTCTCGGTTGTGACACAAGAGGCGTTGTTGTTTGACGAAACCCTGCGCGAAAACATCCTGTTGGGACGCACTGATGTCAGTGACGAACAGTTGAAAGAGGTGCTGGACGCCGCCCATGTATCTGACTTCCTGCCGAAATTGGCCAATGGGCTCGACACATTGGTGGGTCCGCGCGGTTCTGCCTTGTCGGGAGGCCAACGTCAGCGGGTGGTAATTGCCCGCGCCTTGTTGCGAAACACGCCGGTTCTGTTGTTGGATGAGGCCACATCCGCGCTGGATGCGCAGTCGGAAAAGGTTGTGCAGGCCGCTTTGGACAAGCTATCGGGCGGGCGCACAACAATTGTGATTGCGCACCGTTTGTCGACCATTCGCGCGGCAGACAAGATCATCGTGATGGATCGCGGTGAGATCGCCGATCAGGGCACTCACGAAGAGCTGCTGGAGCGCGGCGGGATCTATGCGGATCTCTATCGTTTACAGTTCAAGGACGGCAAAACCCTGGTGGACCCAGAGGGTGTTGCCGCGCAATTGCCGCAGGACACCGCATCAAACATGCCGGAAACCGGGTGGTTGCGCCGACTGGCGCGTAAGTTCATTCGGTAGTTGTAAATTTGGTCGGTGCGAGGAAAAGCGCCGGCCGCACTAGCGCCGGTAGGCCGCCGCCAATTTTTCGGGATCGGCCCCCATCGCGTAACGCATCAACGTCCACAGGTTACGGGTGCCCCGGCGCAGCCAACCGTCGCGTCGATAGCGTTCGGCGCTGGTCAGCGCATAAGCCGGCAGGGTGCGCATATCTGGTAGGCGGCGTGCGATTTCGACGTCCTCCATCAAGGGCTGATCGGGATAGCCACCCTTGGCGGTATAAAGCCCGGCAGGCACCAACAGCCCCTGATCGCCATACGGCAGCCCCAGAACCGCCGAGCGCAGATTGGCCCAGCCGGCCACCGCAGCCGGGCGTAGCCCACGGGTTGAGAATGCGAGTTTAAAATGGGCCGGTCGTTGGGAAAACTCTCTGATATGTTCGTTGACCACATTGCTCCACCCGTCTTCCAACACCGTGTCCGCATGTAGGATCAGCAGCCAGTCCCCTTTGGCCGCACGGCAGCCGCGACGCAATTGCCCCCCGCGGGAGGCAGGGCCTGTGATGATTTCCGCACCGGCTTCTTCGGCAATCAGCAGGGTATAATCGGTTGAACCACCATCGGTGACAATCAGCTCGCGGATCAGCCCGGCGGCCAACCCTTCCATCAACATCTCAAGGCTCGCCTGCATATGCGGCGCGGCGTTAAGAGTAGGGATCACAACACTGATCGGGGCTGTCATCGGTTTAATCCTGTTTATTTCTCGCAGCATTCCTATATCACAGCCAGAGAGAAAAGCACGCCCCGCCGCAAGGCCCCAGCAATCATGACACGAGGCCCAAATTGACAGCCCGCATTATCTTCCGTCTGAGCGGCGCCGACACGCGCCCATTTTTGCAGAACCTTGTCACCAACAATGTAGATCAAATTGATCAAGGTTTGGTTTACACCGCTTTGTTGACACCACAGGGCAAATATTTGGCGGATTTCTTTCTGCTGGCGGATGGCAATGATATTCTGTTGGATGCCGAAGGCGGACAGGCCGCAGCACTGGCGCAGCGGCTGAACATGTACCGGTTACGGGCGAACGTGACGCTGGAAGAGACGGAATTGCAGGTCAAACGCGGCACGGGTGCCCCACCTGCTGGCGCTTTGCTGGATCCCCGAAACGGCGCTCTTGGCTGGCGGTTGTACGGGGCAGACAGCGGCGATGACGGCAGCGGCTGGGACGCGATCCGCGTCGCCCATTGCATCCCTGAAACCGGCATCGAACTGACCGGTGACAGCTATATTCTGGAAGCCGGGTTCGAGACCTTAACCGGGGTCGATTTCCGCAAGGGCTGTTATGTCGGCCAAGAAGTCACCGCCCGGATGAAGCATAAAACAACCCTGAAAAAGGGGCTACAGGTCGTGGAGATCGACGGCGCCGCGCCTGTAGGAAGCGACATTGTCGCCAACGGAAAACCCGTCGGCACCTTGTTTACACAGGCTGGGGGCAAGGCGATCGCATACCTGCGGTATGATCGCGCCAAAGGCGATATGCAGGCCGGGGACGCCGTTGTACGCTGGACGCCGTCTGCATAACCTGTTGTTCATGCCCTGCTGATAAGCCAATTCTGAGCACGTCGTTGAGGATTGGAACACACGATGGCATTGAACATTTTTCGACTGCCGACCCTCGGCCTGTTGGTCCCTATCCTGTCTATGGGTGCGGTGGAAGCTGAGGAATGGTTTTGGACCTATGGCGACTGGACCGTCCATGTCGATGCCTTTGATACCGGCGAAGACTGGCGCACAACATGTGCGGCATGGACCGGCGGTGACGGCGATCCAACCCTGCGGATTGAAACCTCAAACGGCGACGCGGGCCCACCGGATGATTATCCACGTGTCACACTGCGTGAAAGTGCCCCGCGCGGCTACAACACCCAGATGCAAAACGGCCAGGCAATCACGCTGATTATTGACCAAGAGCTCGACTACTACGCATTGGTGGATGCGTATTACGACGAAGACGGCATCATACAGGCCGAAGCCCAGGTGCGTTGGCAAGATGCAGCCTATATCCTGCTGGGAATGAAATCTGGAACCCAGATGGATATGCGCCTGATGTCACCGATCAAAGTGAGCGAACGCATTTACCTTGCATCGCTGAGCGGGTTCACAGCAGCCTACGGGAAGATGATGGACAGCTGTGGTCATCCAATTGATGTGGAAAAGCCGGCCTTGCGCTAAAATGACAAAGGGCCGCGCAGATTGCCCGGCCCTTGATCCAAGCTTAGTTCAACAAGTGCCCGCCATGCGGATTGTCGATGACCATTTTCCAGCTGCCATCGGCTTGCCTGTTCAGAACGGCAATCGAAAGACCAGATTGCTGGATCTCTTGTCCGTCTGGCGTTTTGGCGGTCATCACCCAAGGTGCGATATGCACGGCCGTGTCGCCGTTCACGATGACCTCATGACCTTTGTTGTAGTCAAAGACAGGATTAATCGCGGCCATCCCGGTGAACATCTGCTCCAACACTGCGCGATCTGAAACCGGCGTAGCTGGTTCAAACAACACGGTGGCTTTGCTTTCGTAGCTGTTCATGACGGTGTCGATGTCACCCGACTGGAAGCTACCCGTCATCGTTTGAATGGCGGCAAGCACGTCTTTTTCATCTTTTGTCGCACCATGATCTTCTGCGGCCAAATTATGCGGGATAATCACCGCAAGCGCGATGATCCATGCAAATACATGTTTCATTGGATATTCCTATGCTGGAGTTAAAGTTGGCTGTTTCTAACTGCGGGGATTCACTCAGGTGAAAACTTTGGCGGCGTGGTCCATGCGCGGGGTAAATGGGCCCGTCACATGTTGTCGTTTTGCTGTCGTGAGATTTGCTTGCATACGTCAGGCACGTTGTTCGGCATGTGTGAATACAAACGAGTGCGGTCGAGACTTGTACCTTCGAAAGCGCACCGAGCAGCCTTTTGTGACAACGCGTCTGAACACCACCACGCAACTTTGCCTGCGCAGCATTATAATCGCCCTCCTGCGCGGGTGCGATGGTCGCGCGCCCGAGGCGTGTGATGTCTGTGGGTGTGCTCTTTGCGTCTGTCATAATAAATAAGACAAACCGGGCACCCAGAGTGTGACAGAAAAAGTGAAAATTTCCTGAATAAAGTCGGGCAAGCGCACAGCGCACATCTGGCATGTCTCGGCGCGGGGTGTGGTTTTAGATGTATCACCAAACGCCTAGCATAGGACGTCACAGCAGCAATTTGATCGCGAATCCAATAAGGAGCAGACCAGAAAGCTGACGAAACCTTGTGAATCTTACCGGCGTCATGAACCAGTTTCGCAGGATGTGAGCCAACGCTGAATAGGTGCTGAGCGAGAGGATGGACAGGCCGCAATAGGTGACGATCAGGATGCTTGTTTGCAGCGCCATGCCGCGCGCTGGTTCCAGAACCTGTGGAAACAGCGCCATGTAAAATAGCAGCGCCTTCGGGTTTGCAACCGCCAACAGGAAGGCCTCCCGAAACAATGTGTAGGGTTTCACGACCTCATCGTTGGCCGCTTCGAGCAACAACACGTCGGTCTTGAAGATCAAACGAAGTCCAAGCCAAGCCAGATAGGCGGCCCCCAGCCAATTGAAGACCGTCCAAAGTACCGTTGAAGACATCACAAAGGACGCAATGCCAAAGGCGCAGACCGCTCCGCCCACCGCAAGGCCAAGCGCGTTTCCAAAGATTGTCGGCACAACCCGCTTGCCCCCCAGCTGAATGGCGCGGCGCGCCGTGTTGAGATTGGCGGGACCAGGCGTGACGATGTTCACCGCTGATATGGTGGCAAAAAACATCCAAAGCGCAAAATTCATGCTGTTTCCTGTAATTGGTGACCAACGGGCGGCAGCATAATGACCTATGGGCTCGAAGACCCTTCATTAAGGAAGGTCGATCATGGACTTACCTGCCATTTAGGAGGCAAAAGGACTTAGATTCCTTTTATTGGAAAACGCTATGGATGATCTGGATCGAACGATATTGATCGCTTTGACGCGTGATGCGCGTATGAGCTGGAAAGACCTTTCAGCCGAGGCTGGTGTTTCACCGCCGACCATTCGCGACAGGGTCAAGCGGCTGGAAGACACGGGTGTCATCCAGAATTTTGCCGTTGAACTCTCACCTGCGGCATTGGGCTATTCGCTGGAAGCGGTGGTTCGGTTTCGCCCTCTTCCCGGTAAACGTCACATTCTGGAAAAGCAGATCAAAGACACGGACCGGATCGTTCAATGTGATAAGGTGACCGGCGAAGATGGCTTTGTCGCCCGATTGCTGTTGCGCAACATTGGCGAGTTGGACCCGTTGCTTGAAACCTTTGGACGTATGGCAACCACGAACACCTCGATTGTGAAATCATGCCCTGTGCGCATGCGCCCACCGCCGTTTTAGATCGAGCGTCTACTTCAGAGTAAAATGAGCCAAGGCGTCGCTGCCCCGGCTCTGATCTGTCACAGAACGTCTTGAACCTTAGAAAAAGCCCAGTTTGTTCGGGTTGTAGCTGACCAGCATGTTCTTGGTCTGCTGATAATGGTCCAGCATCATCTTGTGGTTTTCACGACCGATACCGGATTGTTTGTAGCCACCAAAGGCCGCGTGGGCTGGATAGGCGTGGTAGTTGTTGACCCAAACACGGCCAGCTTCAATCCCACGACCAAAACGGAAGCAGCGGTTGGCATCGCGAGACCAGACACCGGCGCCAAGGCCATAAAGCGTGTCGTTGGCGATTTCCAAAGCTTCTTCATCGGTTTTGAAGGTACAGACCGACACAACCGGGCCAAAGATCTCTTCTTGGAAGACCCGCATCTTGTTGTGGCCTTTCAGGACGGTCGGCTGGATATAGTAGCCATCTTTGATGTCACCATCAAACCGTGCGGCTGCGCCACCGGCCAGAACCTCGGCCCCTTCTTCGACACCGATCTGCAGGTACGACAGGATTTTGTCCTGCTGTTCCTTGCTGGCCTGCGCCCCGACCATGGTCTCCATCAGGCGTGGATCGCCTTGATTGATGGCCTTCACTCGTTCAATTGCGCGGGCAATAAACTCTTCATAGATGTCTTCGTGGATCAAAGCCCGGCTTGGCGACGTGCAGACTTCGCCCTGGTTGAAGGCAAACAGCACAAATCCTTCGATCGCTTTGTCTAGGAACGCATCATCTTCGGCCATTACGTCCTTGAAGAAGATGTTTGGCGACTTGCCGCCCAGTTCCAATGTCACCGGGATCAAGTTCTCGGTCGCGGCTTTCATGATGATTTTACCGGTCTGAGTAGAGCCGGTGAAGGCGATCTTGGCAATCCGGTCAGAGGTGGCAAGGGCCGCGCCCACTTCGGCACCATAGCCGTTGACGATGTTCAACACGCCATCGGGCAGCAAGTCGCCCACCAGCCCCATCATCACCATGATCGCAGCCGGGGTCTGTTCGGCCGGTTTCAGCACAACACAGTTGCCCGCCGCCAGCGCCGGTGCCAGTTTCCAGGCCGCCATCAGGATCGAGAAGTTCCACGGGATGATCTGCGCGACAACGCCCAAAGGCTCGTGGAAGTGATAGGCGACGGTGTCATTGTCGATCTCGGACATGGTGCCTTCCTGGCCGCGCAGAACGCCTGCGAAGTAGCGGAAGTGGTCAATGGCCAGCGGGATGTCTGCAAGGGTTGTCTCGCGGATCGGCTTGCCGTTGTCCCAAGTCTCAGCCTTGGCCAGGATGTCGAGGTTTTCCTCCATCCGGTCGGCGATCTTTAGGATGATATTGGCGCGTTCCGCGGGGGCCGTGGTGCCCCAGGCGGTCTTGGTTGCATGGGCCGCATCAAGCGCCAGCGCGACGTCCTTCTCATCGGAACGGGCGATCTGGCCCACAACACCACCGGTGATCGGGGTGATATTGTCGAAGTAACGGCCAGACACCGGCGGGACGAATTTGCCACCTATGTAGTTGTCGTAGCGTTCTTTGAAGGGCGAGGTGAATTCGCCGGCGACCTGAGTCATCTCGTTCATGATGTTTTCCTCCATCTGTGCGGCTCCCCCGCCGCATCTGTGTGAGGAACGATGACTCCAAGTTTGGCGCATGTCATCTGAGACCAAGGGAGTATATGCACGCCCTGTCTCAGCGCTGAGACAGTTTTGCGTATACAGCCGCATACCGGATTTGAGAGGCCAAGCCGGCGTCCGGATCACTCAGCGCTTTCGCCAATCCCGAGCCGTTTCATGCGCCGATAGAGCGTCGCACGGCCGACCCCAAGGGCGCGTGCGGCCTGAGAGACATTGCCATCGGCGCGCGCCAGGGCCCGCATCACAGCCGCGCGTTCGCCGCGTTCAAAGCCGGTGGCCTCGTTGTCGTGGCGCCCCAAAAGGTCAGAGGCAGGACGCAGCTCAATCGGGCCCATTGCGGCCAGGCCGAATTTACGCCGTGCACCGCGTGTGGCTCCGATCACGATATCATCGCTGTTGACGGCCAGCAATTTGACCAGCGGTCCCTCTTCGGCGTCGGCCAGGACAAAGCGCGCCTTGGGGAAAGCGGCGCGAAAGGCCTCAGCCTCAATCTGGCGGGCGGTTTGCAGAACGGAAGCCGCAATCAACTGGTTGATCCCCTCGGTCTGATTCACACGGGCAGAGGAGACGTCCAGCGCGCCGATGATCTGCCCGTCGGCACCAAAGATCGGCGCGTCGATGCAGCTCATCCCGGCGTTGCGGGCAAAGAAATGTTCGTGGCGGTGCACGATCAAGGCGCGTTCTTCGGTCAGACAGGTGCCAATGCCATTGGTGCCTTCGGCCTGTTCGCTCCAATTGGCGCCTTCCCACAGGCCCCAGGCGCGAAAGGCATGGGCGTCGCCGTCGCTGCAACGCTGTTCCAGCACCACGCCTTCTGCATCGGTCAGCAAAACGCTGCAGCCCGATTGACCCACCAGACGATAAAGCTGATCCAATTGCGGCGCGGCAATGGCACGAAACCGGTCTGCGGCGCTGCGACGGTGGCGCAGCTCGCCGGTATCAATCCGGTCCGCACGTTTCAGTTCAGCCGGGTCCAGCCCGTGACGTTCGATCGAGCGCCGCCACGACGCGATGACCCGCGATTTGGCTGCGCCCATTGGCGACCCTGCCGCCTTTAACACGCGCTTGGCATGTTCCGATTGTGCTGACACTCCCATGTTCACTCCCCCTCCCCAGGTAGGATGAGATGCAACCTAAAGGAAAAGATGTGCAGAAATAAAGATGTTCTGTTGTTAATCAGTGCGAGGCAATTTTGCACAAATTTTTCGCAAGTCGTGGCAGGGGGCTGAAAACATACGACAAAGCCCCGCAAACTGACGTTGCGGGGCCCCAACTACGATTTTGGTCGCAGATGCAAATTACGCAAGCGTTACGCGCGCTCGGAGTATTCCATGCTGTCGGTGTTGATCACGATCATCTCATCCTGACCCACAAACGGTGGCACCATGACTTTGACGCCATTGTCCAGAATCGCAGGTTTGAAAGAGTTCGCAGCCGTCTGGCCTTTGACCACCGGCTCGGTCTCGACGATCTTGCAGGTGACTTTCTGTGGCACGGTCGCGTTCAGCGCCTCTGCCTCGTGGAACTCCACGACGATGGTCATACCGTCCTGAAGGAAGGGACGACGGTCACCCAGAAGCTCTGCGGGCAGTTCGATCTGCTCGTAGGTTTCGGTATCCATAAAGACCAGCATTCCGTCCGTTTCATACAGAAATTGTTGATCTTTTTGCTCCAAACGTACCCGTTCAACCTTGTCAGCAGACCGGAAACGTTCATTGAGTTTTGACCCGTTACGCAGGTTTCGCATTTCCACCTGTGCAAAGGCGCCGCCTTTGCCTGGTTTCACATGATCGACCTTAACCGCGGCCCACAGGCCTCCGTTATGTTCCAGCACGTTGCCGGGGCGAATTTCATTGCCGTTGATCTTGGGCATGGGAAATGCCTTTCGAGAGGTTGTTGAACAGTTAAAAGCCCCTATATCGACCTACAGAGAAGCTGGCAAGAAAACGATCAAGGCACAGGGGTGACAATTCGGGTCCAAAACAAGCCATGTAAAAAATGCATGGGAGGTATGCAAATATATCCTACCCGAATCGTCACAAAATCGCCATAAGGGGCGCCACGCCGAAAAAACAGAAATTGCAATAGCAAGAACAAAAAAGGAAGCGAGATGCGAGATTTCGTGGACGGCACTGCTTACAACAATGAGCAAGGCAACCGCGCCCGTAAACTGTTTGCAGCCGTCGTATTGGCTGCATTGGACGATGCAATTGCGGACGACAAAAAATATGGCAACGGTCCAGAGCAGATTGCCCGTTGGGCACGTTCGCGCGATGGGCGCGAAGTTCTGACCTGTGCCGGCATTGACCCGAACGAACGGGTTGTATCAGGCTTGATGGAATTTGTAGGCCGTGGTGTACGGACCTCTGTCGCGCTGTCGCGCGAAGAAAGCGAGCGCCGCAACGCTCAGGCGGAAGCCGCATAAGCGTTTCTACTTTCAAACGCTGCCAAAAAGAAAAACGCGTCCGGTGGGGGCGCGTTTTTCTTTTTTCCTGGACAGAGTTTCTGCCGCGCTAGCCTGAGAAGATCATGAACATGAGGCTGGAGGTTGCAACCTCCATCAAAGCCAGGACCGAAAACAGCGCCCGCCCCGGCCAGCTGCGCCCGCGCCACAGCACCACAAAACAGATCAGAGAGGCCGCCAGCAGGATCGGCTCCAGCAAGTGGGCGTGATGACGGTGGTCCCAATAGCTGATCGGGGAATGAAACACCCAGTCGCTGAGCGGCCAGAAATTCGGCCGCCCGTCGCCCGCATGCATCGTGAAGTCCAACCCGATATGCAAGAGAGCGGCACAGCACAGGGCAATCGCCCAGCCCTTGCGCAGCCACAGCGCCGCCGCCAGCGCTAGCCCCCAAAGCGGGATGGAATTGTCGATGGCAAAGACCTGTTGCCAGGCCGGGGAAAAATACAACTGATCAAACACCACATGGACCGACACGCCCTGGACATAGACTGACCAGGCCGTCATCAGATAGAGCGACAGATCCGGCAGCAGGCTGCCAACGACTGCGGCTGCAAGGATCGCTCTGTCGCCTTTGCGCCCGAACAGGGCGGCGCCGGTCAACAGATGTGCGGGTGTGTTCATATCATCTCCGATAGGTTTTAAGGTCGCTGGGTGGAATCACCCGCGACGGCAAAGAGTTAGGGACACTACGTGGCACGCGCGATTATGTTGCAAGGCACCGGCAGCAATGTTGGCAAATCTTTGATCGTTGCGGGATTGGCGCGCGCCTTTGTGCGACGGGGGCTGCGGGTGGCACCGTTTAAGCCGCAAAACATGTCCAACAACGCCGCTGTCACCCCCGGTGGAGGGGAGATCGGCCGCGCACAGGCGCTACAGGCTCTGGCCGCGCGTATCGCGCCGCATACGGATATGAACCCGATCTTGTTGAAGCCCGAGACAGACACGGGCGCGCAGGTCATCGTACAAGGCAAGCGGCGCGGCACCCGTGCGGCTGGGTCGTTTATGCGTGACAAATCGGGCCTGCTTGAGGCCGCGCTTGAAAGCTTTCATCGGCTGGCCAGCACTGTCGATCTGGTGTTGATCGAAGGTGCCGGCAGCCCGGCCGAGACCAACCTGCGCAAGGGCGACATTGCCAATATGGGCTTTGCCCAGGCCGCAAATGTGCCGGTGATCCTGATGGGTGATATTCACCGTGGCGGTGTGATTGCGCAGATCGTCGGCACCCAGGCCGTTCTGGACCCGGCGGATCAGGACAAGATCGTGGGCTTTGCCGTCAATCGCTTTCGCGGCGACCTCAGCCTGTTTGACGCAGGACGCGATGATATTGCCGCGCGCACCGGCTGGCCGTCGCTGGGGGTGATCCCCTGGTTTTGGGATGCGTGGAAGTTTCCGGCAGAGGACAGCATGGATGTCACCTCCCGCCGTGGCGGTGCCTTCAAGGTCGCGGTGCCCCAGCTGGAGCGTATGGCGAATTTCGACGATCTGGATCCGCTCGCGGCGGAACCCAATGTGACGGTCGAGATGGTGCCCCCTGGACGCGCCCTGCCCGGTGATGCGGATCTGATCCTGATCCCCGGCAGCAAATCCACGTTGGGCGATCTGGCCTATTTGCGCGCACAGGGCTGGGACATCGACATATTGGCCCACCACCGACGCGGAGGTCACGTTCTGGGGCTCTGTGGCGGCTATCAGATGCTTGGGCGCTGGATTGATGACCCGGACGGCGTCGATGGCACGCCTGGCCGCGCAGAGGGGCTGGGGTTGCTTGATGTCGAAACGGTTATGGCCGGGGATAAACGGGTGACGCTGACCCAGGCGACGACACAGGGCGGCAACCTGCCGGTTGATGGGTATGAGATCCACATGGGGCGAACAACCGGCGTGGATAGCGAGCGCGCTTGGCTGGATGTGGATGGGCGCGCGGAAGGGGCCGCCAGTGCCAATGGCCGCGTGCGCGGGACCTATTTGCATGGGCTGTTTGCCAGTGATGCCTTCCGCGCCGGTTTCTTGAGCGAACTCGGTGTCGATAGCCAGCTGTCCTATGACAGGGACGTTGACACGGCGCTGGATGCATTGGCTGACCACCTGGAAAGACATATGGACCTGGATCAAATCCTAGCCGTGTCCGGCCCCATCAACGCCAAGTAATCACTGTTCAGAGACCATCAAACCGGTAGCACTCCCGCGCCCAACT
>NZ_JAHHIR010000009.1 GCF_018678075.1 Epibacterium ulvae | reverse complement strand
TTCTAGGCCAAATCGCTGACCACAAGATCAAACGCCTCGATGAGCTCACCCCTTGGCGTTATGCCGCTCAAGCAGCATAACAGAGGCAGTAGACGTCACGCCAGAGCGCCTTCAACGGACGGGCACCATGATCGTGCTAATGAGGTCAATTATGCTGCGTAAATCAACCGTCATACATCATCGTTTTCCGCGAGATCATCCTTTGCACGGACAAGGCGCAGATATGTCGGCGCGTCGTTCGTGAGATCAATCACCGATATGATCCATATTTCGACAGAGCTTTCGATCACTCTGATCGGCCAAGGCAACCCTAAGCGGGGTTGAAACATCTAACTTTGCGATCATCTCCACGCAGCTCCATTGGGGGGCGAGAGATGGCGCAGACAGATTGCGCGATTGTACAACGCGAAGCAAAAGGACAGCCTTTGGGCGGCGCAAGGGGGCTTGGTAAATCGCCTTTTAACAACACACGTTCCTTGCGACCCCGTCGCGACACATCAGGCTGCGGGATCGCGCTGAGCAGCGCCCGTGTATAGGGGTGCTGGGGCGCGGCAAACACATCTGCAGTTGGTCCTTCCTCAACAATCACACCCAAATACATCACACAGACCCGGTCCGCGATATGGCGTACAACACTTAGATCATGGGAAATAAACAGATAGCTTAATCCCAATTCATGCTGCAGACGCAATAACAGGTTCAGGATCTGACTTTGAATAGAGACATCCAACGCCGAAACCGGCTCATCACAGATCACCAGGCGGGGCGACAATGCCAGCGCGCGGGCTATCACAACCCGCTGTCTTTGTCCCCCAGACAGCGCCATCGGCCGGCGATCCCGCTGATCCGGGTTTAGGCCAACCAGCGCCATCAGGTCATCCACCCGATTTGCCACCTTTGCGGCACTCCACCCATGGATCACCAGCGGCTCTGCAATTGCGCGGGCGACCGTCAAACGCGGATTTAACGCCGCAACAGGATCCTGAAACACAACTTGCATGTCTTGCCAAAGGTCACGCCGTTCCTGTTTGGACAAAAGGCTAAGATCTCTGCCTTCAAAAAAGATCTTCCCATCTGTAATCGGGGCCAGACCCAAGGCCGCATTGCCCGTGGTCGATTTCCCGCAGCCAGACTCGCCCACCACAGCAACGGTTTCTCCAGCTTTAATCTTTAAATTGACCCCATCAACCGCGCGTGTCACGGGGGCGGGTTTGCCCCAACCGGATGCACGCCCAGGCCAGTGCACTTTAAGATTCTGAAATTCGAGCAAAGCAGTCATGTCAGGCCTCAGACAAGGGATGGAAACAGGCGGTGCGATGTTGATCTCCGGTCAGCGCAGGCACTGCATCACACCGGCCGCTTTTGCGATCACATCGGGTGTTAAACCGGCACCCCGTCGGCCAGTTCTTTGGGCTTGGCACGTTGCCGGGGATGGCAAACAGCGCTTGTTTGGGGGGATGATCAAGCCGTGGAATGGTGCGCAGCAACATGCCTGTGTAGGGATGGCGCGGAGCGGTGAATATGGCTTCCACCGCTCCTTGCTCCACGATCCTTCCGCCATACATCACACAAACCCGATCCGCCATTTCAGCAACAATACCCATATCATGGGTGATCATCAGCACAGCTGTGCCGTCTTGTTTGGCAAGGGCGCTGATAAGATCCAGAATTTGCGCCTGAATGGTCACATCCAGCGCAGTTGTGGGTTCATCGGCAATCAATAGACGTGGTTTTGAAATCAGCGCCGCGGCAATCATCACCCGTTGGCACATCCCGCCAGACAACTCTGCCGGCAGCTGCTGTGCACGCCGTTTGGGATCAGGAATGCCCACCCGGTCCAACATATCTATCGCGGCTTCTGTCGCCTCTGCAACAGAGGCAACCCCGTGCACAATCAGGCTTTCGGCCACCTGCGCCCCGATGGGCATCAAAGGGTTGAGTGAGGAAACAGGTTCCTGAAAAATCATCGCCAGATCCCGCCCCCGCACCTGCCCCAAGTCTTGCGCGCCCTCACCCAAAAAAGAGGCCCCATTAAACCGGATCTGGCCACGTGTCACATCAAGCCCCTCGGCCAGCAGACCAATGGCAGACAGCGCCGTCAAAGACTTGCCCGAGCCGCTTTCGCCGACAAGTGCAACAATTTCACCCGCTTTGATATCCAGCGTCACCCCATCCACCAAAGGCAGATCCCCGGCCGAGACCGCAAGGTCTGTGATTTCCAGCAGGCTCATTTTGCGGCCTCAGCTGCAGCCCAGGGGCTCATCGGATGTGCGGCGGCCGCTGCACGCGCACTTTTACTGTCGGCCTGTACAAGCGATGGAATGGCAAATTGCACGGGATAAACAGTATTATCAGTCAGCTGCACCGCGTAATGTTCGCTAATCGCCGTTGCCACATCCGGGGGGGACTGGCGATCAACCAGAATGGTCGCCGTGCTCGCATCAATCCGGGGTCGGTGCAGTGCGGTTTCTGGCGTATCGCCGTCATCGATCAGAAACGACAAGATCTGCAACACAGACGGGAAGATCTGTCGCCCACCGGCGGCCCCCAAAGCAATCTCGGGTTTGCCATTTTGCAACGCAATCACCGGCGACATATTGGCCAGCGGCTTTGCCCCAGGTGTGATGGAATTTGGCTGATCTGGGCGCGGATCAAACCACATCATCCCATTATTCATGACAATTTCGCTTTGCGGCAGCACCACTTTGGACCCAAAGCGCGACAACAGGGTATTTGTCAGCGACACCATATTACCCGCTTTATCAATCACGGACAGATGGCTGGTGCAATCTTCACCTGCAGCCGCATGACCCAGATGTTTGAGCCGATATTCATAAGCGCCCCGGCAGGCTTGCGCATAGGCTGATGCCTTTTGCGCCTCAGGCAGGGTGCCAATGTCGTGTTCAGACAGGTCGCGCAACGCCCGCAACAGGCTTGGCCCGCCTGACAGGCCGGGGATCACGCAAATATCGCGATCCCGATAGGTTTGCTGCGTCGGTTTGTGCCACGTGACTTGATAATCCTGAAAATCCTTGGCCGTCAGGCATGACCCTGCAGCAGAAAGATCTTCTAATATCAACTTTGCTGTTTCACCCTCATAAAAATCACGCGCGCCTCGTTCAGCTAAACGCCGCAAAGTCGCAGCTTTCTTCGGCATCGGAAGCAGCTTGGCAGCCGCGGTTTTCGGATGTGTGCACAACGCAGACGGGTTCAAAAATAAATTGGCCGCCGCCGTATTTTGCAACAAATTGGGCCGGTCCACCGCAAAGGCGAGATCCGCAAACCAATCAACTATCATACCCCGCATGGCAATCTCAATCGCGGGGGCAAGCACCTCCGCCCAGGACAATGTTCCAAACCGTTCAAGCCCCGCAGCAAGACCAGCAACCGCACCCGGCGTGCAGATAGAGCCCCCCCCGATCAGATTGCGATTGCCTTCGACCATAGGCCAGTCAAACCAATCACCATCAGTCCCGTCTGCCAAAGGATAATCAGCCGGATCAAGCGCATGTGGAGACAAGAGATTAAAATCCAACGCATCCACATCACCCGTGGCGCTTGCATGTAGCAAAAATCCACCACCGCCAATACCCGACAGCCAGGGTTCAACAACGGATAAAACCAACGTAGCCGCCACCGCCGCATCCATGGCATTGCCACCTTGGGACAGGATCTGCGCACCTACCTCTGCGGCTTCGCGGTGCTGGGCCGCAACCAGCCCATTTGCACCAGTAACTTGTGGCTTATGCAACGACCAGGTTGAGGCATCCATTTGGTTGGCGTTTTGATCAATCATCTAAGATATTCCTTGGTCGTTTGGGGTGTGGGAATCCTCCACGTGCCTTGTGTGATGCGCGGCCAATGCACCGCAGGTTGCACACCAAAAACCATCATTTTCAACAATCGGCCGCCACAAGGCTTCTAACATCTCAATGCGCGCAGGACGTGTGCAAATCCAGTCATGGATCGTCATCATAAAAAGCGTGCCATGGCGCAAAGCCGCCTGAGCCTCGCTGTGCCACACCGCTCCTATCTCTAGGTGCGAGCGCGGCGGTGCCTCTCCGGCCCCAAGGAACTTGAAATAGATCGCATCATCAATATCCCACCGCACGGGAATTTCGGAAATGTCTTGCAGTGTATAGGGTACGTCATCCCCCATCAGCGAGGAATCCCACAGACCCAGCCGACCCAATTCCGCCAGCATATGCGGCGTCATCTCCCAGGCCGGCGATCTAAACCCAGCAGGCCGTTGACCTGTCTGCTTTACAAACAGCTCAATCGACTGTTCCAGCGCTTCGGTAAACTCCTGATCTGAAATGTCATTGACCAGCTCATGCCCATATCCATGCAAAGCAATTTCATGCCCGCGCTCTAACAGTCCCGGCAACAGATCTGGATTGGCTTCCGCAACGCCCCCCGGCACAAAAAAACTGCCTTTGATGTTCAACCGGTCCAGCAAATTCACAAGCCGTGCCATCCCCCTGCGCATGCCATATGAACGATGTTCTGGCACCGCCAATGTATTTGACCGCCCATTGCGTGTGGCCCAAAGATACGGCGCATCTGCATCAACATCGACGCTAAAACAGGCCGCGGCCTGTTTACCCGCAGGCCACGCATATGCAGGTGGAGACCAGATCATAGCGGCGATTTCTTATCTTGATACACATCAAGATTGCCCGCAGAGTTGCCCCCATCCACCGACAATGTTGCCCCGGTCACATTGCGCGCCGCATCCGACGCCAGATAAAGTGCTGCGTTACCCACATCTTGGGCAGTGGTTTCCGCACCAAGCGGGATTGCCGCCATCACACGATCAATATGTTCCTGTGGCAGTTCTGAAACGGCGCTGCCGGCAGCAAATCCGGGCTCAAGCGCATTTACACGAATGCCAAATTCAGCAAGTTCCAGCGCGAACCCCTTGGTCAGCCGGTCCAGCGCGGTTTTGGACATGCAATAGGTCACCATCGTGCGGCGCATTTTGCGCGCAGCCCCGGATGAGATATTGATCACATTGCCGCGCACTTCTTGCTGGATCATCTGCAGCGCAAATCCCCGCGTCAGTACAAAAGGCGCGCGCAGGTTCACCGACATAATGCGATCCCAATCCGCAACCTCCATATCCAGCATAAAGGCAGAGGGATAAAGCGCCGCATTGTTGATCACCACATCCGGCGCGCCCCATTCCTGACTTACACAAGACAGCACGTGATCCAAACCCTGATCATCGGTCAGGTCCGCCGCAACCGTAAACCCCGGCAATCCGCCAACCTGTAGATCCGTGCGGCACACTGTGGCACCTTGCGCCTCAAACTGATCCGCCAAGGCCTGCCCCATAATGCCAGAAGCCCCGGTAACAACCACGCGTTTGCCTTTGAAAGCGCTTTCAAAGTTCATCGTTCAGCGTCCTTTTCCAATAGTATCACTTAACCGGTCTCCAATCAGATTGGCGGATAAAACCAGTAAAAATAGCCCAAGTCCCGGAAAGGTTGCGATCCACCAGGCTGTGGCAACGTAATTGCGCCCGGTTGATAGCATCGCCCCCCAGCTTGCGGTGGGTGGCTGCACGCCAAGCCCCAGAAAAGACAGGCCCGCTTCAAACAGGACCATCAAACCAAATTCCAAGGTCGCCACCACCAGAACAGGGCCAATGATATTTGGCAGGATATGCACCCAAAGCACCCGCGGCACCGATCCCCCCATGGCCTGCGACAAGGTCACAAACGGGCGTTTGCCCACCGATAAGGTCTGCCCATACGCAACACGCGCATAACGCGGCCACCGTGTCAGGGTCAGAACAATCACCACGTTGAAAAATCCGGGGCCCAGCACCGCAACCGTTATAATGGCCAGTAGAATGGCTGGGATTGACAGAAAGATATCCACCAGACGCATCAATAACGTCTCCCACCAGCCGCGCAAATAGCCCGCCAGCATGCCTACTGCCACGCCCACGATGCCAGACAGCAGCACCGACAGCACCGCAACAGAAATGGAAATGCGCGCGCCATAGATCAAACGACTAAGAATATCACGCCCCAGCTCATCGGTGCCCAACCAATAGGTCACGCCACGGCTTTCATATCCGGGCACCTTTAGGCGGCCCAACAGATTCTGCCGGTCAGGATCCAATGGGGCCAACACAGGCGCAAACACCGCGGCACAGACCAGCGCCGCCAATAGGACTGCTGGCCACCAGGCGAGGCTCTTTTGCACGGAAAACCGGGGGAGAACCATGTTCATAAGGACGTCCCCAGCCGCACCCGTGGATCAATGATCGAATAAAGGATATCCGCCAGCAGATTGGCGAAAATCGTAACCCAGGCCCCCAACAGAACCACCGCTTGCACAACCGCAAAATCCCGTGACGCAATCGATTGCACTGTGAGCTGCCCAAGACCCGGCCAGGCAAACACCGTTTCCACAATCACAGCCCCTGCGAGCAGCTGTGAAACTTCCAGCGCAGTGATTGAAATAACAGGAATTGCAGAATTGCGCAGCAGGTGCTTTCCCACCAAACGTGGCGTTTTGACACCACGCGCCCGTGCCGATCGTATATAGTCGCGCCCCAGCTCATCCACCACAGCAGACCGCGTGATCCGGGCATAGGTCGCAAGTGACAGCAATCCCAATGCGATGGACGGCATAACCAGATGCGCCAGCGTTCCCGTACCAGAGGGCGGCAACCATTTCAGCCACACGCCAAAGACCATGATCATCATAATCCCGCTCCAGAAGGTTGGCATCGACTGGCACGCCAAAACAAATCCCATTATCCAGCGCGAAATCCATTTACCGCGCTGCAACGCCATAATCGCGCCAAGCGGCAGCCCAATCGCAAAGGCAACCACCAGTGCCCCCCCCGCCAATTGCAGGGTTTGCGGAATCCGGCTGGCCAGAATTTCAGCAACCGGTGCGTTTTGAATAAAGGACTTGCCCAGATCAAATTGCACCATATCCCCCAGAAACGAGAGATACTGTTCAATCAATGGACGATCAAAGCCAAGCGTCTTACGCATGGCTTCAAAATCCTCCTGAGTGGCGGTTTCAGGCAGTAAAAGCGCCGTTGGATCACCGGTCAGACGTTGGATGAAAAACACCAAGGTCAACACACCAAAGGCCGTAGTGCAGGCCTGAAACAGCCGATTCAGGAGGAAAAGTCGCATCACTCAGACCAGGCCATCCGGTTCAGGAACATGCTTTCGTTTGCCGTCGGCGCAAAGGTCAAATCAGACGACGCCCCATACAGCACAGCCGCTTGATACATTGGCAACACATAGTAGTTGTCGCGCACAATCTTATGGGCTTCGGCATAGGCCTCTTGGCGCACTTCAGCATCCAGCGAAACCCGTGCAGTATCCAGCAAAACATCTAGCTTTTCATCACTGACCCGGCTCCATGCGCTTTCGGAATGCAACAGCGGATAGGTGATACCGTCTGCATCCTGACACGCACAAGACCAGCGACCAAAGCTCAACTCTGCGTTCTCTTCTGGGGCAGAGCGTACGATGTTCAGATAGGTCGGCATGTCTGTGACACTGATTGAGATGTTAAAGCCAACATCATTCAGCATCTGCTGCAGCGCCTGCACGATACGTTGATCGAAAACCGGAGCCGTTGCAAAGACTGCAGGTGTCGCAGCCAGATCCGCCTTGGCAGAAACAATTTCCTTGGCGCCTTCTGGGTCAAAGATCCAAGGATCGATCCTTTCCTCATAGCCAAAATGCGCAGGTGACGCCAATTGCGCCATTGGGATTTCCCCAGCCCCCAGCAATCCTTCGGTGATCCCGAAATTATCAATCGCCATGCTGGCGGCTTTGCGCAATTCAACATCATTGAACGGAGGCTTGTCCAAATTCAAACCCAGATAGGCCACGCGCTCAGTGGGGGCAGACAGCACCTGAACATCGCCTTGCCCCGCCAATTGTGCGGCCCCATCACTGTCTAGGCCTACCACCAGGTCAGCTGTGCCAGCCTGCAGGTTCGCCAGCCGCGTCGCTGCATCAGGAACCGCACGGAAGGTAGCACTGTCAAACGGGCCGGTTTCACCCCAGTAGTTTTCATTCTGCACCAGGCTTACAGAAATACCGCGGTCCCAGGTTTCAAATTTGTAAGGGCCTGATCCAATGGGTGCTGCATTGAACGCTTCATTGCCAACCGCTTCGACAACATGCATTGGAACAATGGACAATTTCACCAACTGCGCCATCAGCGCGGGATATGGGCCATCGGTTGTCAATTTAACAGTTACATCATCAACCGCTTCAGCCGCTGCGATTTGATTGAACTGGCCCAATTGCGGAGAGCCAAATTCAGGATCTGTGATGCGTTTGACAGAAAACACCACATCCTCGGCCGTCAATTTTTCGCCATCGTGAAAAACCACATCATCCCGCAGTGTAAAAACGGTTTCCGTATCGCTGATACGCTCCCAACTGGTGGCGATCTGCGACACGATTTCACCCGAGTTGTCCCGCGTCAGTAGATTGTCAAAGATATTGCGATAGACATAGTAGCTGTCTGGGTTCCATTGCAGCTGTGGATCCAGCGAGGACGGCTCGCCAGACAGATCCACCGTTAAATCCTTGGCAAACACAGGTGCAGACAGGGCCACCGCTGCAACGCTGGCCAATAAAATATTGAATTTCATAGTCATGAGGGTCTCCTGTTGGATACAGCGTTTTCTTGTTGATTGCGCGCCGCCAACCCGCTGCCTGGCTGCAATGGCGCGTCGTTCTTAAGAAGTTGATGAAGGAAATAGCGTTCTTGCGCTGCAATCAGCGTCAATCTAGCCTTTTCGATGCCTGCCACATCCCGCTGCAAAATGGCCTGAATGAGATCAAAGACATCATCACGCCGAAACAAGGTGCCACTGTCTCCCTCAAGGTAATGGGTAATCCGGGCCGAATGGTGCCACAGCTTCCGTAAATGGCGTGCAGTAAAAGGATTCATTGCACCCAGCAACAAACCATCAATACGATCAACGTGATGGCGGATTGAACTCAGCGCAGTCTGATCTCCGCCACGCATCAGTGCCGTCAGTATGGTTTCTATCTGGGCAATCTCAACCTGTGCACCATCGCATAGCTTTACCTGCGCCAACCCAGGCTCAACAATACGGCGGGCCTTTAAAACATCGCCGATCAATTGACCTGTGATGGGTAAAATCTCCCACCCCATGCGTGCCTTAGATGTGGCCCAGCCATCAAACCCAAGACGGGTCAGACCAGCACGCGCCGCCGCACGCGAAAGGGCAAACCGCTCCATGATATCAGCTTCGGTGACGACCTCACCCGGACGCAGTTCACACCAGATCGTCGCGGCAAGCATCCGATCTTCGGCAAAACGAGACTTGGCATCGGGACTTGGCAAACCACGTTCGGCAAGGCCGGAACGGAGCATAGGGGAACTTGGATCATACATGAAATTTTAGATTGACCTTTATAACATGTCAGACATGGTGTTCTAACATATTTAATCTTGCAAGAAAAAACTTACGGACCCAGACGATGGCTATAAAACTGTCTATTTTTGGCGCATTAGGCTTGCTAGGGCAGCATTTAATGGATCAGGTATTGTGCGATCCTGATCTCGAAATCGTGAGTCTCCACGACCACCGACACAAAGAATCACTTACGGACCTGCCGTGGTTTGCCGGCCCTGAAGCACGTGAATTTGCGTTGAAAACGCCTATTTTTTCACCAACAGACACTGCGCCCGGTGATCTCATTTTATCTTTTTTGCCAGACAGCGGCGCTGAGGAAATCGAAAAACAGCACCTGCAAAACGGTGCGCATGTGGTCTCTCATTGCGAATACGCGCGCCATCAGGGGTCATTGTTAATGCCGGGCGTGCAAACAGCTGCACCGCAGGACGAAACACTGTGGTCGACCCCAAACTGCACCACCGCAATGTGTGCATTACCCCTTGCCTTGCTCCATAAAAAATTCGGCATCGAAGCCGTCCACGCCACAACCCTACAAGCAATCAGCGGAACGGATCTCCCCGGAATGCCTGCCTATCTGGCGCAGGATCACGTGATCTCCCCACTTGACGGTGAAGCACGGGCGTTAGAGCGTGAACTTGCCCTACTGTTTGATAACTCATTTCCGGTGAGCTGCGCCGCAACCCGCGTGCCGGTCTGGCGCAGTCATACGATTTCTTTGATGATCAAACTGCGGAACAACACAGTCAAGGCCGATGATCTGGCCCAAACTCTTAGCCGCGATCCCAAGATCCTTGTGACCTCCAAGGCCCCATTGCTGCCACCCTGGCAAATCGAATGCGTCAGAGACGATCTACTGTGCGCCATCGACGCCATCCAGCCTACGTCAGATGGCTGGTTTAAAATTTCTTTGCGCGGTGACAACCTTGGCCAGGCCACCACAGGCCTGATGGCTTCGCTTGCAAAAGCCCTTGGCAAAGAACAGGCAAAGCGGATTTGAGGTAGACACCAAACCCCAACACCAATCGAAAGGATATTCAGCACCCAAACCGACAAACACCGGCGCGGACCCTGCTATGCAAAATCGCGACACAGACAATACCGAACTGGCGCGCACAATGATCACCAAGATATCAATACCTGCATTTGCGCATAGAATAGGCCGGTTAAGCAAAAAAATCTCCGAAATCGTGTAATCGATAGCAGATCCGCTCTAAAAACGTGAAATATAATCATACCCCCTATCCCAAAAGGGGGGAACTGGGAGATCGAAATATGAGAAAAACGCTAGCAGCCACCGCACTGGCTTTGCTGTCTGTCCAAGGCGTAAGCGCCGAAACCTTCCGCTGGGCAGGAACCACAGACCCACAAACCATGGACCCCCACGCGGTAAACTCGGCACCGGTTCTGGGTTTTTTGAACAACGTCTACGAAGGCCTGATGCGCCGCAATCAGCAGATGCAGATTGAACCCGCGCTTGCCACCAGTTGGGAGCCCATCGGCTCGGATGGCTGGCGGTTTCACCTGCGCAAAGATGTGAAATTCCACAACGGCTCTGATTTCACCGCCGAAGACGTGGTATTTTCATACGAACGCGCAACCCGCCCCGAGTCAGACGTATCCAGCTGGTTCGCATCTGTGTCCAGCATCAAGGCCGTGGATGATTACACCGTTGAATTCTATACAGCGGCGCCCAACCCGATTTTCCCTGATACGATCACCAACTTTATGATCATGGACAAGGGATGGACCGAAACCAACAACTCAGCCGTGCCCGCAAAAGACGCGGAAAACTTTGCCACCCGCAATACAAACGGCACCGGCGCATTCAAAGTTGTTGAGCGTCAGCCCGACCTGAAAACCGTTATTGAACCCTTTGGCGCATGGTGGGATGAAGCAACCCACAATATCACAAGCGCGGAATATACGCCGATCCAGAACCCTGCCACTGCGGTTGCGGCCTTGTTGTCAGGCGAAGTGGACATGATCAACCCGGTGCCAACCCAAGACGTGGCGCGCCTTTCAAGCAGCCCAGATGTAAAAGTCCTTGAGGATATCGAAGCCCGCGTCATCATGTTTGGTTTTGCCAATCAGGCAGAAACGCTGAAATATTCGGCGGATGCAGGCAAACCAAACCCGTTCAAAGATGCCCGCGTGCGTCAGGCGGTAAACCACGCCATTAACGTGGATGCGATTGTGCAAACCATCATGCGCGGCTCTGCACAGCCCGTTTCACAACTCGTCAGCCCCGCCATGCGCGGCTATTCCGAAGCCCTTGCAGACCGCCCCGCCTATGACCTAGACAAGGCCCGCGCCTTGCTGGCCGAAGCAGGCTACGCGGATGGTTTCAGTTTTGGCATGAGATGCCCCAACAACCGTTACATCAACGATGAAGCTGTCTGTCAGGCCGCTGTTGGTATGCTAGCACAAATTGGTCTGGATGTTGAACTGGAGACCATGCCGGTCAGCAACTACTGGCCAGAACTGCGCGCGCAGAACTTTGATATGTACATGCTCGGCTGGTCACCCGGTTCTTTTGACGCGGAACACCCCATTCGTTTTCTTGTGACCACGCCAAACCCAGAGAAAAAACTGGGCAGCTGGAACTTTGGCGCTTTTTCAAACGCACGTGTTGACGAATTGTTGCCGCAAATCCAGTCCGAGATTGACGATGAAAAGCGTCAGGCTCTGCTCGATGAAAGCACCAAGATCCTGCAAGACGAAGCAGGATATGTGCCCATGTACGTGCAGGCTTTGTTGTGGGGCGCACGCAGCAATGTTGATCTGACCCAGCGGGCCGACAATTTCTTTATGCTGCGTTGGGTCACTGTAAACTGATCTAATCACAGCCAAACCGCGCTTCGCCAGCATCCCCGTTGGCGAAGCGTTTGCAGTTCTCTGGATACCATATGTTTTCATTCCTCATTCGCCGCGTCCTACAGGCCGGGCTCGTGCTGCTGATCGTGGGCTTTGTCGCCTTTTCGATGTTCAATTTCGTCGGCGATCCCATTGATAATATGCTCGGCACCGAACGCACCCAGGCCGATATTGACCGGTTGCGTGCGCAGCTTGGCCTCGATCAGACTTTTGTCGTGCAGTACTGGAAATTCCTGGCCAACGCGGTTGATGGCAATCTGGGCGTCAGCTACCGTCAAGGCCGACCCGTTGCCGAAATCATCGCCGAACGCGCTCCTGCCACGCTTGAACTTGCCACCGTTTCAGCCTTGTTTGCGGTTGGCGTCGGTGTTTTGCTGGGGATCTACACTGCTATTCGTCGTGACGGGCTGGTGTCCCATATCATCATGTCTGTCAGCCTGATTGGCGTCTCATTGCCGACCTTCCTGATTGGCATCCTACTGATTTATCTCTTTTCTGTCGAACTGGACTGGCTGCCCAGTTTTGGCCGGGGCGAGGTCACAGACCTTGGCGGCTGGACCACGGGTTTCTTGACCTCAAGCGGCCTAAAGGCTTTGATCTTGCCGGGTATTACACTGGGCCTGTTTCAGATGACACTGATCATGCGCCTTGTGCGTTCTGAAATGCTCGAAGTCCTGCGCCAGGATTACATCCGCTTTGCCCGTGCGCGCGGGTTATCTGAAAAAGCGATCAACTTTCGCCACGCGTTGAAAAACACGCTGGTGCCTGTGATCACCGTCACCGGCCTGCAATTGGGCAGTATCATCGCCTTTGCCATTATCACCGAATCCGTATTCCAATGGCCCGGCGTTGGCCTGTTGTTTATCAACGCCGTGCAATTTGTCGATATTCCGGTCATGGCCGCATATCTGATGTTGATTTCGGTGATGTTTGTTACGATCAACCTGATTGTCGATATCCTTTATGTGGCAATTGATCCAAGGCTGCGCTCATGAGATACTCAAGCGATCCAGAAACCACCCTCTCTCTTGGCCACCGCCTGAAACGCGCCTGGAACAGCGATTTGTGTTGGCGTTTTCGCCATAGCCCCGTTGCGATGATCTCTTTTGCGGTGACACTTCTTTTGGTGCTCTCAGCTATCTTTGCGCCGCTTGTCGCTCCATTCAATCCCTTTGATCCAGGCAGTCTGAACCTGATGAACGGCTTTACGCCGCCTTCAACCCCCAATGCCTTTACGGGTGAGCAATTCCTGCTTGGCACCGATGATCAAGGGCGCGACATTCTGTCGACCATCCTGTATGGAATGAGAATTTCCCTGTTTGTGGGCTTTGCGGCTGTCACTCTTGGCATGCTGATTGGTGTGACGCTTGGCCTCATCGCGGGCTATTTCGGCGGCATCATTGATGCAATCATCATGCGGATTGCCGATATTCAGCTGACCTTTCCCTCTATCCTCGTCGCCTTGTTGATCTTTGGAGTCGCCAAAGGTTTCACACCGGTCGAATACCGCGATGAAGTCGCGCTTTGGGTGCTGATCATCGCCATTGGCCTGTCGGATTGGGTGCAATTTGCACGTGTCGTCCGCGGAGCAACCTTGGTTGAAAAAAACAAAGAATACGTGCAAGCCGCCCGCCTGATCGGGCGCAGTTCTAGTTCCATCATCTTTGGCCACATCCTGCGCAATGTGATGTCACCGGTTCTGGTCATCGCCACGATCTCGCTCGCGCTTGCCATCATTGCAGAGGCAACTCTGTCGTTCCTTGGCGTCGGCGTTCCACCTACCCAACCCTCACTGGGCACGCTTATTCGCATTGGACAAGGGTTCTTGTTCTCCGGCGAATGGTGGATCCTGCTCTTTCCTGCGGTGACGTTGTTGTCGCTTGCTTTGGCCGTGAATTTAATGGGGGATTGGCTGCGCGATGCGCTCAATCCGAAATTGAAATGACATTACTTCATATCAAAGACCTCACGGTCGAATACCCCTCCCGCCATGGCGTGTTCAAAGCTGTTTCAGGTGTCAACCTCACGGTAGAGCCCGGCGAAATCCACGGGCTGGTGGGGGAATCTGGTGCAGGTAAATCCACCATCGGTGCGGCGATCATGGGGCTCTTGGAACGTCCCGGCCATATCTCGGGCGGCACAATTGCGTTTAAATCAAAGATGATCAACGGGTTAGACGCCACCGCCATGCAAGGCTTGCGCGGCAAACAGATCTCTATGATCTTTCAGGATCCCCTAACTTCGCTCAATCCCCTGCTCACCGTGGGGGAACAGTTAATCGAAACCATCAGCCTGCACCTCGGCCTGTCCCGTGACGCCGCGCGCCAACGCGCAACCGAACTGCTGGACCGCGTCGGCATCCCTGATCCAGCCCTACGCCTGCGCCAGTACCCACATCAATTCTCCGGCGGCATGCGTCAACGTGTGGTGATCGCCCTCGCGCTCTGCTCAGAACCTGATGTGATTTTCGCAGATGAACCCACAACCGCTCTGGATGTGGCGGTACAAGCGCAAATACTCGATCTGATCAAAGACCTGGCCCAAGAACGTCAGGTTGGCGTTATCCTTGTAACCCATGATATGGGTGTCATCGCCGATACCACCGATCGCGTCACCGTCATGTATCGCGGCAAAGTCGTTGAAAGCGGTACAACCGCACAGGTCATGAGCGCCCCAAATCACAAATATACCAAATCCCTGATTGCGGCCGTACCGCGCCCAAAGATCAAACTTAAACGGTTTTCGCAAATCAGCTATGGCGGGCGTGACACGCGATTTGCCATCGAAGACATCGCGCGCAATTGGAACCGGGTTGAAACACTCTTGGATAGGCCGCTGTTGCGGGTCAAACATCTGGAAAAGAAATTTCCCATTGCCAAAAGCATATTCCCGGGCCGCAGCACCTATCTGACGGCAGTGGATGGTATCTCTTTTGATATCATGCCGGGTGAGGTGTTTGGCGTCGTCGGCGAAAGCGGGTCTGGAAAATCAACCATCGCGCGCCTCATCAGCGGGCTTTATCCCCTTGACAAGGGGGAAGTCGAATTTGCCGGTCAAATCGTCAGCGATCCCCGTAAATCCGAAGCGGTTGCCCAGTTTCGCCGCGACATTCAGATGATTTTCCAGGATCCCTATTCCTCGCTCAACCCACGTCTGCGGGTGTTAGACATTATCGCTGAACCAATCCGACATCATAAAATCCTCAACGGTGCCGCCCTGACAAAACGCGTGCATGAGCTGTTAGAACAGGTCGGCCTTGGCGCAGCAGCAGCTGCAAAATTCCCCCATGAATTTTCCGGCGGTCAGCGCCAGCGTATTTCCATAGCGCGTGCCCTTGCGACCCAGCCGCGTTTCCTGATCTGCGATGAACCCACCTCGGCGCTGGATGTCTCTATTCAGGCGCAAATCCTGAATATTCTAAAAGACCTGCAAGAGCACCTGGGCCTCACCATGCTGTTCATCAGCCATGACCTGCCAGTGGTGCGTCAGATGTGTGACCGGGTTGCCGTAATGCAAAAGGGCCGTCTGCTGGAATTGCAAGACACCGAAACATTGTTTGCCAACCCGCAAACAGATTACACAAAAGAACTGCTCACCCTCATGCCGCATCTTGAGGGTCTCTCTGACGAAGGCTTAGAAATCTGATGATCACATTCTACGGCTACAACACCATCAATTCGCTCAAGATCATGATGTTTCTCATGGAAACGGATCTAAAGCATGATTTTGTGCCCATCAACATTCGTGGCGGCGATCAGCACACCCCCGATTTTCGGGCCGTGAATCCAGCGGGCAAAATTCCTGTGATTGTGGAAAACAACACAGCCCTGACAGAATCCAACGCCATCCTGATGCATCTGGCCCGCAAAATCGGCTGGGGCCTGCCTGAAGGTGGCGAAGATCGGCTGCTGTCGCTCCTGTTTTATCAGGCCTCAACCCAAGGTCCCTATTTTGGACAAGTTGAATATTGGTCTGCCCTCGCGCCGAAACCCAACCCTGATGCGCTGGCACAATATACCGCCATCGCCAATCGCGTGGTCACATATATAGAAGAGCAGCTGACCGGCAAAGACTACATTTGTGGCGCAACATATAGCATTGCAGACATAGCGTTCTTTCCCTGGCTCAATCATTATACGCACCTGGACCTGTCGATTGAAAATGCCTCTAATATCGCAGCTTGGATAGACCGCGTAAAATCGCGCACCGCCACAGAAAAAGCCAGCACCTTCCTAGAGGCATACAATCTTACTCCACCCACCGGATCATAGTCTCAGGACCGATTAATCCACTTGGGGCTGAGATGGCTGCGTGATTCATTGCCCTCAATCTGGGTGACCAGTTCGCTTCTTTATGACAGCTGGTCAGGTGATGAGCGATTGGACCGGAGCCAGAGCGCTTGTGAGTAGCCTGCAGCTGACTGGCTGCTCGGGGATCGTGGCTATGATGCGGATTGGTTCCGAGAAGCCCTTGTGAGTATGGGTGTCACGTCTTGCATCCCAGGCCGAAAATCACGAGACAAAGCAATCAAGTATGACAAGCGCCGCTACAAAAGGCGTAACCGGATTGAGATCATGTTTAGCCGGTTGAAAGACTGGCGGTGCGTAGCAACCCGTTACGACAGCTGTCCAAAGGTTTTCCTGTCTGTACGCGCACTCGCAGAAACCGTCATATTCTGGTTATGTGCCCTGAGCCTAGGACGGCCACAGCCTTCTTCGCGAGCCAAAAGGCGTGAGGTTTGCCTTTCTCGATACCTGGAAGAAGATCTGGCGCATTGAGTTTCTGTGCCGCGTTTTGCGGGTAACTTCCTGTGGGTTTCGCGCCTGGAAGATACGACCTATCAGCCGAAGCCAGCGGGATGATATGGTGCTGTTGGCCCATATTCGGGAACAACACCGACTTAGTCTGCAAAGTTACGGCCGACCTGGCATGACGGAGGAATTGCGCGATCTCGGTCTTGTTGTCAGGCACCGCCGGGTAGGCCGCGTTCGATAGGAGAACGATCTCCCAGTTTCTTTTCAGAACCTGCCTTACTGCTTGAGAACGCGATCAAGGTTATTCGATCCCGGAAACATAAAGTCACGACTGACTGCAATCACGCCTTCAATGTCGCCCCCAACTTTCTTGATCAGGATTTCTCAGCTACCGGGCCCAATCAGAAATGGGCTGGGGACATTTCCTACATCTGGACGAACGAGGGATGGCTGTTGGCGTAGTTCCGTCAGTCTCATCAGACGCGCTAGTTCGACCGAGGTTGATTGGTGCCGCATCAACACATCTCGGTCTAGCAGCTACCAATGGCGCACGCCGAGTACACGCGTCCCAATGCGCTGACGTATCTCAAGGCCGCCTTGGTGGCGAGCATCTTGACCCCTTCGCGTATAGCTGTGCGGTAGACAATTTTTGTCGACACTTTGATTGAGTAGGGCGCTGAAACATGCGTTCCTGCGTCATTCATGAAATATCTATTGATATTATGTTTGGCTGCGCTGTATGTATTTATCGACAAATTAGGAGAATGTCGATGTTATCACATGAGCAACGATCTGACGCTGTCTCGACGCTGATTGAGGCAGCGCGCACGCGGCAGCAGGCTGAACGTTTGTCGCAGGTCTATCCCGATATTGATATTGAAGATGCCTATGCGATCAGCCGCGACGTGGCTGCGACGCGCGCTAAGTCGGGGGACACATTGATCGGTCATAAGGTCGGATTGACTTCGAAAGCGATGCGCGCTGCGTCGAAAATTGATGAGCCGGATTACGGTCATGTGTTTGCGAGCATGCTGATCGAGGACGGTGCAACCGTCGCTCATGCCGACTTCTGCGTGCCGCGCGTCGAGCCTGAGTTGACGTTCATCTTGAAGGAACCACTGCAGGGGCCAAGCATTACGCTTGAGGACGTGCTGGCCGCGACCGAATGGGTCGTGCCGTCGATCGAGATCATCGATGCGCGTGTCACCGAGCCTCGTCGCATATTCGACACTGTGGCCGATAATGGCGCGGCGGCAGGTCTTGTGCTTGGTGCTAAACGGTTCCGTCCTGACGAGATTGACTGGCGCTGGGCAGGGGCTATTTTCCGTCGCAACGGCGAGATCGAAGAGACTGGAATCGCTGCCGGTGTGATGGACCACCCAGCGAATGCAGTAGCGTGGCTCGGCAATAAGCTCGCCGATTATGACGGAAAGCTCGACGCGGGGCATATGGTGCTGTCTGGCTCGTTTACCCGTCCCATTTGGGCTGACGCAGGCGACACGCTGGAGGCGGACTTCGGCCCGCTCGGCCGTGTCACCGTATCATTTTCATAAAATTCAGGAGCATATGATGCCTACTTTAGAACCGAAGTATCTTATTGGTGACACATGGGGTACGGCCTCTGATCTGCCGCCGATGGCTGTGATTAATCCCGCGACGGGTGAGCCGCTTTATGACGTGCCTTGCTGTAGTCCCGATCACGTGGCGCAGGCTTTGCAATACGCCGAGGCAGGATTTGCCGAATGGTCTGCCATTCCCGGGTGGCAGCGTGCGAAGTATCTGCGTCGTATCGCCGAAGAAATCGTCGAGCGTCGCGAGGAATTCGGGCGTGCCATTGCTACGGAAATGGGGCGCGTGCATACCGCCTGTGCGGGTGAAGCCGATTCTGCGGCAGAGCAATTCGTTTGGATGGCGGGCGAGGCCGAGCGTTTGTTTGGTCAAACCCTCACCTCGCGCTTCGGCGGGGAGCTGAGCATCGTGCCCGAGCCTGTAGGGATTGTAGCGGCGTTTAGCCCATGGAACTTCCCGCTTGGCCTTCCTGCACGCAAGCTTGCCCCTGCACTGGCCGCGGGCTGCGTGGTGATCTTACGCCCTTCGGAACAGACGCCACTGGTCGGAACGATCCTTGGTGAATGTTGTCAGGCGGCGGGGTTGCCCACAGGTGTGGTGCAGGTGCTGCAAGGCCACCCCGATGGCGTCTCGCCCGCTTTGATGGAGGCAGATGCCGTTCGCAAAATCTCCTTCACAGGCTCTACCCGCGTCGGTCGGTTGTTGATGGAACAGGCCGCTCCAACGGTTAAACGGATGTCTCTGGAGCTGGGGGGACACGCACCGCTTATCATTTGCCCTGATGCGGATGTGCCCGCAGCGGCCAAACTCGCCGCTAAGTTCAAGTTCATGAACACAGGCCAAATTTGTGGCTCTCCGAGCAGGTTCTTCCTGCATGACGATATTGCGGACGAGTTCACCGATGTCTTTATGACCGAGGCCAAAAACATTCGTATAGGCGACCCGATGTCACCAGATACAACAATGGGACCAATGGCCAGCCCCGCGCAGATGGATAAGTTGGAGCGGCTCGTGGAGGATGCCGTGGATAAGGGTGCGACCTTGCGATTGGGCGGCACGCGTGCGCCGGATCAGAACAAAGGGTTCTTCTTCTCGCCCACGGTTCTCGAATACGTTCCGGATGATGCGGAAATCATGTCGGAAGAGCCGTTTGGCCCTGTGGCGTCGCTCACTACATATACCGATTTGGGGGATGCTATCGCGCGGGCCAACAGCACGCAGTATGGTCTGGGTTCTTATGCCTTCACCCGCTCCGAAACGGTTGCGCGACGTCTGTCGAAGGAGCTTCAATCCGGCATGGTCGGGATTAACAACTTCTTGCTGTCACATTGTGAGGCACCCTTTAGCGGTGTGAAGCACTCGGGTGTGGGGATCGAAGGCGGGCAGATGGCGATCAAGGAGTATCTAACCTTCAAGACAACCCATATTGACCTTGAGGTGGCAAGCGTTTGACCCTCCCCAAGCGCTAAGCTCAGGGGGGCGCCGCAGTGATGCGGTGCCCCATTTTTGGTGTCAGCTTTTGTGCGGGAGCCAAACCGCCATCGTGTTATCCTCGCGATTGTTCCACGCAAAGTAGGGGATCAGTGTGACAGGCAGGCTGCCTTGATCTTGTGCGGCTAGCGGTGCGTAGAGCTCTTGAGACGACCAACTTGCACGTCTGGGCATTGTGGTCAGCAGGAGCGTCATTCCGGCGAATAGACCCTCTCCCTTGAAGGTTTCGAACTGCGCGTCTGCGGGAAGGACGACCTCGTTAATGGTCACGCCCTCTGGCAGGTCTGCCCCCTCAAGACAATAGACAACAGGCCCCGCCATGACCGCGGCCTGATTGCGGGTTTCCTCGACCTCTGGTCGCGCTACAAGAATGCGCGGGCGGATATCCAGCGTCAGCTCAATCGTATCGCCCTTGCGCCAGTTTCGCGTCACGGCGAGGTAGCGGGGGCCGCTGCCTGATGTGTCGATGGTTTCGCCATTGACGCGCACAGCTGTCTCTTCACTCCAAGCAGGGATGCGCAGATGCATGGTGAATTCGCTGCTCGGCGCATCCTCGATCACCAATTGTACATCGCCCGACCATGGTACCTCGGATGTTTGATGCAAGGCGATCCGCCCGTCTGCGAGATCGGTATGAAAGGTGTTCGACCCGTAAAGATTCACCCACACGGCATCATCCGCCGTAGAGTAGGCCCAGCGATGCAACCCCGCAATGGTGCGTGTTACCTGCGGCGGACAGCAGTAGCACGTCCAGCGATCCCAGCGGCGCGGTGAATCATTGTTGCCAATAAAGTGCCCGTCGCCATTGAAGCGCAGCGGGTTGGAGTAATTGAAGTGCGTGCCTGACAGTGAGACGCCGGATAGACCCGTGTTATACATAACTTGTTCAATTACATCAGTGTAGCGCGCATCGCCCGTGAGTTGCAACATCCGCCAGCTCCACATCGCGTTGGCGATATTGGCGCAGGTCTCGTTGTAGGCGCTATCGGAGGGGAGCTGATAGGGCCGACCGTAGCTTTCTGCAATCTGTTCATATCGCGGGTGACTGCGCTCGGATGTCCCTTTGTGAAGCGCGCCGATGCCGCCTGTGATGTACATTTTCCGGTAGGTTGAATCCTCCCAAATGCGCGTGATCGCTTCCATCAGCGCAGGCTCATCAGCCTCCATCAAGATGTCAGCTGCACCGGCCCAAAGGTAGGGCCCAGTGACCGCGTGGCCAACCGCCTCGGTTTCTTCCAACACAGGCACGCGCGCTTGGCTTTGATCGCCGTTATTGCCGGGCAAATCGGGATGGGCTCCGCGATTTTCGACGAAGATGCGGGCAAGCGCGAGATACCGGTCGTCAGAGGTCTCGCGATACAGTTCTACAAGCCCCATGATTTGCGACGGGTTAAAGCCGAAGCGCGCGAGGTCGGGGTCGCGTGTGATGAACGTCTCATAGAGATTGTTGGCGGCGCGTATAGCGATATCGAGAAACGTGCGCGTGCCCGTCACCTGGTGATGCAAACAGGCCGTCGTGAAGAGGTGGCCGAGGTTATACATCTCGTGATGCTCGATATCACTCCACCGCGCCAAGTCGGTCAGGGTGATCTGGGTGTTGAGATAGCCATCATCCTTTTGCGCGGCGGCGATCATTCCGATGTAGTCTTCCATGCGCTGGGAGAGAGCTGCATCGGGTGAAGTGTCGGTCAACAACAGTATCGTCTCTAACGTCTTGTAGCAGTCTCCGTCACTCCAATAACGTCCGTGAAAGCAGTCTCCCCCCTCGGTCACGGTGCGAAAATTTCCGAAATAGGCGGCATTAGTAGGGTCTTCCATCGCGTCAAGGGTGCTATGGATTGACGATGTACGAACAAGATTTTGCTTCTCGGCCCAGAATCCGTTCGTCCAGCGAACAGACGTATCACTTGGGCGTCGTAGGCGCGCGTAGTTGCTTGTCGGTGTTGGTGTTGTTTTTGTCATCTATCTGATCTCTCTTAGTTTTACGCTCTTTTTTCGTGGCGTAGGTGGGTGGCGCAGGGCCTCGTCAGGACGATGGTCGTGCTAAAAAAAATGGATTTTGATCTGGCTTGGTGATCTGTTTTACCATAATACATTTGTTTTTGTCGACAAAACTAAATATCAGCGATAAAATAGAATCGTATGGAGGAGGAAAAAATGACAAATCTTAAACATAGTGTGGCAAGTATATGCCTCGGGCTCCCGTTGGCCTTCGGGGCACTGACCATGAGTACCGCGCCGGTCGCAGCGGAAGGGGTTGTAAACCTGTTCCACCGCTCGGCAGCGGAGCCTATGCGCAAGCCTCGCATGGCGATGTGGAACTACTGCGCCGATAAACTGGATATCGAAATTATCGAGAACTACTCGCCGCCAAAGCAATACGAAGTACAGCTTCCTGTACAGCTGTCGAGCTCGACGCCCCCTGACATTTACGCATATTGGGCTGGCGGTCGCTCACAATTTCAGGCCGTGACGGGCAAGATCCGCGCGATGAATGATGTGTGGGACAACATCAAAGACAACTTCCCAGAGGGTGTACAAGCGACGAGCACAGAACCTGATGGTAATATTTACACGATCCCCACCAATTTTCAGCCCAATGTTGTTTGGTATAACAAACGTGTTTTTGCTGAACACAATCTGAGCATCCCACAAACCTATGACGAGCTTCTCGATGTTGCCGCAACGCTGAAAGAGGCGGGTGTCACACCGTTCCTCCTTGGTTCCAAATCCGGTTGGGAGCCGCTTTTGTGGTTTGACTATTTCGTGCTCCGTGTCGCAGGGTCTGATTTCCGCACAGGGTTGATGGGCGGCACAGAAAGCTACCTTGATCCACGTGTCATCGAGGCGATGGAGCTCTGGCAGGACTTGCTAGAAAAGGAATACTTCAATGATCGCACTGCGAGCCTAGGTTGGCAGGAGATGGCAACCCGTTTCATTTCGGGTGAAGGCGCGATGGAAATCATGGGCACATGGACCGTGGGCAACTTCATCAGCGGCGGCATGGAGCCAGGCACAGATTTCGACGTGTTCGAATTCCCCCAGATCAAAGAGGGTATCGAGATGGCCGTAGAGGGCGTCGTTGAAGGTTGGGCTGCCAGTGGCGCAGGTGAAAACACCGAAAATGCTGTGGCGATGCTCCAGTGTATCACGGAACGTGAGCCGCAAGAGTTGTTCTCGCGCCAGGCACAGCGGATGGCCGCGAACAAGGATGTCCCGGTTGAAATCTACGAACCCGCGTCATTCCAGCCGACCATTGAGAAGTTCCATGACATGTTAGAATCTCCGTTCCACCAAAACCTCGAAATGGCCACACATCCAGGTGTGACCGAGGTGGCTAAACGCGAATTGCCACGGTTCCTCGCTTATCCTGATCAGTACATGACTGTTTTGGAGCAGCTTGAGAACCGTCGTAAAGATGTCTTTGGTGACAATTAAATGAAGCGCCCCTGCGTGAGTTAAGTCGCGCGCAGGGGCAGTCGCACCTGTATCCCCAAATGGTGTTTTGGGAGCTTTCGGGCTCTGGGCCTGTCGTGCGCTACGTTAGGGCTTGATGGGGGAGTTCAGGTGTGCGGACGTAGAAAAGAATGCGCCGGTTCTGAAGCTATGAGCCTGTCTCATTCACACACCACGGAGACGTTTTGGACATGCTTGACGCACCGTTCCACCAGAACTTCGAGTTTCACACGCCCCTGCTTGGGCGTCATACATGGAGGACGCTAAAATGAATGCTCGGCTCACGCCTTGGCTTTTCTTGATGCCCGCAATCGTGATCTACGGCATCTTTGGTGCCTATCCGATTTTCCAAACTTTTGCGATTAGTCTGACTGATCAAGTTGGTGTGGCCGCGCCTGGAAAGTTTGTGGGGCTCCAGAACTACGCGGCGCTTTTACATGACGATTACTTTCTAAATTCGTTGAAACACACGGGGATCTGGGTCATCGCATTCTTGTTGGTGCCTAATACGCTTGCCATTTCCATTGCGCTGTTGGTTAAACAGACCTTCTGGGGGGCGAGCCTCATTAAAACGGTCTTTTTCCTGCCGTTGGCGCTGTCTTTTGCGATCGTCGGCGTGATCTGGGGTTGGATTTATGAACCTGATGTTGGCCTTCTGGATCAACTCCTGATTGGCCTGGGGCTTGATGGTTTGATAGTGGAATGGCTCGGCCCTGACGCGGCCAATTATTCGGTGATCGCTGCTGCTGCTTGGCGTCAGACCGCCTTTGCTACAGTTATTTTCCTCGCGGGTCTTTCTGCGATACCGCAAGAGTTGCTCGAGGCCGCAAAGGTTGACGGCGGCACGCGTAGGCAGATCTTCTTCCGCATCACTTTGCCCTTGCTGAAGCCCGCGAGCACCATCGCCGTTTCCTCCGCGCTTATCCAAGCGCTGTTGGCGACCGAGATTGTGTTGACCATGACCGAAGGCGGCCCGTTCGGCTCCTCCGAAGTGGTGGGCTACCGGATGTATATGGAGACCTTCTGGAATTACAAATTCGGCTACGGCGCCTCAATCGGTGTGATTGTCACTCTGATGACCGCGGCATTCGTGGTGCCCTATGTGCGCCGCATGGCCAAAGCCCAAGAACGTGACTGGAGCTAAGGACCATGACCGATACAACAACACACATGACTAACTCGAGTGCCGATGTGGTGAATAGTAGTTCCCTGCGTGAACGCATCGAAGAACCCTTTATGCGCGGCGGGCAGATCGCCTTGCTGGTTCTCTTGGCTTTGGTGTTCTTTCTGCCTGTAGCAGGGACGCTTCTCACGGCGATCCGCACCATCCCTGACATCACGCAGAACGGCTCATGGGCATTGCCGTTGTCTTACGAATGGAGCAACCTGAGCCTCGCCTTTATGAAGATGCTACCCTACCTCAAGGCGTCAGCGATCATCACTTTGCCTTCGGTGGCAGGCACGCTTCTCGTGTCGATGATGGCCGGGTATGCCCTGAGCCGGATGCGGTTCGAGGGGCGGATCTGGATGTTCCTGGTGATCGTTTCGCTGAGCTTTGTTCCTGTTCACACCCAACTTATTCCCGTGTTCAAATTGATGTCCGATCTTGGTCTACACGATACATTCTGGGCCCAGATTATTGTTCACATCATGCGCCAAATACCCTTTGCTGTACTGATCATGACCAACTTCTTTAACACAGTTCCGGGTGAGCTGCGGGAAGCGGGACGGATCGACGGGGCCAGTGAATGGACAATCTTCCAACGTATCTATGTGCCTGTGGCACGACCTGCGCTTTCTGCGCTGATCGTTCTTGAGTTCACATGGATTTGGAACGACCTCCTTTGGGGCCTCGTGTTGACACAAGGCGCAGGTAAGAAACCCGTCACTGTCGGCATTCTGGCCTTTCAGGGCGAATATGAGATTGCATGGAATATGGTTGCTTCGGGCGCGGTGATTGCTGCCATCCCCACGCTGATCGTCTTCCTCGCTTTCCAGAAACACTTCATCCGCGGGATGACAATGGGATCGGTCAAGGGCTGAGGCTCGCCCCGAAAAGGAGAAAACACATGGCACATGTTACCATTAATCAAGTCATCAAGAACTACGGCGCGGTGCAAGCGATCAAAGGCATCGACGTTGAAATCGAAGATGGCGAATTCGTCGCCCTCGTTGGTCCCTCAGGCTGCGGTAAAACCACGCTTCTGCGTATGATTGCGGGCCTCGAAGACATCAGCGGCGGCACCATCTCAATTGGCGGCAAGGTGGTGAACGGGCTACAGCCCAAAGCCCGTGATATCGCTATGGTGTTCCAAAACTACGCGCTTTATCCGCATATGAAAGTTGCCGACAACATGTCGTTCTCGATGCAGCTTGCAGGGGCATCAAAAAACGAAATCAAGACCAAGGTCGAGGACGCGGCGCGTATCTTGAACCTTGAGCCTTACCTGGAACGGTTCCCGCGCGAGCTGTCGGGCGGACAACGTCAACGTGTGGCAATGGGGCGTGCCATCGTGCGAAATCCCAAGGTCTTTTTGTTCGACGAACCTCTTTCCAACCTAGACGCGAAGCTACGGGTATCCATGCGCGCCGAGATCAAATCGTTGCATCAGCGTTTGGGAACCACGGCGGTCTACGTGACCCATGACCAGATCGAAGCCATGACCATGGCCGACAAGATCGTCGTGATGAGCGCAGGACGGATCGAACAGGTCGGCACGCCTCTCGAACTTTACGATGAACCCGCAAACCTCTTTGTGGCGGCCTTCATCGGCTCCCCGTCGATGAATTTGCTGAGCGCAGAGATCTGCGATGGCGGTGTGCGCTTCGTGGATGGCACAGTGCTGCAACTATCGGGAACTGAAGTATTCAACACTGATCGCCGTGTGATTGCTGGCATCCGCCCTGACGCCTTCGAGTTAGCCGAGCAGGGTTTGACGGTGCAGGTCGAAGTTACTGAGCCCACGGGCGCGGAGACGCAAGTGGTGGGACAGATCGGCGACACGCCCGTGACTTGCCTGATGCGCGAGCGGATCAGCGGGAGGTATGGCGATGTGTTGCATGTGTTGCCGCAGGGCCCAGTGCATTTGTTTGACCCAGACACCGGATTGCGGATTGGTACGGCACGCGCGGTGCTCAAGAATTGACCTGCGTACCTGAAACAACAGCGGGGGCGTCATCGGTCGCCCCCGCATCGCGCACGATGCTGATCGGCATCGGCCTAATCGTCCTTGCTGGCGGTTTTCTGGCGGTTCAAGACGCGACGGTAAAAGAGATGACCGCGCGCCTGTCACCGTTCCAAATCTCATTTCTACGGTATGGCTGGCATGCTATTTTTGTGGCCCTGTATCTGACGTCCACGGGGCATCGTTCGATATATGTTACGGCGCAATTTCCTCTACAGGTGGCGCGCGCGCTGACACTGGTCGGCGGCTCGTTGGCATTCCATGTGGCCATTTCGGTGATCCCGCTTTCACAGGCGACTGTGATCTTGTTCCTTAGTCCCCTGATCGTAACGCTTTTGTCGGTGGTGTTCTTGAAGGAACGGATCGGGTGGAGGCGCACGACGGCACTGTGCCTTGGGTTTATGGGAGTGGTTGTGGTGATTAGCCCACAACTTGATGGCGGAGCAGGGTTGTCATTGATCTGGCTGTTGCCACTTATCGCTGCATGTGGGTCGGCGTGCTATGTGCTCCTGACGCAGCGGCTTACGGGGTCGTCTGAATTTGTGCCGGCACTGGCATTGATGCCGTTGCTGTGTTCGCTGGCATTGGTGCCCATGCAGCCTTTCGTATGGCAACCCATCTCAACCAGCGACTTTATCGTGATTATGGGGCTGGGCGTCACGGGAACGCTGGCCCATGTCTGCATCCAGTTTGGAATGCGTGTGGCCTCAGCCTCGGTTCTGGCACCGTTCCTTTATAGCCAAGTAGTTTTTGCCGCCGTGTTGGGGTTGATTTTCTTTGATGAAGTGGTCGGCCTCGGCTTCGTCCTTGGCACACTTCTCATTGTCGGTGCGGGGCTTGTGATCTGGTGGATCGAACGCCCGCGCCCCACTCCTGAAACCCGTCGGAAGGATATCGCATGACTGCCAAAAATATTGTTCTCTTCATCACAGACCAATGGCGTTGGGATACCCTGAACAAGCTTGGGCATCCATGTAAACTGCCTAATCTTCAGGCCTTTCGCGAAGAGTCCACCAACCACGTCAATACCTTCACTTCGGTGCCGTTGTGTACCCCTGCGCGTGCATCGCTCTTTACAGGGAAATGGCCGCATCAGACTGGCACTATGGACAATGTGCAAGGCTCGTCTTTCTATCCGCATGGCAAGCTGCACCCGAGCCATAAGATCTATATCGAGCGACTACAGGAGGCCGGCTATGAGGTCTCCTTCATCGGCAAATGGCATCTCGGCGCGGGGACTTTGAAAGAGCGCGGAATTAAGGCATATTTGAGTGACGGCGGCGATGAATCTCTGTTTCCTGATGACGAACTGGAATTTGCCACACTGCGTAAAACACCGTTCTACGGCACGATCACCAAAGGCACCCACTTGGACGAAAAACGGGTGCTTAAAGGGATCGAGGAGCTTGAAACCCTGTCGAAAGGGGACAAGCCGTTTTGCCTCATCGTCTCGCTTCCCGGGCCGCATTTCCCGCATCATGTGCCCGCAGACTGGGTGGCGATGTATGACGATCTGCCTGAGGATTACGTGCCGGAAAACTTCCTGCCGCAGTTCACCGAGGAGGGGAAGCCGTTGGCACAGGGCGCGTCCTACTGGCCTTGCCAGGACACCCGCGGGTTGGACCAGCAGGACTGGCGCCGCACTGCGCAGCATTATTTCGGCTTTTGCTCCTTCATCGACGACCTCTTCGGCCAGTTCCGCCGCCGCATGAGTGCGCTCGGGTTGGACGACAGCACCAGCCTCACCTTCACCGCTGATCATGGCGAGATGCTTGGTGCGCACGGGTGGTTCGACAAGGGACCGTTCTTTTACGAGGAGGTGATGCGCATCCCGATGCTGATGCGCGACGCAGGGCAGACCTCCGCCGCCGTCAACGAGGGCTTCGTCAGCTTCCGCGATCTCTTCCCGACCGTACTGGTCAAGAGCGATGCTGCCCTCATCTTGACCGCTGACGAGGCAGCGCGCGGCTATGACACGACGGATTGCGACCATGTGTTCTACGGCTATGACGTATATCAGGGTCGGCAATTCAAATTCCGCGGCATTCGCGAGACCCGCTACAAATATGCATGGAGTCCGCATGACCTCGAAGAGCTGTACGACCTCGAAACTGACTCGCAAGAGCGGATCAACCGTGCCGACGATCCTGCGCTGAAAGAAGAGAAGTCCCGACTTCTGACGCTGCTCTTCGACTGGATGAAGACAGAGAACGATGTCTTGGCCTACGGCGGCTATCAACTCCCTGTTGGTAGTTACATCGACGGCCGCCCCGCACATGAACAACACGACCACCAGCAACATTTAAATCCGGCGTTGAAACAATGAAAATCACAGAAATCACAACTTACATGCAACGCGTTGACGACCGCCCTCGGGTGCTCGTGGCGATTAGGACGGACGCGGGAATTACGGGCTGGGGCGAGACCTATGCCCACGGGCCAGAGCGAGCCGTTGCTCCAATCCTCGACTATTTCGCAACGCATCTTCTGGGCGAAGACCCGCGCCGTGTGACATATCTGCATGAAAAGCTCATGCACGTCGCCCGTTTCCCACCGGGCGCGCTTGGGCTTGCAGCATTCTCCGCCGTTGATCACGCGCTATGGGACATTGCAGCCAAGGCGATTGGGGTGCCAGTGTTTCAGATGCTCGGTGGGCATATGCGCGACAAGGTGCGCGTTTACTGCACCGCTATCGGCGCGCCCGATAATGGCGTCGAGGTTCTGTCCAACCTACACATGGAATTTGGCTTCACCGCGTTCAAGCTTTCACCTTACCGCAAACATCCGTTTGAGAACCGTTGGGGGGAAGTGTGCGAGGCAACAGCTGACTATTTCCGCACTCTGCGCGAAGGATTGCCGTCGCATTTCGAAATCGCTTTCGATGCACACTCGGTGTTGATGGAGGGGATCGACGCCGTGCGCCTTGCGCGTGCGATCGAACCTTACGACCCCTTCTTCCTTGAAGAGCCGCTGCGCCCTGAACACATGCCAGCGTGGGGCCAGATGAAAGCCAAGATGAATATCCCATTGGCCACGGGGGAGGCTCTCTATAATCGTCATCAGTTCCTTGCGCTCCTGGGCGCGGGCGGTGCGGATATTGTGCAGCCTGATATTGCTGTGGTTGGCGGCTTGACTGAGATGCGGCGGATTGCGGAGGTGGCAGATGCCCACTCCGTGCCTGTTGCACCGCACAACCCAATGGGGCCGCTAGCGACCGCACATAACGTTCATTTCTCAGCCGCCTGCACCAACTTCAAAATCCTCGAATACAAAGTGCATCACGATGTACCTTGGATTGCGGACCCTTATATTCCGGTTGATGGCTATCTGGAATTGCGGTCGGATCGTCCGGGTTGGGGCGTCGAAATCATCGAAGAGGCGCTTAAGACCGAAGAATATACCCATTGGTCGCGCCCGCTTATGCGCAAGCCAGATGGGGCGACGAGCTATGCGTGAAATGCGGGGCATAGCGGTGAGAACGCCGCTCCTTGCTCCACGTCATGGGCCTGCAGCTGAGTTATTGTGCCATAGCCTTAACGGCGGCGATTGTGGTCAGCTTGATATGCTGTGCCATCAATCGGCAGGTTTCCTCGATGTCTCTCGCAATTGCGGCCTCAAAGATTGCCGCATGTTCCGCTGGAGTATTGCGTCCGCTCGGTCCAAGGCTGCGCGAAAGATGGCGATAGCGTTCGTGATGGGCGTAAACTTGTTCACGCAGGTCAAGCAGCCATCGCGACGGTGTCGCCGCTACGAGCGAGTCGTGAAAGGCACGGTTGCGCAACTCGATTGCGTCTTTGCCCGTGCCGCGTTCTTCGGCCAGACGCAAGCTATGGTAGGCGGCGACAAGTTGCGCCTCCCATGCGTCGTCGCCGCGTCGCAGGCTGTCGCGCAAAGCCTCAGTCTCAAGTTGGATGCGCACACGACCGAGGTCGTCGACGTCTTCCGCAGACACCTTTCGTACATAAAATCCACGGTTGGAGTGCTGCACCACAACCCGCTCGCCAAACAGGCGCGACAAAGCCTCACGCAGGGGCGCGGCCCCAAATCCGAACTGCGTGCGCAGTTCCGCAATTTTGAGCTTGCGGTCGGGCGGCAGATCGCCAGTGACGATGGCCTGCCTGAGCGCCAGATAAGCGTTTTCAGCGTCGGTTCCTGTGGCGGGCTGCTTCATGGGATATTCGCACGTTTTTGTTGTTTGGGGCGACGGTTGGGGTTCGCCATGTCTATAGGGCGATCCCTCACAATCCAAGCCCAAGAGCGGCTGACTTCGCCAGCTTTCGAAAAGATAATGTGATTATCCCTACTCATAGACAACATAAAGGCATTTGCGCAATGAAATACACTGAAAACCGCTTCACCCACGCGCTGCGCGATGGAGTAAAACAGATTGGCCTTTGGGTCACTCTATGCAGCAACTTTGCAGCAGAGGTGGTGGCGTCGGCAGGGTACGACTGGACGCTAGTCGATATGGAGCACAGTCATAACGAATACGCTAGTGTACTCGGACAACTTCAGGCTTTTTCCGCCTACAAAACAGTGCCGATTGTCCGTGTGGAATGGAATGACGCGGTGGCGGTTAAGCGCCTGCTTGATCTCGGCGCGCCGGGTATCTTGTTCCCGATGATCCAAACTGTTGAGGAGGCACGGGCCGCAGTTTCTGCTACACGCTATCCGCCGCGCGGAATTCGTGGCGTGTCGGGGGCAACCCGCGCAACCAAGTTCGGGCGCATCTCCGATTATGCCGCGCGGGTTGAGGACGAAACAGCTGTGCTCCTGCAACTAGAAACCTTGGCTGCGTTGGAACAGGCAGAGGCTATCGCTGATGTGGATGGGGTGACGGGAATCTTCTTTGGCCCAGCGGATATTGCCGCTGATATCGGAATGATGGGGCAGCCCACGGCACGTGAAGTTTGGGACAAAGTTCGCCCTGTCGCGCAGCGTTTGATCCAAAAGGGCGTTCCTGTGGGCACCTTGGTGTCTGACGTGGCTCTGGCCGCGCAGCTTCTCGATGATGGGTTCACCTTCGTCGCGTGCGGGACCGACACTGGCCTTTTGGCGCGCGGGAGCGATGCGCTTCTGGCCGAGCTCAAAGGGCGGGTGAAGACAGCCTAAGCGCGCATGACTATTGAATTTTAGCGAGTGGAAGTGACGATGACCCTACACAAGAAGATGTATATCGGCGGAGACCTGGTTGACGGGCAGGCCTGTCTCGATGTGGTGAACCCAGCGACGGAAGAATGCGTGGCGACGGTTGCGGCTGCGGGGTTGGATGATGTGGAGAAGGCGCTGAATGCCGCGCGGGATGCGGCGGAGAGTTGGGCGGCCACCTCGGTTGCCGAGCGCCAGAGCTGGCTGCTGAAACTGCGCGACGCGGTGATCGAGAACGAGGAGATGCTGCGCGGGCTGATCCATCAGGAGATGGGCAAGCCGTGGGGTGGGACGCAGGAGGATTTCGATCTTCTGGAGCGAGCGCTCAAATTCTACGCCGAGGAGATTGCCCGCGTTCACGACGAGATACTGCGTGACCTTGAAGGGACCCATGATCACCGCATCGTCCACGAACCTGTTGGTGTTGCCGTGGCCTATCTGGCATGGAACTTCCCGCTGCTCAACCTGGCTTACAAGATCGCGCCGGCGATGGCGGCGGGCTGTCCGATCATCATCCGTCCTTCAGCCACGACCCCTGTGTCGGCGTATGCGGTTGGTGAGTTGTGCCACAAGATCGGCCTGCCTGCGGGGGTAGTGAACGTCCTGACGACGGATGGTTATGCGCCCTCTGATGCGCTGGCCGCGTCTACCATCCCCGACCTCATCACCCTGATCGGCTCGACCAATACGGGCAAGCACCTGATGAAGGTGGGGGCAACCTCGATCAAGAAGATGTCGATGGAGTTGGGCGGCAACGCGCCCGTGCTGGTCTATAAGGACGCCGATCTCGATCTTGCCGCCGATATCGTGACCACGGTGAAGTATAACAACGCGGGCCAGATCTGTGTCGCGCCGAACCGCATCTTTGTTGAGCGCGAGGTCTATGAAGTCTTCCGTGACAAGGTGGTGGCGCGTGCCGAGGCTACGAAGGTCGGCTTTGACAAGGATGCGGATATCCTGACCGGCCCGATGATCGACGGTCGCGCATGGACCCGTGTGAAGGGGCTTATTGATGGCGCCGTGGAGAAGGGCGCCGTTCTGCGTGCAGGCGGCGATCGTCCCGAGGGGCTCCAGAAGGGGCATTTCCTCGCGCCCACCGTGTTGGATGGAGTGACGCCCGAGATGCAGATCTATCAGGACGAGATCTTTGGTCCCGTTGTGAGCCTTATCCCCTTTGATGACCGCGACGACGTATTGGAGCGCGCCAATGACGGCGGGGAGGGCGGTCTGGCCTCCTACATCTTCACCGCCGATCTGGCGCTGGCCGAGCGCGTGGCCAAACGTCTGCGCTACGGCGAGGTGCAGATCAACGGCGTCAAGTACGGCATTTACCTGCCGCATGGCGGTATCGGGCAATCGGGGATCGGGCATGATTGCTCGCGTCTCGCCCTCAACGATTACCTCGTTGTCAAACGCATCAGCCGAGGGCTGACCTGATGGAGGACTTTCTGAAACCCGTGATACTCACCAATGCCCTCAAGATCACCAGTCAAGTGCTACAATGCGACATGCCCGAGGAACTTGGCTATTCGCAGCAATATTATGCCAAGCGCACGGCGCATCTGGTGGAGGCCGAGACCGATCAGGGCATCACGGGCTGGGGCGAGTGTTTCGGTCCGGGCAATGTGGCGTTGGCCAACAAGGCCATTGTCGAGAAGGTCATCCAGTCGATGGTGCTGGGCATGGACGCGATGGATCGCGATGTGATCTGGCACAAGGTCTACAACCTGCTGCGCGACCTCGGGCAAAATGGGATGCCGCTGCAAGCGCTTTCCGGGGTTGATGTCGCGTTGTGGGACATCGCGGGTAAGGTCACAGGCCAGCCGATCCACAAGTTGATCGGCGGCGCGCATCGCTCCCATGTGCCCTCCTACGGCTATGGCATGATGCTCAAACGCGAGAGCGTGGAGGATCACGTGGCGCGCTTTGTTGACGAGGCCGCGGCGATCAAGGATATGGGCTTTGCCGCCACCAAGATGAAAATCTGCCTTGGCGCAATGGATGGCGTGAAACTGGCCGAAGCGGCGCGGGGTCGGGGACGATTTTGACTTCATGGCCGCCGCCAACTATGCCTACAACACCTCGGATGCCTTCTACGTGGGGCGCGCGCTTGACGAGCTTGGGGCCTATTGGTTCGAGGAGCCGATCGCTCCCGAAGACCTCGACGGCTACCGCGAGTTGCGCGCGGGGCTGAAGGTGAGCATCTCGGGCGGCGAGGCGGAGTTCAACCGTTGGGACTGGCCCGGATTGCCTGAAAGCCGAGGGTCGGATATCGCACAACCTGAAGTCTGCGCCCTTGGCGGGATCACCGAATACCTGCGGGTTCTGGCGCTGTGCGGCTCTGTTGGACAAGTGGCGTTAGGGATTCATCTTAAGAATCCAGTGTGGTAGCTGTCTTGCATGAGCAGTCGGCCCCCTACGAAGTACAAGACCAGGAACTGGCCTTCGTACAGTTGGTCAATGATGCGCCATTGGTTCGAGCACAATGACCGACGCGCTGAAGCAGCGCGGTTCGCTATCAATTTGGTTTGACATCGAGATGTCGTGGCATGCGGCCCCGACGGGAAGACGGGGTCGTGAGCAGAGTTTCAGTGACGCTGCGATCCAGACCTGCCTCACGATGAAGGTGCTTTTCGACATGCCGCTTCGTCAGACGGCTGGCTTTTTCGAAAGCCTACGGCTGCTGGCCGGGCTAGACTGGAAAGTTCCAGACTTCAGCACTCTGTGTCGGCGTCAGAAGACGCTGAACGTCACCATTCCTTACCGTTGTGGGTCGGGGCCTCTGCATCTGCTCATCGACGCGACAGGGATCAAAGCCCCCTCTCGACAGCATCCTTTGGATGGGCCTGCCGGGCAGGGGCAGGCGAAGGCGAGTGGAACGCGCACAAACATGGCGGGCCAAAGAAGCGCCTTTGGCGCAAGCTGCACCTCGAGATGGATGAGGAAACACTGGTGGTCCGTGCAGTTGGCGTCACGACAAGCAACGTAGGCGATGCGCCTATGCTGCCCGACCTTCTGGAACAGATCCCGCCCGACCAAGAGATTGCCACGGTCACCTCTGACGGAGCCTATGACACGCGCAGATGTCGCAATGTGATCACCGCTCGGGGAGCCGCAGCCATCATCGCACCACGCAAGAATGCCCAACTTTGGAAGTCAAGCACGGCAGGAGCTATCGCGCGAAACGAAGCCGTAAGAGCCTGCAAATATCTAGGACGAGCACTCTGGCGAA
>NZ_JAHHIR010000071.1 GCF_018678075.1 Epibacterium ulvae | reverse complement strand
CCATCCACCCCATCTGCTTTGGCACATATTGTGTTGGAGCTGTTCGCCTGTTGATGTGATCTGCCGCCCCGGTTCACGCGCCGGTGCGGCACCTTAAATCTGGAACGGAAAATACGTTTCATGTTAGGGACCCTATATCGAGGCAAACCGTTGTCTTATATGCTTGCTGTGAAACAACTTTTCCAACTTGAAACTGCTGGCGCTGCAAAATCCGACTATTTTCAAGTCCTGAACGTAGCTTCGGCAATGTAGTTTCAAGCACAGTGGCCGTTTAGCCTTGTTTTCTTGTACGTTTCCGAACTGGACCCTTTTGAAAACGAAAGTGTCCCAGGCTTTCAGTTTATGGCTTCGACGCTTGTTTTAAGATCAGTTGAAGCCGCTCTTTCAACTTTGGTTTTTCAGCGCCAATCCCATCCAAGCCTCTTATTTCATTAGCCCTTCCGAGATTTTCCGGTCTCTTCCGGCTTCTGCAATTACTAATGTCCCATAACACACGCGTTTTCCCCTTTGTTACAGTGCGGTCAGGGGTCCCTTTGCGTCGCGGGCAGCCATTGTAGCTGATCCAGGACGCGGTGAATGGTAAACTTCCCTCCATTCCTCCTAATATTATCCACGGTTTGCAGTTGCCACTGGGCGGTGAGTGTTAGAAAATGACCAGAACAGAAGCGCGCTCAATTTCATCTTTGGAACTGTTGTTCTCCACCGCTAACCGCTTCCTGCTGGCGCAAGGTGCTACCGAAACCATCGCATTTTCGCGCACCAATTACGTAAGCATCCTAAATCGTCTGGGTTACGTAACCCGCTGTGGCAGTGTTTCGGTTGCTTACGGTTCTAAGAAGTACTGCACCATGTCGACCATGCTGAAGGGGCCTAAAACGGTCTTAAGTTCCCGTGTCGCAGCTGAGTAGATGATGGACCTTTAAGGTGTTGTTTCGTATGGTTGAATTTGGTTGTCGAAAAAGAAAAAGGAACCTGAAAACCTTGTTTCAGGTTCCAGATATCCGCTGGCCTCAAACCTAAGTGACCAATGAACAGCGCCTCCAAGGGTAAAGCGTTGTTTAAATTGAGTTTTTGGGATTCTGTTGAGTTTGACGACATCTTTGTCCCGACCAGGCATCAAGTCGCCTTAAATCGATATTTATGCCCTCTATGACGGACACGAAAGTCACCACCACTTTGTCTCTTTTGATTGCGTGAACCTCTGTTTTTATTGACTTACCCTGCTTCTTCCTGCTTCTTCCTGCTTCTTCCTGCTTCTTCCTGCTTCTTCCTGCTTCTTCCGGTAACGGCCAATATATGTGCCTCGTATCAGCCATCAAGGAATTGACCTTCCCATGCGGGCAGCGCAGGTTGTGGGCATGACCACTGCTTTGCAAATGACCCGTTCGCCGCGCCCCTTTGATGACGCACTTGCACAAGAGACGTTGGATCAACTGCCGTGGTTAAAGCCCGAGTATCGCGCCTTAATTGCAGGCACCGCGGGCAGCAGCCCCTATCTGAAAAGCTTGATCCAGCACGAACGTGACTGGCTTGCAGACGCCTTGGACAATCCAAGCGCGGCTTTGGCGCAGGTGTTGGATGACATGCCAAACATCGAGGACGCGCAGCTCCGTATGGAACTGCGTCGTGCCAAACGGCGGATCGCTTTGTTGACGGCGCTCTGCGATTTGTCAGGTCATTGGACCTTGGAGCAGGTGACAACCGCCCTGTCGGATTTCGCAGCGCTGTCGGTGGATGTGGCTCTGAAGTCTGAGGTCGCCAAGCTGATCGCCCGTGGCAAGCTGCCGGGACAATCCGAGGCGGATATCGCCTCGGCCGCGGGTCTGTCGGTGCTCGCCATGGGGAAGATGGGCGCGCATGAGCTGAACTATAGCTCCGACATTGATTTGATCTGCCTGTTTGACGAAACCCGGTATGACCCGAATGATTTTTACGAGGTGCGTCAGGCCCTGGTGCGCGCCACCCGCAACATGTGCGGTATCCTCAGCGACAAGACAGCCGATGGGTATGTCTTTCGCACCGATTTGCGCCTGCGACCCGACCCGGCTGTCACCCCGGTCTGCGTCGCGATGGAGGCGGCCGAGCGGTATTACGAAAGTCTGGGGCGCACGTGGGAGCGGGCCGCCTACATCAAGGCCCGCGCCTGTGCGGGAGACATCGCTGCGGGTGAGACCTTCCTGAAAGGCTTGCGTCCCTTTGTGTGGCGACGCCATCTGGATTTCGCCGCCATCCAGGATGCCCATGACATGCGCCTGCGGATCCGCGCGAACAAAGGCACCTATGGTGATCTGTCTGTTCCGGGACATGACATGAAACTGGGGCAGGGCGGTATTCGTGAGATCGAGTTTTTCACCCAGACCCGCCAGTTGATTGCAGGTGGGCGCGACCCGGAACTGCGCTGTCGTGAAACGGTCAAAGGGTTGGAACGTCTGGCACAAAAGGGTTGGTTCGCGGCTGAGGTCGCAGAGGAGCTGAGCGACCATTATCGCATGCACCGCACAGTCGAGCACCGCATCCAGATGGTGCATGACGCCCAGACCCACCGGATGCCAAAATCCGAAGACGGCCTTGCCCGGATCGCCTGTTTGATGGATCTGGACACACAAGAGCTGCTGGACGACGTGGGTCAACGCCTGCATGCGGTGCGGACCTTGGCGGATCGTTTCTTTGCGCCCGGCACTGGTGGCCCGGCAAAAGACGAAGACCCCGAACTGCCGCCCGATCTGGACGATGATGTGATCCGCCGCTGGCGGACCTATCCGGCGCTGAGGTCCGAACGCGGGGCGCAGATTTTCGACCGGCTCCGCCCTGAGCTTTTGGCGCGCCTGTCGAAAACCGCACAACCAACCGAGGCGCTCTTGGCGCTGGATGGTTTTTTGGCCGGGTTGCCGGCGGGGGTGCAGCTGTTTGCTTTGTTTGAGGCAAACCCACAACTGATCGATCTGTTGATGGATATTGTTGGGACGTCGCAAGAGCTTGCAGAGTTTTTGTCACGCAATTCATCCGTGTTCGACGCGGTTATTGGCGGTGCGTTTTTTGCGCCCTGGCCTACGGCCGCCACCCTTTTGGGAGAGCTCAACGCGCGGCTGGTGGCCGAGGATGATTATGAGGCCAAACTGGATGCGGCGCGGTCCTGGTGCAAGGAATGGACCTTTCGTATCGGGGTCCACCATCTGCGCGGCTTGATCAGCGGCAAACAGGCAGGGCAGCAATATGCTGAGCTGGCCTCGGTGGTGATCGACGGGGTGACGCCTGTAGTTGTCGACCAGTTTGCTAGCAAACACGGACCCCCGCCGGGGCGGGGGCTGGCGGTCTTGGGCATGGGCTCGCTTGGGGCGCGTCAGATGACGGCCAAATCGGATCTCGACCTGATTGTCATCTATGATCCGCAGTCCCATGAAAGCTCGGACGGGAAACGCCCCCTGCCGTCGCGGGCTTATTATGCGCGTCTGACGCAGGCTCTGATCACGGCGCTCACCGCCCCGATGGCGCGGGGACGATTGTATGAGGTCGACATGCGTCTGCGCCCCTCTGGCACGCAAGGACCCGTGGCCACCAGCCTTGGCGCTTTTGACAATTATCAACGCAATGAAGCCTGGATGTGGGAACATCTGGCGCTGACGCGCGCGCGGGTGGTCTCGGCGACGCCAGGTCTGGCCAATGACGTCGAGGTGATCCGCGCGGACGTATTGAAAACCGACACCAACCGCCAAACAGCCCTGCGTGAGGTGTCGGAAATGCGCGCACGCCTGTCGGCGTCCAAACAGCCCAAAGGCCTGCTGGATGTTAAAAACGGCGCAGGGCGTATGGTGGATGTGGAGCTGCTGGCGCAGACCGGCGCGCTGCTTGCGGGCGAACCCGAGCGCGGCATCGACGCCGGGCTGAATGCGGCCGTGGCCTGCGGGTGGTTGGCAAAGGATCAGGTGGATCAGTTGCGTGCCAGTTATGATCTGTTTGTCGAGATACAAATGGCCGCGCGCCTGCTCAGCGATCAGCCATTGGGCCGCGAGGCGATGGGCGAAGGTGCGGCCCGGTTTATCTGTCGCGTGGCCGGGATGGGTGACATGGATGAATTGGTGAACACGCTCACCGCACGCTACGCAACTTGCGCCGAGATTGCAGAGGCGGCTTTGAAGTTTGAGGGTACGAATGACCAAGAATGACGCACTGGACCCAAAGGGGTTGATCTACGAGGCCTTCCGCATTGACGGGATCACAACAGAACAGTGCCGCAGTATCTTCCTCGACTGGGCGCTGAGCTTGCCGGAGGGGATCAACAGCAAAGACGCGATCGAACAGCTGTTGCAGGCCTATCAGGGCGACCACCCCGCTCATCCGATGACCGAGGTGTTGCAAGCAGGCTTAGCCGACACAGCACGCCCAAAGCGGCGCGGGGGATGGCGCGGGCGGGCACGTTAGACTGTCAAAAACACGCTTCCCCCTTTTCCCTGTGCAGACATCTGGGTAAGAGGGCGTATGACAGATCCGACAGATGCGCTTGTGCGCCCCCGTATCAGACTGAAACCCAAAGCAAACGCCCGCGCGCTGCGCCATGGGTTTCCCTGGGTCTATTCCAATGAATTGGTGACGGACCGGCGCACGCGCAAGCTGGCACCCGGCACTTTGGCCGTGCTTGAGGATGAAGGACAGAGCCCATTGGGGGTGGTGGCCGTCAACCCCGACAGCAAGATCATTGCCCGGATGCTGGATCGTGACTGCGATGTCGAGATTGACCAAAGATGGTTTGAAACCCGCTTGACGCGCGCCCTGCAACTGCGCGCGCAGCTCTATGCGCAGCCTTATTATCGTCTGATCCATGCCGAGGCCGATGGCCTGCCCGGTGTAATCATTGACCGTTTTGGTGACACCTGTGTGGTGCAGCCCAACGCCGCCTGGGCCGATGCCCATATCGAGGCGCTGTGTGCGGCCCTTGCCAAGGTCTCTGGCTGCAGCACAATTTTGAAAAACGCCTCCGGCCGCACCCGGTCCCTCGAAGGGCTGGACGATGTGGAGCAGGTTATGCTGGGCCAAGCCCCCGATGCGCCTGTGCCGGTCGAGATGAACGGCGCGACCTATATGGCCGATCTGACCGGTGGGCAGAAAACCGGTCTGTTCTTTGACCAGCGCGACAACCATGCCTTTGCTGCGCGTCTGGTGGCTGAGGGTGCGCGGGTTTTGGACGTGTTTTCCCATGTGGGCGGATTTGGTCTGGCGATGCTGGCCAACGGGGCCGGAACGGCCACTTGCGTTGATGGATCTGCGGCCGCGCTGGAATTGGCGCAAATGGGAGCAAAAGCCAGCGGATGTGGCGACCGGCTTGTGACCCGTCAGGGCGATGCCTTTGGAGTCCTGACCGCCCTTGGCGAAGAAGGGGCGCAGTTTGATGTGGTCGTTTGTGATCCACCGGCCTTTGCCCCGTCAAAAGTCGCACTTGAGGCCGGATTGCGCGCCTATGAACGCGTGGCAAAACTTGCAGCCCCGCTTGTGGCTCCGGGCGGATACCTCGGCCTGTGTTCCTGTTCACACGCGGCAGATCTGACCAAATTTCGCAATTCGTCGGCCCGCGGCATTGGCCGCGCTGGGCGGCGTGGGCAGCTGTTGCACACGGGCTATGCCGGGCCGGACCATCCGCAAATGCCGCAATTGGCAGAGAGCGGATATCTGAAATCTGTCTTCTTCCGGCTGGATTGATCTTGTGAAGCTGCTGCTCGACACCTGTGTGATCTACCCAACGGTCATGCGTGAGATGTTGTTGGGCGCAGCGCAGCAAGGGTGTTTTACCCCGCTGTGGTCCGCTCGCATTCTGGAAGAATGGGCGCGGGCCTCACGCAAACTGGGCCCCGAAGGCGAAGCGCAAGCGCGGGGTGAGATTGCATTGCTGCGCTCGGCTTGGTCAAAGGCTGAGGTCACGCCCGCCGCCGGAGTTGAGGCGCGGCTGTGGCTTCCGGATGAGGCAGACATTCACGTGCTGGCGGCAGCAATAGTCGGACATGCAGACGGTATTGTCACCGTGAACAACAAAGATTTCCCGCGCCACACGCTGAGTGAGGAAGGCCTGTTGCGCCACACACCGGATGAGCTGCTGTATGGCTTCTGGTTGGCCGAGCCGCAGGCGATTGAGTCGGTCGGTGCGCGTATTCTGGCAACGGCAAATCAGATGTCCGGCGACATTTGGGACATCCGCCGCCTGCTGAAAAAAGCCCGGCTGCCGCGATTGGCCAAAGCCCTGTCACAGGCGTAATCCGGGGCAGCGCCGCCACAGGGATAAATTTCTTTTAAAACCTCATCCTAAGGCATTTGATATCAGGTGAAATCTAGTGATATCTCTGGTTGTACTGGACCATCCCGCTTTTCGTTTTCGGAATTTCTATTATGACCCTGCATATGCCGCTTCTTTCTGTGACTTCCACCGTTCGTCGCGTTGCGCGCAAATGGTCGTTTCTCGGCCTGGGGCTTCTTGCCGCTTGTGCTGAGGCACCTGGTCCATCCGTTCCGTTTCAGGCTGGCAAGTCGCTGGATGATGCAAAAGCAGCTTTTGAGCTGTGTGCGCCGCAGGGACCGATTGGTGCGCGGCAGAACCTGACCGCCAGCTACTGGTTCAGCCCTTTGTGGGGGGGCATCATCGTCGGTCCCTTGACGATCGCGGCGACGGCGGAACACATTCGTGAAAACGGGGCGCGCAATGCGGTCGACAAATGTCTTGTCGACCAAGGGTATACGCGGCGGGAACTGACAGCCGATGAAATCAAGTTCTTGAACCAAAGCGACGCTTATGTGCGGGAATTGTTCTTGGAACATTTGGTGGCGGGCGGCAACCTTGTGGCTTTTGAACGGGACACATTCGCCAATTAACTTGGTTTAGAGTGGTCCCATTTCGCCTCAAGCTGTTCCAGCGCCGCGATGCGTTCATCGGTTTTCGGGTGGCTCATCAACCAAGCGGGCGCCATGCCGGCGCGGGACTGTGTCAGCTCATCCAGTTTGCGAAACATCTCTTTTTGCGGTGCGATCCCGATACCGGCCTTGCTGAGAAGCGCGGCGGCATATTCATCCGCCTCATATTCGTCCCCGCGCGACAGCCGCGCCGCCAGTAGGTTGGTCAACATGCCCGCAATCCAGGGACCGATCATCGGCACAAACCGCCCGATGATCATCATCAAAGCGGTGCGCAGGGCGTTCTGACCGGAAAAATCAATCGCCCGTCTGCGCGCATGGCCAAGTGCCACGTGCCCAAGCTCATGCGCAATCACGCTGGCCATTTCCTCGGCCGTGACCTCACCGTTTTTGTATTTCTGATAAAAGCCGCGGGTGATGAAAATCCGTCCATCCGGCGCAGCCAATCCATTCACCGGGTCGACCTCATAGATAAACACCGGGATGCGGGGCAGTTCCAACGCGGCTGCAAGCTGGTCGGTCACCTGTTTCATACGCCGGTCGGCAAGCTCGGTCGAGCGCTGGTCCAGTTCCTTGTGGGTGCGCCAGACAGACAGTCGGTAGGTGACCAGCCCATAGATGAGCGCCAGAAGAATGGGAGAAAACTTGAGCATGAGACTGATATGGGATCCGGCACAGAAAAGGACAATAGCTGTCTGCTTTCTACCCTAGTTTTGCCCTGAATCGTGGTTAATCCTTGGTTAACGAGTGGTAACAAGTAAAACAGGAAACAATCATGCGCAGTGTAACTTTAGTCGCGTACCACCTTTGCCTGCGGGCTTTGGCTTTGTTGGGCCTGCCTTTTTTGGTCATTCACGGACATCAAACCCTTCTTAATCTCGTGCAAAACGGCACTGACGATGTGTGGCCAAGCCTCGTGCTGATCTTGGGCACCGCGCCGTTGTGTCTGTTCTTTGCCGCTCCACAACTGCTGCCTCGGCGTGTCAGAACGCCCAATCTGCGTGAGCTGGGGCCGTTTTTGTTCATCGGTCTGGGCCTTGCAGGGTTTGCAGTGATGAGCCTGGCACAGGCGGCGATTAACGGGTTGAATTTGCCCGCAGAGACCGTGGAGATCCTATCAAAATCCGGCGGCGCATTGGCGGTTTTGCTGGCTGGCACGGCGGGGCTCTTGGCGTTGACCTTGTGCAACCAGACCAAAGACCCGCGCGAATTCGACCATCTAAAGACCAAGCGGCAAAGCCGGAAAAAGAAACGCCCGTCAACAGATGAACTGCGCGCATTGCGTCACGCGCGGATGCGCGCCGCGCCGATGTAACGCGAAGATGCCAAGCGCTAACGTCCAAGCTCTTTCATGCCACGTTCAAGACCGGAGAGTGTCATCGGCACCATCCGGTCTTCGAATATCTCCTGGATCATCCCAATGGAATGGGTATAGCCCCAGCGTTGCTCGGGCAGTGGGTTGATCCACATATGGGCGGGCCATTGCTGGCGCGCACGTTCCAACCAGGTCTGTCCGGCCTCCTGGTTCCAATGTTCATTGGCCCCGCCGGGATAGGCGATCTCATAGGGGGACATCGATGCATCCCCAACAAAGATACATTTATAGTCGGACCCATAGGTACGCAGCACTTCCATGGTCGGGATCTGCTGGTCCGAACGGCGGCTGTTGTCGCGCCATACCCCTTCGTAAAGGCAGTTGTGGAAGTAGAAATACTCCAGATGTTTGAATTCCGCGCGGGTGGCTGAAAACAACTCTTCCACCACTTTGATATGGGGATCCATCGACCCGCCCACATCCAGAAACAACAGTACTTTCACCGCATTGTGGCGCTCGGGGCGGGTTTTGACGTCCAGATAGCCATGTTCAGCCGTGGCGCGGATGGTGTTGTCCAGATCCAGCTCTTCATGGGCGCCGTCGCGCACCCAGCGGCGCAGGCGTTTCAGCGCGACTTTGATATTGCGGGTGCCCAGTTCAACGTCGCCGTCCAGATTGCGGAACTCGCGTTTGTCCCAGACTTTGACCGCCCGTTGGTGGCGGCTTTCGTTCTGGCCAATGCGCACGCCTTCGGGATTGTAGCCATAGGCCCCAAAGGGGGAGGTGCCACCGGTGCCAATCCACTTGTTGCCCCCCTGATGGCGGCCTTCCTGTTCTTTCAGGCGCTCTTTGAGCGTCTCCATCAGCCTATCAAAACCGCCAAGGGCTTCGATCTCCGCCTTCTCATCCGCGCTCAGGTGGCGTTCCACCATCTTGCGCAGCCATTCCTCGGGCAGATCCACAGCCTCGGCCACGGCGTCATGCGGGATCTGTTCCAATCCTTGGAAGGTGGTGGCAAAAGCGCGATCAAACCGGTCGATGTGGCGTTCGTTCTTTACCATGGCCGCACGCGCCAAATAGTAGAACCCGTCGATGTCATAGGTCACCAGCCCCCGCTTCAAGGCCTCCAGAAACGTCAGATATTCCCGCAAGGAGACAGGCACCGATTCTGACCGGAGGTTTTCAAAGAAGGGCTGGAACATGGGCGAACCTAGCTCAGCATGCGGTGGGCGATGATGGTGATGGCAAGGCCAACCAGGCCAAAGATAATGCCATATGCCGCGCCGTATTGCAGCATGTCCAACGTGTTGCCGCCGCGTTTCTTGGCGCGATACGCCCCAAGTACGACGCCAGAGATGATCGGTAGGATAACCAACATGAAGTATTGCCTTGTGTTGTGGGTGCAGCCAATGCCGCACGCGGAGATCAGAGTTAGCGGTTTTTGCGCGCCATAAAGGCAAGCCGTTCAAACAGATGCACGTCTTGTTCGTTTTTCAGCAACGCGCCGTGCAGGCGGGGCAGGGCGTTGGCACCATCGCGTTTCAGGTCCTCGGGTGACAGGTCCTCTGCCAAAAGCAGCTTGAGCCAATCCAGCACTTCCGAGGTGGAGGGTTTCTTTTTCAAACCCTGCGTGTCGCGGATCTCGTAGAATTGGGTCAACGCGGTGGTCAGCAGCACCTCTTTGATGCCGGGATGATGAACCTCGACGATTTGGCGCATGGTGTCGGCATCTGGAAAGCGGATGTAGTGGAAGAAACAGCGCCGCAAGAAGGCGTCCGGCAGTTCCTTTTCGTTGTTTGACGTGATGATGATGATCGGTCGGTGCAGCGCGGTGACGGTCTCGCCGGTCTCGTAGACGTGGAACGCCATCTTGTCGAGTTCCTGCAGCAGGTCATTGGGAAACTCAATATCGGCTTTGTCGATCTCATCAATCAACAGAACCACTTTTTCGCCGGCTTCAAACGCCTCCCACAGTTTTCCTTTTTTGATATAGTTCTTCACGTCATGAACGCGTTCATCGCCCAGCTGGCTGTCCCGCAGACGGCTGACGGCATCATATTCATACAACCCCTGTTGCGCGCGGGTTGTGGATTTGACATTCCACTCAATCATTTTCAGATCCAGCGCGGTTGCAACCTGTTTGGCAAGCTCGGTCTTGCCTGTTCCCGGCTCCCCTTTGACCAGCAGCGGACGTTCCAAAGTGACAGCGGCGTTGACCGCGACCTTTAAGTCATCGGTGGCGACATATTCTTTAGTGCCCTGAAAATGCATGTATTTCGCTCCTGGAACTTGAACTTGCTGCGCACGTATGATGTTAAGGGCCGTTTTAACCTCACGTAGGTATGATTGTGTAGTGACAATTGGTCGTTGAGACGATAAACGCTGCGATATGGGACGCCATATGTTTGAAAAGAGCAATAAAGAGACTGACATTATGGGCCAGACCGAAGGAGCCGAAATGAAGCAAGAAGTGTTTCTGCCGGATGACTATCGCCCGGCCGAAGATGAGCCTTTCATGAATGAAAGGCAGGTTGAATACTTCCGCCGCAAGTTGATCAACTGGAAACATGACATCCTCGCAGACAGCCGTGATACGATCGAAGGCCTGCAGGATGGCACGCGCAATATCCCAGATGTTGCAGACCGTGCCAGTGAAGAAACCGACCGTGCGCTTGAACTGCGCACCCGTGATCGTCAACGCAAACTGGTTGCAAAAATCGATTCCGCCCTGCGCCGCATCGACGAAGGTGAATACGGTTATTGCGATGTCACAGGTGAGCCGATCTCGTTGAAACGGTTGGACGCCCGACCGATCGCCACGATGAGCCTGGAAGCCCAGGAACGCCACGAGCGCCGGGAAAAGGTTCATCGCGACGACTGACCAATCTGTCAGATCACGTGATGACGCGACAAAATTTATAAGACGCCCGGGCTCTTTTGCTCTGGCGTCTTTTTCTTTATGACTTTGGGTGGGGGGCACGGAATAGGTGTCATGACACTCAAAGACCAGAAGATCCTTATTATCGGTGCAGGTATCGGTGGGCTGGCCGCAGCGCTGGCGTTGCGCGCCCATCGGGCCAGCGTAACCGTGCTGGAACAGGCCGAGGAAATCTCCGAAGTGGGCGCAGGTCTGCAGATCACGCCCAATGGGGTTGCGGTTTTGCGCGCCCTTGGCCTTGAGGATCAGCTGGCGTGGAAATGTCCACGCTCCCACGGGGTGGTGCTGCGCAAACATCGTGACGGGACACCAGTGGTCCGGTTGGATTTCGACCAATACGCGCCCGATCAGCCCTATTTCTTTAGCCATCGCTCGGATCTCATCCGTATTCTGGCAGATGCGGCGCGCGCCGCCGGGGTGCAGGTGCGGCTGTTGCAACAGGTCGAAGAGGTCACGCTCGGGCCCAAGCCGCTGGTGCGGCTGGCCAATGGATCGTCCTGTGCGGCGGATCTGATCCTTGGCGCCGATGGGTTGCATTCACACACACGGGTCGCCCTGAACGGGGAGGATCGACCGTTTTTCACCGGGCAGGTGGCCTGGCGCGCGGTGGTTCCCAATGTGATTGACCTTCCAGCCGAGGCGCAGGTCTTTATGGGGCCGGGGCGACATCTGGTGGCCTATCCTTTGCGCGACCGCAGCCTTGTCAATCTGGTGGCGGTGCAGCAACAACGCGCCTGGGTCGACGAAGGCTGGTCGCATGCGGATGATCCGCAAAACCTGCGCGATGCGTTTGCAGGTTTTGGGGGTGAGGCGGCGCAGTTGATAAATGCGGTTGAAACGGTTGGGTTGTGGGGGCTGTTCCGCCACCCGGTCGCCAAGTCCTGGCATGCGCCCGGCGTGGCCATATTGGGGGATGCGGCGCATCCTACGTTGCCGTTTATGGCTCAAGGGGCCAATCTTGCGTTGGAAGACGCCTGGGTTCTGGCCCAAAGCCTTGAGACGACCCCGAATATAGCAGAAGGGCTGGAACGCTATCAAAGCTTGCGTCGGTCACGCGCGGCAAAAGTTGTGGGTGCGGCCAATCGCAATGCCTGGAAGTTTCACCTGCGCTCACCGTTCTCTTGGCCTGCGCATTTTGGGTTGAAACTCTCAGGACAACTGGCCCCAGAAAAGATGGTTCGCCAGTTTGACTGGATCTACCGCCACGATGTGACAGCGGCCTAATTTGGCCCCCAAAAAGGCGGGTCTCCCGCGCGGGATATATGTCTTCTATGAGAAGACACATCCCCCTTGGGCCAAGCGCTGCGCGTGGCGCAGCGCAGGTGGCGCCCGCTGAGGGGGATCGCTTAAATGTCGAGGTCGACCCAAACAGGCACGTGATCCGAGGGTTTTTCCCGACCGCGGATCTCTTTGTCGATTTGGCAGTCCCGCAACAGGTCTGCCACCTGCGGGCTGAGCAGGAAGTGGTCGATGCGGATGCCATCGTCGCGGTTCCAGGCCCCGGCTTGATAATCCCAGAAAGAGTAGTGGCCACTGGCCTGAGTACGGGCTCTGAACGCCTCGGTCAGGCCAAGATTGAGCAGGCATTGATAAGCCGCGCGGCTTTCGGGTCGGTGAAGCGCGTCTTCGTGCCAGGCCTCTGGCCGTTTGGCGTCTTCGGCTTGCGGGATGATGTTATAGTCCCCGGCCATCAAAAACGGCATCTCTTGCGACAGCAGATCCTCGGCGCGTTTCTGCATCCGGGCCATCCAGAGCAGTTTGTAATCATATTTACCACCAGACACCGGGGTGCCGTCAGCGGTGAGTTCGACCGGGTTGCCGTTGGGCAGATAAAGCCCGCAAATCCGAATGGCTGTCTTGCCAACAACGGTGGCTTCTATCCAGCGGGCCTGTTCATCTTCTGGATCGCCTGGCAGGCCGAGCGTGACATCTTCGAGTGGCAGTTTGGAGAGGATCGCGACGCCGTTGAAGCTCTTTTGTCCGTGGGTTTCGACGTTATAGCCGCGCTCTTCGAAGATCTCGCGTGGGAAACCCTCGTCCACGGATTTGATTTCTTGCAAAACGACGACATCGGGCTGTGCTTCGTCCAGCCATTCTGGCAGCGCGTTTACGCGGGCCTTGATCCCGTTGATGTTGAAGGTTGCGATTTTCATAGTGGTCTCTCCGCATCAAGGCTGGTTGGTTGTTCTATCGCCGATGCGGCGGGGTTGGGCAAGCCCGGCTTCGCGTTCAGCGGCGATTCGAACTCTGAGGTGTTTGTTGCCGCATTGCGGCAATCTAAGGATGTATAACATTTTCCAATTCAAGCTTTGCATTTTTGTCTTGTTGAGAAGTTATGTATTAAATATTCATAAGTTTAAATCGATCATGATTTTTAGTGACTTATTTTGTGGATATTGCCACTCCCTGAATTCGCCAACCGCGGCTCGTAATTTTTCTTGTTGATTATTTACTCATTTTGAAACGCAATTGAGGGGTGGCTAAAATTGTGGAGGTCGAAATGACTGCTTTAGTAAAACAAGAATTCTCGAACAACAGCGCACCGAAAATGGACGCGTTTTCTGGTGAGGGGGCGTCTTTGTTCTCATCAGGGTCCATTGTTGAAAATGCGACTTCAGAGTTTGGTGGTGGCAGAACTGAATTGTTCTCCTCAGGCTCTGCGCCAACCTGTTCGGCACAAACCCATAGTGGTGAAGCCGTAATGCTGTTTTCGTCAGGCAGCTAACCGACTTTCTGCGCCGGGTTATGTCCTGGCGCAGATCCTATTCATATATGAGGGTGTGATGGGAAATATTGTTTTCTTACGCGACAGAGTTCAAGGCCACCCTATTGCAGCTACGCCCGATATCCTTCTGGATTCATTCTGCAATTCCCGAAGGCAAGAGAGTGACGTCTTCTGGTTGAAGGAAAATGCGGAATTGTTGAATATATTGGAATGCGCAGGCGACATAGATAAAGACTGCGTGGATGTATTCGAAAATTTTTATGAAGACATAGATCGCCGACTTTTGTTCTTCCGCCAATACTATCGGTTCTACCTGTCGATATGTATGGATTTGGAGGACTTGGGCTATCCCGGAATAAAATCCGAAAAACTCGCCCAATGGGTATTGAAGGAAAATATAGTCGAGGCCGAGCTGTCAGATTTGCAACGCGCCGAAGCTCATCGGTTGTTGAAACGGCGTAATCTCGCCTTGGATGACATGGGCCTCAATGATCGGCTCCGGGCATTTACCGATTGTAGCGCTCAATTTGCCATTCCTAACACCAAAATCGCATATGAGCTGACACATATTGTGTTTTACCTGTCGGAATATGGTCGTAAGGATCCGCAGCTGCCAGGCGCGGCGCTGGTCAGTCTGCGGCACGTTGGTACGCTGGCCTATTTGGATCAGAACATGGATCTCTTGGCTGAGGTGTGTATCGCGTTGCGCTATGCGGGCAGCACTGTGCCTAAGTTGTGGGAAGATACGCTGGCCGCCTCGATGCGACGCTATCGGTTCATTCCGGGTGCCTTTGATGGCAACCATGATGACTATCACATGTATTTTGTCGGAGCCTGGTGGGCCATGCTCGCAGGTAGAGGCGGGTTTGAGCCAACCATTCCGGGCGGTGCAATGATGATCCGGGCTGCGCGCACACAAGGGGTGATGCGTACCCTGTCACAAGTGATGTTCAGCAACGAAAATTTTGGGCGCCTGCCTTGGAGCGCGGCAAGGCCACGGATTATGGCGTCCCTATCACCCGATGATGGCGAACTGCTGCGCAGTGCAGAGCAGGGTTCGCCGCATTTCGAACGTTTCTTTGAAGCATTCGCGCGCAACGGACGCGTGGCATAGGCGACGGGCGGACGTGCCCCCCCCCAAGCTCACATCGAGAACGAGGTGCCGCAGCCGCAGCTTGCAGTGGCGTTTGGATTGTTGATCACAAACCGCGCGCCGATCAGCTCTTCGGTGAAATCGATAACCGCATCGGCCAGAAATGGCAGCGACACGCTGTCGACCACTACTTTTTCGCCGTTGCCTTCCAGCACCAAGTCTTCGGCCGCAGGGGCGTCCAGTTCGATCTGATATTGAAAGCCCGAACAGCCGCCGCCTTCGACCGCAATGCGCAGCGCCTGCCCTTGGGAGGCGGCGCCGATTTCGGCCAGCCGTTCAAAGGCCCGTTCTGTCACTTTGGGAGGCAATTGCATGTGATCTCTCCAATGCCGTGTTGCAGCGCAACTCATTATATAGAAAGGTGCGAACCAGGCGACAAGGTTACTTCAAGGAAAAGATCATTGACCCATGCGGTTTACGCGACCATGCCCGATCGTACCCGAGGCCGGGGCATCTTTGAAGAAGAAAGCAGTTTTCGCTCCCCGTTCCAGCGAGATCGTGATCGGATCATCCATGCCAGCGCCTTTCGCCGGTTGAAACACAAGACGCAGGTCTTTGTGGAACATGAAGGCGACAATTACCGCACCCGTCTGACCCATTCCATTGAGGTCGCACAGGTCGCGCGCACTATTGCCGGCGCTTTGGGGTTGAACCAAGAACTGACCGAAGCCGTGGCGTTGGCGCATGATCTTGGCCACACGCCCTTTGGCCACACGGGCGAGGACGCCCTGCATGCTCTGATGGAACCTTACGGCGGGTTTGATCACAACGCGCAGGCCATCCGGATCGTGACCCAGTTGGAAAAACACTATGCTGAATTTGATGGGTTGAACCTGACCTGGGAGACGTTGGAGGCGATTGCCAAACACAATGGCCCGGTTCTGGGGGAGCTGCCCTGGGCCTTGGCCGCGTGTAATACACAGTTCGATTTGGAACTTGAAACCCACGCCAGTACCGAGGCGCAGGTTGCCGCATTGGCCGATGATATCGCCTATAACAACCACGATCTACACGATGGTCTGCGGGCGGGGCTGTTTACGGACGACGATATCTGCGCTCTGCCGATAGTCTCGGACGCGTTTGCCGTGGTCGACAAGACGTATCCCGAACTGGAGCCCACCCGTAGACGGCATGAAGCGTTGCGGCGTGTTTTTGGAGCGCTGGTGTCAGACGTGATTGATACGTCGCAGGCCAACCTGAAATCCTCGGGCGTTGCATCCGTCGAAGAGGTGCGAGCCTTGGGCAGGCCCATTGTGGCCTTTTCCGCACCGCTTTGGCAGGACCTGAAAGAAATCCGCGCCTTCCTGTTCACCCGAATGTATCGCGCGCCTTCGGTCATGGTGGTGCGCAGCCATGTCGCCACTGTGGTTGAGGATCTATTTGGTTATTACCTTGAGAACACGATGGAGATGCCGGCGCGGTGGCATCCGGAAATTCAGGCCTGTCCCGATACCCTCGCACGGGTGCGGTTGGTGTCGGACTATATAGCCGGGATGACGGACCGCTTTGCCTTGCAGCTGCATGAACGCTTGTTTCCAGAACGCGCGGCGGCCTCACCGCTGTAACTCAGGTGCGGAGCCATCGTCTCGATTGATCAAATTCCCTCCGAGAGGTTGACCCTGTGCCGGGGCGTGGGTATCCGCTGGAGTGAACAATAGGACGCCGGATATGAACCTCTTTACCGATATTCATTCGCTTGTGATCGAAAACCTCACCGCTATGGTTGCGGATGGGGCGCTGCCCGATGGGCTCGACTTTGCCAATGTCGCGGTAGAGCCGCCGCGCGATGCGGCGCATGGCGACATGGCGACCAACGCGGCGATGGTTCTGGCCAAACCGGCCAAGATGAAACCCCGTGACATTGCCGACACGCTTGCCGCCAAATTGGCCGAGGATGCGCGCATCACCGAAGCATCGGTTGCAGGCCCCGGCTTTTTGAACCTGCGCCTTGCGGATGGGGTTTGGCAGTCTGTGCTGGGCACCGTTTTGGCCGGAGGTGAGGCTTACGGCCGCTCAACCATGGGCCAGAACAAACGCGTGAACGTGGAATACGTCTCTGCCAACCCGACCGGCCCGCTGCATGTGGGCCACACGCGTGGTGCGGTCTTTGGCGACGCGCTGGCGAGCCTGCTGGACTATGCCGGTTATGACGTGACCCGCGAATATTACATCAACGACGGCGGCGCACAGGTCGATGTCCTGGCGCGCTCTGCCTATCTGCGCTATCTCGAAGCACACGGTCAGACCGTTGAATTCCCTGATGGGACCTATCCGGCGGATTATCTCAAACCCGTGGGTGAGGCGCTCAAGGCGACATACGGCGACGCCTATATCGACCAGCCCGAAGACGCCTGGCTAGAGACGTTCCGCCTGTTTGCCACCGACGAAATGATGAAGCTGATCCGCGAAGATCTCGCCCTGTTGGGGATCGAGATGGACGTCTTTTACTCCGAAAAATCGCTCTATGGCACCGGCCGTATCGAAGCGGCGTTGGAGGAGTTGAAGGCCAAAGGCCTTGTCTACCGCGGCGTGTTGGAGCCGCCAAAGGGCAAGAAACCGGACGATTGGGAAGCGCGCGAACAGACATTGTTCAAATCCACAGATCACGGCGACGACGTGGACCGTGCGGTGATGAAATCGGACGGCTCTTGGACCTATTTCGCGCCCGACATTGCCTATCACTATGACAAAGTCTCGCGTGGCTTTGACGAGCTGATCGATGTCTTTGGTGCGGATCACGGCGGCTATGTCAAACGGATGAAGGCAGCCGTTTCGGCGCTGTCTGACGGTCGGGTGCCGCTCGATGTCAAATTGTGCCAGCTTGTGAAACTGTTCAAAGATGGCGCAGAATTCAAAATGTCCAAACGGGCAGGGACCTTTGTCACCCTGCGCGACGTGGTCGATGCCGTCGGCGCAGACGTCACCCGGTTTATGCTGCTGACACGCAAAAACGATCAAGGGCTGGACTTTGACCTCGACAAAGCACTGGAACAGTCCAAGGACAACCCGGTGTTCTACGTCCAATACGCCAATGCGCGGATCTGTTCGACATTGCGCAAAGCGGCAGAGCAGGGCGTTGCCGCCTCGGATGAGACACTGTCTGCGGCGGACCTGACTTTGGTGTCTGATCCAACGCAATTGGCCGTGATCAAAAAGCTGGCTGAATGGCCCCGTCTGGTTGAGATCGCCGCGCGCACCAATGAACCGCATCGGGTGGCGTTTTACCTGTATGACCTCGCCTCCGAGCTGCACGGGCTTTATCACCTTGGCAAATCTAACCAGAGTTTACGTTTTGTTAACGAGGGCGACCATTCGGCAACACATGCAAATTTGGCGCTCGCGCGTGCCGTTTCCGTTGTCATTTCCGCAGGTCTTGGTATTCTTGGCGTGAAACCGGCGGAAGAAATGCGATAACGCGAAAACAAATTCGCAACTAATAAACGCTACCGCTGGACTGAGGCAGAGTTCAAACGAGACCCGTTGCATGGCTTAATCGAGGCCTGCGCGTGGGCAGAGAGGCGGATATGGCGTATTTTACGCAGGCTGGTGCGCACCAGGCCTATTCCCAAGAGGGATTCCAAGAGCGGGATTCCTCGTCAAATAACAATTTTCAACAGTCCACCGACACCCCGAACAGCAGCTACAGCGGTCCGGGGACCGAAACTTATGCGCAATCCGCGTATGACAGCACGTTATACGCGGCGCCGTCACAAGGGTTCGCAGCAGGCGCGCAAGACTACGCACCGCCCTCAGCGGAAAAACGCGACTGGACCCGCACCCTGGGCATCATGGGCGGCGTTGCCTCCTTGGCGCTGGCGATCGGCGTTGGTTATTGGGGCTACAATCTGATTACCCGCGATGTGACCGGAATTCCGGTTGTGCGCGCCGCCGAAGGACCTTTGCGGATTTCTCCCGAAGAGCCCGGCGGACGCCCGGCAGACAATCAGGGTCTGGCCGTGAACGAGGTGGCCGCCACCGGAACCGCCGCCGCTCCCGCTGACCGACTGACGCTGGCACCGGCAGAACTGGATCTCAGCGCGGATGACAAAACCTTTGCTCAGCTGAGCGAGATTGAGACGTTGAACACGCCAGTGAACCTTGATCTGGCAGTTGCGGATATTGCTCCAACACGGCCCACTCCGGCCCGGCCCGAAGGTGTTCAAAGCAATGATATAGACGCATTGGTGGCCCGCCTAACCGAAGGGGTGGAGCCTATTGCTGGGGTGTCCGACATAGCCGGAAATGTGACCCAGGTTGCGGCGCTTGCACCTGCGATCGTCCCGCCAGAGCCGCTGACACAAATCGAACCGGTTGTGGCATCTATTGTGCTTGATGCTCCCGGCGTTCGCGTGTCGCTGCGCCCCGCCGCTCGTCCGGCGCGTTTCACCCCGGCGAGCCTGTCAGCATCAGCCCCCGCCGAAGCCACCAGCCAGGCCATCGACGTGGATCCAACCAGCCTGCCAACCGGCACCCGATTGGCCCAGCTTGGTGCATATGAAAGCGCAGAGGTTGCACGGTCTGAATGGACCCGGATTTCCGCTCGGTTTTCCGACTATCTGACGGGCAAACAACGGGTGATCCAACGCGCCGAAAGCGGTGGCCGGACATTCTACCGTTTGCGCGCCATGGGGTTTGACGATCTCTCTGATGCACGCCGCTTCTGCGCCGCATTGGTGGCAGGCAGCGCCGATTGTATTCCGGTGACCACACGATGACACGCTACGGGGCCACGATCCTGGATGCTGAAGGGCTACGCCTGACGGCCGAGGAAAAGGCCCTGTTTGCCGACACCAAACCTTTTGGCTTCATCCTGTTTGCGCGCAATATCGACAGCGCCGATCAGGTGCGCGCGCTGTGTGATGAGTTTCGCGAAGCTGCGGGCCATGAGTGTCTGATCACCATCGATCAAGAAGGCGGCCGTGTGCAACGTTTGCGCAAACCGCTCGCCCGCGAATGGAAAGCGCCGCTGGATCACGTAGCGCAAGCCGGCGAAAACGCCGCGCGCGCCATGTATCTGCGGTATCGTTTGATCGCGGATGAGCTGCGCAGCCTTGGTATTGACAGCAATTGCGCGCCAATTGCGGATGTTGCCATGGCCGACACCCACCCGTTTTTGAAAAACCGCTGCTACGGGGAGGCGACGCCAGATGTGGTGTCCATTGCCCGCGCGGTGTCGGACGGGCATCTGGATGGCGGCGTTCTGCCGGTTCTGAAACACATTCCCGGTCATGGGCGCGCGGTCTCTGACAGCCATCTGGATCTGCCCCGTGTCAGCGCATCGCAAGATGAATTGTCGGCCCAGGATTTCGCCGCATTCAAAGTGCTGCATGATCTGCCCATGGCGATGACGGCCCATGTGGTCTTTGACGCAATTGACGAACAGCCCGCGACTTTGTCGCCGAAAGTGGTCGACCTGATCCGGACCGAGATGATGTTTGACGGTCTGTTGATGACAGACGATATCTCGATGAAAGCCTTGTCCGGATCCTATGCCGACATTTCCCGGAAATCGCTGGCGGCGGGCTGTGACGTTGTTCTGCTGTGCAATGCGGATCTGGCCGAACGTAGCGCCGTGGCAGGCGCCGCAGGAGAGATGGGGGAGGCCGCCCAGCGGCGTGCATCCGCCGCCTTGGCCCTGCGAAAGCCACCTCAACCGCTTGACATTTCCGCCGCAGAGGACGAACTATCCGCTCTCATGAGCGGACAGGTATATGGCTGAAGACACGCTTTTTCCCGAAAATACGCAATCGGTCGAAGACCGGCTTGCGGCTGAAGCGCTGATTGTGGACGTCGACGGTTTTGAAGGACCGCTCGACGTTTTGCTGATGCTGTCGCGCACCCAAAAGGTCGACCTGCGCAAGATTTCCGTGCTGGAGCTGGCGCGGCAATATCTGACCTTTGTGGAACGCGCCAAAGAGCTGCGGATCGAACTGGCCGCTGATTATCTGGTGATGGCGGCTTGGCTGGCCTTTTTGAAATCACGTCTGCTGTTGCCGCCCGATCCAACCGAAGACGGCCCGTCTGGTGAAGAGCTTGCCGCGCATCTGGCGTTCCAACTGGAACGTCTGCAGGCGATGCGAGACGCGGCAGCCCGGCTTTTGGGGCGGGACCAGCGCGGTCGCGACTTCTTTGTACGTGGCATGTGCGAGGGCGTGACACGGGTCAAATCCGTGACTTATTCCGCCAACCTGTTGGATCTGATGCAGGCCTACGCCCGGATCCGCACCAAGGATGATTTTCGCCCCTTCGTGATGGACCGCGAGTCGGTCTACACCATGGAGGAGGCTTTGGAACGTATGCGCAGCCTGATCGGTTTTACCGGCGACTGGACTGATATGATCAGCTATCTGCCCGATGGCTGGCACAGCGACCCGGTGAAACGGCGCTCTGCCACGGCGGCCACCTTTGCGGCGGCGCTGCAATTGGCCAAGGAAGGCAAGCTGGAATTGCGACAGGGTGAAAATTTTGCCCCGATCAAATTGCGCAGCCTCAACGAAGGTGAATGATGGATATTCAGACGAACCAGACCACCGACCCGAAACAACTTGATACCGATACGTTGTTTGACGCGCCACCAATTGCCGAACAGGAACGTATGGTCGAAGCGGTTTTATTCGCCAGCGCCGAACCTGTGACCCTGCGCGATCTTGCCGCCCGCATGCCCCATGGCTGTAACCCGGCACAAGCGATAGAACATGTGCGCAGCCGCTATGAAGGGCGCGGGGTCCGCGTTGTAAACGTGGGTGAGGCCTGGGCCATGCGCACCGCGCCGGACCTTGGCTTCCTGATGGAGCGTGAAACTGTCGAACAGCGCAAACTGTCCCGCGCTGCGATCGAGACTTTGGCGATCATCGCCTATCACCAGCCGATCACGCGGGCCGAGATCGAAGAGATTCGTGGCGTCTCTGTCGCGCGCGGCACCATCGATCAACTGTTGGAAATGGAATGGATCCGACTGGGACGACGCAAAATGGCGCCGGGCCGTCCGGTGACATTTGTCGTGACGCCGGGTTTTCTGGATCATTTTGGCCTCGAAAGCGCCCGTGATCTGCCAGGCTTGAAAGAGTTGCGATCTGCAGGTCTACTCGAAAGCAGGCCACCGCCCGGTGCCTTGCCGATGGGGGGACGTGACGAGGATGAGCCGGATGAAGAACAGGCAGAGCTGTTCCCAGAAGGCGACAGTGCGCCAGCGGCGTCCGACAGCCCGGGTGAGACGCCCTGAAAAAACCGCAATCCTGTGTAAGCAGATTGGCAACAGCAAGGAGACGCGCCCATGAACGCAAATTGGCTGATCAATATGGTGTTGCGCCGTGTCATCGGGCGTTTGGTCAATCGCGGCGTTGATGCAGGGTTCCGCGCGATGAGCGACAAGCCGCAATCGGCTGGCAAACGGGTTGAGACCGACGAAGAGCGTGCCGAGCGGGAACGTATCCGCGCTATGCGCCAGGCCCGCCGCGCCAAACGCAATTCCAACTCCTGACCCCTGGCAAATGCGGCCCGTTATGCGGGCGCGCGGAAATGTTTGGACAGTTTCAGCCCCTGACCTTGGTAGTTTGACGCAATCCCTGCGCCATACAGCTGATCCGGGATCGCCGCCATTTTCTCATAGACCAGTCGGCCAACGATCTGCCCGTGCTCCAACACAAACGGAGCTTCATGGCAGCGCACTTCCAACACACCGCGTGAGCCTGCGCCACCTGCGGCGGCATGACCAAAGCCCGGGTCAAAAAAGCCCGCGTAATGCACCCGGAATTCACCCACCATAGCCAGATAGGGGGCCATTTCTGCGGCATAAGCCGGCGGGATATGCACCGCCTCGCGGCTGACCAGAATATAGAATGCGCCGGGATCCAGGATGATACGACCATTGTCGCTGCGCACCTCTTCCCAGTAGTCCTTGGGATCATAGGCCCCGATCCGGTCCAGATCGATCACGCTGGTATGGGGTTTTGCGCGGTATCCCACCAGGTCGGTGCCCGGCAGTTTCAGATCCACCGAGAATCCCAACCCGTCTTCGATAACGGCCGTGCCATCCACCAGCGGCGCATCCGCATGCAGTGCGCGCAGCTCGGTATCGGGCAGGACGGCCTGACCGCGACGGAAGCGGATCTGATTCAACCGCATGCCCGGACGCACCAGAACCGAGAAAGAGCGCGGGCAAATCTCCGCATAAAGCGGTCCCTGATAGCCCGGTTTGATCCGGTCGAACTCTTCCCCGCCGTCGGTGATCGTACGTGTCAAAAGGTCAAGCCGCCCGGTGGAGGATTTCGCATTGGCCACGGCGGAAATATCGTCAGGCAGCGCAAGGTTTTCCATCAAAGGCACAACATAAACGCAGCCTTTTTCCAGAACGGCACCGCCTTCAAGGGCAATCTGGTGCATCTCGAACTCTTCTAGACGGTCCAGAACAGATGTGGACTGCCCCGCCAAAAACGACGCTCGCACCCGGTAAGCAACTGTACCCAAACGCAGGTCCAGGCTCGCGGGTTGGATCTGCCCGTCCACCGTGGGGCGGTCGACACGAATCTCGCCGCTGTCCAACATGGTTTGGATGTCTTGGCTGGGCAAAACGCCTGTGGTCTGCGTGGTCATGATCCTGTCCTCCCGAGTGAGCAATTTACAGCGTTGCTCCTGCGTTTCGCAATGTCTGGTTGGTCGAATAAAATCCAGACGCAAGATACACAAAACGCCCGGGTGAAAGACACCCAGGCGTTTTTGAGGGTTTGTTTGGTCGGGCTAGCAGGACTCGAACCTGCGACCTTCCGTCCCCCAGACGGACGCGCTACCAGGCTGCGCCATAGCCCGCTGAGGGAGGTTTCTACTTGTTCTGACGGCAGGGGCAAGAGGGAAAACTGATTTTTTTCCATCTTGACCCAAATTTATACGCGCTCAACCAATGCGCGCAGCTCGCCCAGAGATTGCGCGATAGGTTTTTGATTTTGCGAAGGAATTTGCGCCAGCCGTGCCAAAAGTCCCAAAGCGCCCACGCGATCGGACAAAAGCGTATTTGGATCAAAGTCTGCGACCTCGATCACCCGTGCGCGCGGTGCCTCTGGCGCTGGTTCCGCTGTTGGTTTCGCGGGTTCCAGTTCCGCATCGGCTACGGGTTTTTCCGCCGCGGGCTCTTCAATCTCGGGCGCGACGTCCAATTCAGCGACGGGCGTGTCGACCTCATCAGCGAGCGCTTCAACGCTTAACTCTGGTGCAGGCTCGACCTCCGGTGCCGGTTCCAGCTCGGGGGCGACGTCCGTGTCTTCCGCAACTGGAGGCAAGCTTGCAACCGCTTCAACGTTGTCCGCTGGATCTGCCTCTACCCTTAGCTCTGCGGCCGGGACCATTGGCGATGCATCCACTATTTCGGCAGGGGCCTCGGCACTGTGTTCGACTGGTGCAGTGGCCACGTCCGGTTGGTTAACAACCTGAGCCTCGGCGACAACAGCCTCACTGAACTCAGGACTAAGCGTTTCAACCGCCGCCACGACGGGGGCTGCGTCAACCGTGTCTACGCTGGTTGCAGCCGGTTCAGGGGTTGGATCGCTGTCTTCGGTGACCCAACCAGAGGCCTCTTGCGGCGCTTCTGGCGTGGCCACAATCGCAGGTTCAACAGCTGCTGGCGCAATTGGGGTCGGGTCGGTCATTGGGGCAGACGGTGCAGGCGGAGCGGTAACCTCAGCCGTTGGCAACTCTGGATGAGGCGCGACCGGTTCAGGGGCCGCCATGGTGGGCTCTGCAGGTGGTGGTGTTGGCGCGGCTTCGAACGCTACAGGCGCGGGCTGGGCTCGTGCCACTGCAGGCTCAACAGGTGCTGCCGATACTTCAGTTGGCTGAGCCTGAGTCGGCATTGGTGGGGACGGAGTTACGTTTTGCGGTGCCTCTGTGTTTGGAGCCGCGGCTGCAAATGTCACTGGGACGTTGTCACTCTCATGTTCGGCAAGTACCGGCTGGGCTGCTGCGCTCTCTGCGACTTGTTCCGTTGGTGCACTGACTTGAGGAGATGAAGCGAGTGGTTCAACAGGTGCCGGCGCAGTTACCACGCCTACAGGCTGCAGCTGTGTTGCAGTGGGTTGCGACACTGCTGACTGGGCAGTCACGGATTGCGCAACGACAGGCTGGGCGACGGGAGCCTCAGCCTGAGGTTCGGGTGCTGCGGCGTGTGCGACCGTGTTTTGCGGTTCAACCTGTGTTGGCACCGAACCCGGCGCGGCTTGTGGCGCAGGGTCTGTGAACGGAGCGCTTTGAGACTGTGCCGGCGCCGGAGCCACGTGTTCAACTGTTTCCGCAGCCTCAGCAAAAGCGGCTGGGGCAGGCGAGGGCGTGTCCGTCTGTGGCTGCAGGGTGCCTGTATCGGTGGGCACATCACCATCGTGCACCGGGCTCGCCGCCGGAGTTGAGGGGGGCGTCACGGGGGGCGCAGCAACTTGGTTTGGCGCTGGTTCGACGACCTCTGATGTTGTTTGCACCGGCGATGCTGCCGCTACTGGCGGAACAGGCGCGGGCTGTACCTGATCTGTGCTGGCATCAGCTGTGGTCGCCATTTCAACTGGTGCAGGAGTTTGCGCAGCGCTTGGTGCTATCGTAGGGGCACCGGTAGGAACCGTTTGAGGCGCGCTGGCGACCGCGATTGGCTGCGCCGCGACGGGCGTTGGCGTTTCAGCAGGCGCGGTGTCATCCCACAGGCTGGGTTGCGCAGTTGTTGCTGGTGTCGCCGCCGGAGCGGCAGAGGGGTTGCCCGTCAGTGCGGTTTGCAAACGCTCTGCTTTTTGTGTTGAGCTTTCCTGCGGTGCCGCTGCTGCTGGACCCAAGTCAAGCGAGGTCTGTTCAACAGCGGGCGCTGCCATAGGCGCAGAAGGGCTCGCTACAGATTGCGCGGGTGTTGGCGCTGCGGGAACAGGCGTCGTATCGGGGGCTGCGGTGACCGGTGCGGCGGATGCCGGCGCGGATGCAACGGGAGTTGCCGGTGACGCAACCGAAGTCGGACCTGCAGGTGGCGTTGATGGCGCCACAGGCGTTGCCGCTGGCGCAGGTGCTGAAGACGCAGCCACTGGAGCAGCCGCAGATGAGGTTTCTGCCGCAGGAGCAGGTGCTGCGACGGGTGCACCAACCGGGGCCGGATCCGCAGGCGATTGCGGTGTCGCAGTCGCGACCTCGACAGCCTGGGTGGCCATGGGCTCGGGCGCGACTGGCGCGGATACTGGCGGCTGTTCGGGCACCAGTTCGGGTGCAGCGGGTTGAACCTCAGGCACGGGTTGCAGAGCTTCTGGCGCGGCCACGGTTTCTACGACCGGAGGTTCCACAGAGGCGATTTCCGGCACAGGGCTGGGAGATTCGGGTGCGGCCTCGGCAGTGGAAGTGCCGCCATCGTATTCAAACGTGCCACTGCTGGGCCCGGCGGATCCCGGCGTATAGGCCTCTTCCAACGGGTGCGACAAGTCCGACATGAAAGCCGCACCTTTGTCGCGCAACAAGGCCTGCGCTTCTTTGATGGATAGGCCCTTATCGTGGAGCAAATAGCGAATGCCGCCCAGCAACAGCATATCAGCCGGGCGGTAGTAACGACGACCACCTGCCCGTTTGACTGGTTTCAACTGGGGAAACTTGCTTTCCCAAAAGCGCAAGACGTGCGCTTGGACCGCCAGCCATTCCGCAACTTCGCTGATGGTGCGGAAGGCATCTGGTGATTTCGACATTCGTTCGGGTCCCGTTGTTACTTACGGTTGCCCTCTGCTACGCGGTCCTTCATCAGGTGAGACGGCCGGAACGTTAGAACACGTCGCGGTTGGATCGGCACTTCTTCACCTGTTTTCGGGTTTCGCCCGACGCGTGCGGTTTTATCCCGAACGCTGAACGTACCAAAGGAGGAGATTTTGACTTGTTCCCCGCGCACCAAAGCATCCGACATGTGAAGCAACATGCTTTCAACCAACTGCGCGCTTTCATTTCGTGAAAGGCCAACCTCGCGAAAGACAGCCTCGCTCAAATCCATACGTGTAAGTGTTTTTTCGCTCATTCCAGTCCCCGTTGTTTTGAAAAACATAGGGTGCAGAGATTTTACCTGTCAATATCAATGAATTGCTTACAAAATCTTACTCGTAAGACCGCTTTACCAGCGCAACACCACTGAACCCCAGGCCAGACCGCCACCTATGGCCTCGGTTACGACCAAATCACCCTCTTTTATTTGACCACGTTTCTTTCCGACGGACAGGGCCAAAGGAATGGACGCAGCCGACGTGTTACCATGATCTTGTACCGTTACCACGACCTTTTCCATCGGCAGACCCATCTTTTTGGCCGTCCCCTGAATAATGCGGATATTTGCCTGATGCGGCACGATCCAATCCACGTCATCAGCGCCAAGACCCGCGCTTTCTAAGGCTGTATGGGCGGTTTGGGCGAGTTTTTCCACCGCGTGGCGGAAAACCTGATTGCCTTGCATGCGCAGATGTCCGGTACTGCGGGTGCCAACGCCGCCGTCCACATAAAGCAGATCCTTGTAGCGCCCGTCCGAGTTCAGATCGGTGGCCAGGATGCCGCGATCATCGGTGGTGCCGGGCTGGTCCTGCGCTTCCAAAAGCACAGCGCCCGCGCCATCGCCAAACAGGACGCATGTGGAGCGATCGGTCCAATCCATGATGCGGCTGAACGTTTCTGCACCAATCACCAAAACACGGTTTGCCTGGCCGGATGCGATCAAAGCATTGGCATTGCTCAGGGCGTAAACGAATCCTGCGCAAACCGCCTGCACGTCAAAGGCAAAGCCTTTGGTCATGCCAATCGCGGCTTGAACCATGGTTGCAGCAGACGGAAAGGTGAGGTCAGCGGTTGAGGTTGCCAAGACGATGGCATCCACGTCAGATCCCTCGAGGCCTGCGTCGGTTAACGCAGCAAGCGCGGCTTGGGTGGCCATATCGGATGTTGTTTCATCATCAGCGGCAATATGGCGACGTTCGATCCCAGAGCGAGAGCGAATCCATTCGTCGCTTGTGTCCAGCTTGTCTTCGAATTCGGCGTTCTCGACCACGCGTTCGGGTAGGTAGTGTCCGGTTCCGATAACCACTGCGCGTCGCGTCATCTGTGCCTGCCTTTTTATGTCTTCTATTTGGGTGCAGCGGCTTTGACCGTAGCGGCACCATCTTGGGTAAGCTCCCCGGCGGATGCAACCCGCGCGGCTAGTTTTTGTGCGAATCCTTGCTCGGCCAGACGGAAGGCCAGCTTGACTGCGGCCGACACGCTGGTTGCGTCGGCCCCGCCATGGGATTTCACCACGGTTCCGTTCAGCCCCAGGAAAACACCGCCATTTACCCGGCGTGGGTCAATGCGTTTGGACAGACGTTTGAGCGAGGTATAGGCCAAGACGGCAGCAATCCGCGACAGCAGCGAATATTCAAACGCGTCGCGCATTGCGGTACGGATCAGGCTTGCGGTGCCTTCGCCGGTCTTAATTGCAACATTGCCGGTGAACCCATCGGTGACGATCACATCTGCGATATCACCGGGAATATCGCTGCCTTCAACAAAGCCCACGAATTCGAAATTCGCACCATCTGCCTTTTCTTCGATCAGACTGTAGGCTTCTTTCAGCTCTGCGCGCCCTTTGTGCTCTTCGGTGCCGACATTCAACAGGCCAACGCGCGGCAGGACAATATCCATGGAATTGCGCGTATAGGACACACCCATCAAGGCAAATTGCAGCAGATCGCCTGCATCTGCCCGCACATCCGCACCAACATCCAGCATCACGTTGAAGCCTTGTGGATTGCGCGACGGCCATAGAATCGCAATGGCGGGACGGTTGATGCCGGGCATCTTGCGCAGGCGCAGCATGCTGATCGCCATCAGCGCGCCCGTGTTGCCACAGGACACTGCGCCGTCAGCCTCACCATTGCGCACGCAATCGACAGTGGACCACATCGAGGTCCCCTTGCCATTGCGCATCACCTGGCTGGGCTTATCTTCCATCGTGACCACACCTCGGCAGTCACGAATCTCTACACATCCACGCAGCGATTTACGCCGTGCGACAAGAGGTGCGAGCTGTTCTTCAGGACCATGTAGAATGAACCCGATCTTCGGGTTCTTCTTGGCGGATTTAGCAATGCCGGCCACCACAACAGCGGGACCGGCATCTCCGCCCATGGCGTCAACCGAAATGGTTATGCGGTCAGACTTATCCTGACGGGAAGCGGTAGTACCGGTCATCCGAAGGCCTGCCTGACGTCAATTGGAAGAGTGCTTATGCTGCGTCTTCGTCCAGATCGATTTCGTTGGCTTGTGCAACGACTTCTTTGCTGTCGTAGTGACCGCACGACGGGCAGACGTGGTGCGGGCGCTTCAGTTCGCCACAGTTGGAGCATTCGTTCGGGTTTGCAGCAACCAGAGCATCGTGCGCGCGGCGGTTGTTGCGGCGTGATTTGGATACTTTGTTCTGTTGGACGGCCATGTCTCAACCTTTGTTCATAAGGGCCTTGGGGCATCCCCGCGGCGCGTTTCGTGTTCCGTTTTCAATCGGTGTGACGTGCGTTTAGGCCGCGGCCTGTCCGATGTCCAACGATAAATCCGATGAGCGCGCGAAAATACTCAGAATCTTCAATAGCGCAAGCGGTTTTTAGGGCAGGGGCACATTCTGTTCCACTCAAAAATGCACGGTTGCGCAAAATTATGTGTCTTTCTCCAGCGCGTCTTTCAAAGCGGCCAAACCAGCAAAGGGGCGGGTGTCTTCGTCGCGCATGGGCTCTACACCGGGTTCTGCATAAACCGCCTCACCCAGGGCCGCGCCCTCTTTGCGGGGGAATTCGGGGATAAACAAGGCCAGCGCCTCGCTCATGACAGCAGAGACATCGATCTCTGTGCCCAGTTGCTCGATGCTGTCATCTTCGGTCATTTCCACCTCTGTCTCATCCGGGGTGGAGATATTGGCCACAAAGGTCCGCACCACCGGCTCGTCGATGCGGGTGTTCATAGGATCCAGCGTGACAACGCAGATTTGACCAATGGTAGCGCCAAGGGTGGCTTTCAGCTCCCAGTCACGTTTGCCACGAGAGCGGATTTCCCCGGCAAAGCGTACTTTGCGCAGGTCTTCGACGCCGAATTCGGCGATCAAAGGCTTCAAAACCTCTGCATCGGGACGCAAATCAAAGGGCGTCGGTGCGTTCTGATCCAGGTCGGACACGCGGAATATAGCGCTTTGTGACATTGTGAACTCTTTCATTTCTTGAACCGGGCCTTCGGTTTAGGTAATCGGGTTCAGAGCCGGGTTCAAGCCAGAGAGGGTTATCGGTAAATGCGAGCAGGTCTTTTAAAGCAGAGCAACAGATTGAATACAGCTCTGAAAGGGGCAACGCTTGCGTTGGTTCTCACAGCCGTCACCGCTTGTAGCGCGGTTGATCGCAAACATGGCTATGTCCCCAAAGAAGACGAGCTGGCCGATATCGTGCCAGGCGTCGACGACAAGGATTCGGTGGCGCAAACCGTTGGTATCCCATCTGCTTCTGGCGTGCTGAACGACAGCGGCTTTTACTATGTGTCCTCTGTCATCCGTCACCGCGGCGGGTTGGAGCCCAAGACGATCTCACGCGAATTGGTGGCGATCAACTTTAGCGACGCAGGCACCGTGACCGGTATTCAGCGCTTTGGTCTTGAAGACGGAAAGGTGATTCCCTTGCAACGCCGTGTCACAAGTTCAAGCATCGAGGATAAGACGTTCCTGCGTCAGTTGCTTGGCAACCTTGGCAACTTTGGTCCCGGAAACTTTATCGACGCGGATAATTAATTTAGCGACGCTGCGACACTGACCTTCATTTGCCTGTCACGGAGCCTATGTAAATCGGGCGGAATATGGTGAAGACACCAACCCGGATCAGGTGGAGCGATAGCATGGCTGATGGTGAACTGTTGCTGAGCAAAGGCCGGTATGTGGCGCGATTGGCATCCAGCGATGCCGATATCGCCGCCGCCCAAGCGCTCAGGACGCTGTGCTTTCGTACGTCCAATCCGGACCAAGACGATTTTGACCCCAATTGCGCCCATGTGCTGGTCGAAGACAGCCGCAGTGGCGCGCTGGTGTGTTGCTTTCGCATGTTGGTTCTGGACGGCGGCACCCACGTGGACACCAGCTATTCGGCGCAGTTTTACGATCTGGCGGCCTTGAATGAATTCGAAGGCCGCATGGTCGAAATGGGCCGGTTCTGCATTCACCAGGCCTATAACGACGCCGATATCCTGCGCGTCGCCTGGGGCGCGATGACCGCCTTTGTGGATCAAAACGATATCCAGATGTTGTTTGGCTGTTCGTCCTTTGCGGGCACCGAGACCGAGGATTATCTGGACGCTTTTGCCATGTTGAAACACCGTCATCTGGCGCCCAAACGCTGGTTGCCCCGTGTAAAGGCCCCCAATGTGTTCCGCTTTGCCGCGCGGCTGCGGCGCAAGCCGGATGCAAAAAAGGCGATGTTGCGGATGCCACCCCTGCTGCGGACCTATCTGATGATGGGGGGCTGGGTTAGCGATCATGCGGTGGTCGACACCCATCTGAACACGCTGCACGTCTTTACCGGGCTTGAAATTGGCGCCATTCCGGCCTCTCGCAAGCGTTTGCTGCGTGCTGTGGCCGGGTGATTTAAGTATTTGGAAAAAGATGAAAGCGGGAGCGTTGACCTGATGCAGCCGGCGGTTTAGCTGGCTGGTTATGGCACGTATTCCTCTTCTCCAGATGAGCGGGATTTCACTGACCTTTGGCGGTGATCCCATCTTTTCCGACCTTGATTTGGTGGTTCAACCCGGCGACCGGGTGGCGCTGGTTGGGCGCAATGGCTCCGGCAAATCGACGCTGATGAAAGTCATGGCGGGCCTGGTGGAGGCCGACATTGGTTCCATCGTGGTGCCGCCGGGCAAATCGGTCGGCTATATGGAGCAGGATCCCAAGATGGAAGGCTTTGCGACGCTTGGTGATTTTGCCGCCAGCGCTCTGGAGCCGGGTGAGATGTACAAGGTGGAGCGCGCGGGCGAGGGATTGCAATTCGACCCCTCCCGCGCGGTTGAGACGGCGTCCGGGGGCGAACGGCGTCGCGCGTCACTGGCCAAACTGATGGCCGAAGCGCCCGATCTGATGCTGCTGGATGAGCCGACCAACCACATGGATATCTCAGCAATTCAATGGCTTGAGGCTGAACTTTCAAGCACCCGCGCGGGCTTTGTTTTGATCTCGCACGACCGGGCGTTTTTGAACGCATTGACCCGTGCCACCCTTTGGGTGGATCGCGGGCAGGTCCGTCGTCAGGAAAAAGGGTTCGCGGCCTTTGAAGCCTGGCGCGACAAGGTGTGGGATGAAGAAGACCAGGCCCGCCACAAATTGAACCGGCTGATCAAATCCGAAAGCCGTTGGGCGGTGGAAGGCATCAGTGCCCGGCGCAAGCGCAACATGGGACGTGTGCGGGCGTTGCAGGATCTAAAGGCCGAACGCTCATCGCAGATCAAACGACAGGGGGCGGCAGAACTGGCGTTGGACAGCGGGCTCAAATCAGGTCGCAAGGTGATCGAGGCGGAAGGCCTGTCCAAATCCTTTGGCGACAAGGTGATTCTGTCCGGCTTTGACCTCAAGGTGCAGCGCAGTGACCGGGTGGCTTTTGTCGGACCTAACGGTGTTGGCAAGACCACTCTGTTGAAAATGCTTTTGGGCCAGGAGGCTCCGGATGAGGGTCACGTCAAACAGGGCACCAATCTGGAAATCGCAGTTTTTGACCAGGCACGCGATCAGTTGGACGGTGATATGAGCCTGTGGGAAAACCTGACCTCAGACCCGTCGATGCGCATCTCGGGCAAGGCGGATCAGGTCATGGTGCGTGGGCAGCCAAAACATGTGGTCGGCTACCTCAAGGAGTTTCTGTTCGACGAACGCCAAGTCCGCGCGCCGGTGCGGTCGCTGTCGGGTGGCGAGAAAGCACGGCTGTTGTTGGCGCGATTGATGGCGCGCAGTTCGAACCTATTGGTACTTGATGAGCCGACCAACGATCTGGATGTAGAAACGCTGGATCTGTTGCAGGAATTGCTGGATGCCTATGACGGCACGGTTTTGTTGGTAAGCCACGACCGTGACTTTCTGGACCGGATTGCCACGACCACCATTGCAATGGAAGGTGACGGGCAGGCCACGGTCTATGCGGGCGGGTGGAGCGATTATCTGGCGCAACGTCAACCGGATGAGGTGGACGATGCGCAGGTTAAGTCGAAAGCCGCAAAACCCAAAGCCAAGGCGGAAGCTAAGCCCAACGAAGGGTTGAGTTTTAAGGAGAAACACCGCCTTGAAGCGCTGCCGGGGGAGATTGAGCGGTTGGAGAAGGAAATCGCCAAGCTGGAAGAGCTGATGGCCGATCCGCAGCTGTTTATGCGAGAGCCAGTTAAGTTCCAAAAAGCGACTGAGGCCCTGGTGGAGCGTCAGGAGAAACTGGCGGATTTTGAAGAAGAGTGGCTGATTTTGGAAGAAAAAGCCGGATCTTGATCATGCCCCGTGCGTGATGCGAAAGGATCCAGAGGGATTTCGCTTCGGGCTTTGCCCGAAACGACCAGCGCCGCGCCCTTTGGGCGCGGCGCTTTGGCGCTCTAACGCCAATCGAGTGGGACAATATCAGGCGCGCATCAGCCGCAGGTCAATTGCAGCAAGTGGGGCCAGTTTGCGCCCCAGGGGCGGCCAGTAGATCCAGGTGCCGCCCAAAGCCTTGACCCGCGCGCCAGTGCCAAGTTTGAAACGGGCCAGACCTTCGGCGTCTTCTGTGTTGACCACCCCAAGGTCGAGGCTGTGCATACCTTTGGCGGCGAGCCATTCCATCGCCGACCACATCAACAGGTTATGAGCGTTGCAGGCTTTGCCCGCGTCCGTGCTGTGGGCGATGTGATAGGTCGCGCGGTCCCCGTGGGTGAAGACGAGGATACCTGCCACAATGTCTTTTCCCTGAAAGGCTTGGAACAGTTTGGCCTGTCCGGGGTTCGCTTTGGCATACGCGAGGGTGAGGCCGATGGGCCAGCTGCGATATCCGCGTGCTTTTTGCAGGGATGCATCCGCTTGCAACAACCAATGTCCTGCGTCCACTGGCATGTTCTGCCGGGTGATCCGCAGATCACCCTGTTCTGCCATGTTCAACCGGTTACGCCATTTCTGTTGCAGCCGGGCGCGTCGCGTGTCTGTATTGCCGGACAGATCCAGCATCGCAACCGAGGCCGGCGTCATCAGCGGCAGCGCGCCCAGACGCGCCAGCTCCGGGGAAGGCTGTTCCGGCGACAGCAGCACTGGCGTGCGCGGCATGCCCTCTTCCTGCAGGATTTCCAGCAGGCGTTCGGGCTTGTCCATCCGAGCGCGGTTGATCATCGCCACCGGAATGCGGCCAAAGAATTTTCGTCGCAGCACCACCATATCCTGCATCCGCTCCAATTGAAGCGGCGACAGGCCGGTGAAGCGAAGAGCGGCGGCAAATTCCTGTGACTGCGGCAACGCGCGATCGCGCGCGTCGGCAAGAAGATCATGTGGCATGTGAGCGGCAGAGCTGAGATCAAACATGGCGTCATTAACTCCAGCGAAACCTAATTGATGGTTAATGGTCCCATGAGAAATCGAAATAAAGTCTATGGTGTCGAGGCACCTTGTTCGCGGATGACCAAAACAGCTGCTTTTTTGATCGCAGCAGGTTTGTCGGTACCAGTGTTTGTCGTGTTGACGGTTATCGAGCTTGTCCTGTTGTGACGCCTGCGCATGAAAAAAAAGGGACGCAAAACATGCGCCCCCAGATCTGTGCTAAACTTGGTAAACAGTGACTAGCCGTCCAGCTGCACCAGGGCGTGGCGTTTCTTGCCCGCGCTCAATTTGATGGGCGAGGCCAGCGCGCCCGCATCGATCATCATGCCGGCATCGGTCAGCGGTTGATCATCCAATTTTGCGCCGTTTTCCGAGATCAGGCGTTTTGCTTCTTTGCCGGATTTCGCAAGGCCCGATTTCACGATCAGCTGCACGATAGAGATGCCATCGCCCAGATCCGCGGCCGTCAGCGACAAGGTTGGCAGGTCGTCACCGACGCCGCCTTTTTCAAAAACTTCGCGTGCGGTGGCTTCGGCAGCGGCGGCGGAGTCGGCCCCGTGCAACAAGCCGGTGACCTCATTGGCGAGGATCACTTTGGCGGCGTTGATCTCAGACCCTGACAGGGCACCCAGACGGTCGCATTCATCCACCGGCAGCTCGGTATAAAGCTTCAGGAAGCGGCCCACATCGGCGTCGGTGGTGTTGCGCCAGAACTGCCAGAATTCATACGGGCTGCGCATCTCAGCATTGAGCCAGACAGCACCGTCCTGGGATTTGCCCATCTTCTTGCCGTCGGATGTGGTCAGAAGCGGTGAGGTCAGCCCGTAGATGCCATTGTCCAACACGCGGCGTGTCAGGTCGATCCCGTTGACGATGTTACCCCATTGATCCGAGCCGCCCATCTGCAGGATACAGCCATAGCGACGGTTCAGCTCCAGGAAGTCATAGGCCTGCAGGATCATGTAGTTGAACTCGAGGAAGGACAGCGATTGCTCGCGGTCCAGACGCGATTTCACGCTCTCAAACGCCAGCATCCGGTTGACCGAGAAGTGACGCCCGATGTCGCGCAGAAACTCCAGGTAGTTCAGATCATCAAGCCATTCGGCATTGTTCAGCATCAGCGCCTTGTTGGGCGCGTCCGAATCATAATCGATATAGGCCGAGAAAACTTTTTTGATGCCCGCGATATTGTCGTTGATCGCCGCCTCATCCAGCAAGGGGCGCTCATCCGCGCGAAATGAGGGATCGCCGACCTTGGTGGTGCCGCCGCCCATCAGGGTGATCGGCTGGTGGCCACATTTCTGGAACCAGCGCAGCATCATGATCTGGATCAGCGAGCCTACGTGCAGCGATTTCGCCGTGGCATCAAAGCCGATATAGGCCGGACGCACACCCTTCAGGAGCGCCTCATCAAGGCCCTGATAATCGGTGCAATCAGACAGGAAACCACGTTCCATCATGACTGCGACGAAATCCGATTTTGGATGGTAGGTCATACTATGCCTCGGCTATGGAATTGCGAACCGGTGTATAAAGCGCATTTGTTTTGGGGGGAACCTATTTTCCTGCGAAAATTACCGCTGTAGGTTAAGGGGCAAGAGCGACGTGATAGAACTGCACCAAAGTCGCCAGGTGAACTGGCGCAAATGAGGTGGGTATGAGGCAGCAAGTTTCAAAAACAGCCATGATCCGCGCCGTGGGCGCGATGAGCGGAACCTCTCTGGATGGGGTGGATGCGGCCGAAGTGGTGACCGACGGTCAACGCATCGCGCAGTTTGGCCGCCATGACTACCGCGCCTATAGTGCCGAGGAACAATCCACCCTGCGTGCTGCATTGGGCAAATGGAACGGAGCTGAGGTTGCAGCCGCGGGCCAGGTCGTGGACGCCGCGCATCTGGACATCCTTGCCCAGTTTGGTGACGCAGATCTGTTGGGGTTTCACGGGCAGACCCTGGCTCATGCGCCACGATTGCAGGGCACCTTGCAGGTTGGGGATGGCGCCAAGCTGGCCGAGGCGTTGCAAAAACCGGTGGTCTGGGATTTCCGCTCTGATGATGTGGCGATGGGTGGTGAGGGCGCGCCGTTGGCGCCGTTCTTTCACTTTGCTTGCGCCAAATACATTGATGCGCGCGAGCCGGTCTGTTTCTTGAACCTCGGCGGTGTGGGCAATCTGACCTATGTGGATCCACGGTTTGATCGCCCGGAGGATCCGGGTGCATTGCTGGCTTTTGACACCGGGCCTGCCAATGCGCCGGTGAATGATTTGATGATGGAACGTCTGGGGTTGGCGATGGATCAAGGGGGGCAGATCGCGATGTCCGGAACCGTGGAAAATGGCGCGTTGGAGCTGTTCCTGGCCGAACCCTACTTCTCACGTGTGCCGCCCAAATCTTTGGACAGGAACGATTTTGCGGAAATGGTGGGTCTTGTGCGGGAGCTGTCTGATGCGGATGCAGCTGCGACGCTGACCGCCATGTGCGCGGCCTCGGTTGCCGAAGGCATGGCCCATTGCCCCCAGGCACCACGTCGGATTCTGGTCACTGGCGGCGGGCGGCACAATCCGGTGTTGATGGAGATGCTGCGCGTGTCGTTGGACTGCGCGGTCGAGCCGGTTGAGGCGGTAGGTTTGGACGGTGACATGCTGGAGGCCCAGGCCTTTGGCTTCCTGGCAGTACGCGTTGCGCGAGGCATGGCGACCTCTGCCCCCGGCACCACCGGGGTGAGTGCCTGCGTGGGCGGCGGGATCGTCAGCCGCCCCAGTGAGATCTGAAACCAACCGCTCCCGCCTATCCATAGGTGTTTCAAAGAAACCCCGTGTCCAGTTGGGCCAAGCGCGCCGACGCCCTTTGGGCGTCGGCGCGCCGGTCGCTTCGGGCAGAGCCCGAAGCGAAACACCTAAGTCTCCCACGTCAGAGACAATTCGCTTAGCGTGGGATGTCAAGCCCAGGTTCAGCAAGCTCGAACCCTTCGAATTGAAATCCCGGGCTTACGGTGCAGCTGACCAAGGTCCAATCCCCAGTTGTGCGGGCCGCTTGCCAATGGTCTTTGGGCACAATCACCTGTGGGGCACCTGCGGATAGATCTGGCGACAACAGATGATCCGTCGCCGGGCCGCTTTCATCTGCTGCCAGTGACAACATCAGCGGCGCACCCGCATGGAAGAGCCAGATTTCGACCGCATCCACCCGGTGCCAATGGCTGTTTTCACCGGCCTTCAGCAGGAAATAAATGCAGGTCCCGCTGGGGCGGCCCGCGTTTTCGGCCACCCAGGTCTGGCGGTACCAGCCCCCTTCGGGATGCGGCAGCAGCTCTAGTTTTGCGATAATCTCATCTGCAGTCATCTGGGCCCTCCAATGCCACTGGTATTCTCACAGGCTTTGCATATCTTGGCCCCATGACATTCAGTATCCCCTTTGACAACACATTCGCCCAGCTTGATCCGCTGTTTTACACCAAGCTTGCGCCCGAACCGGTAGACGCGCCGAAACTGCGGGCGTTCAATCGCGACCTCGCACACCTGTTGAACATCAGCGAAGGGGACAGCGCCGAGATGGCACAGGCCTTTGGCGGCAACCAACTGCCCACAGGGGCCGACCCATTGGCGCAGCTTTACAGTGGCCATCAATTTGGCACCTATAATCCGCAGCTTGGTGATGGGCGCGCGATCTTGATGGGGGAGGTGGTCGGTACCGACGGGATACGCCGCGACATCCAGCTGAAGGGATCGGGGCGCACACCCTATTCCCGTCAAGGGGACGGGCGCGCCTGGCTGGGCCCCGTGTTGCGCGAATATGTGGTGTCCGAGGCGATGCATGCCTTGGGGGTCCCAACCACCCGCGCCCTCGCCGTGGTCGAGACCGGAGAGACGGTGTGGCGCGAGCGTGGTTTTCCCGGCGCGGTCCTGACGCGGGTCGCTCAAAGCCACCTGCGGGTCGGAAGCTTCCAGATCTTTGCCGTACGCGGTGAAACGGAGGCGCTCAAATCCCTGACCCAATATGCGATCGACCGTCACTATCCGGACGCGCAGGGGCCGATGGGCCTGCTGAAAGCGGTCCGAGACCGGCAGGTCGCGCTGATTGCCGCCTGGATGGGGGTGGGCTTCATCCACGGCGTCATGAATACGGACAATTGCACGATCTCGGGCGAGACCATTGATTATGGACCTTGTGCCTTTATGGATGAGTTCCACCCGAACCAGGTCTTTTCCTCGATCGACCGGATGGGCCGCTACGCCTATGGCAACCAGCCGCAGATCATCGTCTGGAACCTGGCGCAACTGGCAACCGCACTGTTGCAACAGATGGACGCGCCGGAAGACGCAGTGGAGGAAGCGACCGAGATCGTGCATGCGATGCCCGATCTGTTGCACGCAGCCTGGCGTGAGACATTCCGCGCCAAGATCGGCCTTGCGACCAAAGAAGACGGGGATGAGGCGCTGATCACATCGCTGTTGGATCGCATGGCGCAAGGACAGGCGGATTTCACCAACAGCTTTAGGGCTTTGTCCGACGGCGCGGCGCGAGACCAATTCACCGACCCCGAAGCCTTTGACACATGGGAGATGGACTGGCGCGCGCGTCTCGCCCGCGAAGAGGATCCAGACGCCACGATGAGAGCCGCAAACCCTGTGTTCATTCCGCGCAATCACCGCGTGGAAGAGATGATCGCGGCGGCTGTGGCGGGTGATTTCAGCTTGTTTGAGCGGATGAACCGCGTCTTAGCCACGCCATATGATCGTCAGGACGCGGACATGGATCTGGCGCGCCCACCTGCAGACAGCGAAGTGGTGAACGCGACGTTCTGCGGCACCTAATCCGGTGCGGCAGAACATGTTTTAGGTGGTCATTGTGCGGAGCGCTGCGCGCGCTTAGCTGGTATGACGGCCGGGCGAGGGGGCGTTGTGCTTGGCAGGTTTGCGCCCTTTGTTACGACGGAACCCACCGGGTTTGCCATCTGCGGCACCGGCTGCCTCTGGTTTGCCGCCACCGGGGCGACCACCGCGACGGGGGCCACCACCGCCGCCTCCGCCACCACCGCGCCGTCCTTTGGAGGCGGGTTTGGCACCGGGCATCGGCTCCCACGGGCTGCCAGAAGCCACGGGGATGGTGATTTTCATTGTCTTCTGAATTGCCTTCAGCTCGTCCATCTCATCGGGAGCACAAAAGGCAACGGCCTGGCCGTCTTTGCCCGCACGTGCGGTCCGGCCGATCCGGTGCACATAGGCGTCCGGCACATTCGGCAGCTCGTAGTTATAGACGTATTTGACGTCCGGAATGTCCAGACCCCGCGCCGCCACATCGGTGGCCACCAGGAATTTCACCTGACCGGATTTAAACGCGGCCAAGGCACGTTCGCGCTGGCCTTGGCTTTTGTTGCCGTGGATGGCCGCCGCAGAGAAACCCGCCTTGTCCAGCGTCTTCATCAGACGCTCCATCCCGTGTTTTGTGCGGCCAAAGATCAGCGTGCGCTCTTCTTTGTGCTCGGCCAGTAGCTCTTTGAGCAACGACAGCTTTTCCGCCTTGGCGATAAAATGGATAGACTGGGTGACTTTCGCGGCGGGTTTGCCGGGTGGTGTCACTTCGATCCGAGTCGGTCGATCCAGATAGGTCGAGGCCAGCTCGTTCATCTGTTTCGGCATGGTGGCCGAGAACAGCATGGTTTGGCGTTTCTCGGGCAACATCGGTGCGATTTTGCGCAGCGCGTGGATAAAACCCATGTCCAGCATCTGGTCGGCTTCGTCCAAGACCAGGAAGTCGCAGGAGCCCAGATCAATCGCATTGCGATCCATGATATCCAGCAGACGACCGGGGGTGGCGACGACAATGTCAGTGCCGCGTGACAGGCGGGTGATCTGCGGGTTGATCGAAACACCGCCCACAATCACGGTCACCCGTACAGGCGTGCCATCGGTCAGCGCTTTCAACGCCTCCGAAATCTGGTTCACCAGCTCACGGGTGGGGGCCAGGATCAGCGCGCGCGCGGTTCCGGCGGCAGGCTTGCGGCCATACTCCAGCATCTGCGCAACCAGCGGAATGCCAAAGGCGGCGGTCTTACCGGTTCCGGTTTGCGCCAGGCCCAGGACATCACGCCCCTGCAAGGCATGGGGGATCGCACGCGCCTGGATTGGCGTCGGTGTAGTCAGCTCCATGGCTTCAAGGCGGTTCAAAAGCTGCTGAGGCAGCTCCATTTCAGTAAAATCGCTCACGCGGTGGTCCTTTCGCAGCCGCATGCGCCGGTGCGGCGGGGCTGCTGTCGTGCGCGGCGCTCCCATTATGGGCAAGGCCGCATCCAAAGAAATTCGGTTGCTGCGCAAATGACTGTGGATAACACACTTGTCAACCGGCTAAGATGAATAAAAGCCTGTTTGCGGCCCCAAACTTATCCGTTAGAGACGGTACGCTCAATGAGTTTTGCAGTGAGAAGAGAGGACTGCGATGATAACGTCGATTATCGCCCGTTGTGAGGCCAAAGGGTTGCGGATGACGGGCCAGCGTCGTGTGATTGCCCAAGTCCTGCAAGACAGCGCGGACCATCCTGATGTGGAAGAATTGTACAAACGCGCCAGCTCGATGGATGACGGTATTTCGATCGCCACCGTATATCGCACTGTGAAACTCTTTGAAGAGGCAGGGATTCTGGAGCGTCTGGAATTCGGTGACGGGCGTGCGCGCTATGAAGATGCCGAACGCGACCACCATGACCATCTGATCGATCTCAATAGCGGTGAAGTCATCGAATTCTGCGATCCCGATATTGAGGCCCTGCAGGAAAAGATCGCCCGCAAGCTGGGATATGAGCTGCGCGGCCACAAGCTGGAACTCTACGGTGTGCCCAAACGCAAGGACCGCCAAGACTGAAGCCCGCGCGCTTTCATCACAATTGGTGATGCCACCGCCCACGTCATTTCATGACAGAATGTCGCAATTGGGATTGCCGAGATAGGTCAATCCGATGTCATGGATGTGGGACGCGAGGTGCATATCCTGCAGTGTGAGGGCCCTTTGATGACGAATATTCATGGTATCCTTTTTGTGTTGCTCGCGATGGTGTGCTTCACGTTGGAAGATATGTTTATCAAAGCGCTGTCGGGCGGGCTTGAGGTCGGCCAGATCCTGTTTTTGATTGGCCTGGGTGGTAGCTCGATCTTCCTCCTGATCTCACGGTTTCAAAAGCACAACCTGTTCATGACGCAGGCTTGGACCCCGCTGTTTATCATGCGTGCCGCGACCGAGGCCCTGTCGGCGATATCCTACGGCACAGCATTGTCTTTGGTTGAAATCTCAACGGTGGCTGCAGTGTTTCAGGCGACGCCTCTGGTGATCACCATGGGCGCGGCGCTGTTCTTGGGAGAGCAGGTGGGGTGGCGTCGTTGGACTGCGATCATGGTAGGGTTTATCGGTGTCATCATGATCATTCGGCCCGGTGTGAGCGGGTTTCAGCCCTCGTCCTTGTTGGTTCTGCTTGCGGTGCTAGGGGTTGCGGCACGCGATCTGATGACCCGCAAGTTGAATATCGAAGTCCCTACAGCGGTCATCAGCTTTCAAGCTTTTGCAACGGTGGTGCCGTCCGGGTTGTTGTTGATGTGGTGGAAGGGGGCAGGCTGGGTGACACCGGTTGCCACCGATTGGTCGATGATTGCAGGCGCGGTGATGTTCGGTGTCTGCGGTTACTACGCCATTGTTATCGCTATGCGAATTGGCGACGCGGCGGTGGTGACACCGTTTCGCTACACGCGGCTTTTGTTCTCCATTCTGGTCGGTGCGATTGTCTTTGCCGAACGTCCTGACCTGTGGACTTTGGCAGGATCCACGCTGGTCATCGGCTCCGGTCTTTACACGTTTTTGCGCGAGCGCCGCATCCAACGTGCAACAGCGAGACTCGCGGCCTGACGGCTTTGCAGTTTAATTTCAATCTGTTGGCGCAAACAATTCAATTGTTAGCCCTAAACCGCCCTTTTAATGGGCGTTAGCGGTAACGAACCCGGTTTACTTTTACAAACCGGCTGGTATGACGTCTGCAACCGTTAGTCACAGCTTAGGGACCATCAGTGATGAGCACCATTATCGACATTCACGCCCGTGAAATTCTGGACAGCCGCGGCAACCCAACCGTTGAGGTTGACGTGCTGTTGGAAGACGGCACCATGGGCCGCGCCGCCGTACCATCGGGCGCATCGACAGGTGCCTATGAGGCCGTCGAAAAACGCGATGGCGACAAATCCCGCTACATGGGCAAAGGCGTTCTGGAAGCGGTTGCCGCTGTCAACGGCGAAATCGCCGAAGAGCTGGTGGGCTTTGATGCGACCGATCAGGTTGCTGTCGACCAAGCCATGATCGATCTGGACGGCACCGAGAACAAAGGCCGCCTGGGCGCAAACGCGATCCTCGGCGTCTCTATGGCTGCTGCAAAAGCCGCCGCCGATTTCACCACCCAGCCGCTCTATCGCTACGTTGGTGGCACCTCCGCGCGCATCCTGCCGGTTCCGATGATGAACATCATCAACGGTGGTGAGCACGCAGACAACCCAATCGACATCCAAGAATTCATGATCATGCCGGTTGCTGCGGAAAACATCCGCGACGCGGTTCGAATGGGCTCCGAAGTCTTCCACACGCTGAAAAAAGATCTGTCCGCCGCGGGCATGTCCACCGGTCTGGGCGACGAAGGTGGCTTCGCGCCCGAGCTGGGTTCTACCCGCGACGCGCTGGATTTCATCCTGAAAGCGATCGAAAAAGCAGGCTACAAGCCCGGCGAAGAGATCTATCTCGCACTCGATTGCGCGGCGACCGAATATTACAAGGACGGCAAATACGTTCTGTCCGGCGAAGGCAAGACCCTGACGTCCGATGAAAACGCGGCCTATCTGGCGGCGCTGGTCAACGACTACCCGATCATCTCCATCGAAGACGGCATGTCCGAAGACGACTGGGACGGCTGGAAATCCCTGACCGACATGATCGGCGACAAGGTGCAGCTGGTAGGCGACGATCTGTTCGTGACCAACCCGGCGCGTCTGTCCGACGGTATCGCACGCGGCTGTGCGAACTCCATGCTGGTGAAAGTGAACCAAATCGGCTCCCTGACCGAGACGCTGAAAGCTGTCGATATGGCGCACCGCGCGGGCTACACCAACGTGATGTCGCACCGCTCCGGTGAGACCGAGGATGCAACCATCGCAGACCTCGCAGTGGCCACCAATTGTGGTCAGATCAAAACCGGCTCGCTGGCACGTTCTGACCGGCTCGCGAAATACAACCAGCTGATCCGTATCGAAGAAATGCTGGGTGAAGTTGCCGAATACGCAGGCCGTTCGATCCTGAAAGCCTGATCTCTGATCAATTGACGACAAAAGGCCCTGCCGGATGGTGGGGCCTTTTTGTCTTGCGCAGGAGCCAAGATGCAGGAACCCGGACCCGACAACGATTACCAAAGCGCCCATACGCAGCTACTGACCACCAGCTATATCCAGCTGATGGGACGCGCGCTCTATCGCTATGGGCAACCGCAAGCGCTCTATCATGCGCCCTTTCCAATCCTGTCCCACAGCACGGATGCGGATCCGATCCTGACCTACGCCAATCTGGCCGCACAGAAGTTGTGGCAATTGGGATGGGACGAGCTGACCCAGATGCCCTCGCGCCTGACCGCCGAGCCGCAACACCGTGACGCGCGTGCTGCGATGTTTGACCGAATGCGCCAGCAGGGCTTTGTTGATGATTACTCTGGCATCCGGGTGACCGCGACGGGCAAGCGTTTTGAAATCCGCAATGCGGTGATCTGGACCCTGCGCGACGCCTCGGGCGAAAAGCAGGGTGAAGCCGCGACATTTAGTGAGTATGACTTCCTCTGACATGGACTCTGGCACGGACACGAGAGGGCTCATATGACCATTACCGACGGTATCACCGAACTCCCCGCAGGTAAGCTGGCTGCGGTGGTGACATATTTGCAGATGTTTGACCGCCCAGAAACACGTGCAGTGACCGCGCCCGCGGGCGTCACGCTGCAGCCTCATGCAGCGCCGGATGCGGAATGGTATCGCACACTCTTTCGCCTGATCGGAGAGGACTACCTGTGGTTTTCGCGGCTCGAACGTGACGGCGCAGAGCTGGCGGCGCATCTGGCCAAGGACAGTGTAGAGGTCTGGTCGGTGCAAAAAGACGGCGCGGACCTCGGCCTGTTGGAGCTGGAATGGCAGGCGGGCGGCGATTGTGAATTGTCGTTCTTTGGCCTCTCGCCCGCGCTGATCGGCGGTGGCATTGGCCGCTGGCTGATGAACCACGCCATCAATCGCGCCTTTGCGCGGCCCGTTTCACGGTTTTACGTCCATACCTGCTCGCTCGACAGTGCGCAGGCGTTGGATTTCTATGTCCGCTCGGGGTTTGAGCCCTATCGCCGCGCTATCGAGCTGATGGAGGATCCCCGCCTCACCGGTACAATTGGCACGGACAAAGCGCCGCAAATCCCGCTGATCTAAGCCGATTTGTTGAAAGCGTGACGTCAAAATAGACAAGACATCATGAATTCGTGCTTTCAGCTGGTCCTCAGGGTTGTTTTGTAAACCTTTTATGACATTCTATTCCTTGACGTTATGTGAACGGATGAGGATTGCGATTGGTCATGGTTTTGTTGCGCCGCGTGTTCGGGCTTGGGATGTTGGGCTTTTTGGTTGTGCTGGGGGATCCGGCGGCTGCAGATTGGCGCAGGGTTCAAGGCGGGCTCAGGCTGGACGGACCCCTGGATGAGGCTTTTCACGGCGCCTTCCTCCATTCCTTCTGGTCTGCGGCCCTTAGCGAAAAACGCGGGCAACCCATTGGTATCTGGCTCAACAGTTCGGGTGGCACATTGGACGAGGCCTTGCGCGTCGGTCAGGTCATTCGCGACCTTCAGGCCGACGGGACCCGCATTGCGACTTTGGTTGCGGGCAATGGCCATTGTGATCTGCCCTGTCTGGTGATCTTTGCCCTGGGGCAGGAACGCTATGTGGAGGACGGCGCGCGCATTCGCATCGATCTTGCCGCCCAGCTCAAGGAAAATCCCGAATTGATGACCGGACCGCTGGTGTCGATCCTGGCGGAGGCGGACGCCCAGTTTGCAGCCGCTGTGCTCTCGCAGGACGCGGATCGTCAGGCCCTGTCTGGGACCGAGCTGGCGACAGATTTCCCTCAGTTCACCCGCCGCCTGCGCTAACGCCACTAACCGCCCGGTTTGCTCAGCACTTTGGTCATCAGAAAATACCGCTCGCGCGGTTCAAATCGGGCCCGCCCATAAAGGCGCAGTGCGGTTTCATTCTCGTAATCCACCTCAAGATGCAGCGCTTTTAGACCCACACCTGCCAATGTCTTGGGCAGGGTTTGCAACACTTCTGTGGCGATCCCTCGGCCACGTACGGGCGGGCGGATGTAAAGCTCATCTACGAATCCATCCATGCCGCCCAATTCGATCGACCAGCCAAAGGTCAAAACAATATAGCCAACCGGCGCGCGCGGCGGGCCAATCAGATATACCGCGCCATAAGGGTGACCGTGCAGCAAGGGTTCAACAGCGGCGCGGCGATGGGCGTCATCGCTGGGTATTCCTGTCTCGGTATGGAAGGCCTCAACCAATTCAACGATTTTCTCCAGGTTCGCGGGTTTGGCGAGGTGCAATTGAGCGCTCATAGTCGCGCGATCCTTTCGGTGAGAAGGGTGAAGAACCCATCAGTGTCCACGTCTCCCATGAACATGGCATTGGGCGCGCGATCTGTCACCCGCCACCAATCCGCAACGGTCATGCCAAGTGTCAATTTGGACTCTGTCTCGATTTCCACATTGATATGGCGGCCCTGAAACAACTCGGGTTTAAGCAGGTAAGCGATCACACAAGGATCATGAAGCGGACCGCCATCAGAGCCATATTTTGCCACGTCAAACCGTTCAAAGAAATCGAGCATCTCGGCGGTGAAAATACCGACCCGGCTGCCAAGCGCGCGCAATGCGTTTACGCGCTCTTTGGTGGCCAGAACTTTGTGGGTGACATCCAGGGGCATGACAACCAGTGGGACGTTGGATTTAAACACAATCTCAGCGGCTTCCGGGTCGACGTAGATGTTGAATTCGGCAGCTGGCGTGATGTTGCCCACTTCAAAATACGCCCCACCCATCATCACCAGTTCGCGCAGTTTGGGAATGATATCCGGCGCGCGCTCAAAGGCGGTGGCGACATTGGTCAACGGCCCCAGTGTGCACAAGGTCACACTGCCTGCGGGTTCACGGCGCAGGGTCTCAATAATGAAATCCACCGCATGGAGTTCGGCCAGGGGCATCGTCGGCTCAAACAGGTCCGGCCCATCCAGGCCCGTCTTTCCATGAACATGTTCCGCCGTCCCCAGCGGGCGCCGCATCGGCGCGTCGCAACCCGCATGGATCGCCACATCGGTCTTCTGCGCAACGTCGCAGACAATCCGCGCGTTCTTTTGTGTCAGGGGCAGGGGGACATTGCCGGCAACACAGGTGATCCCTATAATGTCCAGTTCATCCGGTGAGGCCAGCGCCAGAAGGATGGCCACCGCATCATCCTGGCCAGGGTCAGTGTCGATTATGATCTTACGTCGGCTCATGTGCTGCTTTTATCCTGAAACCCTTAACTCTTTGCCCGCTCGTCAACCTTCACCGCGTCCCACAGGGCGTCCATCTCGGCCAGATCACTGTTGCTTGGGGTTTTGCCACGTTCGGCCAGCTTTGCCTCGACCCCGTGAAAGCGGCGGGTGAATTTTGCATTGGCCTTGCGCAGTGCCGCCTCGGGTTCGACCCCCAGATGACGGCCCAGATTGGCCATGACAAACATCAGATCGCCGAACTCTTCTTCCACCTCATCCTGGGTCAGCTCATCGCGGGCCTCGACCAGTTCTGCGGATTCTTCGGCGATTTTTTCGATCACATTGCTTGCGGATGGCCAGTCAAACCCAACCCGCGCTGCACGTTTTTGCAGCTTATAGGCCCGCAACAGGGCCGGCAGGCCAACGGCCACACCATCCAGCGTGCCTTGTTGGTTTTGTCCGGCACGTTCCGCCGCCTTGATCGCTTCCCAATCGGCGGTTTGCTGTTCTGCGGATTTCTCGCGGCTCTCATCGCCAAACACATGCGGGTGGCGGCTTACCATCTTGTTGGACATGGCGGTCACCACATCCTGAAAGGTGAAATGCCCGGCCTCGGCCGCCATCTGCGCGTGAAAGACCGATTGGAACAGCAAATCGCCCAGCTCGCCCTTTAATTCATCAAAGGCCTCACGCTCGATCGCATCGGCAACTTCATAGGCTTCTTCAATGGTATAGGGCGCGATGCTGGCGAAATTCTGTTCGATATCCCAGGGGCAACCTGTCTCGGGGTTACGCAAGTGGCGCATGATTTCGAGCAGCCGTTCAATTCCCGCGCTTTCATCGTAGATGATTGAATTATCTGACATTGCAGTCGCCCTTGTTCCAGTGTCACATGCATCAATCACCGAGTCGAATGCAGGAGTCCACCCCATGCCAATTGTGAACCGTATCGCGGATTATGCCGGTGAGATGCGCACGTGGCGACAGCATTTGCACACGATCCCGGAACTTGCGCTCGATTTGCCCAAAACATCGGCCTATGTGAAGGAACAGCTGCAAGCCATCGGCGTGGATGAGCTGCACGAGGGCTTTGCCACCTGCGGCATGATTGCGATCATCAACGGCCAGGGCGCAGGGGAGACGATCGGCCTGCGCGCTGATATGGATGCGCTGCCCATTCCTGAGGAAACCGGCGTCGATTACTCCTCGACCCATGCGGGCAATATGCACGCCTGCGGGCACGACGGGCACACCACGATGCTGCTGGGGGCGGCCAAATACCTGACTGAGACCCGCAATTTCAAAGGCCGCGTGGCCCTGATCTTTCAGCCCGCCGAAGAGGCGATTGGCGGCGCAGAAATCATGATCAACGAAGGCGTGCTGGAGACGTTCGACATCTCGCAGGTCTATGCCTTGCATACCGCGCCCGGCTTTCCCGAAGGCCAGATCGTGACGACGCCCGGCCCGATCATGGCGGCGGTGGATGAGTTTCATATCAATATCCAAGGGCTCGGCGGTCATGGCGCATTGCCGCATGAGACCCAAGATCCCGTTGTCGCTGCCTGTGGCATCGCCCAGGCCATCCAAACCATCGTCAGCCGCAACCATTTCGCGCTGGATGATCTGGTGGTTTCGGTCACCCAGATACACACCGGCAGCGCTGACAATGTGATCCCCGACACCGCCTATATCAACGGCACCGTGCGCACCTTTGACAAAGAAGTGCAGGCCATGGTGATCCGCCGTCTGGAAGAGATCGTCAAAGGCCACTCGGTCTCATACAACGTGGACGCGGTTCTGAATTACGAGGTCGGCTACCCGCCCACCATCAACAACCACGACAAAGCCGCCTTTGCGGCGGATGTTGCGCGCGAAGTTGTGGGGGATGCGATGGTCATCGATGATTACGAGCGTCAGATGGGCGGCGAGGATTTCAGCTTCTTCCTTGAAAAACGCCCCGGCTGCTATCTCTTTGTGGGGCAGGGCGAAGGGCCCAGCGTTCACCACCCCAAGTTCAATTTCAACGATGAGATTTCCCCCGTTGGCGCCTCCTTCTTTGCGCGGCTCGTCGAACGTCTGCAGCCTGTGGGATGACATGAACGTCTCACTCGGTTATTTGATCAAATGTCCAGGGTGAGAAAAGGATCACGTTATGGCGTTGGAAGATGCAAAAAATCAGGTGGATGAGGCATTCACCCGCGAAGACCTCAAGGGTGCAAGCTTTGAGAACACCTTTGCGGGGGCGACATCCTTCCTGCGACGCCGTTACACCAAGGATCTGCGAAAGGCGGATATTGCCGTCACAGGCGTGCCTTTTGATCAAGCGGTGACCAACCGACCCGGCACGCGCCTTGGCCCGCGCGCGGTGCGTGAGGCCAGCGCCCTGCAAAGCCCGGACGCCCCCTATGGCTGGTCCTTTGACGCCCTGAGCGAGCTGGCGATTGTCGATTACGGCGATCTGGCTTTTGACTATGCCAATGTCGCCGCCTTCCCAAAGGCGCTGACTGATCATATCCGGGGTATTCTGGACAGTGACACCGCATCGGTGGCCATTGGCGGCGATCACTATATCTCTTTCCCGATCCTCAAGGCCTATGCGGAACGCTACGGGCCGATCTCTTTGCTGCAGTTTGATGCCCACAGCGACACTTGGCCGGATGATGATTTCGACCGGGTCGATCACGGCACCATGTTCTACAAGGCGGTCAAACTGGGGCTGATTGATCCGAAAACCTCGGTCCAGGTGGGGATCCGCACCACCAATGCGGATACTTTGGGGGTCAATATCATTGACGCCGCAACCGTTCATGAAATTGGCGCGGCCGAAACCGCGCGCCGGATCAAGGCCATTCTCGGCGATCGCCCGGCCTATTTGACCTTTGATATCGACTGTCTAGACCCCGCATTTGCCCCCGGAACCGGAACCCCTGTGTGGGGTGGGCTTTCTTCGGCACAGGCGGCGCGCATTTTGCGCGAAATTGCTGGTATCAACATCAAGGGCGGCGATATTGTAGAAGTCTCTCCTCCGTATGACACCTCGGGGGCCACGGCGATCGCTGGCGCCCATGTCGCAACTGAAATCATCTGCCTACTGGGCTGGAACATCTTGAACAAATGACACAACTCAACCAACCGATCAGCGGCAACGATCTCGCACGTTTCTCGGGTCCGAACACCTTTATGCGTCTGCCACAGGCCACGTCTCTGGATGGGCTCGATGTGGCCTTTCTGGGTGTTCCGATGGATATTGGCACCTCTTGGCGGTCGGGCACACGGTTTGGTCCCAAAGAGATCCGCGCCGAAAGCGCAATGCTGCGCCCCTATAATATGACCACCAAGGCCGCGCCGTTTGATTACCTCAATGTCGCGGATATCGGGGATCTGGCGATCAATACCTTCTCGCTCAAAGACTCGATGCGCATTGTCGAAGACAGCTACGATGCCATTGTCTCAACCGGCTGCACACCGATTGCGATGGGGGGCGATCACTCGATCACTTTGCCGATCTTGCGAGCAATGGCGCGCAAATATGGCCCGCTTGCACTGATCCACATCGACGCCCACGCCGACACCAATAATGAGATGTTCGGTGAGAAAGAGACCCACGGCACCGTCTTTCGTCGTGCCTATGAGGAAGGGTTGATTGTCCCCGACAAGACCTATCAGATTGGTCTGCGCGGCACGGGCTATTCCGCAGAAGACTTTGCCGAGGCCACCGGCTGGGGGTTCCAACATTTCCCTGCGGCGGAACTCTGGGGGCGGTCATTGTCTGGTATGGGCGCTGAGATCCGGCGCGATATTGGCACCCGGCCGACCTATATTTCCTTTGATATCGACGGGTTGGATCCTTCCTTTGCACCGGGCACCGGCACGCCGGAAATCGGCGGTCTAACCACGATGCAAGCCTTGGAGCTGATCCGCTCCCTCACAGGGGTCAGCGTTGTTGGGGCAGATATGGTTGAAGTCTCACCGCCTTATGACACCAATGGCAACACCGCGCTGACGGCGGCGAACCTGATGTATGAGATGCTGTGCATCCTGCCAGGGGTTGCGCGCAAATAACGCGACTAAAGGCAAATCATGCGGCTAAAGCCGGGGCAACTCGCTTGGCGCAGGGGACTGTATAACCTGCGCCGAGAGGCAGCCATCCTCGACCTTGCGCCACATGGGCACATTCAACGACATCTGACATTGGGCCATGAACATATTGCCATCCACAAACAGGCAGATGGTCTGGCCCAATTCCACGCGCGCCCCCGAGGTATCGGTGCAAAAGCACTCAATAACCTTGCCGCCCGGTCGGGTCACATCGGCAAGAGCGGGAAGACCACCGACCAAAAGGGCCAAAGAAACAAGAAGACTGGTATGTTGCATGGGTCTAGCATATCACATAAGCCAGACTTCGCCCATGCGCATGACTACGGATGAACGCCAATGATCCCCGAAGAACGCCTGCATCAAATCTTGCAACGGTTTCAATATCTTGAAGCCGCGATGGCTGACGGCAGTAGCGGTGAGGATATTGCGACCCTGGCCAAAGAATACTCGGATCTGCGTCCCGTAGCGGGGCAAATCACCAGCTACCAGCAGCTTGTCGCCGATCTGGCCGACGCCGAAGAGATGATGAGCGACCCCGACATGCGGGCCCTGGCCGAGGAGGAAATTCCGGCTCTCAAAGAGGCTTTGCCCGCGGCAGAACACGCGCTGCAACTGGCGCTTTTGCCCAAGGACGCCGCCGATGCGCGCCCCGCAATCCTGGAAATCCGCCCCGGCACCGGCGGCGATGAGGCGGCGTTGTTCGCAGGTGACCTGCTGCGCATGTATATGCGTTTTGCTGAGGCACGCGGTTGGCGGGTTGAGATTATCGAGGAACAGGCGACCGAGCTGGGCGGGATCAAAGAAGTCGTCGCCCATATCAAAGGTGAAAACGTCTTTGCCCGGATGAAATACGAAAGCGGCGTGCACCGGGTCCAGCGGGTGCCGTCAACCGAAAGCGGCGGGCGCATTCATACCTCGGCCGCTACCGTCGCTGTTCTGCCCGAAGCCGAAGACGTGGACATCGACATCAACCCCGGCGATCTGCGGATTGATACGATGCGCGCCTCTGGCGCAGGTGGGCAGCACGTGAACACCACGGATTCGGCGGTGCGGATCACCCACTTGCCCACTGGCATCATCGTCACCAGTTCCGAAAAATCCCAGCACCGCAACCGCGAGATCGCGATGCAGGTTCTGAAAACCCGGCTCTATGATCTGGAACGCCAGCGTATCGACAATGAACGCTCGGCAGATCGTGCGAGCCAAGTGGGCTCTGGCGACCGTTCCGAACGCATCCGCACCTATAACTTCCCCCAAGGGCGGATGACCGATCACCGCATCAACCTGACGCTTTATAAGCTGGATCAGATTTTGCAGGGCGATCTGGATGAAACCATCGACGCACTGACTGCGGATGCCCAATCCCGCATGATGGCTGAGATGGATCAATGAGCGCGGGAACCGCAGCGCAAGCCATGGTGGACGCTACCCACCGCTTGCGCGCGGCAGGCGTAACAGATCCCGCACGCGACGCCCGTGTCCTGTTGGCCCATGCCGCTCGGATCGAGGCCAGTCGCGTGACCCTGATCGCGCCCGAAGAATTGTCGGATGAGGTCGCGGACCGCTATGAACAGCTGATCTCCCTGCGGGCCATTCGGGTGCCTGTCTCACATCTGGTCGGAGAGCGTGCGTTCTATGGCCGGCGTTTTAAGGTCTCCGGCGATGTGTTGGACCCACGTCCCGAGACTGAGATCCTGGTCGAAACCGCGCTCGGTCAACGGTTTGAGCGGGTTTTGGACCTTGGAGTTGGGTCGGGCTGTATTCTGGTGACCTTGTTGGCGGAACAGGTTGGCGCCCGTGGCCTTGGCGTGGATCTGAGCGAGGCCGCCTGTTTGCAGGCCAGCGCCAATGCGATCATGCACCGGGTTCAGGACCGGGTTGAGATCAGAGCCTCTGACTGGTTTGCACATGTTGAGGGAGAATTCGATCTGATCGTCTCAAACCCGCCTTACATCGCAAAGTCCGAGATGGATGACCTCAGCACTGAGGTACGTAAGTACGAACCCGAAATGGCCCTGACCGATGGGGCCGACGGGTTGGAGGCTTACCGCGCGATCAGCAAGGGTTTGCGCAAACATCTGGCCCCAAACGGGCGGGTGATGGTTGAGATCGGGCCAACACAGGCTTTGGCGGTGACCGATCTCTTTCTGTCTGCCGGATTGGACAATGTGCGCACGATCCAGGATCTGGACGGGCGCGACCGGGTGATCTGCGGTTTCGAGCCGAATTGACCCACACAACTTCAAAAAATCGCGTTTAGGCTCGGAAAATTGTATAAATTTGGCTGCGACCCCTTGTGTCACGACCCATTACATGGTTACTCAGGGTTGTCGCCAGAGAGTGAGGATCAAATTTCCTCTGCGGGGACATCAAGCCCAAAATCGTCGACGACCCTGCGCAGAGGCGCGCATCTTTTGGGTCTCAGACATAATGAACTAAGGCTGACGTTAGGCTTATGAGATCGTCTAAATCCCGTTCCCGGTCGAAATCGAACCGGAACCGTCCCAACGGTGCAAATGTTGTCAACCGCGTGTTTGACAGCTCTGGTCCCGAGGGCAAAGTGCGCGGTACGCCGCAGCAAATCATCGACAAATACAATCAACTGGCTCGTGATGCGCAGTTGGGGAATGACCGCGTGGCGGCTGAAAACTTTCAGCAACACGCCGAGCATTACCTGCGCCTGCTCAACGAAGCTCAGCGTGAGATCGACGCGCGCCGGGAAGAGCAGGAGCGTCAAAACCGCGAACGCCAAGCCGAGCGCGATCGTGAACGCATCGAGCGTCTTGAACGTCAGGAACGCGAAGCTGCGGCCAAGGCCGAAGCGGCGGCGGCCATTCCTGACAGCAGTCCCGAGGTGATCGACCCCCGCGAGGCCCAGCCTGCGTCCGAGGACAGCAGCGGTCTGGTGGAAACACCCGAGGACAGCGCCGCTGTCCCAGGCGCACCTGTGGCGTCCGAAGAGGCACCCGTCGCCGACAAGCCACGCAAACCGGCCCGCAAACCACGTGGACGCAAGCCTGCCGCCGATGGCGACGATGCGCCCAAGCCCAAAAGCCGCGCGCGCAAGCCCAAGCCAAAGCCCGAAGGCGACACTGCATCCGCAGACGCGCCCAAGGCCGAGACCCCCGCTGACACGGGCGGTCCCGCAGAAGCTGCGGAATAAGCATCTTTCGACATGACATGAAAAAGCCCTGCGGCCGTTCTGGTACGCGGGGCTTTTTTGTATTGATGGGGCTGTGTATGCGCAGGAGAGCCTGCGGCGTTAGTCTAGCGGCTTCAGACTACGCGCGAGGGCGCAGAACGCCTCCAGGCTGACCTGTTCAGCCCGTTCGGTGGGCGGGATGCCTGCGGCCTTCAGATGATCTTCGATATCGGGGCTCACAGATTTCAACGCAGCGCGCAGCATTTTGCGCCGTTGGTTGAACGCAGCAGCCACAACATGGGACAGGGTCTTGGCATCCGCTGGGAAGCGCGGTTCGGGCAGGGCGTTCAGATGCACCACGGCGCTGCTGACTTTGGGCGGCGGGGTAAAGGCACCGGGTGGCAGCGACAGCACGATCTTGGCCTCAGCACGCCACTGGGCCAGGATCGCCAAACGGCCATAGACCTTGCTGCCGGGCTGCGCCACAATCCGCTCGGCCACTTCGCGCTGGAACATCAACGTCAAGCTTTGCCAGAACGGCGGCCATTCCTTGGGGGTGAGCCAGCGCACCAATAATTCGGTGCCCACGTTATAGGGCAGGTTGGCCGCCACGCGGATCGGCGGTGTCAGATGCGACAGCGGATCAATCTCCAGCGCGTCGCCGTTGATCACTTCCAACTGGCCAGGATAGGCCTGCGCAATTTCTGCAAGGGCGGGCAAGCAGCGTTGGTCCTTTTCAATTGCCAGCACCCGGCGCGCGCCTTCGGACAGCAACCCACGGGTCAAACCACCCGGACCGGGGCCGATTTCCAGCACGTCACACTCACTTAGATCACCAGCCTGGCGGGCGATTTTGGCTGTCAGGTTCAGATCCAACAAGAAGTTCTGCCCAAGGGACTTGCGCGCCGACAGCTGATGTTCGGCGATGACCTCACGCAGAGGGGGCAGGGAATCAATGGCGCTCATACTATCTCTGTTCTGACCGAATACTGGGGCGCGAGGCTGCGCCAAATTGTTCTGCGTGCTTAGGAGCGTGCCCGGCAGGCGTCAAGTGCTGGCCGCCATCCGCTGTGCCAGTAGCAGCGCTTCGATCAGGCTGGTGGGCGTGGCAATGCCTTGTCCTGCAATGTCAAACGCGGTGCCATGATCGGGCGAGGTGCGGATAAATGGCAGCCCCAGCGTCACATTCACACCCCGGTCAAAGTCCAGCGTCTTGATCGGGATCAGGGCCTGATCATGATACATGCAGACGGCGGCATCATAGGTCTTGCGCGCGGTTGCGTGAAACAACGTGTCTGCCGGATGGGGGCCAGTGATCGTTGTCGCCCCCAGATCAAGCTGCGTCAGACAATCCGCGATCCAATCCAGCTCCTCGCGTCCCATCGCGCCACCTTCGCCCGCATGGGGGTTCAACCCGGCGACTGCAATACGCGGATGTGCGATGCCAAATTGATCCCGCAGGCCCGCGGCGGTAATGGCGATTACCTCTTCCAACAGATCCTGTGTCAGAACCTTTGGCACCTTGGACAGGGCGATATGAATGGTTGCCGGCACCACGCGCAGGGCGGGACTTGCCAGCATCATCACCACACGGCTGCGCCCGCCCAGATGGGCCAAAAACTCGGTATGGCCGGGATAGGCGAACTGGGCACCGTCAATCAGCGCCTTCTTGTGAATGGGCGCGGTGCACAGCGCCGAGGCCTGACCGGATTGCACCAGCTCAACCCCGGTCTCAATCGCTTGGATCACACCCGATGCATTGCGCGGATCTGCGGTGCCTTTGGTGGCGCGCCCGTGAAACGGGATTTTCCAGACGGGCAGGGCGGTGTCCACCACATCGCCAACCGCATCCAGATCACGAACGACAGAGATCGGCGTGCCCGCGGGCAGATGACGCGGATCGCCCAGCCAGACAAAGGGACAGCGCCCACGCAGCTCTGTCCAGGCTTTGACAGCGATCTCTGGCCCGATGCCTGCGGGCTCTCCACAGCTTAATGCAATCGGGCGCGCAGAGGGGGTCATTCGATAATGCGCGCTTCGGATTTCAGCTGCGACAACAGGCTGTTAGAGAAAGTCTCGAGCCGTTGTTGTGTCAACGCATTGGCAATCGACTGACGGTCCGCTTCACCGGCCAATTCACTGGTGCGGCCACACAACATAACAAGCGCCAGGGTCTGGCCGTTGTTGCGGGTAACAGCGGTCGAGGTCTCGCCCGGATCCAGTTTGGCCAGCTCCAGCGCGATATCGCGGGGGATATCGGTCGGGGGCAGGCTATCGATGGTCAGAACTTCGGGGGCTTGATCCTGGGCCACGCCGTAGAAATCATCGCAGGTGTCGACGCGGTTGATCACATCCTGTGCGGTCGCCAGGCCTTCGGGGCTGCGACCACCGGGGATCAAATAGGTCGCATATTCAATTGCTGCAAACCGAGGCGCGCTCCCCTCGATCTCACGAATACCGCGCATTTGGAACAGGGCAACGGCACCTTGCAAGCTGATCGGTTCGGAAATTTCGCCGTTCTTCAGGTTTAACACCACATCACGCAACTGCGGCGGCAGGTTGGTCAGATCCATCCACGGCAAACGACCGCCATTTTCGCGACTGTCCGCGGCAGAGACCTGCGAGGCCGCGGCTGAGAAGGTATCCACACCGCCGCGCGCGCGAACCTCCTCAATGAAATCCTCGACCTGAGGGGCATTTTCACGGGTCAGCGGGATGATGATCTCGGACAACAGAACCTGAACGCCACCGGTGCCTGCGCTGCCCATGGCCTGGTCAATTTCCGCATCCGACGGGCGAGCCCGCCCCAGGAAGCGCGCCCCGATATATTCGCGCCAGCCGATGCCGACACGGGTGAAATCGCGCAGGGTCTGCGGGTCAACACCGGCTTGGCCCAGCGTCGCGAGGAATTCGTCCAGCGACAGATTGGTGCGCTGCGCCAGCGTTGTCATGCCCTCGATCACCTCTTCTTCGGTAGGAAGAAGACCAACCTCGTTCATCAGTTGCAATTTCAGCTTGTCTTCGATCAACACCTCGCGGGCCTGCTCCAGCGGATTGCCAGGGGTGCCGGTGACCGTCAGGAAACGCGCGCGCTGTTGCAGCTCATATTCGGTGATCGCCTGATCGTTCACCCGGATGACCGGTGAAAACAACCCCTGCGCCGAGGCTGCGGGAACCGTTGTGCCCACAAGGGCTGCAACCGCCAACGTGGCCAATGCACGCCGTGCGAATTGACCCGCTTTTGCGGAAAGGAAATGCGGAGAAATCAAGTATTGCTGCATGATCGCCTGTACTTATTGGTGCCGCTGTTCACGGAAAACCCGTTTAGCGAAATGGTAAAGCCGAAATCGGTCGACGGCTCAACACTTGTTGTGGAGGTATAGCGCCGATTTACCGAGAGGTCGACCGTTACACATTCGTTTTGGTAGGCCACGCCAAGGCCCGCGCGTGTTGCCCGCCCGTCCGAGACGTCATAACGCAGGTTGGCGCTGGCCAGCCAATTAGCGTTGACCTCGTAATTTCCGTCAAACCACAGTTCCGAGGTCGGATCATCGCGGTTTTCTTCGGCATCGCTGCCAAGCCACAGATAGCTGCCGCGCACGTTGGCTTTCTTGTATCTCACATCGCCGCGGAACTCAGCCTTTGAGACATTGAGCGAGCCGTTCAACAGCCCCCGCGCGGTCAGGGCAACGCCTTGGTTCAGTTTCAACTGGCCTGCCAACAACAGGTCAGACGAGGTGTCGCTCAGGCCCGAGGTCTTGGTGAAACTGTCCTCAGCGTCTTGCCGGAAGACCTGACCAATGGTCGCGGTGGCTTGCCAGCCACTGGGATCAAAATGCGCCCAGTTCACACCGTACGCCAGCTGTAGCCCATCTTCACGTTGGTCCGAGGCCGGGAACCGCGACAGGGACAACAGATTGCCCTCGTCAAATTCTACAAAGTTACTCTCGTCATTGGGCACGTCGTCGCCGGTCACATTGGACCAGCCGAGCTGGGCAATGGGCTCCAGATACTGCGACGCGCCACCAACGGTGACCCGCGTCATCGGCAGACGGAAGGTCAATGCGCTACGCGGCACAGCACGAGAACTGCTGTTTGCAAAGACGGCATCGTCATTGATCGAAAACTGGTCAAATGTCGCACCAACTTCCCATTCAGTGACAAGGCCACTGGAAAACCGCCAATCCTGATGCCAGCTGAAATCTGTCGACACGCGCGCGACATCACGTCCGGCGGCATCCGTGGCTGTTGCCAATTCATTGGATGTGCGGCGGTGGTTGTGCGCCTCAAGACCAAGGCGAAGCTCGCCGTTCTGCGACCACGCGGGATGGATGCGTTTTTCATAGCCAACATCCGCAATGATCGACGGAACTTCGTCTTGCTCCTCACTGTCGCGCAGCGATTTGTAGTGCAGGATGCTGCCGCGCAGAAACTCGTCTCTCTTGATGCGGCTGACAGTGATGTCCGATCGCAGACGGTCCACATCGGCCAGGCCGTAGTCCGCGAAATAAGCATCGTCCGAGACAACGTTGAGGTCAAAGGCCAGCTTATAGCCCTGTTTCAGCGCAAATTGGCCCTGAAGCGATCCATATCCTCGGTCATCCCCGCTTTGCAGATCATCACGGGTAAACGCGCCCTCAAAGGTGATGCTCCCCCGACGGAAGGCTTGGCGGTATCTCCAATCCAACGTGCGTGTCTTGGAAGAGATATACGGCGCCAGCGTCAGGTCCTTGTGATCACCGATCTTAAAGAAATACGGAACCTTGATTCCGGTTGCGAGGCTCGAGGTGGAGCGGATCGTGGGCACCAAAAACCCTGTGGCCCTGTCCAACGTCGGATCCGGCAGACGCAAGGCAGGAAAGTAAAAGATCGGCACATTGCGCACACGCAGCTGAGCGTTTTCGAGATACAGCTGTTGTTCCTGCTGGTCGTGTGTGACCCGTTCCGCCCGAATCTGCCACAGCGGCGGACGCCCATCATTGCAAACATCACAAGAGGTTACGGCAGTTTTATACAGCTGCGTGTAGCGCCCGTTGACGCGCGTCATCTGCAAGGACGCCAGTTGAACCTGCTGATCAAACACCAACCGCGCCGATGACAGGATGCCGTTTTGCAAATCGCTGTCCAGCTCTGCAGCATCGGCCAAAATGGAGACATCGCCATCCTGATCGATGCGGATCGGACCTTCGATCCTCAGGGTGCCATTGGCATCGTCAAAGGTGATCTTTTCGGCCTGCAGACGCACGCTGCCCTGAAACACTTCCACCCCACCCGTGGCCACCAGCTGGCGTTCCGGGGTGATAAACACGCTGTCCGCAACCAGAATCGCCTGCTGCGACACCGGTGCGGTATCCGTCAATTGCTGCGTCATGCCCGGCGTGGCAATGCTGACCCAGGGCAGGAAGACGGTCATTAAGAGAGCGCGGCGCATATTATCCGTCCTCGGCATGGAGCAAGAGCCCCAGGGTCAACATTATGGACGCCACCGGCGGCGCCCAGGCAGACAGTGCGATCGGGATCTGTCCGTTCTCGCCCAGGATCTGTGCAAAATTTCGAATGAAGTAAAGGCCAAATCCGAGCAGCACCGCCGCCAGAACCGCAATCCCCGTGCCACCAAACCGCGCATGACGCATGGTAAAAGCCGCGCCGACCAGCACCATCGACATCAAAAACACCGGCCGTGCCAGTTCAATCTGCAACAGCACTTCATAGCGTTTGGTGGAAAATCCGGCGTTGGCCAGATCACGGATCGTTTGCGGCAGGTCGTAAATCGAGATGCCTTCGGTTGCGCCGATCGTGTCGCGAATACGTTCCGAGGTCAGCGTTGTGGCAATCCGCAGGCTTTCATGCGTTTTGGACGCGCTTTCCGGCACAAAGCCCACGGTCAATGGCCAAACCTTGGCGTTTGTGAGCACCCAGGCGTCCCCGACCAAAACCGCACTATCGGCCAGAATGCGCGTCTTTGGCCCCGAGCTTCCTGTGTATTCCAAAATGCTCACGCCGCGCAGGGCAATTTCATCGCCCAGACCCAGATACCCCTGCGCATGGATCACCGATTGCCCCTCTGGCGTGCCTTGGCGCAGCCACAGACCTTCGCCGCTCAGCGACAGGGTGGCATTGCTGCCGTTGCGATATTCATCCGCCAGCTCTTTGTACCGGTTTGCCGTGGCCGCCGCGATCGGGTTCAACGTGCTTAACGCGACCAGGCCGATCAGCAGCGCCACCAACAAAGGCGGCAAGAGCGCGCGAATCCCTGATCGCCCGGCTGCCCGTGTCACCACCAATTCACTGCTGCGCGCCAGCCCTACAAACAGAACAATTGTGGTCAGAATCATGATCAACGGCAGAAACTCATTCAACGCAGCCGGCGTGTTCAGCAGGGTGAGGTTCAGCAATTCCGCAAAATTCAGATCCACGCTTTCAAATTTGCGGATTTGCTCATTGAGGTCAATCAGCGCTACCAATGTCATCAAAACACCGCTGATCACACAGAACCATTGGAAGAACCGGCGCGCATAATAAAGATCCAGCTTCACGACGCCGCCTCCTGACGCGCATGACGCAGCTGTTTCAGCCGCACCCCAACAGGGCGGGCGGACAATTGTAAGAACAGCAGCGCAACCCCGATGCCAAACACGGTTGGCACATAGATCAACGGCCACATCTGCGGGTTTTCCAAAACCGGTTCCGAGACCACACCGCGCAGCCCTTCGACGATGATCAACAGGACAAAGGCCAACAGCGCCTGCCGCCATACCCCAAAGCGTGAAAAGCTGCCCAGCATCAGTGCCGAAAACCCAATCAACGTCACGGCGATACAGACCAGCGCACGGGCAAATCGCAGGTGCAGCTCTTCGGTTTGAACGCCAATGCTGTGGCCTTCCTGAGCTTTCACTGCGTCGCGATTATACATCAACTCAACACTTGGCACGGCACGAATATTGCGGGTTGGGTTCTCTACCTTGTTGGTGAGCAGGCTGATATCATAGGAAAAATCTTCAAACGCGGTGGACGACAGACGCCGACTTTCGCGGTGCAGCCGTTGTGCCATCCCGTCGACCATGATCAGATGGGTGCGATCTTCGTCGCGCACAAGAAACGCCCGCGCACCGGTATAGGTCACGGTCACATCGGGATCGCGGCGGTCTGACAGGAAGACGTCGTTCAATGTCCCGTCGTCCTCAATCTTGCGAATGTAGAATGTCACACCCCGCGCAGGGTGCAGGAAATCACCCTCGTTCAGGATGCGGGCGGTGACATTGCGGGCCACTTCGGATTGGCGTTGATCCAACTTGCTGATCGACAGCGGCAACAGGAAATGGGTCAGCACCAACATCATCGCCGCACAGAGCAGGCCGAATGTCAGTGCAGGGCGCGCCAATTGCCAGGGGCTTGACCCGGTGGACCGCAGCACCGTCAGCTCGCTTTCGCTGTTCAGCCGATTGGTCACCCAAACGGTCGCCGCAAAGGCCGCAATCGGCAGGATCATCCGGATCAAGTTCGGCAGCGTCAGCGCTGAAAATTCAAGGAAAACCAGCACCGATTGTCCGTCGCCAATAAGGCGATCAAACAGCACAACCGCGCGGTTTACCCAAAACACTGCTACCAGAACTAGGGCGAAAAAGCCAAAGAACAGCAGATATTGAGACAGGACATATCTGTCGAAACGTGACAAGCAATCCCCCCAGATCGGCTTTTGTCTTATTGCGGCGACCTTAGTGCATTCAATGCGTGGTGAAAACTGCAATTTCCATTCGTCGGAAAATTGCCGCTGCCTTGGTCGAGTTTGCCCAAATTTCCCTTGTCAGCCCATCCGAAATTATGTCGGTTGCGTTTTACCTAGTCACCGCTGGCCGTCCAAGGTACCAGTGGAGAAAGAATTGAACAAAAAGGGGAGTTTCATGAGCCAATCACCCAAAGTCAGCGTCGTTGAATTTGACGTCAAAACCATGGGCGACGTAACCGGTCGCCTGGCGGTCATCGTTAGTCCCGAGGGCGATCTGGACCCCGGCGCGCGCTCTGCCAACCGTTTGTGCAAAGGCGCGCTAGCGCGGATGGTCGAAGGTGAGGGGCTGAAAAAAGCCAAAGCCGGCGACGTTGTGTCCTTGTCTTGGCCAGCCGGTCTGGCGGCCAAAGCGCTAGATGTAGTGGTTCTGCCCAAGAAAGCGACCCAGGAACAGCTGCGCAGCGCTGGTGCTAGACTGGCAGCGTGTGCGGGTGAAGAGACCGTGACCTTTATGGCCGGCTCTCTGCCCAACGTCGAAGATCTGGCGCTTGGCTTTGCGCTGCGCTCTTATTCTTTTGACGACCACAAATCCGCCGACGCAGCCACGCTGCCGGATTTGGTGATTGCCCATAAGAAACCCGAAACGCTGGAGGCTGCGATTGCCACCACGCTCGCCCTCGCCGAAGGGGTCCATATGACCCGCGATCTGGTGAGCGAGCCTGCAAATGTTTTGACCACCACCGAATTTGCCAACCGTCTGGTTGAGATGCAGGACCTCGGGCTTGAGGTCGAAGTTCTGGACGAAGATCAGCTGGAAGAGCTGGGCATGCGCACGCTTCTGTCGGTTGGACAAGGCTCTGACAGCCCTTCCAAAGTGGTTGTGATGCAGTGGAACGGCGGCACCAAAGGTGACGCACCACTGGCGCTGGTCGGCAAGGGCGTGGTGTTTGACACCGGCGGTATCTCTTTGAAACCGGCAGGTGGCATGGAAGACATGACCATGGACATGGGCGGCGCCGGCACCGTTGCGGGCACCATGCGCACGCTTGCGCTGCGCAAGGCCAAGGCAAATGTCGTGGGTCTGGTGGGCATTGTGGAAAACATGCCATCGGGCAATGCAATCCGCCCCGGTGACGTGGTGAAATCCATGAAGGGCGATACAGTTGAGATCATCAATACCGACGCCGAGGGGCGTTTGGTTCTGTGTGACGTGCTGTGGTACGCGCAGGAACGGTTTGAACCCGCAGGCGTTATTGACCTTGCGACCCTGACCGGTGCGATCATCATTGGTCTTGGCCATGAAAACGCAGGCGTCTTCTCCAATGATGACACGATCTGCAACCACTTCCTGGCGGCGGCCGCTGCCGAAGGGGAGGGCGCATGGCGCATGCCCCTCGGCGCGGCCTATGACAAAAAGCTGAAGTCGCCGATTGCTGATATGAAAAACATCGGTGGCCGTCCGGCGGGGTCCATTACTGCGGCGCAGTTCCTGCAGCGCTTTATCAAGGACGGCGTGCCGTGGATCCATCTGGACATCGCCGGCGTCGCCTCGGTTGCCTCTGGCACGCCCTTTGCCCCCAAAGGGTCCACCGGATGGGGCGTGCTTGCCCTCAGCCGTCTGGTCCAGGACCAATACGAGGCTGAATGATAAAATGGGGGCCGCCTATTTCTATCATCTGACCCGCCGCCCGCTGGAACAGACCTTGCCGGTTCTTCTGGACAAGGCCCGCGGGGCAGGCTGGCGTATTGCCGTGCGGGGGGCAGAGCCCGACCGCATGGCGTGGCTCGATGATCGCCTGTGGCAGGGAGCGGACGACAGCTTTCTGGCGCACGGTCTGGCGGGCGGCCCCCATGATGCTTTGCAACCGATCCTTTTGACAACATCGGCTGCGGCTGCCAATGATCCGGTCTGCGTGATGGCTGTGCACGGCGCCGACATCAGCGCAGATGAGGTCAACACGTTGGAGCGGGTCTGCATCCTGTTTGACGGCACAGACCCCGAAGCCGTGCAACGCGCCCGCATTCAATGGAAAACACTTACGAATGAGGGCTGTAGCGCGCAATATTGGTCCGAAGAAAGCGGTCGTTGGGAGAAGAAGGCCGAGGCCTGATCGCGCGGAGACTTACCGCGTCAGCACCAGCGCATTGTCGCGAATTTCGATGCTGGACCACCGCTGCAGATAGCTCATCCCCAACAGGGAATTCTCCAGCTCGGCCTCATTGACCCAGGCCCGCACCTGGGTGTCGCGAAATCCGCCCAGATCGACGTCATCCAATTCCACCATCGCTGTGCGCACCTCGCCATTGGCGGTCATGGCGCGCCCGAGAAAAGCCAGCTCATCCGGCTCAAACCCAATCCGGGCTGCGTCCTTTATCGACAGCACGACCTGTGACGCACCGGTATCGACCAGAAACTGCACCGGCGTGCCGTCGATCTCAACCGTTAGGTAGTAATGCCCATCCCGCGCCCGTGGCACGGTGATGCTGTGCCCATCGGCATGCAGGCTTTGCTGCGGGACCAGATCGCCACGGATGTCATCCCACAGACCATAACCCGCCACCGCGCCCATGAAGATAAACACCCAGATTACAACCTGTTGCAGCGTCTTGTTCAGGGGCTGCCGATTTTGCGCGACAAACCACGACACAACGGCCAGCAGCAGGATGACAAGATAGATCACATGGGCAATTTCAAACGACGGCATCGGGTCCTCCTGTCGTTTAAGATAGGAAGGCGCGGGGCCAATTACGATCCCACAAAGCCAAAGTCGCGCAAACCATCCAACACAAATTGCACCGCCAATGCCGCCAGCAACATGCCGAGTAGGCGGGTCACCACGGTGATGCCGGTCTTGCCCAAGGCGCGTCCCAACAGGCCCGCTGACAGGAAAAAGGCAAACAAGATCAATAGGACAGAGGCCGCAACGCCCATAACAGACACAAACCCCAACGCGCCCGGATGTTCCCCGGTCAATAGGATCATGGTCGCAATCGATCCGGGACCCGCAATCAGCGGGATCGCCAGCGGAAAGACCGAAGGGTCGTCGAAATCGTCTTCTTCATCGGGCTGGCTGGTGTTTTCGCGCCGCTTGGTGCGCCGTTCAAACAACATGTCCAGCGCGGTCAGAAACAGCAAAATGCCACCGGCAACCCGAAAGGCCGACATAGAGATGCCGACAAATTCCAACACCGCTTCGCCCAGAACCGCAAAGAGCGCCAGAATGCCACTGGCCACCAGAATGGCCCGCACCGCAATTTTGCGCCGCCGCCGGGCATCCAAACCCTGGGTTAGGGCAATGAAAATCGGAGCAAGCCCAATCGGGTCGATAATCACGAATAACGATACAAAAGATGTAATCAGAAATCCGCTTTCGATCATAACGCCTCCGCGCGTTCCAGTTTTTCCTGCGCTTTTTCCCACATGGCCTCAGCCCGGTCCAGCGCGTCGATACATTCGCCGTGTTTCTTCTGCCAGACACCCAGATCATCCGCACGTTCCGGCTCATAGATCGAAGGATCCGCCAGTTTCGCGTCCAGCTTATCTTGCATCGCCGTCAGCTTTTCGACACGTTCTTCACATTTGCGCACTTCGGCGCGCAGGGTCAACATAGCATCGCGGCTGGGGCGTTTGGGTTTCGGCTTGGCCGGTTTGGACGAAGCGGCCTTGGACCCCGACTTGTTCTGCGTCAGCAAAAATTCACGATAGCTGTCCAGATCGCCATCATAGGGTTTTACCGTGCCATCCGACACCAGCCACAGACGGTCCGCGACCAGCGACAACAAATGCATGTCGTGGCTGACCAGAATGACCGCACCGGAATAGGCGGTCAGCGCCTCGACCAGCGCCTCGCGGCTTTCGATGTCCAAGTGGTTTGTCGGCTCATCGAGGATCAGCATATGGGGCGCATCCAAAGTGGCCAGCAACAGCGACAGCCGCGCCTTTTGCCCACCGGACAGCCGCCCAACAACAACCTCGGCCTGTTCCGCGCCCAGACCAAAACCGGCCAAACGAGTGCGCCATCTCGCAGGCCCTTCCGAGGGGCGCAGACGGCGCAGGTGTTCCACCGGTGTTTCGTCCACATACAGCTCGTCCACCTGGTGCTGGGCAAAGAACCCAACCCGCAGCTTGTTGGATTTGGTCATCTTTCCGGCCATCAGCGGCAGGCGATCCGCCAAAAGCTTCGACAGTGTCGATTTACCCTGACCGTTTTTACCCAACAGCGCGATCCGGTCGTCCTGGTCGATACGCAGGTCCATTTTGCGCAGGACTTCGGTGTCCCCATATCCGGTAATACCGCCTTCCATATTGATGATAGGCGGCGACAGCTCTTCGGGTTCGGGGAAGGAAAACGCCCGCATCGCGGCTTCTTGTGGGGTGCTGATCGGCGTCATCTTGGCGATCATCTTGACCCGTGCCTGGGCTTGTTTGGCTTTGGACGCCTTGGCCTGGAACCGGTCGACAAATTTCTGCAGGTGGGCGCGTCGCGCTTCCTGCTTTTTGGACTCGGATTGGGCCACCGCAATGCGCGCCGCACGGGTTTCGGCAAATGTATCGTATGAGCCCTGATAGAGCGTCAGCTTCTTGTCTTCCAGATGCAGGATCGCATTCACCGAGCGGTTCAACAGACCGCGGTCGTGGCTGACGATCAGCACCGTATGGGGGTATTTCGCGAGGTAAGCCTCAAGCCACAGCGCGCCTTCCAAATCGAGATAGTTGGTCGGTTCATCGAGCAGCAGCAGATCCGGCTCGGCAAACAGCACCGCCGCCAACGCCACCCGCATCCGCCAACCACCGGAGAAGTCCGAACAGGGGCGTTTTTGCTCCGCGTCGTCAAACCCCAACCCTTTGAGGATCGATGCAGCGCGCCCCTCGGCAGACCAGGCGTCAATATCGGCAAGCCGTGTCTGGATTTCCGCAATCCGGTCCGGATCCTCGGTCTCTTCGGCCAGCAAAGCCGCGCGTTCTTTGTCGGCGGCCAAAACCGTGTTGATCAGCGACACCTCGTTTGAGGGCACCTCTTGTGCGACGCCGCCGATCTTTGCCCGGTTGGGCAATTCGATCTCGCCGCCTTCCAACGACAGCTCCCCCCGGATCAGTTTAAACAGGGTGGATTTGCCGGTGCCATTGCGGCCGACAACGCCCACTTTGTGGCCGGTTGGAATATTCGCCGTTGCGCCTTCAATCAAAGTGCGCCCGTCGATGGAGAAGGTGATATCTTGGATCTTTAACATGTTTGCGGTGTGGCGCAGGCAGGTGGAACTGTCAATTGTATGCACGCCATTCTGTGCAAATTGCATCCGGCTTGCGACTTCCCGCACAAGGCGCACACAATCCTCTTCCCAAGACAGCACAGGCATGTTACCCGGCGCGCAAAGTTTTACGGTGTGGGGGATGGCCTCACCCGACAGTCAAGGAGAGCCACAATGGCACTGGAACGCACCTTCTCGATCATCAAGCCCGATGCAACCCGCCGCAACCTGACCGGCAAAATCAACGCCAAGTTCGAAGAAGCTGGTCTGCGTATCGTTGCGCAAAAGCGTATCCACATGACCAAGGCACAAGCGGGCAAATTCTACGAAGTCCACGCCGAGCGTCCTTTCTACGGCGAACTGTGTGATTTCATGTGCTCCGAGCCGGTCATCGTTCAGGTTCTGGAAGGCGAAAACGCCATCGCGAAAAACCGCGAAGTCATGGGCGCCACCAACCCTGCCGAAGCAGACGCAGGCACCATCCGCGCAGAATTCGCAGAATCCATCGGCGAAAACTCCGTACACGGTTCCGACGCACCGGAAACCGCAGCGGTTGAGATCGCATACTTCTTTGCAGGTCTTGAACTGGTCGGCTAAGCCGCTGGGACTGCACTGATTTTAAAGGGCCGCTCTGTTCAGTCAGGGCGGCTTTTTTGTGTCTAACGCTTCTCGATCACGCCGATGGTATCCAGGATCCGTTCAAATTCGGACAGCCCCTTGTCAAAGGCTTCGGCCTTGATCGCGTCAAACTTTACCCGCAGGGCTTTCTTCTCTTCGCCCTTGCAGTCGTTCCAGGGACGTCCCTGCAGCCCCATCACAAGAACATAATAGCCAATGAAATGGGGTTTGGTGCCCGCGCGCAGCATCATAGCATAGGCCGCATCCGCCCCAATTTCGCGCAGCTCTTCGGCCGTCAGAATTCCCACCTTATGGCAGGCTTCTTCAAACGCGGGGCCAAGATTGCGGATAGATGTAATAGGGCTGGACATAACGGGAACATAAGCCCAGCCGCATCTCCTGTCACCACGTAATTTCCCGATCTCGCGTTTTCAGAGCTTTCGGGTGGACCGTTGATCCCCCTTTGAACGTGCCGCTAACGCCTTAGGAAGGTGATCAGAACAGCCCGGCTTCCTTGGCAATCAGGGCCGCCTGAGTGCGGTTCTTGGCCTTCAGCTTGCGACACAGGGTGCGCACGTGCAGTTTGATCGTCACTTCCTGCAGGTCCAGCTCGCGGGCGATTTCCTTGTTCGACAGACCCCGGCTGAGCCCGCCGAGGACTTCCAACTCACGCGGGCTGAGCTTTTGCGCCAATGGATGCGTCTCGGCCGCGGCCTGTTCGCGCATCAGCTCCACCGGCATATAAATTTCACCCGCGCTCATGAACCGCACCGCGTTCAACAGCGACTTGGCACCCATCGTTTTAGGAATGAACCCAATCGCACCCGCCGCCAACGCGTCCTGCGCGGTGCGGGCAGGGGCGGTGCCTGACAGAATGCCCACCCCTTTGCCACCATTGGCGGCCAATGTGCGGGTCAGGCCATCCAGCCCCATCATGCCGGGCATGTTATAGTCCAAGAGCACCAGATCAAACGGACCGCTGGTCTCCACCTCTTGCAAGGCGGACTGCAAATCGATCGCGGTTGTGACATCCGCACCACCCTCGGATGAGAGGTAGGCAGAAATCGTCTCACGCACCATGTCGTGATCATCAGCAATCAAAATTCGCATAACTGGCGACACCTTACTCATTGTCCGGGTATCCAAGCATAAAGCTGAATTGGTTTCTAAATCCTGAACTTCATCCCATGCTTGTACTGCGTGCTGATCCATCATGCCCTCCAAAATATTCAAATTTATGCACTTTAGATTAGATTCAATTGTCTTTTTACGGTGAAACAACTCTGGTCAGGTCTCTTATTCAGAAGATGGAAAGTTATATACGAAAGACTACTCCGGTATCCTGACGGGCCAATGCAGTATGGGTTTTCCTATGCGATAGTTCGGTCAACTCATGGATTTTGTCTGAGAAGGAGTATTTTGATGAAGGGTATAATCAAGACGGTTACAACAACGCTTCTAACCGTATTTGCACTGAGCACCGCAGCGCTGGCCGCTGGGGAGACTATTCTTACAGTTGAACATGTCGCCGCCAATGGGGACGTCACCAGCAGCGAAAGCTACTCACTTGAGGATCTGCGCTCCATGCAGACCGCCTCCTTCGAGACCGAGACGATCTGGACCGAAGGTGAGCAAACCTTCACCGGCGTGACCCTGGCCTCCATCGTGGCGGCGCTGGGTGTGGACGGCGGTGAGATTGAGGCTGTTGCCATCAACGCCTATTCCGTCCAAATCCCGGTGTCGGATGCCGTGGCAAACGGGCCGATCATCGCCTTTGAACGCAATGGCGACGAGATGAGCATCCGCGACAAAGGTCCGCTGTGGGTGGTCTATCCTTACGACAGCGATCCCGCCTATCGCACCGAAGCGGTCTATTCCCGCAGCATTTGGCAGTTGGAAAAACTGGTCATCAATCAATAATTTCGGGTAACGATCATGAATGAAAAGCAAGAGCGGAAACTGCGACGCTTCCGTCGCGCCATCGCTGGTTTCGGATTTATCATTCTGCTCTTGCTGTCTGGCGAGTCGATTTGGCTCGGCAGCAAAATCTTGCAGCGTCTCGAGGGGCTCTCAACCGCCCAGACGGACAATCTGCAATGGAACCTCACCCAGATTGAGGTCGAATACCTTAGGGTCGAAAACCGCGCCCTCGCGGTTGAGAGTGAGGCTGACCTGCGCGCGCTACGCCGCGCATTTGACGTGTTCTACAGCCGCATTACTACCGTGCGCGAAAGCTCGGTCTTTGCGCCTCTGCGCAATGATGTCGAAGCCAACCGACATCTGCTGCATGTTCAGGACCGATTGGATGAGCTGGCGTCCTTTGTGGATGCGCCCGACGGCCAATTCATGGCCAATATGGAGGTCTTCAAAAAGCAGGTGGTAGAAAACCGCGCCGATATGCGCGCGCTGGCCATCGCAGGCCTTTCGGTTTACGCCGCTCAGAATGAGGCCAAACGCCTCGACCTCCACCGATTGCTGTCCCAGCTGGCGGCAGTTGTCTTTGTGTTGGTCACGGCGCTGGGTCTGACCGCATTGTTGCTGGCGGTCCTCTATCGCCGCGTGCGGTCGATGGCGGCGAACAGTGTGCGCACCGCCGCCCGGATGCAGGCCATGGTGGCCTCTTCCCTGGATGCGATCCTGGTGGTCAACAGCGACGGACAGTTGATCGAATACAACGGTGCGGCAGAAACCGTATTTGGCTATTCCCGCGAGGAAGCTTTGGGGTCTGACATGGCCCAGTTGATTGTCCCAACCCACCACCGAGAGGCGCACAAACGCGGGCTCGCACGCTTCCTTAAGACAGGGATTTCAACAGTAGCCGGCAAAGGCCGGATCGAGCTGGAAGCCATGCGCAAATCGGGTGAGGTTTTCCCGGTTGAACTCTCCATCACGCCGACCGCTTCTGGCGATGACACGGTCTTTGTCAGTTTTCTGCGCGACATCTCTGACCGTTATGAGGCCGAGGCCGAACTGCGCGCCGCTCGCGATGACGCGCTGGCAGGCGAACGGGCCAAAGCCAATCTGCTGACCGTCATGAGCCACGAGATGCGCACGCCGCTGACCGGCGTGCTCGGCGCGATCGAAATTATGGAAAGCGAACAACCCACCGAGACACAACGCAAATACCTACGCGCCATGCGGGTGTCGGGTGAATTGTTGCTGCAACACGTCAACGACGTTCTGGAACTGTCCCGCCTCGAAGCGGACGCCCTACCAGAAGAAACCACCCATTTTGACTTGGTGGATTTGGTCGAAGGACTGGTTGCAAGCCAGCAAGCGACCGCGCAATCCACCGGCAATGACCTTTCAGTCTATTGCAATCTCGGTGGATCTCGTTTCGTCGATGGCAGCCCACGCGCAGTGCAACAGACATTGCTGAACCTTGTGGGCAACGCGTTGAAATTCACCCGCAACGGAGCCGTGATGGTGGAAATCAGCCGCCGGGAGAACAGCGACATTGTTGACTTCCAAGTGGCCGACACCGGCAAAGGAATCGCACCTGAACATCTGGAACGCATTTTCGAGGATTTTGTAACCTTGGATTCCAGCTATGGCCGGATGAGCGAAGGCACCGGGCTTGGCCTAGCAATCACCAGCCGTATGGTCGCCAGCATGGGCGGTGAAATCACCTGCGAAAGCGTGCTGGGCGAGGGCAGTACCTTCTACATCCACGCACCACTTCCCGTTGTCGACAATACAGCGCCCGGCGTCATGAGCCGGTCCGAGGTCGACCGCCGCTCAGCCCGTTTGTTGATCGTCGAAGACAATGACGTGAACCGCGAGCTTCTGCTGAAAATGCTGGAATTGATGGGCCACAACGTTATCGCTGCTGCGGGCGGGGCCGAGGCTGTTGCCTTGGTGGCCAAGAACCACTTCGACCTCGTGTTGATGGATATCAGCATGCCCGAAGTGGACGGCATCGAAGCCATCCGCCGTATTCGCGCCCGAAAACTGGCGCCACATACCGATATCGTCGCGCTCACTGCCCATGCGGCGGCCGAGGATCATAAACGGGTCTTGGCTGCGGGGTTCGCAGAAATCCTGACCAAACCGGTGAACAAACGCCAGCTGATCGAAGTCATCGGTCGACGCGCCCTGCGCCACGAAGCCGATGGTGAGGACGAAGAGAACGGATCCGATATCGCCCAATTCTTCGAGGCCTTGGGACCTGAGAAGGCAAATGAATTCCTGATGCGGTTCCTAGATGAAATCGCAACATTTGCGGGCGAATTGGCCAAAGGAACCGGGATCTCGCGCGATTTGCGCGCGGAATCACATCGCCTTGCCGGATCGGCAGCCGTTCTTGGCCTTGCGAGCCTCAGGAAGTGTTTGCAGGACATCGAGGTCGGAGCCGAAGACCGCCCACCTGCTTGCGATCAATTCGGTGAGGTCTGGCAAGAAGCGGATGCCATCTTGATGGCGGAACTCAACCAAATCGCTGCGGAATAGCCACCACCAAATCGTCCTTTTTCGCTGTGTCCTAGTGCCCCCTGTGTGACCAGCTACGCAAGTTGGCAGATAAGGGGAGAACACCGACCTCGGCTCGTTCGCTTCAGGCCGAACTTGTCTAATGAGAGAAGAGCAGGATCACAGACCCGGGCCAAAGGGTAGAGTTCGCCCTCTGTTTGAAGGGGCTTTGTCGCACAAATCGGTTGAGGGGATTCAAGTTGTGAAACCAGCATGATAGC
>NZ_JAHHIR010000047.1 GCF_018678075.1 Epibacterium ulvae | reverse complement strand
AGATACAGCTTACCCTCCGCAGTCTGCACCTCGGCAATATCGATATGAAAAATCCGATCGGGTAGCGCTTGAACTGCTGCCGCTTAGGCTTGTCGCCCTCGACATCCGGCAAGCGCGAGATGCTATGCCGCTGAAGACACCGACGCAGCGCTGACCGCGTCAGATGCGGGATCGAGGGCCGGAGCGTATAGAGGCAATCATCCAACGGCAGCAGCCTATGCCGCCGAAATGCGACGATCATTGCCTCCTCGGCTTGGCTGAGAGTGGTTGAGCGCGGCTCTTTCGGGCCTGTTTTGCGATCCTCAACGGTCTCGCGCTTTCGCCACTTGGCAACCGTCTTCGGGGTGATCCCGGGTTCCGTGCTCAGCGCCGCGATCAAAGCTTGCGATCGCTGTATTGCTGCTCTGACCGCGTGCGTGCCCTCCCGGCAGATTTGCGGTGCAAATCGCCTGCCGGGCAACAGTGCGTGGCACGCCCGTGAAGCACTTGTCCCACAATGCTTCCTTCGATTCCAAAAACAGATCGCACCATCAAATTATGGGATCAAACACCTAATCTCGGGTGAATGGTTCTGTCGTTTCTTAATTTCGGATCGCTTCTTTCGTCATGCGATCCACCTTAACAATTGACCGAATTTCCGCGACCACCTCTGTCAATGTTTCTGGACCAAGCTTTACCGTTTCTTAGAAGGGGATCCGCAATATGCGCCTTAAATGTATTTTCTTAAAATGAGGAAGATCCGAATTGTTCGAAGAACATTCCCCTAAGGACGCAGCCAAGATCTCCGCCCTCCCCACGTTTGACGAACAGGCGGAATCAGATAAACAAAAGGCACAAAAGCTCGTCGCCCTTGCAGAAGCCGCGCCGTTGACGGACGGCGGATTGCGCACGGGTGAGCTTTTGTCAGAGGCGCTTGCGCTTGACCCGACCAACCATCAGGCGCAGATTTTTCGCGAACGCCTCTATCAAACCTTTGTCCCGCGGTGGCACTTTCCGATGTTGGCCGATACCGCGCGCAACACCGCCTATGCGCGCGCGATCGAGGCCAAGGTGCAGCCTGGCGACATTGTTTTGGACATTGGTTGCGGCGCGGGTCTGACCGCCATGCTGGCCGCACGCGCTGGGGCCAAACATGTCTATACCTGCGAGTGCCAACCTTTGATCGCTGAGGCCGCCAAACAGGTGATTGCCGACAATGGATTGAGCGATCGCATCACCGTCATTTCAAAGTGGTCGCATGACATCGTTGTGGGCGTTGATATCCCGGAGGCGGCTGATCTTGTGGTGTCGGAAATCGTCGATGCCATGCTGCTCGGCGAAGGCGCGCTTGCGACGCTGACCCATGCGATGAAGGCTCTGGCCAAGCCTGATGCCCGTGCGATCCCGGAACGCGGCACGCTGATGGCGCAGCTGGTCCAAAGCGACAAATTGCTGGAAATCTGGCACCCGGAACAGGCCGAAGGCTTTGATTTGAAATCCTTTCACCGGCTGGCGAATATTGCACAAGTGACGCCGAATGATCTGACGGCCTGTGGCATGCAGCCCCTCGGCCCGACCCAAGATCTGTTCGACTTTGACTTCACCAATCCAAACATAAACCCCGCGCATACGGTTGAGCAGCTCACTTGTACGACAACCGGAACACTGCATGCGGTGTTTGTCAGTTTCGAGATGGATTTGGCCGACGGCATCAAGGTCGACAATGAAATTCATTCCGGCGGCCATTGGGGTCGGTCGGCCTTTATGTTGGAGCGTCCCTGTGTGGTCACGCCTGGCGAGCAATGGACGATCACTGCGCAGCATGACGCTTCACGGCTGAGCGTGCATGTTCATGACGAACAACCGCCGGCAGCCAAATCGTCCTGGGTGGCTGATACATGGGCCCCAACTGCCGCCAAGGAAGAGCCCGCGCCTCTTCCACAGGCAGCGATCGCCAAACAGGGCCCGACACAGACGCACCGTCTGCACTGACCTCGTTTTGAAACGGTTCTGGCGTCGGGGTCCCAGATCGCGCGGCGCCAGAGCAGCTCCAGCAATCAGGCAGCGTTACCGGCCGTCTGGCTTTACGCAGTCCAGAATATCGGCAATATCCGCCGCCAGCCCGGCCAATTTGTCGCCCATCGGATTGGTCCTGCGCCAGACCATTCCGATTTTACGGCTGGGGCGTAGGCTGACGAAACGCGCGATGGAGACATCGGCAGAACGGGTTTCCACCGGCACCGCCATTTCTGGCAATAGTGTCACACCCAGGCCTGCGTTCACCATCTGCACCAACGTCGACAAGGAAGACCCATCCATCACCTCGCGCGACTGGCTCGGACGCAGTTCGCAAAAGCTGAGCGCCTGATCGCGAAAGCAATGCCCCTCTTCCAGCAGCAACAGCTGCATTTCGCGCAGGCTCTCCTGGCTGGGCACCGGGTTTTTGGCGTCCGAGACAGGGCGCACCAGAACGAAATCCTCATCAAACAGCGGGTGTTCGACAAACCCTGTCTCTCCTACGGGCAGCGCCATGATCGCAGTGTCCAACTGACAATCTTTGATCGCGCGGGTCAGGTGTTGGGTCTGGGTCTCGCGGATACGGAACTCAAGCTGCGGATAGCGCGCGCCCAATCCGGTCACCACCTGGGGCAGCAAATAAGGGGCCACGGTGGGAATCACACCCAGACGCAAGCGCCCGGCCAGCCCCTGTTTCGCAGCCCGCGCCAGATCTCCCAACTCATCCACCGCGCGCAGGATCTCTTGGGCACGGGTGCGGAATTCTTCTCCAAAGCTGGTGAGCTGCACGGACCGCGCGGTGCGTTCAAACAGCGACATGCCCAAATTGGCCTCTAACTCTTTGATCTGAACTGAAAGAGCGGGCTGGGACACATTCGCGGCATCAGCCGCACGGCCAAAGTGACCCTGTTGGGCAAGGGCTTCGAAATACTTCAACTGGCGTAGGGTAATGTTCATCATAATCTTTTCCTATTCCATTGATCACTTAATGCAACTTAAAATTATCAATTACCCCTGCTACCACTAAGGAAGGAGAGCGCCGGTCCATGTCGACCTGGCCAAGACACAGCCAATCCAATGTGAGGAGACGACAGCTATGGACGGAAATAAATCAGCGCAGGCAACAGGTTGCCCGGTGATGCACGGGGCCAACACCGGCGATCAGCCCTCGGTAACCGCATGGTGGCCCAAGACGTTGAACCTGGACATTCTGCACCAGCACGACCGCAAAACCGATCCACTGGGCGAAGAATTTGACTATCGCGAAGTGGTCAGATCCCTAGACGTGGACGCGGTGAAATCCGACATCACAGCGCTTTTGTCCGACAGCCAATCCTGGTGGCCTGCGGATTGGGGCCATTATGGTCCGTTTATGATCCGCATGGCGTGGCACTCGGCCGGGACCTATCGCACCGCTGATGGTCGCGGGGGTGGTAACACCGGCAACCAACGGTTTGCGCCGCTGAATTCCTGGCCCGATAACGTCAACCTCGACAAGGCGCGCCGCCTGTTGTGGCCGATCAAAAAGAAATACGGCAATGCGCTGTCCTGGGCCGATCTGATGCTGCTTGCCGGCAACGTGGCCTATGAAAGCATGGGGCTCAAGACCTTTGGCTTTTCCTTTGGGCGCGAAGACATCTGGCACCCCGAAAAAGACGTCTATTGGGGATCCGAGAAAGAGTGGCTGACCTCGACCCGCTATGACGAAGACGAGGATCGCGCCAGCCTGGACAACCCATTGGCCGCGGTTGTGATGGGTCTGATCTATGTCAATCCCGAAGGGGTGAACGGGAAATCCGACCCGCTGCGCACCGCGCAAGATATGCGCGTCACATTCTCGCGCATGGGTATGAACGACGCAGAGACCGTGGCGCTGGTCGCAGGCGGGCACACCGTTGGAAAATCCCACGGCAACGGCGACGCAGCCCTGCTGGAAGCGGACCCCGAAGGCGCGGACATCCACGAACAAGGGTTGGGTTGGAACAACCACACCACCCGCTCGGTTGGTCGCAACACTGTATCGTCGGGCCTTGAGGGCGCGTGGACAACCGATCCGACCAAATGGGACAATGGCTTCTTCAAACTGCTGTTCAAATACGACTGGGAACTGGTCAAATCTCCGGCGGGCGCGACCCAATGGGAACCGATCAACATCGCCGAAGAGGACAAGCCCGTCGACGTCGAAGACGCCTTGATCCGCAACAACCCGATGATGACGGACGCGGATATGGCGTTGAAGGTCGATCCCGGTTTCCGTGAGATCTCTGAACGGTTTGCCAATGACCAGGAGGCATTCTCGGACGCATTTGCCCGCGCTTGGTTCAAACTGTTGCACCGCGATATGGGACCCAACGGCCGCTACATCGGCCCGGAAGCACCTTCCGAGACCCTGATCTGGCAAGATCCCGTTGATGCAGGCCCACAGGATTATGACGTCGACGCGGTAAAGGCCAAGATCGCCGCATCCGGTCTGTCGGTCGCTGATATGGTGTCGACCGCCTGGAACAGTGCACGTACCTTCCGTGGGTCCGACCTGCGCGGTGGTGCCAATGGCGCCCGGATCCGCCTGGCCCCGCAAAAGGACTGGGAGGGCAACGAACCTGACCGTCTGGCGCATGTTCTGTCCGTGCTCGAACCGATTGCCGCCGATGCAGGTGTCAGCGTTGCGGATGTGATTGTTCTGGCCGGGAACCTTGGTGTGGAACAGGCGGCCAAAGCGGCTGGCTTTGACCTCGCCCTGCCCTTTGCACCGGGTCGCGGCGACGCAACCGATGCGCAGACCGATGCCGAAAGCTTTGACGTGCTGGAGCCGCTCGCAGATGGGTTCAGCAACTGGCAAAAGGAACACTATGCCGTTGGTCCCGAAGAGATGCTGCTGGATCGTGCACAGCTGATGGGTCTGACCGCGCCTGAAATGACCGTTCTGATTGGTGGTTTGCGGGTGATCGGTGCCAACCACGGCGGCAGCGCCCATGGTGTATTCACCGACCGTGTTGGACAGTTGAGCAACGACTTCTTTGTCACCCTGACCGATATGGGTTTTGCCTGGGAGCCGACTGGTCGCAACAGCTATGACATCAAAGACCGCACGTCGGGCGATGTGAAATACACCGCCACCCGTGTTGATCTGGTGTTTGGCTCGAACTCGATCCTGCGCTCTTATGCCGAGGTCTATGCTCAGGACGACAATGCCGCGAAATTCGTAACCGACTTTGCGGCGGCCTGGACCAAAGTGATGAACGCGGATCGCTTTGATCTGGACTGATCGGACCGATAAAACACACAAAAGGCGGCTCCCTATGGGCCGCCTTTTTTCGTTTCGGTCTGTCGCGCCGAGATTTACGCCGCTTTGCGCAATGGCAGGCACATAAAGGTGCTGCTTGGGTCGGCGCTATAGTCGCCAAACGGTTCGCAATATTGATAGCCAAGCGATTCATAGAGCCCGCGCGCCGCGTCATAGCCGGGGCATTGCGATGATCCCGTCTCCAGCAACAGTGACATGTGGCCTGCTGCCATCGCCTCTTCTGCCAGATGGATCATGATCTGACGCGCCAAACCGCGCCCGCGCATGTCCTGCAGCACATGCACCGATTTCACCTCGGCCGAGCCATCAGCCAGCACCGAAAGCGCACCACAGCCCACCGCGCGTTCCTCGTGAAAGGCCACCCAGAACTGTAGCCCTTTGTCCCGCATGGCGTGTGGATCAAGCGTATGGTTGCACTCTTCCGGGCTGTTTTCGGCGGAATAGCGTACATGCGCTGCCAACAGGTCCTGCAATTCCGGCGCGACTGGATCAGCCAAGCGAATATCTATCATTTTGTCCGGTCTCCCCCATTGCACACCCCGAGTATGAAGTCGCAAATCTACCATCGAACCGAGCTGTTCTGCTCGCGTTGACCGTGTACCACCGGTCGTAGCTCGTGTCCTATCAGTTTTACGAAAATACCGGGTTTTTCCAGAAGACTTGCAATAAATACGTAAACTTACGCGGCATCTCTGAACAAAATAAGGGCGGTGCATCCCCCTGACGCACCGCCCTATCCGAGCCTGCTGTCACCGTCAGCAGATCAGGCCCAGAATTTCCAAAATGGCTTTTTGCCGCCACCAGCTGCCATGGCGACCGGTGGATAGGCTGCGTCTTTCATGACACCGGCCAATGTGGTGTAGGCTGTGGTCCAGGCCTCAGCGACCTCGGGCGTCCAGGCCTCACCCAGACCTTTTTCCAGGGTGCGCAGCAAGGAGCCGCCAACCTTGTCATAATCCTCGGCCTTTACGCCGTAACCCACGTGGCCAATCGCCAGCTTCTGGGCAACCGGCACGATCTTGTCGAGGTCGCGCAGACCGTTCACCACAACGCCCAACGTCGCCATCAGTTTCGAGCCTTGTTCGCTCATGTCGGTATTGGCGAAATAGGGCTTCACCTCGGGCGCGGTTTCAAACAGATCGTTGTAAAAGATCTCAGCGGCCGCGTCTTTGATGGGCACCACTTTGGCAAAGCTGTCCTGGATCAGAGTGATTTGATTGCTATCCATGTTTTCAGTCCTCCTGTCGGGGTTCGTATATGTGTTTTGCTGCGTTATTCAGTTGCCAGCGTGTCACCGCCGCTGGCCCAGACCATAAAGCGCACCGCTGCCTGAACCTGCGCATCGCTCAGGTCCTCATTGCTGCCGCGCGGTGGCATCTGGGTGTATTTGGGTCCGGTAAATCCGTTGATGGCATGGTCAAACAGCACCGCCAGCCCCTGCTCGATCCGGGGGCTCCATGCATCTGTTGCGGTGATTTTGGGCGCACCGGTCAACCGGTTGCCGCCGTGGCAGGCCTGGCAGGTGTCTTCCCAAACGACGCGTCCGTCTTGCAACACCGCGTCCTGGGGCATGGGCAAACGCTCAACCGAGACAAAGCCCTCGATCCCTTTTGGGGCCAGGAGATCTGCAGGAAAAGGCTCTGCCTGCAGTGGAGTGGCCGCCGCGAAAAACGCGACAGCCCCCACCAGCGGCCAGAGCCGAGATTTATGTGTCGACCCACGCACGGCGATCAGTTGACCGGGATACGGATCACAACACCGCCCATCACGTCGCCGCCTTCAAAGTCGGTACGTGGGCTGTCTTTGTGCTCGTTGTGGCAGGTGTAGCAGGCCGGAGCGACCGCAACATCTGCGTAAACAGCGGTGAAATACTCGTCGCCGCCCAGCTCTTCGACACCATAGAAGTTTTCGCCTGGGTTATCGTTGATATACTGCAGGCCTTCTTCTTCCATTGGGGTCGTTGGTGCGTTCTGCTTGTTGATCGGCCACAGCGACAGCAAGGAGTATGAGAACTCATCGGTGTTCTCTGCCACCATCTCTGCCCCAAAGCGGAACATCTGTGCCGGCAGAACCAGCGCCTTGTCGTCGACAAAGTGTTCAGACGCGGTGATCACGCCTTCTTCATTGGCCAAACGGTTCACAACCATGCGGGTGTAAACCGTACGATCCGAGCTCATGACCAGGTGCAGAAGGTCCGCAACTGTCTCAAACTCCATACCATCGGCCATAGCGCTGGTCGCTGTGGTGCCCATCAGGGCTGCGCCCAGAATTGAGGCTTTGATTTTTCCTATTTTATTTCCCATATGTAAGGTCTCCTGTGCCTTTCGCGGGTTGCAGGGTGCGTGACCAGCCGGTCATTGGTTGGCGCCTTCGGTCGGCTGGGTCACGCGTTTCAACGCCCAATCGAGGCTCTCGATGTGGCGATTTGGCTGGCCCGTAAAGTTGCGGTTCACCAGCTCCGGATCCGCCAAAGCATCGATGGCAAATTCCAGACTGTGGCATTCCAGACAGGTCGGGCGGATCATTTTCTCGTTTGGACGCAGGGTGTCGTTCTGGTTGTGATTGGTGGTGATTACACCGCGTCTCTCGGTTTTGGGCATATGGCAGGTCGCGCAGGTCACGCCGGATCCCGGCGGCAGGTCTCCTGCCAGCTCCCTTTGCCACAGGGCAAAGTGGGGGCTTTGGGTGAAATTCTGACTGTGCTCATCCGCGTGACACGACAGGCAAGCGCCCACGGCTGCAAATTGCAGATCCTGTTCATGCGGGTCGTGACAGGTGGAACAGGTCAGCTCTTCGCCGTGGGCATCCGGCAGCAATGGCACGCGGGCCTCAGCGGTGCTCATCAACGGGGCCGGGGTTGGGTCAACCAAATAGGCCTCAAGGAATGCAATCGCGCCATCTGACGGATCGGACCAGCCCAGACGTTTCAGCATCCGTTTGGCAGGGCGCGGATTGGACACTTCGGGGTGGCGGCGCATGCCGTGACGCCCCAGCGCAAAGGTCTTGGCCTCATCCTTGTGGCAACTGGCGCAGACTTTCTCTTCGGGGTGTTCGATCCACTGGGCGGTAACCTCTTCTTCGGTCTCAGCCTTGGGCGCGTGGCAGCTGGCGCAATTCACATCCGCCAACGCATGGGCAGATCCCGCCCAATGGGCTTCGACCCCTTGATCACGCGCCGAGACAGGGGCCGAGACTTCGGCCAGATAGGCTTCGATATCTGCGATCTCGGGACGGGGTTTCTCGCGTGCAGCGGCCTCTATCGAATGGGTAGGATCTTCCTGCAACCAGGGTTGATCCGAATGTTTCACCAGGAAATCTTCGTACAGCGCGCGGTTGTCGTGGAAATTATGGCAGCCGGCCGTTGCACAGGTTTCAAAGCCCAAACCTTCATGGCTTTCGCGGTTGACCCGCACGTCTTGGTCGCCTTCGCTGTGACAGGCGACGCAGAAATCGCCCGGCTGGGTTACCAGACCTGCTGATGTAATCTCGGGCCGGTGTTCGCTGTGACACGAGGTGCAGAACCGCGCGTCGATCTCATCCCAATAGGCCGCCATACGGGGTGGTTTGAACTTTTTTATCGGGTGGCTGTCGTCCGAGGCCTTCAGCTCATCCTTGTGGCAATTCACACAGGTCTTGTTGATGTCCTTGCGGATTTTCTTTTGTCCGGCAAAGGGTTTGGACGTGTGGCAGGTCTCACAGGCCAGCTCGATCTGGTGGTGCACACCTGCGGTCTGTCCGGGCAACAGATCGGTCCGGTCGCCAGTCACATAGATGCGTGCAAGCCCAACCCCTGCCAGCGCAAAGGTGCCAATTCCCCAGGCCATCCAAAGGAATTTGGTCTTCATCCGCCCACCCTCAAAACGCGTAAGAGGCCAGCACGTGCAGCAAAATCAGCACAGGCAAAGGCCAGATAGTGAGGATATGAACCCAAGTGGGCAGTTTACGCGGAGGGTTGCGGCTGTTGCCAATGCGGCGCGCGCGCAGCTCGTGATCGCCGCCAGTGGTCAGACCGGCAATCGCCCCAAAGGCCGCGGTCAGAATAAAGCCAAGCCCCAGCGCCATGTTTAGATTACTGCCCAGCCGGAACCCGGTATGGGCGACAAAGCCGATGATCGCGGCAATGCCGATCCCCAGATGCACCAGCCGCCAGGCATCAAAACTGCCCAAGCGATCTGTCCAGCGGATCCGTTTGCGCAGACCGATCACCATGGCCGAGACAAACAGCCCCAGCAGGATAAACCCGCTCCATTGTTTGACGATATTGTCACGCCACAACCAGACCCGCAGGCTGTCCGCGTCATAGCTGGTCGGCAGCGGAACATGTCCGGCCAACAGCGGATACAACGCGCCAAGAGCCGCCACGCAGGAAAACCCCAGAACCGGCTTCCACAAAGGCATCGGCTGCGGTTTGCCGCCCACATCGATCAGATCCTCGACCAGCGGACGGCAGGTGCCGCATACGGTGCTGGCCCCGGTTTCAAAGCTGACCTCATCCACTGTGCCGCAGCCATTGTTGATCGCTTTGCGGATCGCGCCACAGGTCACGCCGGTGCAATTGCACACAGTCGCCGTGTCCGGCATCGCATCTACGGCCTGTTCGCCTTCCAACCACAGCTGGCCGGTCTTGCGGAACCGATGCAGCATCCAAGGGTAGACCGTGATCTGTTGTTCAACCCCGTCCTGCAGGCGGCTTGCTTGCGGACAGGGGCCAACGGCAATGGCCCCCACCAGCTTGCCCCGATCCAGAAAGATCCGGCGATAGCCCAGATTGTCTTCCCAGACGTGGCTCTTGATTGCGGCGGAGGCATCAAGCTGTTCGACCGCTCCGGCAGAAAACACGTCTGCGCCAATGACTTTGAGCTTGGTTGCCGGGGTCTGGCCGACAAAGCGCGTGCCCTCTCCGGCTATCTCGGCTGCGGCGACCTCGGCCTGGGCATAGCCCGGTCCCACCAGACCATACATCTGCCCCTGATGCTCGCAGCATTCCCCGACGGCAAAGATATCGGGATCGCTGGTCTGCATCTGGTCGTTGACAACCACACCGCGGCCAAAGGCCAGTTTGGCCTCTTGCGCCAGTGTGATATTGGCGCGCACGCCGGTGCAGACGATCACCGTGTCGCAGGAGATTGTGCTGCCATCGGACAGGGTCAGCCCCGCGACGCGGAACTCTCCATCAATGGTTTTCACCGCGATCCCGGTGCGCACCGCAACGCCGATGTCTTCGATCTGCAAGGCAAGCCGTGCGCCGCCACCGCTGTCCAACTGGCGCGGCATCAGGCGAGCTTCGTGTTCGATCACCGTGACCTCACAGCCACGCGCACGCATCCCCTTGGCCGCTTCCAACCCCAAAAGACCGCCGCCGATGACCGCCACTTTGCGCGCCGACAAGGACCGCGCCAGCAGGGCCGCAGCGTCATCCGCCGTGCGGAACGTAAACACGCCTGGCAGTTCGACACCCGGAATACGCGGCACAAAGGCGTTGGAGCCGGTCGCCACCACCAATTTATCAAAGGGCCATGTGCCGCCATCTGCGGTCACAACCTGTTGCGCATCACGGTCGATCGCCACCACGCGCATGCCTTCGACCAGGGTAAACCCCTCGCCCAGGTTCTCAAGATCCGGCAGAATGATGTCGCCAAATTGCACATCACCCGACAACAGCGGCGTCAGACGCACGCGATTATAGGGAGTGACGGCCTCACCGCTTAGAACTGTGACCTGTTGTCCACGTTGCACCAGCTCTTGTGCGGCACGAATGCCGACAGGACCGCCACCGATCACCACAACCTTCTGGGCTGTTGGTGTCTCGGGGCCTGAAAGATCCGGTCCTGGCGAAGTAAGCTGAGCTTCCGGTTGCAACGTATTTCCCACCTGTCAAAGGGTCACGCACCCCAAATTGATGGGATGCCCTAAGCGATGAGCGACATTGCTCGAAACTGGGTGCCTGCCAAACTTTGGCGGTACCAAATTGATCCATGGACGCCATTGTCCACGATTGTGTTGCCAAAAGCTCATCACCTTGGAGCGCTGCGGTGCAAATCCCCGGCCCGGCTCACGGAAAGTTTTTTAACAAAAGCTCAACAAATGGGCGGCTTTTTCGCCGTTTGCATAGCCGCACCGCAGAAAATGAGCAAAAGGGCAAAAAAATAAAAGCCTATTTTTCCTATCCCTTTTGCTCGTGACGTTGAGAATCACAGGTCGCAAGCAGCCCACCGCCGGTGTTCAGGAGGGCCAGATTGGCGGTCGTTTTGCAGGTCTCAGACCGCACCGCGGACCGAATACCCTCACCGATTTCCACATTTCCGAAGTAGAGCATCAGCCGTGACCGCACTGGTCCCAATCTTTGGCCGTGCGCCGCCTCGGCCTCTGCTGCGATCCGGGTGAAGCTGGGGAAATACAGCAGGCCTACCGCGTTGAAATCCAGGTCCGGCAGCGGCATATGGTGTGCGAGATTTTGCCCATTCAGACCCTGCTCGCGATGGATCGCACGCAATTGGCGGGCCTTTTGCGCGGCCTCTTCGGCAAAATCATCCGGCGCGGCAGGCAGGACCGGTATAATCGCAGGCGGCACCCGGAACACCGATTTATTCACCCCGGCCTCCCCATGGGTCACAAAGGTCGACACCATCCGCAGGCGCAGGACCAGCCTCTCGCCGCAAAAGACCTCGTGATTGGATTGCAACCGGCTGCGCCCCGCCTGCCACAGGGAGGATCGCACGTGTGCCCGCCCCCCCAGCGGCACTGCATCGGGACGGGGCTGTTCGAAATGGGTGGCGCAAAAGGCGGCATAGATCAGCCGCCCCTGCGCATCGCGAAACACCGGCTCGTCTTGTCCCATCGCACGGGCAATCATCTGCCAATGCACATCGCCCAGATGTTTCAGCCACCAATCCTCGGACAGGCCCCGCAGCGACAGCTGCGCCATGCCCAAGGCCACCTCGGCCTCCAGGTGGATCGCCGCCAGCGGCTCGCGTGTATGCAGCGTCATCACGTGGCTTCCAGCACCGGCGTTTTGGCATATTGGGCAATCGCATCGGCGAGGTAACGGGAATCCTCGTTAATCCCAAGGAACCGCCCCGACCCCCAAGTGTTAAGCCAGCCAAGCCCGATGAAATAGAAACCCGGCACATCGCAGACACCGCGCGTGTATTTCGGACGCCCACGCTCATCAAAGACGTCAACCTCGATCCAGCCATAGTTGGGGCGAAAGCCAATCGCCCACAGGACGGATGTGATGCCCTCGTCAGCGCAGTTGATTTCGGTCACCTCAACCTCGGGGTGCCAGACCTTTTCAAATGGCTTCGCTTCGGGGGCGTTGATCCCCTCTTTGGTGATATAGGTGTCGATCGCTTTGCAAATCCCGACATAGCTGGCATCCGCATCATCCAGGTTTTGCGCCAGATCCGGCAGGAATTGAATGGTCTGGCCAGACATGCCGGATACCGATCCATAAAGCCCGACGCCCTCACGCGCGAATTGGCGCAGGTCGATCTCATGCCCGCCGTCGCGCCCGGTCATATAGTGGTTGGTCTTGGTCACCGCATGCACCGGGTCTGGGTGGCGGTCGATGGTGATATGGTAATGCCCCATCTCATAGAGCCAATCGGTAGCGTCGCGGCCGCGGTACTGACGGGGGGAGCGTGGCGCGGGTCCAACCGCAAGCGCAACCTCGCGCCCTTCCAGATGCAGATCCTCCATCAGCTGCACGCCGGACTGGCCAGTGCCGACAACCAAGGTCTTGCCTTCCGGCATCTGCGCCGGGCGGCGGTAGTCCACCGAATGCATCTGCAGGATCGATGGATCCAGATCACCGGCATAGGGCGGCACGATGGGGTTGTCATAACCCCCAGTGGCAATCACCACCTGATCAGCGCTGTAATTGCCTTGGCTAGTGTCCACCAGATAGGAGCCGTCCTCGGTCCGCGTGATCCGGGTCACAGCGCAGTGTTCCACCAGCGGCGGATTGAACTTGGCGGCAAAGGCATCGAGGTAGTCGGTGATCTCTTCCTTGACCATAAACCCATCCGGGTCGCTGCCCTGATAGGGGAAATCCGGCAGGCGGCATTGCCAGTTGGGGGTTACCAGACAAAAGGTGTCCCAGCGGTTCTCGCGCCAGGAATGAAACTTGCCATGGCGTTCCAGCACCACATGGTCGATGCCCTCACCGGTCAGATAATAGCTGGTCGACAGCCCGGCCTGACCGCCGCCAACGATGACAACGGTTTTGTGCTCACGCTCACTCATGAAGGAAATCCTTATCCAATACGCAGACACTGCACTTCGGCACTGTCTTCAAACTCTTTGGCGCGCGCCTCGATCCGGTCGAGCTGCGCTTCCGCCCGACTACAGCGGTAGCCATAAATCGCCGCCACCCGGCCACTTGCCTTGTCCAGCGCCAGACGGGAGCGGATCACAAAATCCCCCAGGGTATAGGTGGTGGCGGGCGCTAGAAACTCGGTCACCACACTAGATGGGGAGTAACAGATCTCCTCCTGACCATCGGGCCACCGAACGGTAAATCGCATCTCAGGCATGCTGGGCCTCTCGTGTTTTCAGATCGATAAAGGGGGTCTTGGCATGGTCCCAGAACAACGCCCGTTTGCCGCGCTGGCTGAGGGTCACAGCGCTGCCCGCCGTCACATCACCACAAACCGCCGCCGTGATACCGCTGGCATGGAAGGCGTCACAGACCGCGTCGGCCTTGTCCGGGGCGACAGACAGCAAAAAGCCAAAGCTCGGGAAGGAGCGCAGCCAACGGTCCAGCGCGACACCATTTGGCAGCGGGATCGCCTCACATTGCAGGTCAATCGCCACGCCGGATGTCTCTGCCAGCATCAAAGCGGTGCCTATGATGCCGCCTTGGCTGATGTCTTTGCCTGCGCGCACCAGTCCAGCTTCGGCGAGATCGGGCAACAGGTTCAAGTTCTTGCGCAACTTTTCCGGGGTCGAGGTCAGCGCCGCGTTCCAATTGTCGAACGGCTCGCGGTAGCTGCCGCTGTGGTCCACCGCCGCAATCACCACGTCACCGGGGCGTGCTGCAAAGCTGGAGATCAGCGCCTTGGCATGGCCAATGATCGACACCGCCAGTTGCAGCTGATCGGTGCGCAGATTGCTGTGCCCGCCGACAATCGGCACGTTATAGGCGCTGGCGGCTGCCTTCATGCCCGCCAGAACCGGCTGCGCGGCCTCGGCACTTGGCGCCCAGAGCGCATTGGTCACCGCGCGGGGGCGTCCGCCCATCGCCAGAATATCAGAGATATTGACCATCACCCCGCACCAACCCGCAAACCAGGGATCGGCCTCGACAAAGGCATTGATGAAACCTTCACCGGCAAACAGATCAAAGCCCGCACCATTCGGCAGCACCGCCGCATCATCACCCGGCTGGCCCGCGCTGTCGCCGGTCAGACCCAGTGCCGCGGTGGCATCCGCAATGTCCAATTTGCCCCGGATCGAAGGGTGCGCCCGCAGGTCGCGCACCATCTGTGAAAGCTGTGCGTCCTGCTGCATCACACCCGTCTCCGCCGTCTGCGCCCCAGTGTTTTCCAACCGCAAGCCGGATCTTTGATCGGGGGATAGGCGTTCAGGTCCGCCGACATCTCCATATGGGGCACACCGTGCAGGTCGACCTCTTGGATCGGGGTCCAATGCAGGCGTTTGAACAGGGGCACATTTTGCACCTGCACATGGGCCAAAAAGCGGTCGCATCCGCGCCCGTTGGCGGTCGACACCGCGAGCCGGATCAGCTCAGCCCCCAAGCTGCCAATGCGGCGATGGCTGGGGGCCACGGCGAGACGCGATCCCCGCCACAGACCCGGAGCATCCTCGTGAATGCGCACGGTGCCGACCACTTGATCCGCCTCGGATGCATAGGTCGAGATTGCCACCAACGGCATCGCAAATTCATCGATTGCATCGCGGTCGTGGTTCTGAAAAATCCCCTGTTCGCGGACAAAGACCTGATGGCGCAGCGCCTCAGCCCCGGCCTGTTCCCAGGCCAAGGTTGCCGCGCGGATAAAGAAGTCGGGCGAGACAAAGACCGATTGGTTCTGAAAGCTCATGATGCGGCCTCCAGCGTTTTGAGACCCAATTTTTCATAGGTCGACAGCGCCGAACACGCACCGCATTTGCCGCAACCTGCCTTGATCTGATCCGCGGCCATGCCCGCGCGCAAAATCATCTGCGACAGGGGCCGCAGGACCGAGGCCATGAATTCAGAACTTGGCGCCGGGTGGCTTTCGAGCGGCGTGCCCGAGACCGGCACAAAAGGCACCACAAACGGGTAGACCCCAATGTCACATAGCTTTTGGGAGGTTTCCAAGATCGCCTCGGCCGTGTCGCCAAGACCTGCCAGAATATAGGTTGAAACCTGACCACGGCCAAAGACCTTTACCGCCGCTTCAAAGCTGGAAAAATACTTCTCAAGGCTCACTTGCGCCTTGCCCGGCATGATACGTTCGCGCACCTCGGGCGTGACCGCTTCCAGATGCATGCCCAGCGCGTCGACGCCTGCGTCATACATTTTCTGATGCCAGGCATCGTCCTCGGGCGGCTCACATTGCGCTTGAATGGGCAGATCCACCGCCGCCTTGATCGCGCGTGCACTGTCGGCCAATACCGCCGCGCCGCGATCCTTACCTGCCGGGGTGCCGGTGGTCAGCACCATGTGCTTGATCCCGTCCAGCTCAACCGCGGCCTTGGCCACTTCGGCCAGTTGTTCGGGTGTTTTGTGGGCAATGGTGCGCCCCGCCGCCAGCGATTGCCCGATGGAGCAGAACTGACAGGTTTTCTTGCGGCTTTCATAGCGAATGCAGGTCTGCAGCACCGTGGTTGCCAGCACATCACGCGCGTGCAGCACTGCGATGTGATTATAGGGCACCCCTTCGGCGGTTTTCAGATCATAGAATTTGGGCCGCGCCGGGAATGAGATTTTGGCCAGCTTCTCGGGCGCGGCGGCACCCAGTTTGGTGACCTCGGCCGTGCCCTCACAGCCATCCGGGGTCACAACATAGGGGCTGTCAAAGGCCGGCGCGGTATGAACCGGCACCATCACCGTCTGATCGCCAATTGTGACCGCCTTGTGATCCGTCGGCCCTGCCCCGCCACGGCGGCTTTCGTGACCGGCGCTGGGGTCCACCAGACGCATGCCACGGGTCTGCAATTCGTTGATCAACTCAGCATCAGACATTTTCAGCCTCCAATTCAGGGGAAAGGGTTTGGGCAAATTCACTGTCGTCTTCGATCCGGTGCACAGGGCGCGCAGGTCGCGCGTCATGCACCAGATGCAGCAATTCGGGGCGCGCATAATGGCCGACGCTGTCCATCATCCGCTTGCGTTTGGTGACCAAACGCATATCGAGATCGGCAATCAGAATGCCTTCGCCTTCGGTCAGAGGCGGCACCACATGGCGGCCTTCGGGAGAGATAATGCAGGTCATGCAGCCATCGCGCAGACCCTTTTGCAGCTTGGGATCATCATGAATGCTGGCGATCTGCTCCTCGGTCAGCCAGCCGGTGGCATTGACCACAAAACAGGCGGATTCCAAAGCGTGGTGGCGCATGGTGACTTCGATCTGTTCGCCAAAGATCGGCCCGACCAGACTGCCGGGGAATTGTGCGGCGTGGATTTCCTCGTGCTGGGTCATCAGCGCATAGCGTGCCAGCGGGTTGTAATGCTCCCAACAGGCCAACGCGCCCATGCGGCCCACTTTGGTGTCGACCACTTTGAGGCCGGAACCATCGCCCTGCCCCCAGATCATGCGTTCATGATAGGTCGGGGTGATCTTGCGCCTTTTCAGCGCCAGCGTCCCGTCCGCGTCGTAAATCAGCTGCGTGTTAAACAGCGAGCCGTGGTCGCGCTCGTTGATGCCCAGAACGATCACCACCCCATGGGTCTTGGCCGCTTTGGCCACCGCTTCGCTTTCGGGAGAGGGCACGGTCATCGCCTCTTCGTACAAGCGCAGATGCTCGGCCCCCTGCTGCATCGGCGGCAGCACGAATGAGAAATAGGGATACCAGGGTACAAATGTCTCGGGAAAGACGATCAGATCGGCGCCTTTTCCGGCGGCCTCGGCAATGGCGTTCAACACGCGGGTCAACGTGCCCTGGCGGCTGGTGAGATCGGGCGCGATTTGCACGGCGGCGGCGCGGACGGTTGAGTTGGACATGGGGTGATCCTGCTGGGACAAATCAAAAGGCAATCAGGTAAAATTGGGGCAACCTCGCTGTTGCCCCGGATGGAATGCGCGCCAGGGTGCGGGAGACGCCGTTGCCTCCCGCGTCTTGTGCGCGCGACCAGATCAGACCGTCCAGGTGTCCAGGATGAAGGCATTGTCCTTGCGGTGCAGTAGAACGATATCCAACACATCCTGAGGCGCGATCGGGGTGATCCCCGGCAACAGCGACGGTTCACCATGACCCATCAGCATTTGCAGCGCGAAACGGCAGGCATAGACTTTGCCGCCCTCTTTCATGAACTTCATCAGGTTGGCAGAGTAGTTCTGCGCGCCGGGAAACGCTTCATCGCCCAGGGTTGGGAAACCGCGTTGCACGCCGAGGGAGACGCCGGGACCATAAAGCAGAACCGAGGTTTCAAAGCCTTTGCGCTGCAGGCGGATCGCTTGCAGAATGTTGACCAGACCGATGGATCCTTCAAAGGCTACGGTGTGAAACGTCACCAGCGCTTTTTCACCTTCGTCGGCCTGTACGTCCTCAAAAACCTTCTCTTCGTAGTTTACAAAATAGTCGCCATCCTTGTGGGCGGGTGTTGTGACTTCGGGCATCTGCGTCCTCTCCTGTGTTCGTCGCGTTGATGTCCCCTCTTTGCTGACCGGTGACGCTGCCCCTGCCCATCACTGCATACAATTTTGCGATCAATAAAATTGTATTGATTGTATGCTTTGCTCATATCTTGGGCGCGAAGGAGGTCCAAACGGCTAAAAAAGTGCCCAAACTTGTTTGAAATCGTGAAATATGCGGAAATTCCCTTGCGATAAATTGTCTGGAAATGATCCATACAATAACCATCAATTTCCATACGAGTCTCCGGGTCCATGCAAAACTGGCGCAGTCGAATCGAACATTCCTCCAATCCTCGCTACCTGGCGATTGCCGATTGCATCGCACAGGACATAAAGGACCGCGTGCTGCTGCCCGGCGATCGCCTGCCGCCACAACGCAAATTGGCGGATCAATTGGGGGTCGATTTCACCACCGTGTCGCGTGGCTATTCCGAGGCGCTGAAACGCAAGCTGGTGGAAACCCATGTGGGGCGCGGCACTTTTGTGTTGGCGCAGCAAGTGGTCACCAATATCAGCGATGACCGGCGCGCCAATGCGTTTGATCTGACCATGAATGCCCCCCCCGAACCCACCGATCCCGAACTTTTGGACCGGATGCGGTCGGGCCTGTCGGCGGTGTCGGATGATCTGATCCACCTGCTGCGCTACCAATCGCCCACCGGCAGCGAACAGGACAAAGAGGCCGCCTCGATCTGGTTGTCGATGCGCGGCATGGTGCCGAGCCTCAACCGGATCATGGTCACCCCCGGCGCCCATGCCACCATGTTGGCACTGCTGTCGGTGCTGGCCGAACGCGGCGATACCATCCTGTGTGAGGATGTGACCTATACCGGGTTTCGCAAGATCGCCCGCCAACTGGGGCTGACGCTGGTCGGCGTGCCCTGGGACAAGGACGGGATCCAGCCCGACGCGCTGGCCGAGCTGATCAAGCAGCACAAGCCCAAGGCGCTGTATCTGAACCCCACCCTGCACAATCCGACCACCCACACGATCCCGCAATCGCGCCGCCTGGAAATCGCGCGTCTGATCCAGCATGAAAACCTGCCGCTGATCGAGGATGACGCCTATGGGTTTATTCCGCCCGACGCGCCGCCCCCGCTGGCGACCAGCGCGCCCGAACAGACCTGGCATATCGGCGGGCTGGCCAAATGCATCGGTGCAGGTCTGCGGCTGGCCTATACGGTCGCGCCCAATGCGCGGGCGGGTTTTGCCTTGGAGAACGCCTTGCGCGCGGTGGCGGTGATGGCGTCGCCCCTATCGATGGCGCTGACCACACGCTGGGTGCTGGATGGCACCGCCGACCAGATCCGCCGTTTCATCCGGTCCGAGACCGCCGCCCGCCAGGAGATCGCCGCCGGCATCCTGACCGAGGCGCATTACACCGCCCAAGACAACGCCTTTAACGTCTGGTTGCAATTGCCGCCGGGGGTGACCTGCGCCGCGCTCATGTCGCAGATGTCCAATTTTGAAATCGGCATTGTGCCCGGCGATAATTTCGCCGTGGGCAGCGATCAATCGCAGATGGCGCGGGTCTGTCTGGGCGGCCGCATTGGCCGCGCGCGCCTTAGCGAGACGTTGACCCATTTGAACAACCAACTGTGGCAACTCTCAGCACCCGCGGGCGGGTAAACGTTGAAACGGCTAAATCTGCAATCCACCCTCGGCCTTGTGACGCTCTTGGATCCTTTTCACGACCTATTGATCACAACACCTTAATTCGGCCCGAAAGTCGCGCGATCAAGCACGTATCCCCGCCTATTTAAACGCTCACAAACCTCAGACCGAGGTCACAAAGATTGGCTCAAATGGTGCTCGCATGCTTCTGACACTTACGTTTCTGTTCGTAACGATTACACCGCCCTTGGTTTCCCACTTCCGGCACCCTGCTCTTGCGATGTTGTTTATGTCTGCTGCAGTTGGATACGGCTGCTTCGCGGTTGGGATAAAGGTCAACGCCTTCCCGACAGACTTATCATTCGGCCTTCCTGAACACGGTGCTAATTTCGCGCTTTACTCCCTTGGCCATAGCCTCTCCCTTATGCAAATCGTAAATGTGATGGTCTTCTGCGGGGCTGTGATCTGGCTCCAGGAGCGACTTGGCGCGATGTATTTCCCGTCGCTGACCAAGCTCTCATTCTGGCTGTTGCACCTGGGTCAAGCCACCTCGATTGGTTCGTTTTTAGCATTGACCATCTTGCCAAGCCCACGCCGATACATTGACCATCCAGTTGCCATAGACAGTTTTCTGATGGCCCAGACTGCTAGCTTCTACCTCAGCTGTATGGCAGCTCTCAGCTTACTTGGGCTGGTGATGCTTTCATGTATGCGCCACCGGTGCAAACGCGCCAGTGGCTAGCTTAGGCCTCCGCCTCTGCAACGGCCAGCTCTGCCATTTTCAACGCAGCTTCGCGGCTGTCGGCAACCGCGATGAAACGGCCGTTGTGGCAGAACTTCGCGCCCTTGACGCCAGAGGCCTCTTCCAATGCGGCGTCGGTCAAACCGGCCCAGGCTTCGGGCAGATCAGCGCGGTTTTCAAAGGTATCGCTGCCCACACGAATGGTGGTCAGCGTCCAGTCCGTGCCCCGCGGATGCACCACAAACCACAGATGATCCGCACCGGTTGCATCCACAGCTGAGCGGAACGGCATGCCCATCGGCAGCTCCAACACGCGCCCCTCACCCGCAGCGGTGATCGCATCGGTCACCATGGCTTCGGCGCGGCGTTTGGCGGCTTTGCGGCGGATCAAAGCCTCAACCAGCCCGCGCGCCATCGTCAGCGCCGCCTGGAACGCACGATCATCGGCCCCCTCAGAGGCGTCATCAAACACCGGCTTCAGGCTTTCGATCAACGCAGGCAAGGTCAGACCGGCGAGCATTGGCCCGGCTTGGCCCGGGTTCATCACCCCATTGTCCATCAGATCGATCGGCAGCACAAAACCGCGATCAAAGGAGGCAAAGATCTCCTCCAGATGCGCCGGATCCACGTCCAGCGCCCGCAGGTAGTCGTGGCCATAATGGGCCCAGATCAGACCAAAGGAGCTATAGGGCTGCGCCTCTTCCGCGTCATCTTCCTGGGGACGCAATGGCACCGGTTTCTGGTGGTGGTCAAAGATCTGGCGCGCAGCATCAAATTCGCGACCTACGTCATAGATAATGCGATCTTCGCCCGGCGTGATCCATTCCGCATCGCGGCTGCGCACCAATTTGGCGTCGGGAAACAGACGCGTCAGGATGACCGAGGACAGGACCTCATCGGCGTGAAAACCACCGGAATGGGTGACAAGGAAAGAGATCGACATGGGGTGCAAACCTTTGGGCGGATGTTTGGGTCGGCGTGATCTATCAGATTACAAAGGACCACGCACGGCCCTCTTGGGATCACAGTTAAGGCCGCCTCTACCGCGCAGCTGCGCGATGTTCAACGCCAGCCACCCTCAGCGCGAGGCAACGTGATGACGGCGCAACAAGGTGCGTCGATCCAGCAACACCTTGATCAAAGCCAGCGCAACCGCGCCGCAAAGCGTCCATTTTGTCAGCACCTCCATCGTGCCTTGGATCAACAGCGCGTGCAGGATGCTGCCCAGGATCACAATCACGCCGAGCCCCAAATGCACTAGCCGCCACAGGCGCACCCGTATCCGCAAACGTTTACGCAGAACCGCCAACGTGGCCGCGACAAACAACGCCCACATGGCCGTCACGCCCCAGACCGAAAACGGCATCGGCGAGCGGTACAACAGCGCATCCACAACATCCGGCGGGCTGGTCAACCACAGGCCCACGACATGCACCACGATCGACAGCACCAGTACAGACCCCACCAGACGGTGAGATCGCCGCCCCGCCGCCAAGGACAGGCCCGGCAAGGCGCCGCTCATCAACAATGGTTGCAGCAGCAACAGCGACATCGCCACAATTCCGGCAAAGCCGGCGGCGATATAGATCCCATCGCGCCAGGCCAACAGCGGGCTTTGCGTGGCAACCAGCATCGGCAACGCCATCAGGAAAACAAGACCGACCCAAATCAGAAAAGCGCGCAGCCGCATAGGTTCGGTCAAGCCGGCTGCAGAACGAAGTCAGCGTTCAAAGTTGTGTCGGACGCACGTTTCATCACTGGACGCATGAACACCGTCTCGAACTCTGCCACGTCACAGGCCAAATGCCCATGCGGTTGACCAAAGGCCGGCACGATCTGCGGCATCTCCAGACGGAAGGTTCCGTCAGCCTGTGTCAGCGTCGCACCGTGGCTTTGGACGTCACGTTCATGGCCTTCGGTGGTATGGGCCCAGACCTGAATGCGGATGCCTTCTAGTGGGGCCCCATCACCAGCACGCAGTACCGTTCCAGTCATCCAGAACCCGCCACCGCCAATTTTATCAACAAGAGGCGCACCGGGGCGATAGTTGTTGGACCCGCCGCGCATCGAAGGCGTCGGCGCAAGGCCTGCCGCACGCGCAGGCGACACCAAACCAGCGACACCGGCGACCAGCCCCGCGCCAGCCGCGCTGCCCGTCACCAGAAATTTGCGGCGGTTTTGATGTTTGAAATCCATATCCGTTTCCCTTCTCGCACGGTTTTTGCGCAGGCGCTACATGCCGCCAAAGATCTCTGCCGTTGGCAATATCTTAGGGCAGCGCGCACGCGTTGCGAGGGGCAGAATGGGGTCCACACGGCTTCGTGACCCCGGACCGGCACAAGACCGCCGAACACCTGCCAACAAAAAAGCCCCACGCGGGCTAACCGATGGGGCGATCTTACATCAATCTGTCATGGGCGCGACGTATATGCGCGCCCGGCTGGATCAGTGGGTCCAAACCGCACGACGGTTGGTCGCAAAATTGTCGCCATAGCCACCGGCGCGGATATTGGTCTTGCGGGACTTGGGCTCATCCACCTGCGCGTCGATACCATTGGCCTCGGCGTAATCCAGCGCGGCTTCCTTGGTTGCGAACTTCAGGCGCACCTGCGCCTGAGTGTCATCCGAGGAGGTCCACCCCATCAACGGGTCCACTTCACGCGCGCTGCTTTGAACGTATTCCAGAACCCAGGTCCGGGTCTTGGCCATGCCCGAGGTCATGGCATTTCTCGCTGGACGGTAAATACGCGCGCGCATGGCTGTCTCCTTGGCCTTGAGAATTCGCTCCTGACTATATGCGACAGGCTACCCCTTGGGCGCAAGATGCCAATTGTCACGCATTGCACCGATTTCACGTGGAAATCCGCACGATCCGCCCCCAATCCCGCCGCAATTCCGTCTCGGCGCTTGAAATCCCCCTTGCAGAAGAACAAAAACGGATCAAAATCGCCGCAAATGCCCCGCCCGGCCCCAAAGGAGTCGCTCATGCCTTACGCAAATTCCGACAATTCCCAGCCGATGATGGCGGATCGCGCAGCTGAGCGCCGCCCCAAGCTGGAAGGCGGCAAGCGATTCGAGATGCACACCACCTTTGCCCCCGCAGGCGACCAACCCACGGCAATTGCCGAACTCAGCCAGGGCATTCTGGACGGAGAGCGCAATCAGGTTCTGCTGGGTGCGACCGGCACCGGTAAGACCTTCACCATGGCCAAGCTGATCGAAGAGACCCAGCGCCCCGCCATTATCCTCGCCCCGAACAAGACCTTGGCGGCGCAGCTTTATGGGGAATTCAAAGGTTTCTTTCCGGAAAACTCGGTTGAGTATTTTGTGTCATTTTATGACTACTACCAGCCCGAGGCCTATGTGGCGCGCTCGGACACCTATATTGAGAAAGAAAGCCAGATCAACGAACAGATCGACCGCATGCGCCACTCGGCCACCCGGTCGCTGTTGGAGCGTGACGATGTGATCATCATCGCCTCGGTCTCTTGCATCTACGGTATCGGCTCGGTTGAGACCTATTCCGCGATGACCCAGGATCTGAAAACTGGCGAGGATTATGAACAACGCCAGGTCATGGCAGATCTGGTGGCCCAGCAATACAAACGCAACGATCAGGCCTTTCAACGTGGCTCCTTTCGGGTGCGCGGCGACAGTCTGGAAATCTTCCCCGCCCACTTGGAAGACCGCGCCTGGCGGCTGTCGTTCTTTGGCGAAGAGCTGGAAAGCATCACCGAATTTGATCCGCTGACCGGTGAGCGTACCGGCACGTTTGACCAGATCCGCGTCTATGCAAACTCGCACTATGTGACACCAAAACCCACGCTTAATCAGGCTGTTATCTCGATCAAGAAAGAGCTACGACAGCGGCTGGATCATCTGGTCGGTGAAGGCAAACTGCTGGAAGCGCAGCGGCTGGAACAGCGCACCAACTTTGACATCGAAATGTTAGAAGCCACCGGTCACTGCAACGGGATCGAGAACTACTCCCGCTATCTGACCGGCCGCGCCCCCGGTGAGCCGCCCCCCACCCTGTTTGAATTCATCCCCGATAACGCCATTGTATTCGCAGATGAAAGCCACGTTTCGGTGCCACAAATTGGCGGCATGTACCGGGGTGACTTTCGTCGCAAATCGACCCTGGCCGAACACGGGTTCCGTCTGCCGTCCTGCATGGACAACAGGCCGTTGAAGTTCGAGGAATGGGACGCCATGCGGTCGCAATCCGTCTTTGTCTCCGCCACGCCCTCAAGCTGGGAGTTGGAACAAGCCGGCGGCGTCTTTGCGGAACAGGTGATCCGCCCCACCGGCCTGTTGGACCCCCAGATCGAAATTCGCCCCGTCGCCACCCAAGTCGACGATTTGCTGGACGAAATCCGCCAGGTCACTGCACGGGGGTTCCGCACGCTCGCCACGGTCCTGACCAAGCGCATGGCCGAAGATCTGACCGAATACCTGCACGAACAGGGGATCAAGATCCGCTACATGCACTCGGACATCGACACACTGGAACGTATTGAAATCCTGCGCGATCTGCGCCTTGGCACCTTTGACGTACTGGTCGGGATCAACCTGTTGCGGGAGGGGTTGGACATCCCCGAATGCGGACTGGTCGCCATTTTGGACGCGGATAAGGAAGGCTTCCTGCGGTCCGAGACCTCATTGGTGCAAACCATTGGCCGCGCCGCGCGAAACGCCGAGGGCCGCGTGATCATGTATGCGGATAAAACCACCGGCTCGATGGAGCGCGCCATTGGTGAGACCGACCGCCGCCGCGAGAAACAGATCGCCTATAACATCGAACACGACATCACGCCGGAGACCGTGAAAAAGAACGTCGAGGACGTCTTGGCCGGCCTCTACAACGGCGACACCGACATGAACCGCGTCACCGCCACCATCGACAAACCGATGCACGGCGCCAACCTGGAGGCCCATCTGGCCGGCCTCAAAGACGAGATGCGCAAAGCGGCTGAGAATTTGGAGTTTGAGGAAGCCGCCCGCCTGCGCGATGAAGTCAAACGCCTGGAAGCGGTGGATCTCGCCATCGCCGACGACCCCTTGGCGCGCCAATCCGCCATCGACGCCGCAGCCGAAAGCGCGGTGAAATCCCGCGGTCGTTCGACGGCGGGCCGTGCGGGTCAGCGCGGCGGGAATGTGAAGCGGCGGGGGCGGTGACCAAGAATTTCCCAGTCCGTGAGACAAGCATTTTATGTATATCGATCATTTCGCCCGGAACAACTTTGCAATTAAGTTGGGATTCTTAGGAGCCGGAAAAATATCTAGCTTCGTCACGCCCGATGCATTAACCCACTTAGCATCTAGAAGTTCTATCGCCACACCGCAAGTTGCCCTTGATGTTGTTTTATTACACTCCCAAAATTTATCATTCGAAATCTTAACGTTCGAAAATTCAATATCATTAATCTGGACATTTATTCCGTTACCGCTTTTTTCAGGTGCTCCATAGGTAACTTTTAGTTTGTCCGCTTCGGTACGGCCAGTAATGAATGCGTAGTAAACTTTTTCGTTGTTTACAACTTTTCGCGCGAACAAAGGCTCTTGACCCACCGAAAACCCCTTGTTCGCTTCTTCTTCATACGCCCCCTCGAGGAGGCTAGAAGCCCTCCTAGCCAAAATCCTTGAAGTGCGAACATTTACCGCGTCAACTTTAGCCTGAAATGCCAAAGTGCCTGAGATATTGGCATCAGATACTTTCACTAGATCCGCTGAAGCCCCGCTAATCTTCGAAGAAGCCAAAGAAGCATCACCATTGCTCTGAACTTCAAGTTCGGGAAAATCTATTTCGACATCTAACTCCTGGATAACTGCCTTTTCCCCAGAGGCGTCAAGTAGAAACACCTGCCCAGGAAGTTCAATTGAAGAAAGATGCGTGCCTGTCACTTCAAGGTAGCTATATGCGCTAGCGACATTGCGTAAGTCAGAACAGGCTGAAAAGGTCGAAAAAGCCACAAAAGCAGCAAATAAAGGAAATCTCATATCAACACCACCACTTTAGATTCACATGCATAAATACACCACACTAACAATAAATAAGATTTCGAAATATCAAAATAAAAATCACCTAGAGTAACGTCGTTGCACAAAAAACACCCAATGCGCGATTAAACTATTACCGTATTCCCACCCTCCGCATCGGCGACACGGAAACATTTTCCCATCGAATGAGATCTCGCGAGCAAGACTTCAGCAACCTTTTACTGCCAGTTTATGGACTCACAGACTAGCCGATTTGACGATCGCCTCACGGGTATTGGGGCAGAAGATTCAGGAATATCTCATGCAGCACATGCAGCGCCCCTTTAATCCGCAACACATGCGGCAGCAGTCCGCACAGCCCGAGGCGCGGCGCCTGACGGCGGAAGACAAGCAGAAAATCGGCGATTGGGTGGCCTCGAAATGCACCAGCCACGATTGCCCTGTCTGCGGCCAGAACACCTGGGCGATTGGTGATTATCTGATCCAGAACGGCTCTTATGTGGCGGGCAGCTCGAAACCCGGTCGTGCGTCTTATCCGGCGGCAATGCTGATGTGTTCCAACTGCGCCTATCTGCGTACCTTTATGGCGGCGCCCATGGGCTTGACCGACTGACGCGGCCAAAGCGTGGAATGCATCATAAATCCTGTGATCATTTCGCCGCAAAACTCTCCCCTGGCACCGAGGCGCATGTTAGGCTGCGCGGAGGTAACGAGGAGAGTTTTATCAATGAGCAGATGGTTTTCTCAGGCAAACGTGGCGCGGATTGCCGCGACCGCATCCCTCATCCTGTGTCTCGGCACGACGGGTGCGATGGCCGATTACGGCGGGGGCAGCGACGACAGCGGCAATGACACCAACCTGAACCGCAGCACCACCCGCGACGTGGTGCGGATCTTGCGCGGCGGACATGATCGCTGTGAGCGGGAGAAAAAGATCTATAAATGGGACTGTTACCGGCTGGTCTACCGCGAAGCCAACCGCAAGATCCGCAACAACTCCGCCTATGACGAAGCTGCTGAGGCGATGGAGCTGATCGAGGACGCCATTGACGCGGCGGTGACCAAAAACATCGACCCCGCCCAGCCCAATCGCCGCCGCCTGGTGCAGACCTATCGCCCGGTGAAACCCGAAGCCATCCCCGAGATCAAACGCGAAACGATCCGCGCCATGGAACAGGCGGAAACCATCCTGCTGCGCGCACCCGAACATAAAGTCCGCCATATGGGCCAGATCGCCGAGGCGGTGAATTCGAACAAGGTTCTGCTGCGCTCTGCCCTGTTGCTGCTGCCCGCACCATTGCAGACCGGCCTGCGCATGGCCACGCTTTATCTTTGGAACCGGGATCCGTTTGGGACCCCGATCTAAGTGGCGTCAGGGCACGTCAAATGTGTCAGTCGAATGTGGCGGTGACGTCATACATGACCGGCTCAAAACTGCGACACAACGCATTAAAAGCCCGGGTGCGTTCACGCATCTCGGGCGTGCGCAACATGGCCATAAAATCCTCACGGCGCGCCCATTGTGAGTAATTGGCAATCCGGGTCTGGGCGTCATTGACGTGCAGGCCCGCCGCCACAAACCCCGGCTGGTGCGAGATAAAGGCGTTCAACGCCTCCTCAAGCGCATCCAGCAGGTCCTGGCACGTGCCCGGCGTGACTTCAAATGTGGTGATGACGGTCTGGATATCGTTGGATGTCTGGATCGTTGGCATCGGTTCCTCCCTTAGACCTCCAGCTTAGGCCGTTTCGCGCATTTGCCGAGCGTTTTTTTTTAACAGCTCCTGTGGAACGTCGCGCAGAATTGGCGTCTGATGTGGGGCTGACTGGTGCAAAAAACTGCGGCGTGTCGGGAAGACGCGACCGGTACGTCGAACCATTCAGACCTAGTGTCGGTTATGCGGGCGAAGCAGTCGTTAGATTTTGGCCCTAAACATAACATCGGTGCGCAATATATACTTTACACCGCTGTTGATTGAATCGCCTCGGTGTGAAAGTGGATGGTGAAACATTAGCGCTTTTCCCACGGCTGGCTCGATTGTGAAGTCCGTAAATACATACGGCGAAAACACATCTGCAAAAGAGGTTCCGCCTCCGTCCACCACATCGTTCAGGTAAATCATCATAGTAAATTTGCTTACAGACCCATCGGTTTTTTGAAATTCACCGTCCTGATGCCAATCAAAGAACTGACCTGCCACGTATCTGTAAACACGAAAGCGTTCATTTATGCCAGTTGCTGTCAGGCCCTTAAACGGCTTCCGGAAGTGAGACGACACCCGAAGCCACACTTCTTCAGCAAAGGCAACGTCATCAAAAATTACACGGTCGTTGTTTCGGATTTCTGGCGCAACCAAAGTTCCATTTTCGGACGTGATGGTCGCAGGTTCAAAACCGATAGCGTTTGCCCGATCAATAACCCGATTACAAAAATCTTTATCGGCGAATTCAGAAATTTCGAAAACAAGGCGCTCAAGCACCGAGGGAATAGTCATGCTTCATCTCCAGCAAACATTTCAATACGTGAGTATATGGGCCGAGTGCAAAGCGCTCAGCGATACCACGCCCGAAGGAGTGTTGAATGGTTTGGCAACCGAGATGATATGCATCGTGTCGTCATGAATGCTTAGTGGCTCATGATACGGGCGAAATCAAGACTTCAGCACTCGAAGACACTTGCCTTGAAACCTTCTGCTTCGGGCTCGTTACGGACCCTCGCGTTTGCTACAAACACGTCCGACCTGTCGTGGCTCTCGTCCTATCTAGCGTAGCGATCAAAACTGCGCAGCGCGCTATATCGGCAATCGGAATTGTGACCTTGGCTCCGCCAAGCCATCATGTCAGTCTGCGGACCAAAAGGACGCCTGCCATGACCAATCCAATCCGTGACACTGATGACGACGCCCGCGAGATGGCGGTGGGTTTTCTGCGCAGTTGTCGCCATGCCGCACTTGGGGTGATGATCACGGATCAACAGCCGCTGGTTACGCGGATTGCCTTTGGTCTGGATCTGGATGGCACCCCGCTCAGCCTGATTTCCGGTCTCTCTGCCCACACCAAAGCGCTGCGCGCACGTCCGCAATGTTCGCTGTTGCTCGGAGAGCCAGGAGAACGCGGTGACCCGCTCTCCCATCCTCGTCTCAGCCTGATGGCCACAGCCCAGATCATGCCCCGCGATGGCGCCGATCATGACGCCCGCGCCGCGCATTATCTGAGTCAGACCCCCAAGGCCAAACTCTATCTCAGCCTTGCGGATTTCACCTTTGTGCGGTTTGCGGTGCAGGAGGCCGCGTTGAATGGCGGTTTTGGCAAAGCCTATCAATTACAGCCCTCCGATTTGGGACTGTGACGGCTATTGATCCATGCGCACCTGGATCATGATCTGGCCGCGCACATTTTCCTGCCAGACCACGTTCACCTGATCGCGGTCGCCGCCTTGGCGCAGCGCCACATAAGGAAAGGCAAAGCGGTCACTGCCGCCCGAGGTCTCAATCGCCCCCAGGGGCACAATACTGTCAACGCCGCGCGCCTCCCCCGCAAACGGCAATTGGCCATCCGTGTCCACCGACCAGGTCCGAGTGGCTGATCCCTGGCTGTGACGCAGGCGCAGCGGGTTGGCGGCGTGGACATCAACGTTGTGATAGGTATTGCCGTCAAAGAACACGTCATTAGCCCGGTTCATATCCAGATCCGCAAAGCTGGTATCCACCCGTTCGGCCCGCTCGATCTTACCATTGGTGGAGCGGAACTTGTTCCCGGTCACCACTAAACCATTAAGAAAATGCCCGGTGCCATAGGGTTTCACCACGATCGGGCTGAACCAGGGCGCGACATCTCCGGACAGAAAGACATTGTCGCAAATCGACAGCGCTGAAAACGAAAACCCACCATCGAAATCCGGCTCCTCGTCGCGTTCATTGGTCCATTCAATGGAGCAATTATCCACGTAATTGTCTGATATCGTTGTAGAACAATAGTTGGACGTCAGGATGATCCCGGCCGACCGCACCCCATCGGCGACATTGTCCCCTTGGAAGAAATGGTTGCCAGTGATGATATTGTTGTCGCCGCCCAAGACGCAGAAATGGCGGAAATTGGTTGCCCTGCAATTGCGCACCTTGGGGTCATTTGCATTGACATTAAAGGCAATCGATGTGCGATCCGACACCTCCATCGCCTCTTCTGCCGACAGGAATTGGCAGTTGTCCAGCAACAGCCCCTGACAGCCGGTATTGAACGAGGTGATGCCGCGATCCATCGGGCGCGACAAAAAGCAATGTTCCAACGAGAATGTCGCACCCGTCTGCGGCAGCCGGATCGCGCTGCACCGGGAATTACATTGCACATCCACATGGTGCATGGCGAATTTCGACAAAAGGTCAAAGCCCGAGAAGTCGAGCAAACATTTGAAATGACGAAATGTGTAATTCTGGGTGCCCACCGCATCATAGAGCGGCTCATTCAACGTCACTTCCCGCGCGCCCACATTGACGGCGGCGACATAGATCTCGCGCCCGACGCCGTTGCCCTCGACCAAGGCGCCGACTTTGATATTGGCGGCATTGCTGACATTGGTCAGTTTGCGCTTGTCCCCCAGCGCATAGGTCCCTTGTGACGTGACGGTCTCTGTATCCCAAGCGCTGTTGCTGGCGGCCGAAAACTGCCCATTGCGGATCACGCGGCGGGTGGAAAAGGTGGTGCGATTGGGCACCGCCGCCTGCATATCTATTGGGCCAGTCACGTTGATCATCCGCCCTTTCAGATCCAGCGTGTCGTGATCCACATTGTTCAACAGGGCTTGAAATGCCTTTTTGAACCCCTCTTCCTCGCTGCCAAAGGCCGCCGCATAGTTGGGCAGATCAAAGGATTTACTCAGCAGCAGCAACGCACTTGTCGGCATCCGCAAAGTGCCCTCAAACACCACGTCGTGGTTCAGCGACACGGTGCTTGCGATGTAAAACTGCCCTTCGGGCACCAGAATACGCCGTCCATCTGCGGCCTGATCTGCCGCTTCAAACGCGGCGGCATTGTTGGTGGAATTGTCCCCCACCGCGCCGAAATCGGTCACATCCACCAGGCTCAGCATGTCGCGCAGATAGAAGGCGGTCACATCTTCGACCACCAGATCCTCAATCCGCACCACCGCACCATTGGCGCCCGTCAGGTCCAATCCGATATGGCCGTATTGGGCACTTCGCCCCCACGGCATATCGACGCCACCGCGTCGACCACTGCCAATAATGGCGCTGACCTCAAACACGGTGCCATATTGATCCAAAGCCACGCTGGGGCCGACCTCCACCACGCCGCCCAGATGGGTATTGCCCCCCGAACTGGCCCAGGCCGCGATCCGCGCCGACGGCAATGCTCCGCTCAGAACCTTCACCCGTGCACGCACCTGCAGATAACAGCCCGGCAGGATCGGCGTCTGCCCCATGTACCGCAGCTTCTGGGTATTTGTGATCTTCTGCACTTCCAAACAGCTGCCAAAATCCGCATCCGCCGCCACCAAGGCCGCATTGGCCGCCCCGTCATAAGTGTCAGATCCTGGCCGCCCATCGCCGCTGGACCATTGATCCAACCCCTCAACAAAGGCAGAGGGCATCAGTTGCAGATCATCTGTAATGGCCTTGTTCATCGGAGGCATCCTTTCCACGCTGAGGTCGGACCGCAAATTACTCCCGCCACCTTAACAAGGCCGATGTGGGGCGCGCGCTGCCCCCGCAACACCTGACCCCAGATGCTTCGCTTCGGAGCCGCCCATCGCCTGCCCCCAAATGGGCCGCGCCCCGTGCCCGCGGGGTCCAGAAAAATTGCGGAGGCTCCGCGCGGGCACCGCGTGGAAACCGTCATTTTACTTGACCCAAGGGTCGGCGCGGTCATGCAGGGGTGCGGGTGATGGGGGGCTTTGAAGCTTCGCTTTGGTGAGCCCCAGAAGCCCTCCTTCAAAACAAAAAAGAGCGCCCATCGGGCGCCCCTTTGTCTTCGCTCCAACCTTGAATGCGAGAGATCAGCCCAGCTCCCCTGCCAGACCTCTTTCGATCAAGGCGATGGTCTCTTCCACCCCGTAAAGAGCGATAAAACCACCAAAACGTGGGCCCTGAGAAGCACCCAACAGAACCTCATAGATCGCCGTGAACCAGGCGCGCAGCGGCTCGAACCCGTGGATCTTGCCGATGGCAAACACCACCGATTGCAGGAAATCTTCGGATGCAAAATCCGCCTCTGGCAGCGCATCGTCGTTGCCGACAATCTCATTCTTCTTGGCAATTGCCGCCAATGCGGCTTCGGGCGTGCGCAGCGCATCGGCCAGATCTTGCAAGGCTGTGCGCTCCTGATCGGTGGGCGCGCGGAATGTCTTGGTCGGCTTCACCTTGTCATTGAAATAGGCCACCGCAAAGCCCGCCGCCTGATCCATGCCGGGATGGGTTTCAGGTGTTGCATCGGGGGCGTATTTGTTGATGAACCCCCACATGTTCAACTTGTCTTCAGCACTGGAAGCCGAGGCCAGGTTCAACAGCATCGAGAAGGGAACAACCATATCCGATTGCGGAACATCACCGCCGTGGATGTGCCAGACCGGGTTGTTCAACTGCTGTTTTGCGTCCTGCGTGTGATAGGCGCGCAGCTGCTGGTGATATTCGTCCACCGCCTTGGGGATCACGTCAAAATGCATCCGCTTGGCGGTTTTGGGCTTTTGATACATGAAATAGGACAGGCTCTCGGTTGACGCGTAGGTCAGCCATTCGTCAATCGACACGCCATTGCCGGAAGATTTCGAAATCTTCTGGCCATTTTCATCCAAAAACAACTCATAGGAGAAGTGCTCGGGCTGGCGTCCGCCCAGCGCACGACAGATCGAGTCATAGATCTTCTCGTTGGTGGCGTGCTCTTTGCCGTACATCTCAAAATCGACACCCAGCGCGGCCCAGCGGGCGCCAAAATCTGGCTTCCACTGCAGTTTCACATTGCCGCCGGTCACAGGCAGGGTCCATTCCTTTCCGTCCTCATCGTCAAAAGTGACGGTATAGGTCTCGGCGCAGACTTTTTTCATCGGCACATACAGCACCCGACCGGTTTCCGGGTGGATCGGCAGAAAGATCGAATAGGTCGCCGCGCGTTCTTCGCGCAAGGACTTCAGCATGATCGCCATCACCGCGTCGTAATTGTCGACGGCGCGTTTCAGGATCTCATCAAATTGACCGGACTGGTAGAATTCCTTGGCCGAGTAGAATTCATACTCAAAACCAAAGGTATCCAGGAACCGGCGCAGCATTGCGTTGTTGTGATCACCAAAGCTCGCATGTGTGCCAAAAGGATCCGGCACTGAGGTCAGCGGCCGTTGCAAATGCTCTTCCAGGGCTTCCGGGTTCGGCACGTTCGACGGCACTTTGCGCAGGCCATCCAGATCGTCCGAAAAGCAAATCATCTTGGTTGGAATGTCCGAGATTTCCTCGAAGGCGCGTTTCACCATTGAGGTGCGCGCCACCTCACCAAAGGTACCGATATGCGGCAGACCCGATGGGCCATAACCGGTTTCGAACAGCACATAGCCCTTTTCCGGCGCGCCCTTGGCGTAACGTTTGGCGATGCGACGTGCTTCTTCAAACGGCCAGGCTTTGCTCTTGAGAGCTTCTTCGCGCAGTTCAGACATTTTATGTGTCTCCAAAGGGTGTCTGTTTGGGAAACCGGCTGCCATTCGGCAAACCGGCGTAACCCTCTATGGCCTGCAGCGGGGGTGAGTCAACCTGATGGCCGCCGCTTGAAGGGAAGAATTCGCGGACCCTCGGTGTTTTACGAGCGTGACATCCGGGGGCAGCGCAGGCAAACACCTGTTCAATAAGCACCATATCTCATTGAACGTACAGGCCAAGATGACTATCCTCTTGATGCAGAACACATCCAAAGGACTCCCTTCATGTCTGACCAAGATCCGCATCTTTTGACCCCGCAGGATTGTCTGGTGGCGCTGATGGTGGCGGTGTCCGCTTCGGATGAGAATATCCGCACCGCGGAACTCGTCAAAATTCAGAATGCCGTCAATATGTTGCCGGTGTTTGCCGACTATGACACCGACCGCACCAATGCGGTGAGCCAGACGGTCTATGATCTGTTTGAACAGGAAGACGGGCTGGACGCGTTGTTTGGTCTGATCCGCGACAACCTGCCCGAACGGCTGTTTGAAACCGCATATGCGCTGGCTTGCGATGTGGCGGCGGCAGACGGGCAATTGCATGAGCCGGAATTGCGCCTGTTGGAAGAGATCCGATACGAGCTGAACATCGACCGGCTGCATGCGGCGGGGATCGAACGGGGCGCCCGTGCCCGGCATATCACCTGAGCCGGATCCGGAAGCACGCCCCTTGAAAGACGTTCACAGCACTATGATCCTGGATGTTCTGGAGGCCGAGATTGTCTCGGGCCAGATCGTGCCGGGCGCCCGCCTGAATGAGGCGGCGCTGGCGGATCGATTTGGCGTGTCGCGCACCCCGATCCGGGAGGTTTTGCAAAACATCGTCTCACGCTCACTGGCCGAACGGGTACCGTTCAAGGGCGTCGTAGTGCGGGCCTTTGACGAAGCGCGGATCCGGTCAATGTTTGAAGCCATGGCCGAGATCGAAGCCACCTGTGGCGGGCTGGCGGCCCTGCGGATGGAAGCGGCGGCGATGGATGCGTTGGAGACCGCACATCTGAGGATGTCCGAACTGGCCTCGTACAAGGCGTCGCGCGAATATGAGGCAATGAATATCGAATATCACAACCAGATCTATCGCGGCTCGGGCAATGATGATCTGGCGCAGATGGCGATGGATATGCGTCTGAAACTGGCACCCTTTCGCAAATCGCAGCTGATGCAGGTCGACCGCATGCTGCAGTCAAACCGCGAACATGGGCTGATCGTGGCGCTCTTGCGGGCGGGCAACAAGGCCGGTGTTGAAACCGCCCTGCGTCAACATCTGGCAGGCGCGGCCGAAACCGTGGTGCAGACCCGGCAGTAGATATGACTGCCCAAGGCTTCTACGCCTTGGACAGCACGGGTTCAGCTCAAAAGCATTCTGATCGATGTGATCCCCAGAAACACCGCAAAGCCGCGTTTGACCCATTTGGGTTCGACCTTGTGGGCCAGTTTGGCACCATAAGGCGCCAGGGCGGTGGTGAAGGGGATGATCACCAGGACCGCAGGCAGGCTGACATAACCCAGTGACAGCGGCGGTCTGCCCGGCACAGACAGGCCCGACAGCACAAACCCCACCACCGCAGGCACCGCAATGATCAGACCAAAGGCCGCGGCAGTGCCCACCGCGCGTTTGATCGGGAACGAAAAGGCCGAGAGCGTGGGCACCCCCAACGTGCCGCCCCCAATCCCCATCAAGGAGGAGACAAAGCCGATACTGCCCGCCATGCCCGCATTGGCGCTACGTGACGCAGGCAACGCTTGGCCCAACACCAGGCTGCGTGGCAGGCAGAAGTTCAGCGACACCAAAACGCCCACCACACCAAAGACCGCGCGCAGTCCGTCCGGGTCGATCCAGCGCGCGGCAAGACCGCCCGCCAACGCACCCAGCCCGATCGGCAGCCCCCACAGGCGCAGCAGGTCCATATCCACCCCGCCGCGCTTGTAATGGGCCCGCGCCGAGGAGATCGCAGTAAAGATGATGGTCGCCAACGAGGTCGCCACCGCCATATGCATGGTCAGATTGGCCGGAAAATCGACCAGGCTGAACATCCAGAACATGGCAGGCACCAGTACAATCCCGCCGCCGACCCCCAGGAACCCTGCCAGAATTCCGGCAAAGACCGAGGCCCCAACCAGCCCGAAGACCAGCGGCAGATAAGTCAGAAGATCTCCGCTCACGTTACCACCCGATCGCTTGGGGCAGCCAGGTTGCGATGCCGGGGAAGCAGAACAACAGGACCAACGCGACGGCTTGGATGCCGATAAAGGGCAAGACACCGCGATAGATCATCGAGGTGGTGATCCCCGGAGGTGCTGCACCTTTTAGGAAGAACAGCGCCCAGCCAAAAGGCGGCGTCAGGAACGAGGTCTGCAAGTTCAGCGCAATCAGCGTCGCAAGCCAGATCATATCGGTGCCCTGCGCCTGAAAGAAAGGCAGCAGTAGGGGCAGCGCGATATAGCTGATCTCGATCCACTCCAGAAAAAAGCCGAGGATGAACAACAGCACCATCAGGAAGATCAACGCGCCGGTTTCACCACCGGGCAACACGGCCAGCATGTCTTTGACGAGATCCTCGCCATGCAGACCACGGAACGCGATGGAGAACACCTGCGAGGCGACAAGAATGAAAAAGATCATCGCCGAAATCCGCAGGGTGCTTTGCGAGGCTTCCCAGATCATCGGTAGGGTCAGACGCCCATAAAGCGCGGCAATCACGATGGAGAACACAGCGCCCACGCTTGCGGCCTCGGTCGGGGCGGCCAGACCGCCGATGATCGATCCCAAGACGCCACCCACCAGGATCAAGGGCGGTGACAGCGCTTTGACCGCCTGCCAGGCCAGGGGCCAGCCGGTAATCTCAGCACGTTCTTCGGCAGGAATTGCAGGCACCATGTCGGGGCGCACCACGCCAAGGATCAGGATAAAGACGATGTAGAACCCCGCCAGCATCAACCCCGGCATCATCGCCGCCGCAAACAGCGTGCCAACGCTTTCGCCCATGATATCGGCCAAAAGGATCAACACCAGCGAGGGCGGGATGATCTGCCCCAGGGTGCCGGATGCACAAATCGCACCAGCCGCGATGCCGCCATCATAGCCGCGCTTCAACAGCACCGGCATGGTCAGCAGCGTCAGCGTCACCACGGTGGCACCAACAATACCGGTCGAGGCCCCCATCAAGACGCCAACCACGATCAGCGCAATCGCCATACCCCCGTTCAAACGGCCCGAGAAGCGGCCCACGACCTCTAACATGTCTTCGGCGGCGCGGGATTTCTCCAACATCACCCCCATAAAGACAAAGAGCGGGATCGCCATAAATTCGTATTTCGTCACCACGCCGTAAATGCGCGCGGGCGACAGGTTAAACAGAAAGTCGCCAAACCCCATCCAGCCAAACAGAAAACCGGCAACTGCGATGCCGATGCCCACCTGCATGCCCAGGAGCAGAAAGCCCATAAAGCCGAGGATCAGCCCAATTGCGAGAATTTGATCCATGGGTCAGCCCTCCTCATTCAAAAAAGCGTCGCCGTGGCGGATCGCATTGGCCAGACATTGCAGCGCCAGAAAGGCAAACCCGACGGGGATGAACCCTTTGAGCAGCCAACGTCCGGGCAGACCGCCGGGATCGGGGGAGCCTTCGAGGATGGTGAAAGAATTCGACACATAACCACTGGCGTATTTGATAAACAGCACAGAGACGCAGACCCCCAGCAGCATGGTGATGCAATCGATGGCGTGTTTGACGCGGGTGGGGAAGCGATCATAGAGCATATCAACCCGCACGTGGCCGCCCTCCATCATCAAAACCGTTATGCCCAACAGGGAGATCGGCACCAGCAGATGCCATTCCAGCTCCTGCATCCAGATCGGGCTGGTGCCAAAGACATAGCGTCCGGCCACATTGAAAAACACCAAAGCAATCATGCCCAACAACAGGGCAGACGCCATTCGACCGATGGCGCGTGTCAGCCAATCGATCCCATCCGCGAGACGAAGCGCGTAACTCATGAGGGTCTCTTTTTAGTTCGGGAGAATAAAAATGGTCAGGAGGTGCACTGCCTCCTGACCTTGGGTGCTGTCGCAAGGGGGTGTTAGCCGTTGCGCAGCTGCTCGTGCCAGACTTCCTCGGAGGCGGCGGCCCAGAAATCATGCTCGGCCTTGAAGGCAAAGTAGTTGTCCATGACCTTTTTGAACAACGGATCGGACGCGCCCAGCTCTGCGTAGACGGCCTTCATCTCAACCCGCAGTGCCTCGACCACTTCGGTCGGCAGGGTGCGGATTTCGGTGCCATTGGCGGCAAACTCTTTCAACGCGGCCGCGTTGTTCGCCTCACCCCAGCTGTGGGAGATCAGGTTACAGGCAGCAGCCGCATTGGTAACCACGGCTTGCAGGCTTGGATCCAACCCGTCCCAGGCAGCTTTGTTGATGCCCAGTTCGGTCACGGTTGTCGGCTCGTGCCAACCGGTGGTGTAGTAGTATTTCGCAGCCTTGTTTAGGCCGAGGATTTTATCCTGTGCCGGACCAACCCATTCGGCGGCGTCGATCACACCACGTTCCAGCGCGGGGAAGATTTCACCGCCCGGCAGAACTTTTACGTCCACACCAATGCGCGCATAGGCCTTGCCCGCCAGACCCGGAATACGCAGGCGCAGGCCGGACATATCTTCGAGGCTGTTGATTTCCTTGTTGAACCAACCGGTCATTTGCACGCCGGTGGCACCGATGGGCATACCCACCAGACCCAGAGGTTCATAGACTTCGTTCCACAGCTTGATGCCATCGCCGATATAGAACCAGGCGTTTTTGCCCTGGGTCGACATGCCAAACGGTGCCGCGCCAAAGAACTGCGCCGCTGGCACTTTGCCCGCGCCGAAATAGGCGATCCAGCTGTTCATCTCGACAATACCCTGACGGGCGGCGTCAAATCCTTCAAAGGCCGGGACCAGCTCACCGGCGTGGTAGACCTGAATTTCCATTTTGCCACCGGACATGGCTTTGACCCGATCGGCGAAATCGGTCAGCGAGCCGGGACCGTTGGAGTAGAAGGGCTGACCGGCTGGAAAGGCTGAGGTGAGCTTCCATTTGACAGGTGCACCTTGGGCAATTGCGGGTGCAGCCAGCGAGGCGGCACCAACGGCACCGGCGGTTGTGATAAAGGAGCGGCGGTCCATGAGGTTCTCCATGTTGTATACGATTTTTGTATTTTTCTTGATTTACTCGCCCCATTTCTTGGATCAATTGCGCTTTTGTACACAAAGGAAAAATTTGGATGTCGTGAAAATTTACCTGAAATGCGGCAGGCTGCTTAATTCTTGACCCGATAACGCCCTCGCGGCGCATATTTCCAGCGCCAAACAGGCGGCCCCACCGTCAGATTGTGTACAAAGGGAAAGCCTGCCCATAGGAACATTGAGTATGAAAATGAATCACCACCACCGCTATTCCTACTCCTCCATCACTGATCGGCCCGATTTTGACTGGCCCGATGGGCGTCGGCTGGCGATCTATTTGGGGATGAACCTTGAGTGTTTCTCCTTTGGAGATGGGCTTGGTGCCGAGCTAGCCCCCGGTGGACCCCAGCCGGATGTGTTGAACTATACTTGGCGCGATTACGGCAATCGGGTCGGCGCGCCGCGTATGTTAGAGCTGTTTGACCGCCTGAACCTGCCCTGCACCGCCCTCATCAACAGTGAATTGTACACAACCGCGCCCGGCCTGGCCGAAGCCTTTGCCGCCCGCGGGGATGAGATCGCAGGCCATGGGCGTACCAATGCCGAGCGTCAGGGCACGCTGGCAGAGGCCGACGAACGCGCGCTAATTGCCGAGGCGACTGAGGTTTTGACCAATCGACATGGGCAAGTTCCCAAAGGCTGGCTAGGTCCGTGGATTTCCCAATCCCCGGTGACACCCGACCTGTTGCAGGAGGCGGGATATGAATATCTGCTAGATTGGTGCCATGATGACCAGCCGACCTGGATGCAAACGCGCCACGGCCACATCCTGTCGGTGCCCTATCCGCAGGAGCTAAACGACATTCCCCAGATCGTCGGGCGCAAGCGCGAGGGGGCGGAGTTTGGTGATATGCTGATCGACGCCTTTGACGTGATGCTGGAAGAAAGCGCGCGTCGCCCGTTGGTGATGGGCATCGCGCTGCATGGTTATCTGATGGGGCATCCGCATCGGTTGAAACATCTGGACCGCGCATTGCGCCATATGTTGGCAGCCGGCGGCGATGCGGTCTGGTGGACCACCGCTGGTGCCATCAACGATCATTTCCGCGCGCTAAAGCTGTAAACGAGCGTTACCGCGCGTAGCCTGCCCCGTCGGAACGCGGATCACTTGCGGCCTCAACCAACCCATCCGCATGGCGCACCACGGCGCCCGCCTGCCCCATAACCCCATGATGCGGTGGCATAACTTCCAAATCGTGACCTGCCGCGCGTAAGGCGTCGATCAGTTCGGGACCAAAATCCGCCTCGACTTTCAAGGTCGTGGACTCCTCGCCCCAGGATTTCCCCAGCAACCAGCGCGGCGCGGTAATCGCCTGTTGCAACGGCATGTCAAACCCGGCGTAACGGGTGAAAATCGCCGCCTGCGTCTGCGGCTGACCTTCGCCGCCTTGTGTGCCATAGGCCATGACACGCCCGTCGTTTAGCTCGGCCAGGGCCGGATTCAACGTGTGGAACGGCACCTTGCCAGGGGCGAGCTGATTGACGCCCGGCGTCAGGGTGAAATCCGCGCCCCGGTTCTGGAACAGAACGCCGGTTGTCGGGCACGTCAGCCCCGATCCGAACTCCCAAAAGATCGACTGGATAAAGCTGACAACGGTGCCATCCGCATCCGCCGCGCCCATCCAGATCGTGTCACCCGGCTGCGCCACCTCGGGCCAGGGCATCGCTTGGGTCATGTCAATCTCAGCCGCGAGCGCATCCAGCCTGTCAGCGGTCAACAGATCCTGCGCCGCCAGACGCATCGACGTGGGATCGCCCAGTTCCGCATTGCGCACGCGGTAGGCGCGTTTGATCGCCTCAACCGCGCCATGTATATGGGCGAAACTCTCACCTTCGGTGACGCCAAGCCGCTCAAAAATCCCGAGAATAGCCAATGAGGCCATGCCCTGGGTCGGCGGTTGGGTGTTAAAAAGACGGCCCCATTTCGTCTCAAGCGTCAGCGGCGTGGCGGATTTGGGCTGATAGGCCGCTAGATCTGCGACCCGCAACGGGCTACCCGTTTCTTCAAGGAAGCCCGCCATCGCATGCGCGATCTCGCCCTCATAGAAACAGCGCACGCCCTCGGTTCCGATCATCTCAAGCGTGGCGGCAAGCGCGGGTTGTTTCAGGATCGCACCCGGTTTCGGCGCTTGGCCATCCACCAGAAACACATCGCCAAAGCCCGGAACATCGCGCAGCTGATCCAGTTTTTCGGCGGCCAATCCAGCCTGATGGCGGCTGGTTGCCACCCCTTCGCGCGCCAGTTTCACGGCGGGTGCCACCAGATCGGCCAGGGGGATATGCCCCTCCGGCAACAGATCTAGGGCCGCCTGCCAGCTGCCAACCGCACCAGGAACAGTCAGCGCGGCCTTTGGTCCCCGGCTGGGGATCACATCAAGGTTTGTATACCATTCTGGCGTTGCCAGTCCGGCGGCCCCACCACAGCCCATGATCGAGACCGGTGCCTGCCCGGGGCGTTTCACCACCCAGAAGGCATCGCCACCAATACCATTCATATGGGGGTAAACCACCGAAATCGCTGCAGCAGCTGCAACCATCGCCTCAATCGCGGAGCCACCTCCCTCCATCACTCCAGCGCCAACTTTGGCGGCAACCCGATGCGGTGCGGTCATTGCGTGCTGGCGTCCCAACGCTGTTTCGATCATAGCGAGCCTCTCTTTGTATACAAAGTTGCGCCTGTGTTCCCCGCCAAACGGCGAAAGTCAAGCGCGGCGATGTCAAAGACGCATCACAAAAGGCCGGTTGTGCGTGGATTGGGCGGGGTGGTCGGCGCAGGAGCAGTTAGGCACCGTAAACCGCGTCCCAACGTTCGATCAGCTTCTGCTGCAGATCCTTGGCCTTGCGATTCCAGGTGCGCGCCCCTTGCGGGCGCTCCCGCTCTGCCCGACTGAGGGCTGCACGCGCGTCCTCATCTGCGGTGAAGATAGCAAAGGCAAGCTCGGTCCCGTCGGCGGCGGTCATAAACCCGCCAAGGCCCGAGACAAAATTCAATGTGCCGGTTTTGGCCGTGACCTTGATCCGGTGGTCCTTGATCACGCGGCGGTTGGCGTCACGCAGGGGAAAATCCTTGAGCAGGGGTTTCAATTGCCCAGCGCGATGCGCCGCAATAAGGGCCGCAACCAGATCGGTCGGAGCCATTTTGGATTTCGAACCCAGCCCAGAGTGATCCACCAGCTTGCTGCGCTTCATACCGTATTTATCGGCGGCCCAGCGGCTCATGACGTCGCCGGATTGGGCCAGTGTTTTCGCAGCCACGCCGCGCGCACGCGTGGCGGACAGCCCGATCATTTCGGCCATCAGATTGTTGGAAAACCGCAGCATCGCCTTGAGCATGACCGACAACGGTGGGCTTTGGTGTACCGCGACCACCTGCCCACGCGGCGCATGTGTGGCCTGTTTCGCGGCCTTCAGCACAATACCCTGCGAACGCGCCATGGTGAGAAAGACATCCGCAGCATAGGCCGCCGGTTTGCGTACCGGCAACCAGCGCGCCCCGCCATTGCCCAACGCGCCGCGCGCAACCGTCCAATGATCCGCACCGCCCTTGTCGGCATAGGTGTAGACCGGCACGCTGCGCTGCGCGACCTGCATCCGCGCCATCGACACCGTCGGGCGATACCGTTCGGTTCGGGCGTCCATCAAGACGTTCCAGCCGCTGCCACCGCGTTTCCATTCAAAATGAACCCGGTTGAAATTCAAAGCGATGCCCGAAATCGCAGGGCTATAGCCCACATGATCCGGCTGGCCCGGATCGATCGTTTTGATCATCGGCAAGGCCCCATCCCAGATCCGGAAGTCGCCGCGCACTTCGCGAATGCCCGCCTCTTTGAGGCTGCGGGCCATTTGCGCCAGATGATCGGTGGTCAGCATGCTGTCGCCGCCGCCCGACAGGACCAGATCGCCCTGCAAAACGCCGCCCGATACGGGGCCTGTCGCCACCAGCTCGGTCGAGAAGCGGTGATTGGCGCCCAGTGTATCGAGCGCGTAAAGCGCCGTCAGCGCTTTGGCGACACTTGCAGGCGGTAAGGTGGACGCGCCCCCCTCCTCCTCCAGCAATGCGCCGGTGGAGACATCGGCAACCGCACAGACCACTTTGCCCGAAAGACCCGCCCGCGCCAGAACGCCCGATAGGCCACCATTGGCGGTGGCGCTGATCGGCCCGCCTGCGCGCGCCAATGGACGCAGGGACACAAGCGGCGCATTGGCCTGCGCCACCCCGGCGGCAACGCCGGACATCAGCCCGGACAAAAGGAAAGAACGGCGGTTCATCATCGCTGCGATATTCTGCTAAAATCCTTGCGAAACGACAAACGATCTTGTGCTGATTTACAAGTCACTCTTGTGTTTTTCGCAGCATTTCGTCTGCATCAGGACTCTCTCTGGCCCAACCGCCGCGCGCGCGAATTTCAGAAGACGACAGATCGACCATCGGGACATTGATAAAACACCAGGCCGGAGCCGGGCGCATCGACAACAGCTGGCTTTGCCGCCCCTTCAACAGTGCGTGGCGATAGATGCGGGCGGCAGGCGAAAGGCGCGCACGAATGCGATCTCCGGGACGGGCCAGCACACCGACGCCGACAGTATTCAGAATCTCGCGCCAGTCCTTCCAGTGATGGAAATGCACCAGATTGTCGGCCCCCATCAACCAGACAAACCGCACCCCTGGATGACGTGCACGCAGACGAAGCAGGGTCTGGGCCGTGTAGCGGGTGCCCATCCGAGCCTCAATATCGCTGACGTGAATGCGCGGATGGGTCAGCAGATCCCGCGCCGCAGCCATACGACGCTCCATTGCAGCAGGCGCATGTACTTTTAATGGGTTGCCCGGAGAGGCCAGCCAGAACAGGTGATCCAGCCCAAACCGGCGCATCGCGGCTTCGCTGATGGCCACATGCCCCGAATGAGGCGGATCGAAGGATCCCCCCAATAGGCCGACGGTCTGGCCCGCCCGGATATGCGGCAGCGTTTGTGTCACCTTGGCACTGATGCACAGAAAATCATGCGGGATCAATCAGAAGCCGATAGAAAAACCGTGCAAGGGGCAGAGACTTTATTAATTGACCAACGTCAACCATTGACGTAAGTCAACCACATGACACTTGAGCCCATTGCCCGCATCCGCCGTTTTAACCGCGCCGTCACGACCGAGGTCGGCGCGCTCGACACATCTTTTCTGGGACGTGGTCGTCCCTTGGGCTATGCACGCGTGCTGCATGCCATTGGCCATTTTGGCAGCGACCTTGGGGTGATCCGGCGCTACCTGAACCTCGACAAAGCGGTGCTGAGCCGGGCGTTAAAGGCCCTGGAACAGGAAGGGTTGCTCCATCTGGAACAGGACCAGCAAGATGCCCGCAAACGCCATGCGCTGCTGACTGAGACCGGCCGACACGAGGCGCAGGCCTATGACGCGCTGTCAGATCTACAGGCACGCGCGATGCTGGAGCGCCACCCACGCCCCGATGCGCTGTTGGCGGCGATGGATCTGGTGGCCTCGGCCCTGGCGGCGGAGCGGATGGAAATCCATCTTTGCGATCCGCGCGCGACCGAAGCCGTGTGGTGTTTACAGGAATTTTACGCCGAATTGGGTCGCCGACTGGACTGCGGATTTGACGTGTCGCTATCGGCCAATCCGGAAGCGGTGGACATGATGGCCCCGCGCGGCGCCTTTTATGTCGCCTTTTCCGACGGGTTGCCGCAGGGCTGCGTGGGGCTGAAAGGTACCGACAAAGGGTATGCTGAGATCAAGCGTCTGTGGGTTGCGCCCTTTGCCCGGGGGCTGGGGCTGGCGCGCCGTCTGATGGATCTGTGTGAAGAAACTGCACGCGACCTTGGCATATCGCGGTTGCGACTGGACACCAATTCCGCCCTGCCCGAGGCCTCAGCGCTGTATCCAAAACTCGGCTGGTCGCAGATCGCGCGCTTCAACGATGACCCCTACCCCGATTTGTTTTTTGAGAAGGTGCTGTGACGGGCATTTTAAAGGGGGCAAGGGCCGCAGCTGTTGTATAGTGCGGCCCCTGTTGGGTTTTAAGTATTTTTGAAAAGATGAAAGCCGGGCGTTACGCGCGATCGATCCGGGCCGAGAAACAGCCGCGTTGCGCGTAATGGGCGTGGATATAGGCGATGTCAGGGTTTTCAAACAGCTGCAGGATTTGTGGCTCGATCCCGTCGCCCGTGGCCAGAACCGCATCGACGATAGAGCCGCCGCTATCGATCCCGCGCAGCGCCAGGGTGCGGCGTTGCATGACATCTGGCACCTCACCGGTTTGAGTGTAGGGCGTGGTCGCGCCCTCTTTGACGTAGATCGCGTGGCGCGATCGATAGGGGCTGTCGACGGGCAGGTGTTCATAGTTCAAAAGCAGCGCGGTCTCCCCCGGTTCCAGATCCACCATGGTTACGCGATCCGGGCAGGCATGGGGTTCGGTCACATGGTGGCGGGTGATGTGTTGTTCCGCCAGTTCAGCATCTGAGAGGCCGAAAAGTGGCGTGAATTGATCGGGTTCGAGACCTGTGATGCGATAGGACATAAGCGCTCTCCTGTGGTTGGGACTGCTTATGGATCTATGGGGTGCAGGCGGTTGGATCAGCCCGGATCTTGCGGAAAACTTGGGCGTCTATGATTTCGCCTCACTGGTAAACTCACAGCGGATCTCGAACAAAATAGTTCCATTGCAATTAGTGCTTCCTCCTCCAAAAAAAATCTTTCTGTCTCACGAAGCATGAAACTCGACAGGTCGCGTTCATAGGGCCCCAGTAGCCCTAGTTGCCCCAACGCTAACTGTCGACGAAATACAAAATCGATTTCAGGCGCATTGGTTATACACAATGCAACGAAGGGTAACATCATAATATTAAAAAAGAAGATTTCTTTATCCGCATACAGCGGATGATAGTTCCAAGAACTAGGCGGGTTTAGTGCAGATCTCGCGTAATCCAACCCTACCAACCTAGGTGGGACACCTAAGTACACTCTAAATCCGGCCGGTAGAATCTGCGTCTCGCGGAACGAATTCATTCGCCTTCCGTGGAAGTTAGCTACACTTTCGAAGCCGCCCATCTTGTCATGCGACTCCGCCATTATTATGTGAGACTTGAGAAAAGCATATCGCGCCAGCGCAAGCTGTTCTTTCTCTCCAAGAACCCAACACATCTCTTTTTTAAACTTTTTGAAGACCTTAAAAGCTTCGTCATCTATTTCGCTCATCCAACCGCTATTGCAAATTTGACACACGCACCTATAGGTGTGACCGAAAGCATGCCCTTTTTTCGCATACCCTCCTTGCATCGTTTGAATTAATTCATCTGCTGAAAGCCCAGTTCTTTCGCTCTTGAGATTGTGCTTTTTGAAATCTAAGTGCGGGTACATTTTTTGAATCTGTTTGCCCCAAATATGTTCTGCCGACATTTTTTCTTTTGAACCGCAAAAAATGCACTGCTTTCGTCTGGGCGCCACCGTAAACCTCCTTCACTAGCCATAAGCACCAACCCATGGTGAGTTAAGCCACTCTACAAATCAATCACCTTGAAGAAGCATAAAGTTGCAGTACGCCAGCCAACAAGCACATCCATTGCCCCCGCCCCCGCCATCCGCTATCACACCTGCCAAACAACTTCCCCCCATGACGGAGCAACCAAATGGCGGCCTATCAATACGTCTACCACATGCAGGGGGTCTCTAAGACCTACCCCGGTGGCAAGAAATGCTTTGAAAACATCCATCTGTCCTTTCTGCCCGGTGTGAAAATCGGTGTGGTCGGTGTCAACGGTGCTGGTAAATCGACGCTGATGAAGATCATGGCCGGTCTGGACAAGGACTTCACTGGTGAGGCCTGGGCGGCCGAAGGGGCCAAGGTTGGCTATCTGCCGCAGGAACCCAAACTGGACGAGAGCCTGAGCGTGCGGGAAAACGTCATGCTGGGTGTGGCCGAAAAGAAAGCCAAGGTCGACCGCTTCAACCAGATCGCGGTTGAGATGGCGGAAAACTACACCGACGAGCTGATGGAAGAGATGACTGTCCTGCAGGACGCGATAGACGCGGACAATCTGTGGGATCTGGACAGCCAGGTTGACGTCTCGATGGAAGCGCTGCGCTGCCCGCCGGATGATGCGCCGATCAAGGATCTGTCTGGGGGTGAAAAACGTCGTGTGGCCCTGTGCAAGCTGCTGCTTGAAGCGCCGGATATGCTGCTGCTCGATGAACCGACCAACCACCTGGACGCCGAGACCATCGCTTGGCTGCAACAGCACCTGATCGACTACAAAGGCACCATCCTCTGTGTGACCCACGACCGGTACTTCCTGGACGATATCACCAGCTGGATCCTGGAGCTGGATCGCGGCAGTGGCATTCCTTACGAGGGCAACTACTCCAGCTGGTTGGAGCAGAAATCCAAACGTCTGTCGCAGGAAGCGCGCGAAGACAAATCCAAGCAAAAGACGCTGGAGCGCGAGTTGGAGTGGATGCGTCAGGGTCAAAAGGCCCGTCAGGCGAAGTCCAAAGCGCGTATTGCCGCCTATAATGATCTGGCCTCGCAGTCCGAGCGTGAAAAGGTCGGCCGTGCCCAGATCGTTATCCCGAACGGTCCACGTCTGGGATCCAAAGTGATCGAAGTGGCCGGCCTCAAGAAAGGCTTTGGCGACTCGTTGTTGGTTGAAGGGCTAGAATTCTCGCTGCCGCCGGGTGGTATTGTGGGCGTGATTGGCCCCAACGGCGCCGGTAAATCGACCCTGTTCAAGATGCTGACCGGTCAGGAACAACCTGATGAGGGCAGTGTTGAATATGGTGACACCGTGAAACTGTCCTATGTGGACCAGTCGCGCGATGACCTGAAAGACAATGAAACCGTTTGGGAAGCAATTTCCGGCGGCGCCGAGATCATTGAACTGGGCGATGCGCAGGTGAACTCGCGCGCCTATTGCTCCTCGTTCAATTTCAAAGGCGGCGACCAGCAAAAACCGCTGAACCTGTTGTCCGGTGGTGAACGCAACCGGGTCCACATGGCGCGTTTGTTGAAAGAGGGCGGCAACGTGCTGCTGCTCGATGAACCGACCAACGATTTGGACGTGGAAACCCTGCGGGCGCTCGAAGACGCGCTGGTGGATTTTGCGGGCTGCGCGGTGGTGATCTCGCACGATCGCTTCTTCCTCGACCGGATCTGTACCCACATCCTGGCCTTTGAAGGCGACGCGCATGTGGAATGGTTCGAAGGCAACTTTGAAGACTATGAAGAAGACAAAAAACGCCGTCTGGGCCCCGATGCATTGGAGCCTAAGCGTTTGAAGCACAAGAAATTCGTGCGCTGATCTCACTTCATTAGTGAAACGACCAAGAGCTCTAACCGGGGCTCTTGGTTAAGCGCCAATTCCCCTCGGCACCGTCAGAAATCAATCAAACAGGCTATCTGTCGGATTGCTCAAAGTCAGTCAGACCTGCGCTTTGCCCGCGTTCAGTCCAAAACCGATTTATGAACGCACGAGGCTTTGTTGCACAAATCCGTTGCTGGGCAGGCTTCCCCTTTCCCCGGACGGGCTTATCCTTCGGGCTCCGTGATGGGTATACCAAGAGCGGTGTACTGGTTGAGGACTGCAACACGGATTTGGATCTCCGCGACCTGCCGGTCGAAGTCCCGCGCCATGAGGCCTTGGCCCATCAGCTTCAAGCAATGCATCTTCGTTTCGACGCGGCTTCTGCGGTGGTATCCGCTCCATCGCCTCCATAGCGCACGGCCCAGGTATCTCGAAGCATTGACCGCTTCGTTTCTGGCGATCGCGCCGGCGCTCGTGGGGTTCCAGAGCTTGGCATTCTTACGCGGTGGAATGATAGCGTGGGCACCACCAGCCGCGATTGTGTCGTGGCATTTGCGGGTGTCGTATGCTCCGTCCGCGGTAACGCTCCCGATGTGCTGATCGGGTGGGATCTGCGCAAGCAATTCCGGCAGCATCGGTGCATCACCGACATTGCTGGTGGTGACCTCGACTGCCCGCACCTCCAGTGTTTCTTCATCGATCCCGATGTGTATCTTGCGCCAACCTCTCGGGATCATGCTTCGCATGACCCTGTCGGTCAGTGGATACGCCGTTTGGAACCACCGTGCTTGCGGGCGTTCCACTCCCCTTCCACTGCCCGGCAGCATAGGTTGATGGTATTTGGCGGTCGTTCGCTCATGCGGCTTGTTCCGTTGGTGGCGCGCGCGACATTGGTTTCTGGCCGCGCCGGAATATCTGGATAATGCGCATGGGGCCGCCGCAACAGGGGCATGGTTCGGGCAGGTGGAAGGGGGTGG
>NZ_JAHHIR010000098.1 GCF_018678075.1 Epibacterium ulvae | reverse complement strand
ATGATCTGATCGCCAGCACAGAACCGTTGCCTGCTTAATCGCAAGCGTTCGAGGTCCCGCAGGGAGGTGGTTCCGATGATGCCGTGGTCAGGACTGTCGCTGACATCCGTCAAGCACGCCTATGAGATGGGCACATCGGAATTACATCGAACCAGCATCCTGTTGGCAGCCGTCGCGCTGACCACGAACCGAAGCATGTAGCCAAAGGACCTCAGTCAAAGGCTGTGAGAGAAAGCAGCGCGGACGCGACGAACTAAAAGCACCGCTCCGGCGGATCAGTTTGTTTGCGTGGAATCTCTTGACAGAAGTGCTCCCGTTACCGAAGGCCTGAACCGAGGATCCTCCCCTCTAGACAAAGAAAAAAAAGTTCATAATATCGCAAACAGGCGATTATTGATTTGGAGATTAAACTTGAAGAAAATTATTTCATGGTGCGTAGGGTTCATCCTTACAGCAAGTGTAGCTCATGCCGATATGTCGATCGAATTGGGGGGGGGCTGGAATGGCAAACGTGTGCCTAAAGGGCAGCAATGTACACTCTTTGGTGGAAATGGTTCTACGCCCCCAATGAAAATTGTTAATCTGCCAAGCGGAACAACTTGGGTGCATGTCGAGTATAACGACCGCGATTACCGACCACTCTCAAAAAACGGCGGCCATGGCGTTATAGGATATCCGGTAAAAGGATCATCCGCTGACATTTATTCGGTACCAGGATTGGTTGGGAAACTGCCGGGCAACGCCAAGGTGATTTCGGCATCAAGAACCGGTGGAAAATACGCATCAGACGGCTACTTGCCGCCTTGCTCCGGAGGAGGTTGGAACCGTTACTCTGCTATGGTGAAAGCAATTTCATCCACCGGCGAAGTTTTAGAAGCGCAACGGGTTAAACTCGGGCGATATTGACGTTCTGACCCGAGCATTCTCATTTGGGAGACCGCCTTGCGCTCTCGTGTGGTGTGTCAGAGCTGAATAACGGTTTGGGCTGTTATGCTAGGGACTTTCTTAGGTTTGGCTGTGCGCTCAAAGTACTACTTGACCGCATAGCCAATTTCTTTTGTTTCGGTAGATGACCCGCATGTAACCGTGACATGCTCGGAGGCTGGTCTTGTGTCTTACGAAAATACAAGCCAGATCCTGAACCTTCGTGGCTGGGCAGGTGGCGTATACCAGCGGGTCGCGCTTTGGTTGCTCATACGCGAAAACGGTGATGCCTGGGGGATAAGCAACACAACGTGCTCCTCGCCAAAGTCGAGGCGTAGCCAGGTCCACCGGTTTAGGCGACAATTCTTTAGTGGCGTGTCGCCGAAGAGCGGGATGCGAATTTTGCCAGGCTGTGGGGTAGCAGTCGGCTGCCTGCGGTGCCTTGGCCTTGCGGGTGATCCTGACGCAGCTCACGGGCAGAGACACCATGCGCGGTGCGAAACGCGCGGGAAAAGCTGGACTGCGATGTAAACCCGGTGGCTTCGGCCACTTCCATCAACGGCAGGCTGGTATCTGTGACCAGACGGCGGGCCTCGGACAGACGCAGCTGCAGGTAGTGGTCCTGGGGGGTAGTGTTCAGGCGCAGGCGGAACTGTTGTTGCAGGGTGCGGGCACTGGTGCCGAGGATCTCTGCCATCATCGCAAGCGGCATCGGGGTCGCCAGGGTTTCTTCCATCAGGGCGTGGGCCTGGTCGGTCAGCGCGGTGTCGCGGGCGCTGCCAGAGGGGAGCGCCACAACTGAGCTGTCGTCGTGGGCCGGAGTATCCACGGATTTTGGCGCCACAAAGAGATCCGCCATGCGACCGGCAAATCCGGCCCCCATCCGTGCGTTGATCACATGCAACATCAGGTCCACCGCCGCGGTGCCACCGCTGGCTGTCATCCGCCCCGGGGACGTAGTGAATGGATCTGTGCAGAATTCGATGTCGGGGAAACGGCGAGTGAAGCTTTCTTGTGCATCCCAGTGACAGGTTGCGGGGTGGCCATCCAGCAGACCCGCTTCGGCCATCAACCAGGATCCGCCGTCGATGCCGATCAGGGTCGCGCCCGTCTCTGCGATGCGGCGCAATCCTGACAGCAGGCTGGGCGTGGCGTGGCGTGCCAGTTGAAACCCGGCCAGCACGAGCAGCGCGTCACAGCCGTCGAGACGCGCCAACGGAAAGCTGGGCACCGTCAGCCCGCTGGACAGCATCGGCACCTCATCCATTGCGCTGACATAGTCCCAGTCAAACAGCGGACGTCCCGCCAATCGGTTGGCGGCGCGCATCGGATCCACGGTGGCGGCGAATGACAGTGTGTTGGTCTCGTCCAAAACCAATACGGCCGTTTTTAGCGCCTGTGCTTCGGGTTGCAGGATGTTTTGTGCGGATTTCATCAAGTCGATTCGCTTTGTGATAAGTCTTTCCACAAGGCTGAGCGAAGGGCGAAAAACCCGCAAATCGGTTTCCGGGGACAAGGCTGGGGATAACTTGTGGCACAACACGGTACATGGCGAGGAGAAGATTTTGACGCTGAAATCGGGACAAAACGCAGCTTTTTGGCTCCGGTGCGGGACTCGTGCGTTGCGGTAAAATAGACGGAAAATACGCCCAGGGATGCAGTCGGAAGACAGCTTTCAATTGTACTGAACGTATGAATTTCGTGGAGGCGCACGGGTGAACCTGCCATAAGCGGCGACATGTATTTATGGATCTTCATCGCGCTTGCGGCCGCCAGTTTTCAGACCATCCGCTTTATGCTGCAAAAGGTGCTGGCCTCAGTCACCTTGTCTGCTGCTGGGGCGACGTTTTCCCGGTTTTTCTATTCCATGCCGTTTATTCTAGCGGGGCTTGGTGCCTATTTCTGGCACAGCAGTGAACCGCTGCCGACGCTGGATGCGCGGTTCTGGATGTTTGCCACCATTGGCGCGGTGTCGCAGATCACGGCCACGATTTGTGTGGTGGCTTTGTTCAAACAGCGCAATTTCGCCGTGGGAATCACGTTCAAAAAGACCGAGGTTATTCAGACCGCCATTGTTGGTTTGGTTGTTTTGGGGGATCAAATCGGTCTGGGGGGATGGGCTGCGATCCTGTTAGGCTTGGTCGCTGTTCTAATCCTGTCGAAACCCGGTGGCAGCAGTGGGGCCTGGTATATGCATCTGACCAATCGGGCGGCAAAGCTGGGGATTGGATCCGGTATCTTGTTTGCATTCTCAGCCGTCAGCTATCGGGGTGCGTCCTTGCAGATGGCCGAGTTGGAGCCGATCTTGCGGGCTGGCGTTACGTTGGGCGCCGTTGTGACATTGCAAACAGTGATCATGGCAGTCTGGCTGCTGCTGCGGGATCCGCAAGAAATCACCCGGGTCTGGCACGCACGCCGGGTTGCGGTTTGGGTTGGTTTGACCAGCATGGGCGGATCTTTTTGCTGGTTCTGGGCCTTCACCCTGCAAAACGCGGCCTACGTCAAAGCGGTGGGGCAGGTGGAGCTTTTGCTGTCGCTCCTCGCCTCGATCCTGTTCTTCAAAGAAACCGTCACCCGGCGTGAGCTTGTCGGGATGGCGTTTCTGGGCCTGTCGATCTTGGTGCTGGTGCTGACGATCTAACGCGCGTTTAGCCCAGCGGCGATGCACCGTTGAGGTGCAGGAACAGGCTTTCCTCATCGTTGTTTTGAAAGAACGGCACAGATGTGATCGGTGCGAGGTTTGGCAATCGCGCTGCGACCTCGGCCAGAACCACCTGGGTGATGAAGGGCAAGTCAAAGCTGCGCGCGTGGCTCAACGGGACCCATTGCAGGTTGGACAGCTCATCCGAAGCGTGCGTGAAATCATCCAGATCGCTTGTGATCTGCGCGGCATCGACCAGAAAGAAACGCGCATCAAATCGGCGCGGGCGGCCCACCGGAGTAATGGCGCGGAACACAAATTCCAAGGCGCTGGCATCGGGGCGGTGCCCAGTTGTAGCAAACGCGGCCCAGTCGGCGGGTGGGTCATTCCACACCGCGGATTGCCCCAGGGCAAGTCCCGTTTCTTCCCAAAGCTCACGAATTGCTGCGCAGACCAAAGCGTCGCGCAAATGTTCGGGTGCATGATCTGTCAGAAAATCTGCGACATGGGGCGAAATGGGTGCTGCAAGAGGAACCGAGGCATCATCCGGGTCGACCGCGCCGCCGGGAAAGACAAATTTGCTGGGCATAAACGCAGCTTTGGCCCCGCGCTGGCCCATCAGGACGCTGGGGGATGCGCTGTCTTTGTCGCGCAAAACAATAACGCTCGATGCATTGCGTATTGCGGTTTTATCCACCTGAACGGGCGTTGCGGTCATGTGTGTTCCAGCCTGTCGCAGCCGGCGCGGTGCGCGCAGGCCTGGCGCCTACAAAATGCAGGTTAGTCCGCTTTGTCAAACCCATACATGCCGCGCGCCCATTGATAGGCGATCACCATCCCCTTCATGCGGGGCAGCAGGTAGAGCGACGCCAGCAAACATCCCAGGCTGAAGACCGTGAACGTCACCACCGGCGCCGGTTGCCATTTGAAATAGACAATATGCAACAGCGGAGCCATCAAATGGCCCACCAACAAAATGGTGAGATAGGCGGGACCGTCATCTGCGCGGGCTTTGGACAGGTCCAGATTGCAAGTGCTGCAGGTGTCATTGACCTTGAGATAGGAATGCAGAGCCTTCCCCTCGCCACAGCGGGGGCAACGGCAGCGCCAGCCCTTGAGCAATGCGGGGCGGGTAGGGCGCGCATCAGCGTCATTTTGCAGGGTCAATGGGACGTCAGCCTCGGTCGGGGTCTGGGCAACACTGTCGGTCATATCACTATCCTATACGTTCATCGCAAATGTGGGATTAACGTGGTCGAAGTAAAGCCATAGCGGACCGCTTGCGTCCGCATGTCGCAACTTTTTTCAGCACGATGCGACGGAAAGCCGGGCCTCGAGCGTTTCTCTTGTGCATCAGGCAGCAAGGTGCTGCTACTGCCAAAGGAGAGTAAAGAATGAAACATCTGACATTCATTGCATTGGTTATTGCAGGCGCAAGCGTTATCGGAGCAGGTGCTGCGATGGCCAAATCCTCAGGGCATCACGGACCGCGTATGAGCTTTGAGGAAATGGACACCAATGGTGACGGCGAAATCAGCAAGGCAGAATTGGAAAGCGTGCGTGCACGCCATTTCTCCGCAGCGGACACCAATGGTGATGGTGCGCTTTCTATGGAAGAAATGACCGCCCGCGCCTCGAAACGTGCAGACGTACGTGCAGAGCGGATGATCAAAGAACATGACGCCAATGGCGACGGTGTACTGAGCGCCGAAGAGCTGCCCAAACCCCGCGATATGGAAAAACGCTTCTCCCGCTTGGATGCGGATGAGAGCGGTGGTATCTCGAAAGAAGAGTTCGATGCCGCCCGCAAGGCCCATCGCGGCGGTAAAGGGAAGAAGATGTGGAAACAAGAACAGCAGGATCAAAACTGAACCCAGTTGCGTGCTGTATAATCCGCAACAACCCTCTCGGGGTGCCCCTGTTGTGGGGGCACCTATGAGTGACGTGGAGGGGCTGTCCGACGATGCGCTTCTGGTGCTGTTTGGAAACGGTGATCGCGCTGCGGCGGTGAGGCTGACCCAACGTTTTGCGCCGCGCGCCTTGGGGGTTGCTATGCGTATGTTGGGCAACCGGGCCGAGGCCGAAGATATCACGCAGGATGCGATGATGCGGCTGTGGCGTATGGCACCTGACTGGCAACCCGGTCAGGCGCAGGTGTCTACCTGGCTGTTTCGGGTGGTGACCAACCTTTGCATTGACCTGAAACGTCGCCAACGTGGCGGAACTTTGGATCTGGACGCGATCCCCGAACCCGCAGATAAGACGTGCGGTGCGATGGACCATCTGCAGGACAAAGCACGACGCGATGCCTTGCAAGAGGCACTGATGCACCTGCCAGTGCGTCAAAGACAGGCGGTGGTGCTGCGCCACATCGAGGAATTGTCCAATCCTGAGATCGCAGAGATTATGGACATAGGCGTGGAGGCGGTCGAAAGTCTGACCGCACGCGCAAAACGTGGCTTGGCCAATGCTTTGGCCAGTCGAAAGGAAGAATTGGGGTATACCGATGGTTGAACAGGACAAAGCACTGAAAGAGCTGGACGCGCTGTTTCAAACTGCGCGTGCTGACCAGCCGGAGTTATCCGATGGTCTGATGGCAGCGATACTGGATGACGCGGCGCGGGTACAAGACACGTTTCGCCCGGCCAGCATGGGAAGTGCCGCGCTGAACCAACCGAGCATCTGGAGCCGTTTCTTTGCAACGCTCGGTGGCGGACTTGGGGTCGGCGGACTGGTGACCGCAGGACTGGCGGGCATCTGGGTAGGTGTCGCACCGCCGTCGTTTCTGCCGGACCCAGTGGATCTGGCGGCGGCGTCATCGAGCCTTGAAAGTGATCCTTTTGACGGGTTTGACCTAAGCGAATTGATGAGCGAGGACCTGCAATGAGCCAGGACAATGGAAAGCCAAACATGAACTCCAAAGGACCACGCTGGGTGCGGATCCTTTTGGTGATGTCACTGGCGCTCAACCTTGCGGTCATCGGTATGCTGGCCGGAACGGCCTATCGGGTCAAAGACCGCTGGGCCGGTAAGCCACCGCCACCACCATCGCTGTCGGTGACCCTGTACCGGGCGCTGGATCGCGAAACGCGGCATACCTTGATGCAAAGCGCGGCAGGGGATCATCCCAACATTCGCGCGTTGCGTGAAGCGGACCGTAAGGCCTTGTTTGCGACCTTGCAAGCAGATCCGTTTGAGGTCGAGGCGGTTGCGCGTGTTCTGGAAGGGCAGGCTCAGCGGCAATATCAGTTCCGCGAAAAACTGCGCCAATCCTGGCTCGATCAAGTTGCCGGCATGAGCGAAGAGGAGCGCGCCAAACTGCTGGAACGCTTGCGGCGTGATCCGCGCGGGCACTTTAAAGGCAAGGACCGCCAAAAAGGGTCGAATTGATTGGTTGAGACAACAGAACTGGGTTCAGGAAAAAGGCTGCTATGGGCGGCCTTTTTTGTGGGTTCGTATCAGGGTGCGTTTAAGCCGCGACCGGGCTCTGCTTGCTCACTCGGACCCGATTGCGACCAGAGTTCTTGGCGGCATACAGCGCTTGGTCGGCTTTGGTGATCAGCTCAGCTGCGTCCAGGTTGCGCAGTTGCGGGCTGCTTCCAATGACGGCACCGATGCTGATGGTCATCTTGATCGGCTTGTCCACGCCCGCCGCAAAGAAGGGGCGTTCATTGATCGCCGCGCAAAAGGCTGCCGCGGATTTTGCCGCATCGCTGGCGCTTTTGCCGGGGAGAACAAACAGAAACTCTTCGCCGCCAATGCGCGCAAGCAGCTCATCCGGTTGCACCAGCGCCTTCAGGCGGGCGGCGGTTTCGATCAGCACTGCGTCTCCGACCGGGTGCCCATACAGGTCATTGATCCGTTTGAAGTGATCGAGATCCGCAACCATCAAAGCAAAGCTTTCGCCGGTCTCACGGGCATTCTGTAGAACACGGTCGAGATAGGGCATTGCGTAACGGCGGTTGTGCAGACCTGTCATCATGTCCGAGGAGGCCGCTTTCAGCTCATTGCGGATGTTTGCGCGCAATTGGTCATCCTGCAGTTTCTGCATCAGTTGTGCACGCAGCCGCATCGCCAGTTCGGCCGCATCAAATCCTGATTGCAACACATCATGGGCGCCGCGATCCAGAGCTTCGGCGGCAATCTCTGGCGTGTCATTGTCAGGCAAGGCGACGATGATGGATTGCCGCGTCGCTGCGCGCGCCCGTAAGTCGGCCACCAGACGCAGCCCCATTCCGGCGGTTTCAGCGTTCAATTCGATAACAATCGCATCGGGCACCGGTTTTGACATCAGGCCGCGAATGTCAGTCAGATCATGGCACCGCAGGCCAAATGGCGCTTGATGCTCGAGTTGCTTTTTCCAGTTGCGGCCCAGGATCTTGGACTGGGTGACAAGGGCGACCGTTGCGTCGCGGATCACATGATCCATTTGCTCATCCACACGACAGTGTGCCATCGCACCGGCTGCATCGCGTTGCAGGCACAGCTCTTCCTTGGCGCTGCGTGCGCGTAGAAGGCTGCGAATTCGGGCTTGTAGCACCAGATTGTCGACCGGGTGGCACACCACATCCTCAACTCCAGCGGCAAGAGCATCAAGACGCGACTGAGAACATCCCAGTGTATCAAGCGCGATCACCGGAACATTGCGCAACCGTTCTTCGCGCGTTGTGGCGGTTTTTATGTCGCCGGCAGAGCCTTCCGGTAGCGATAGGGCGGTGATGATCAGATCGGGTGTACATGTGCGCAACTTGCGATGCATGTCGTGCAGGTCAGTTGCTTGAACGACGTCAAAGAAGGCTTCGGCCAGCTGCACCTTGAGCGCAATCCGATTGGTAGAAACGCCATCTATGACAAGGATGGTTCCCTGCACCTGATTTCCCTTCAACGCTTGCAATTTCGTTGTGCTGAGTTTTTATGAGACTGGTTAACAAACCCTTTCATCTCTATTTAAAACTGAAGACATATGCAGATTTCCGCTCATGCCGCCGAAACCCTTGCTCTAAAAGCCCTTGGATGGCTGGTGGGGCAGGACGAACTTTTACCTGTATTCCTAGGCGCTTCGGGCGCAAGCGAAAGCGATTTACGCGCCCGTGCTCAGGACGTTGAGTTTCTGGCCTCGGTTCTGGATTTTTTGCTGATGGATGATGCTTGGGTCATGCAGTTCTGTGATGCATCCGGTGTCGGCTATGAATTGCCGATGCAGGCGCGGGCTCATTTGCCGGGTGGTGCGCAAATCAACTGGACTTGATAGGGTCCGCGCAAATGGCCGACTTTTTGCCTGATCGGAGCACATATGTCATTTGACGCAATTCTATTCGACAAAGACGGTACCCTGTTTGACTTTGGGGCGACTTGGAACAGCTGGTGCGAAGGCGTCATCAGGACGCTCGCAGACGGCGGTGCAGACCTGGCACAGGCTCTCGCCGATGCGATTGAATTTGATTTGGAAAAATCGCAGTTTCTGCCGACAAGCCTTGCCATTGCAGGCACAAATTCCGAGGTTGCAGCGGCGTTTTTGCCGCATTTGCCGAGGCGCAATCAGGGGGAGCTTGAGGGTTTTCTAGCCCGTGAATCGGCAACCGCGCCACTGGTTGAGGCAACGCCCCTGGCACCCTTGATGGATGATTTGCGCGCTCAAGGCATAAAGCTTGGTGTGATGACCAATGATGCTGAGGTTTCGGCCCTGTATCAGCTCGATCAGGCTGGGGTGAAAGACCGATTTGATTTTATTGCAGGATATGACAGCGGCTATGGCGCAAAGCCGGATCCGGACCCGCTGTGGGCGTTCTGCAATGCCGTGGATGTCGACCCGGTTCGGGCCGTGATGGTTGGGGACAGTTTACATGATTTGCACGCGGGTCGAGCGGCGGGGATGGCGACGATTGGCGTGCTGACCGGAACTGCCACACGGTTCGATCTGTCCGAGCACGCCGATGTTGTTCTGGCAGACATTAGCGGCATTCCAAAATGGATGGCGCAAAGTCGCTAAACATTCCCCTTGTTTAGTAGGCATGGTTCGAATGATTTGAGAGTGTATTGGTGGGATTTCGAGTTTTCTAGTAGCAATTTGCCTTTCTCTTGCCGCAGTTTCGGCGCGTTCGGGAGATTAGTTGGGACAAAATGCGTCGGATACACGTACATTTGGCGTTTTTTAACACAAGCCGGTCAATAGTGGGCCAAATAGCAGCAAGGGGCCAAGCAATGCATGGTCTGATCAACAGAGCAATTCAGGCGTTTGTCACCGACACATATGGTGCAGATCGCTGGAAATCCGTGATGGATTTAGCCGGACTCGGTTTTGTCGAGTTCGAGGCGATGTTGATGTACCCGGATGATCAATCGTTCAAGGTCCTTGCCGCGATGGAAACTGTTTTGGACCGCCCTCTGGCCGAAATGTTGGAGGACATGGGCACATTTCTTGTGTCCAATCCGCAGGCCGAAGCTTTGCGGCGGCTGTTGCGCTTTGGTGGCGTGGACTATGTGGAATTCTTGTATTCGCTGGATGATTTACCGGATCGCGCACGGCTGGCGGTCGCTGATCTTCACTTGCCTACGTTGGAGTTGATCGAACAGGCACCGGGTCAATTCGAACTGATCTGCGCGCAAGGCCTGCCAGGCTATTCCAACGTTATGATGGGTATTCTGCGCGCTATGGCGGACGATTATGGGGACTTGGTGATTTTGGATCATGCAGGGATCCGCGATGATGCGGATATCATTTCAATTACCCATGTTGAATCGCAGTTCGCCGAAGGGCGGTCCTTTAGCCTAGGGGCGCATAGTTTATGATGACCCCACAACAGCTTTCCGAGTTTGCTGATCAAATCTGTCCGATGCATGTGATCTTTGATGCGTCGGGCCGGATTACATCTGCTGGGCCGACGCTGCGCAAGCTGCGCCCTGACTATGACTGGGTCGGCCAGGATTTCTTTGACATCATTGCAGTGTCGCGACCGCGCTGGGTGCGCAGTGTTGACGATATGTTGCGATCGGCAGGCGTGAAGCTGCATATGAATTTTGCCAGCGACCCGCAAACGGGCCTCAAAGGTGTATTGGCGCCTCTGCCTGCGGGTGGCGGTTTTCTGAACATGTCTTTTGGCATCTCCGTTTTGGAGGCGGTGCGCGACTATGACCTGACCAGTGCAGACTTTTCGCCAACCGACCTTACTATCGAAATGCTCTATCTGGTTGAAGCCAAATCCGCTGCGATGGAAGCGTCCCGCCAGTTGAATATGCGTTTGCAGGGTGCAAAAATTGCCGCTGAAGAGCAGGCGTTTACCGATACGCTGACGGGTTTGAAGAACCGTCGCGCCTTGGATCACGTGCTGTCGCGCATGATCGACTCGGGCAAGGAGTTCGCCCTGATGCATGTAGACCTGGACTACTTTAAACAGGTCAACGACACGATGGGGCATGCCGCTGGTGACGCGGTCTTGCAACGTGTGGCGCAGGTGCTGATTGATTGTACCCGCGAGGTTGATACGGCCGTCAGGGTTGGTGGAGACGAATTCATCCTCTTGCTTGATGGGCTGACGGACGCCGAAACTTTGGAGCGGATCGCAAACCGCCTTATTGAATGTTTGGAAGAGCCAGTTCCCTTTGAGGGAAAACTGTGCCGGATTTCCGCCAGTGCAGGGACGTCGTTGGCAAAAGAGGCCAAGCCTCGTGATGCGACCACGCTTATTCATCAGGCGGATTTGGCCCTGTATGCGGCTAAAAATGCCGGCCGTGGTCAGCATCTGTTTTATCAGCCGAACATGGAAATGATGGGGTGATTACCGCTATGGTTCGGTCGTTGCCCGCCCTGACCGCTGGCAATGCAAGTTCCTGACACCATCAGCACTGGGCGCGCAGTTTATTGCCTGCGATCAGTTGCGCACGCCTGAAGTGTAGTGACCGGACACGAGAGTTAGCGGCTTGGTTGAGGTTTTCTTGCGATGAGGCCCGTTGTCGTTTACACGGCCACGCGTCAAAAATTGAAACGTTTACGCTTAGCGCAGCGGATATCACGACATCCTATTGTGTGATGATAACGCAAATTTGCTTGGTTAAATGGTAGCCCGTAGGGGAATCGAACCCCTCTTTCCAGGTTGAAAACCTGGCGTCCTAACCGATAGACGAACGGGCCACACTGTGCGTGAGGGGTGTTTAATCACTCCTCCATTTGGGTGCAAGAGGAAAATGTCAAAAAAGCTCGATGATCGTTATTCTGTTGTTAAGTGACTGAAAGGCGCAAAAAAAGTGCTTGTGGAAACGCGTGGTCAGCCTAGGGTTAGGCCAGGATACATAACCAGAATATGACGGTTTCTGCGAGTGCGCGTACAGACAGGAAAACCTTTGGACAGCTGTCGTAACGGGTTGCTACGCACCGCCAGTCTTTCAACCGGCTAAACATGATCTCAATCCGGTTACGCCTTTTGTAGCGGCGCTTGTCATACTTGATTGCTTTGTCTCGTGATTTTCGGCCTGGGATGCAAGACGTGACACCCATACTCACAAGGGCTTCTCGGAACCAATCCGCATCATAGCCACGATCCTCGAGCAGCCAGTCAGCTGCAGGCTACTCACAAGCGCTCTGGCTCCGGTCCAATCGCTCATCACCTGACCAGCTGTCATAAAGAAACGAACTGGTCACCCCATCGTGTCAGTCACAGCATGCAACTTTGTATTCATGCAGCCTTTGGTGCGCCCTATCAGACGTCCACGTCCCCCTTTTTTAACCGACAAGCTGGAAGCAGTCCGGTGGGCTTTGAGGTACGTTGCGTCGATAGAAATCGTTTTGTTGTCCGGTGCTTCAGCAGCAAGCCCTTCCATGATCCGGGCAAACGCCCCTATGTCACTCCACCGTTTCCAACGATTGTAGAGCGCCTTGGCGGGGCCGTATTCATAGAGCGCATCACGTCAGCGCAAGCCATTGCGATTGATAAAGATAATGCCACCTAAGACATGTCTATTATCAACGCGCGGTACGCCGTGGCTCTTTGGAAAACAGGGCCGAAGCCGCGCCATTTGATCTTCGTTCAGCCAGTAAACATTGCTCATAAGGTCACCCAGATTGAGGGCAATGAATCACGCAGCCATCTCAGCCCCAAGTGGATTAATCGGTCCTGAGACTATGATCCGGTACTGTGTTCAAAGTGGGCGATCGCCCGCTTCCGTGAACGGGTCATCTGGTTTTGAGGCAGCGATCCAGGGCATTGCCGGTTGCGCAATCGAAGGCGAGGCCGGATAATCAGCGCGCAACAAGAACAAATGGGCAGTGGGTTTCGCGCTAAGCCTTACAACTGAGAACGAAAAGACATGACGAAAATGCGCGGTGAGCAGGTGGCTGAAACGGCTGGATCAAACACATTGACCCAAGATCCCCACGCGGTGCGGGAACGCCGTGAAAAGAACTTGGAAGTTGCCATCGGCCGCCAAGTGCGAGAGCTGCGCAAGCGCCAAAGGTTGACCGGGGCGGATTTGACCGCGATGACCGGTATTTCCCAAGGAATGCTATCCAAGATCGAAAATGGGGTGATTTCCCCCTCTCTAACCACGCTGCAAGTCCTGGCCAATGCGCTGCGTGTGCCGCTTTTACAGCTGTTTTCGGGTTTTGAGGAAACGCGCGGTGCGATGCATGTCAAAGCGGGCGAAGGGGTCGAGACAGAGCGCGCCGGCACGCGGGCCGGGCATCAGTACCAGCTGCTGGGCCATATCGGGTCCAACAATACCGGCGTTGTGATCGAGCCCTATTTAATTACCCTGTCCGACACCAGCGACCACTTTCCAACCTTCCAACATGAGGGGATGGAGATGCTCTATATGTTGGAGGGAACCGTGGGCTACAGACACGGCGATCAGATGTATCGATTGGAGCCAGGTGACACCCTGTTGTTTGACGCCGATGCCCCGCACGGCCCTGCAGAATTGATCGAATTACCGGCCAAATTCCTGTCGATCATCAGCTATCCTCAGCAAAAATAATCTTTCAACCTTATCAGATCCTCAAATATGCTTGAAAAATAAGCAATTCAGGTGGGGTTTCTTGGCGTGTGCGGGAGATTTCTTTTGTGGAAATAATATTAATTGAAAGGAAATGAAATTTCCTGCTAGCGAAGCCGTGACGACATGAGAGTCGATTAAATACGGAGAGATCTATGTGTGGCATCGTAGGGCTGTTCCTGAAAAAGGACGAGCTGCGCCCGCGTTTGGGGGACTTGCTGACGGATATGTTGATCACGATGACAGATCGTGGTCCCGACAGCGCGGGGATTGCAATTTATGGCGATACGGTTGAGGGGCTGACCAAGGTCACCATCCAGTCGGACACGCCCGAAGTTGATTTTGACGGGTTGGATACTGCGCTGAGCGACGCGCTGGATGTGCCTGTTGCATTGAAAGCCATCAGCACCCACGCGGTTCTGACGCTTCCTGAGGGCAAAGAAGCGGCTGCGATCGCGGCGCTGGAAGGAAAGGGCCTTCGGATCATGGGCTCTGGTCAGTCGATGGAGATTTTTAAAGAAGTCGGCCTGCCCAAGGATGTCGCCGAACGGTTCGCCCTGCGTGACATGGGCGGCAGTCACGGCATTGGCCACACGCGTATGGCCACAGAGTCTGCGGTGACCACGCTTGGTGCACATCCGTTCTCGACAGCTGATGACCAATGTCTGGTGCACAATGGATCCTTGTCGAACCACAACCAAATGCGCCGCAAGCTTGCCAAGAAAGGCGTCATGACCCGCACCGAAAATGACACCGAAGTGGGCGCGGCCTATATTTCATCACGCATCGCAGATGGGGCGTCGTTGGGCGAGGCATTGGAAGGCACGTTGGAGGATCTGGATGGGTTCTTCACCTTTGTAACTGGGACCAAAGATGGGTTTGGCGTCGTGCGCGACCCCGTTGCCTGCAAACCTGCCGTCATGGCCGAAACCGAAGACTATGTCGCCTTTGCCTCGGAGTATCGGGCCTTTGCCGACCTTCCGGGCATCGAGGCGGCAAAAGTCTGGGAACCCGAACCCGCAACTGTCTATTTCTGGGAGCGTTAAGGTCATGGCCAATACATTGAACATGGCAGAGCTGGAGTTGCGTGCGATCAACTCCACCCTGCAGGAAGCCGCCAAGGCGCAAGCCAATGATACGTTTGAAATCGACAATCCGCGCGGCAGCCATGCGCTGGCCTGCGGGTTGGACGGTCCGCTTTCGGTGACGATCAATGGCTCCACCGGATACTATTGCGCCGGGATGAACCAGGATGCCGCTGTCACCGTCAAAGGCTCCGCAGGCCCCGGTGTTGCGGAAAACATGATGTCGGGCGTTGTCACCATCGAAGGGGACGCCAGCCAATATGCCGGTGCAACCGGTCGTGGTGGTCTGTTGAATATCAAGGGCAATGCATCGTCGCGCTGCGGGATCTCCATGAAGGGGATCGATATCGTGGTGCATGGAAGCATCGGTCATATGTCTGCTTTCATGGGGCAAAAAGGCAATCTGGTGGTGCTGGGTGATGCGGGCGATGCGCTGGGCGACAGCCTGTATGAAGCGCGCCTGTTTGTGCGCGGCACCGTAAAATCGCTTGGCGCGGACTGCGTCGAGAAAGAGATGCGGCCCGAACATCTGGAGTTTTTGGCGGATATTCTGACCAAAGCCGAAGCCGATGCCAAACCGGAAGAGTTCAAACGCTATGGCTCTGCCCGGTCGCTTTACAACTTTGATATCGACAATGCTGACGCCTACTGAGGACTGACAGATGGATAAGACACCCAATACAACCCCGCGTCAGTCCTGGACATTTTCCAATGACGTGAACTCTGACATTCGCCGTGCTGCGGCCACAGGTATCTATGATATCCGGGGTGGAGGCGCGAAACGCCGGGTCCCGCATTTCGACGATCTGCTGTTTCTGGGCGCGTCGATGTCGCGCTACCCGCTGGAAGGGTATCGTGAGAAATGCGATACCTCGGTCACGCTGGGCACACGGTTTGCCAAGAAACCGATTGAACTGAAGATTCCGGTGACGATCGCAGGCATGTCCTTTGGCGCACTGTCTGGTCAGGCCAAGGAGGCCCTGGGACGCGGTGCAACGCTTGCTGGTACCTCGACCACCACTGGCGATGGCGGCATGACCGAAGAAGAACGCGGCCATTCTGAAAAGCTGATCTATCAATATCTTCCCAGCCGTTATGGTATGAACCCGGACGATCTGCGGCGTGCAGACGCGATCGAAATCGTGGTGGGCCAAGGTGCCAAACCCGGCGGCGGTGGCATGCTGTTGGGGCAAAAGATCACCGAACGTGTGGCCGGAATGCGCGACCTGCCGGTTGGCATCGACCAGCGCTCGGCCTGTCGTCACCCCGATTGGACCGGTCCGGATGATCTGGAGATCAAGATCCTTGAAATCCGCGAAATCACCAATTGGGAAAAGCCGATCTACATCAAAGTCGGCGGCGCGCGCCCCTATTATGACACCGCACTTGCGGTGAAGGCCGGGGCTGACGTGGTCGTCTTGGACGGCATGCAAGGCGGCACGGCGGCAACACAGGATGTCTTTATCGAACATGTTGGCCAGCCCACGCTGGCTTGTATCCGTCCGGCGGTTCAGGCGCTACAGGATCTGGGTATGCACCGTGAGGTTCAGTTGGTGGTCTCCGGCGGGATCCGCAATGGCGCAGATGTGGCCAAGGCGCTGGCGCTGGGCGCGGATGCGGTTGCAATCGGTACCGCGGCATTGGTGGCACTTGGTGACAATGATCCCAAATGGGAAGCTGAGTACCAAGAGTTGGGCACCACAGCAGGCGCCTATGACGATTGGCACGAAGGGCGCGACCCGGCCGGTATCACCACGCAGGATCCGGAGCTTGCATCACGCCTTGATCCCGTTGCCGCAGGTCGCCGTCTGCGCAACTATCTGAATGTGATGACGCTGGAATGTCAGACAATTGCCCGCGCATGCGGCAAAAGCCATGTGCATAACCTGGAACCCGAGGATCTCTGCGCCTTGACCATGGAAGCCGCAGCCATGGCGCGCGTACCCTTGGCGGGCACCGACTGGTATCCCGGCAAGCCTGGATTTTAAAAACGACATAACATTGAGGGGCGCAAATGCCCCTCACTTCCTTCAACAGGGAAACATAAGGACAAGACGATGAGCGTTCTTGCAGATTTCGCCGCGAAGACCGGCGTCAAATATTTCATGATCTCGTTTACGGATCTCTTTGGTGGACAACGCGCCAAACTGGTCCCGGCCCAAGCCATCGCCGATATGGAAGAAGATGGTGCAGGCTTTGCAGGTTTTGCGACCTGGCTGGATATGACACCGGCGCATCCCGATATGCTAGCAGTGCCGGATCCAACCACCGTGATCCAATTGCCGTGGAAACCCGAAGTTGCCTGGGTCGCTGCAAACCCGGTGATGGAGGGCGAAGACGTCGCACAAGCCCCGCGCAATGTGTTGCGCAAATTGGTGGCCGAGGCAGCCGAAAAAGGGGTGCGGGTCAAAACCGGGATCGAGGCGGAGTTCTTCCTGCTAACCCCCGAAGGCGACAAGATTTCCGACCCCGCAGATACCGCCGAAAAGCCGTGTTATGACCAACAGGCCGTTATGCGCCGCTATGATGTGATCGCCGAAGTCTGCGACTACATGCTGGAGCTGGGTTGGGGGCCGTATCAGAACGACCACGAAGACGCCAATGGCCAGTTCGAAATGAACTGGGAATTCGCTGATGCGCTGGTGACGGCGGATCGCCACTCGTTTTTCAAATTCATGGTCAAATCCGTGGCGGAAAAACACGGGCTGCGCGCGACCTTTATGCCAAAACCGATCGAAGGGCTGACGGGCAACGGCTGTCACGCGCATATCTCAGTCTGGGATCTGGACGGAGTGCAGAACGTTTTTGCCACCGACAAAGGCGAAGGGCAGACCGGCGAATTGGGCCTGTCCCAGGATGGCGCACATTTCCTCGGCGGCATCATGAAACATGCCGAAGCGCTGGCCGCGATCACCAACCCAACCGTCAACAGCTACAAACGGATCAATGCGCCGCGTACCATCTCTGGCGCAACCTGGGCGCCCAATACGGTGACCTGGACCGGCAACAACCGCACCCATATGGTGCGCGTGCCGGGACCTGGCCGGTTCGAATTACGCCTTCCGGATGGGGCCACAAACCCCTATCTCCTGCAGGCTGTCATCATCGCCGCAGGCCTCTCTGGTATGGCGAGCGACGCAGATCCCGGCCCACGCTATGACATTGATATGTATGCAGAAGGTCACACAATCACTGATGCGCCCAAGCTGCCGCTGAACCTGTTGGATGCGATCCGCTGGTTCGACAAGGATGCCGAGTTAAAGGCCAAGCTGGGCGATGAATTCTCAGCCTCCTACATGAGAATGAAGATTCAGGAGTGGAATGCCTTTGTCTCACATTTCTCTTCGTGGGAGCGGGACAATACGCTCGACATCTAATCGAAATCTTCACATAGAAACGCTCCGCTCGGACAAGAGTGGGGTGTTTTTGGCTGAATGTTTCATCTTTGCGCAGCGGCTGGTATCTTCTAGTCGCCGCGTCCAAATTGCGGGGTGCCGATGTGATAGGTTCAAGACCTGGAGAGGGCTCCTTTGAACACTAGCCAACGCCGCGCTGCCATGACTGATACCGCTGAACAAGTCTTTGGGGTGACGGTCCAATATGTGCTTGATACGCTGACCAACCGTATTGTGTCGCAGGAATATAGCACTGACGAACGGCTGCCATCAAAGCGCCAGATGGCGCAGGATCTGGGCGTTGCACGTAATACGGTGCGCGAGGCACTGGATGTGCTGGAAGAACGCGGCATGATCCGTCGTCGCGCCGGGTCCGGGTCGTTTGTGACCTATGATCCAAATGCCTCCACCGTGTCGATCGCGCCAGTCGCGGCTGAAACGGGTCCGCTGCATCTGCAGGTCGTGCGCGGCATGTTTGAACCGGAAATGGTGCGACTGGCGATTATCCATAGGTCACCGCGGCAGATCGAAGGCTTGGGCGTGACCCTGTCCAAGATGGAAGCGATGCAGACTGATGCGCTGCAGTTTGTGCGTTTGGAGGAAGAGTTTCATCGCCAGATCGCTGAGGGCACCGACAACCCGCTTTTGGTGGCCTGCTATAATCTGGTGATCGACGCCAGACGCCAATCCTTCCGATCTGCGATGTATCGCCGTCACCTGACGCCAAGCCGTATTGCGGCCTACCAACGGAGCTATAATGCCTTGTTCAACGCCATCGCCGCCCGCGACATCGAAGAGGCGAGCGCGTTCATTAAGCTCACCCTGCTCGAAGATCAAAAGCTGCTTATGCAGGAAGACTGAAGCCCGGCATCGGATTGGCTTCCAAACTTTGTTGTCAGGTCTGACCGAGGTCGGACATATGCTTGCGCAACAGGTCTTCGTGCCGATCGAGCCAGTTCAGAACCGAGCCGAATTCGACAAGCCGGGCATGCCCGTCTCTGATCTTGACCACGGGCCAATCGCCGACCAAGGCGTTGTCGATCCCAAACAAATTGGTGCCGTACCAACGCGCCGACCCAAAGGCATGTGGTATTTCCTGTCGGCGTTTCTTGGCCGCCAGAAACGTGACCGGATGGGCCGTGTCGGCCAGCTCAACCGCGTTGTGCCACAGATCAAGCACTGAGGCATATTCCCAGCTCAACGCGTTCCACTTCCCGGGAAACAGCTGATTATACGTGTCAAAAAACGCCGTGGGCCTGCGGAAGAAAAACGCGGTGTCTGCCAGCTTAGGTCCAGGCCTTCGGTAACGGGAGCACTTCTGTCAAGAGATTCCACGCAAACAAACTGATCCGCCGGAGCGGTGCTTTTAGTTCGTCGCGTCCGCGCTGCTTTCTCTCACAGCCTTTGACTGAGGTCCTTTGGATACATGCTTCGGTTCGTGGTCAGCGCGACGGCTGCCAACAGGATGCTGGTTCGATGTAATTCCGATGTGCCCATCTCATAGGCGTGCTTGACGGATGTCAGCGACAGTCCTGACCACGGCATCATCGGAACCACGTCCCTGCGGGACCTCGAAAGCTTGCGATTAAGCAGGCAACGGTTCTGTGCTGGAGATCAGATCATTTTCGGCGCTGCATCTGTTTGGAACACGGAGCCATCGCTCCAGTTTCGATGGAGAATGACAGCAATGCGGCGCGCGAGCCCGACCATCTCGATTTTGCGGCCACGCCGCCGCGCGCGCCTGGCCCCCCACGTTT
>NZ_JAHHIR010000017.1 GCF_018678075.1 Epibacterium ulvae | reverse complement strand
GGTCGGCGCGTTTGATATCTTTGACGATCTTCTCGCCAGGACTTTTGCGGGTTCCAGTTGTCTGTCTCATCTTCCACTCCTCAGTGGTTACGATGAGCCAGAAACACTCTCTTATCAAATAACGCTATTTGGACCCATAGGCGCTGACGTCAGACACTATAATATTTGAGTTTTTTGAGAAATTCACATCAAAATGTGAAATGGTGCGGTCGAGAAGACTCGAACTTCCACGGGAGTTACCCCACAGCGACCTCAACGCTGCGCGTCTACCAATTCCGCCACGACCGCACTGTCATAGTCTTGGTGAAGGGGCGTATAGACCAGCTGTATCTTGTTGAAAAGAGGCAAAACGCCAATTGGTTGAGATTTTGCCGAAGGTTTTTGAGGCCGGACTCAAAATGGCCCCACCGTTGGGTAGGGCCATTTTTATGGAGCAATTATGGGAGGTCTCAGTCGCCAAAGCTAAAGGTTGGTAGACCCGTCGCATCGCTGGAGGCAGGCACCGGTTGCGCCAGTTTCGGGGCGCCGCCCAGCTGACCTGCTGCAAGCTTCACAAGCGCCACACGTTCCGGCTGCCCTGGGGCAAAAACCGGCTCTGCTCCACCTTCAAGAGCCGTGACGGCAACCCCGTACCAGTCCTGCGCACGCTGCACGGATGTCGGTGCACCAAAGCCAAGGGCGATGTGGTGGCCGATGAGTTCCGCATAGGGGCGTTTGCCGAGACCAGTCATGATCAGACCGGCCCCGAGCGCCACATCCATGTTATCGCGGCGGTAGCCGGACAGCAGGCAGATCGCGGCTGTGTTGTTCAACTGATCCAGCGACATATTGCTTTGCAGGATGAACTTTTGAACGTTGCTCATCACCGTATTGGCGTCCTGGACCTGCAACTGTGCCAGGAACGGCTTTACTGCCGGTCCAAACTGGTCGCACTGATTGTCGACCTGCGCCTGGGTAACCCCATTCAGAGAGGCCATCATGCCTTCGCCATTGTTGATCGCATAAGACCGAGCAAGGCAGAACTGTTCGCCAAGCGCGAGTTCCGGATCGGTCATATTGGACACAGTCATATAGCCGCCGCTGGAACTGGTCAGCAGGCTCACTTTGCTGCAATGGCTGGTCAGCGAGGCCTGTGGCGTGGTCGCTTGCGGCGTCTCAAACAGGGTTATGCCACCCAGACCGCCTGCAGGTGCGGGCGCCTCGTTGGACGCAAGAACCGTACCAGGTGCCGAAGGTGCCGGCACTGGCGCAGGCGTGGTATTGGCGAATGTCGCCTGCCCTTCGGTCATTTTACAGGACCCACGGTGGCAGGCGAAATTCGCAGGGGTCACGCCACGGCCCAGAAAATCATTGCGCTGATAGCCGTCTGGAGTAGAGGCAAAAACCATCACGGTACAATGGCTGGCACCGCACCAAAAGGACGAGCCCGACACCGAGGTGTCGATCATGTAGTCATTCTTACCGTCGCCATTCATATCTGCCAGCTGGATAAAACCAGAGCGTTGCAGCAGCTGTTCGGCGGTGGGCTCGGCACTTTCGGCGATCTCATCCACCGCTTCGCTGACTTCAATCGGAAGCCCCGCATATCCGGTGCTGGCAGGTTTGCCAAAGCTCTCGTCGCGCCAGGTGTGCAACAGGCTGCGCACGCCATTGGGGCCTTGCACGGCCTTGATAACCTGCGGTCCGCCGATTTGCGCCCGGTTGAACGAGGTCACTAGGAAATCACGCTCATACGGGGTCAGATTTCCGGTCGCCGGAAACCCCATAAAGACTTGGTACTGTGACATGGCGGCGCGAGAGCGGCTGCCCATGACGCCATCTGGCGTGCCAGCCGGGAAGCTGAAGTAGTTCAGCGCGGTCTGCGTCTCGCGGTTGGCGACCCGAGAGGCGCTGTAAGCGGTCGAACTGCGGGTTGATGTTCGCGGTGTCGAACGACGGTTCTTGTTCACCTCATTGGTGATTACCCCGCCAATGATCCCTCCAACAAGCGCTGCCCCCAAATCGCTGGCCATCGCAGGACCAGAGGCCGTCGTCAAAAGGAATGAAGTGGCCACTGCGGCCCGAAGCGCCTTGGAAGACATCACACTCACCTCTATGGATTACTCACAACAGAATCAGAATACCGCAGCCTGGCGCAATCTGGCGAGTCCTGTCTTGCTTGCTTTGTGTAGGTTTAACGGCAAATGCGATGGACCTAAGGAGTTTGGGACAATGGTTGAATGGATCACCGCAGAAGGTTTGGTGAGCTATGAGGACGCTGTTGCCTTTATGGAAGAACGGGTTGCACGTATTTCCGCAGGTGAGGCGGACGAATGCATTTGGCTGCTGGAGCATCCGTCGCTTTACACTGCAGGCACCTCTGCGAAACGGCAGGATTTAACCGATCCCGACCGATTTCCGGTCTATGACAGCAAGCGCGGCGGGCAATACACCTATCACGGACCGGGACAGCGAGTCGTTTATGTCATGCTGGATGTGGCAAAACGCGGCAAAGACGTGCGCCAATTTGTGCAGGATCTCGAGAGCTGGGTGATCAGCGCGCTGGACAAGTTCAACATCAAAGGTGAGATCCGCGAAGGCCGGGTTGGTGTCTGGGTCGAACGTCCCGACCGCCCCAAAACCGTGACTGGTCAGACAGCCGAAGACAAGATCGCGGCCATTGGCATTCGCCTGCGCAAATGGGTCAGCTTTCACGGCATCTCGATCAACGTGGAACCCGATTTGGAGCATTTCACGGGAATCGTGCCCTGCGGCATCTCAGACTTTGGTGTGACAAGCCTGGTTGACCTCGGCTTGCCGGTTGGCATGGATGATGTGGATGTGGCGCTGCGTCAGAGCTTTGAAGAAATCTTCAACACCGACACCTGATTGATCTGGCGGCAGAGCCGTTGCCCTGCCCCAATCAGATTACGCTATGGCCTGCCGGATCTTTTCCGCATGGGCTTTGATTGCGGCCATATCCCCCATATTGCCCGCCGGGCGCAGCGGCAGACCTTCGTGACGCGGCAGCACGTGGAAGTGCAGGTGAAAGACCTCTTGCCCGCCTGCGGCCTCGTTGAATTGCTGGATGGTCACACCATCCGCATCAAAGGCGGACTTGGCGGCAAGTGCCAGTTTTTGCACCGTTTTGATCACAGCACACAATTGGTCGGGCGTGGCGTCCAATGTGTTGCGGCACGGCGTTTTGGGGATCACCAGCAAATGCCCGTCCGAGCGTGGCATGATATCCATAAAGGCCAGCGTCGCGTCATCTTCATAGACTGTCTCGGACGGGATCTCCCCGCGCAAAATCTTGGCAAAAATATTGTCTGGATCATAGCTCGCCATCGCGCAGCCCTCCTGTGAAATCACCGTCATTTGGGTTTTCGACCCCCACCGGCATCAGGTCAAGCGCCATTTCCCGCCGCCTGTACCCTGCCCGCAACCCACCGACCCACCGTAAGCGGCGGAAAAATTCAACCAGCCGCGACAATTATTCTTGATCTAGATCAAACTCGGCCATTGAAGCACTGGGGCGAGCGCTCTAAAAACTCTCCTGAGGGTTCGGGCTGCCGGGAGGATGCCGCGCGGCCTGCAGGTATGTACACAGGAGGCACCTTAATGGCAGATGCAGCCATTCATGGTCACGGCCACGAAGATGAACGCGGTTTCTTTACCCGCTGGTTCATGAGCACAAATCACAAGGATATCGGGATCCTTTACCTGATCGTTTCATCGATCGTGGGTCTGATCTCTGTTATCTTCACCGTTTACATGCGTCTGGAACTGATGGATCCAGGCGTCCAATATATGTGTCTGGAAGGCTTTGCCTCTGACCCATGTACGCCCAATGGGCACCTCTGGAACGTCCTGATCACGGGCCACGGCATCTTGATGATGTTCTTTGTTGTGATCCCGGCGTTGTTTGGCGGTTTTGGCAACTATTTCATGCCGTTGCAGATTGGTGCACCGGACATGGCCTTCCCGCGGATGAACAATCTGAGCTTCTGGATGTACGTTGCCGGCACCATGCTGGCGGTCTGTTCCGTCTTTAGCCCCGGTGGTAACGATCAGCTGGGTTCCGGCGTAGGTTGGGTTCTGTACCCGCCGCTGTCAGTGAACGAAGGCGGCTACTCGATGGATCTGGCGATCTTTGCCGTTCACGTCTCGGGTGCCTCGTCCATTCTGGGCGCGATCAACATGATCACAACCTTCCTGAACATGCGTGCCCCTGGCATGACCCTGTTCAAGGTGCCGTTGTTCTCCTGGTCGATCTTTGTCACCTCGTGGCTGATTCTCTTGTCCCTGCCGGTTCTGGCGGGCGCGATCACCATGTTGCTGATGGATCGTAACTTTGGGTTCACCTTCTTTGACCCCTCAGGTGGCGGCGACCCGATCCTGTACCAGCACATCCTGTGGTTCTTTGGCCACCCTGAAGTGTACATCGTGATCCTGCCGGGCTTTGGCATCATCTCTCACGTGATCGCGACCTTCTCGCGCAAGCCAGTCTTTGGCTACTTGCCGATGGTCTGGGCGATCATTGCGATTGGTGTTCTGGGCTTTGTTGTTTGGGCGCACCACATGTACACCGTTGGGATGACCCTGAACCAGCAGGCCTACTTTATGCTGGCAACAATGGTCATCGCGGTGCCAACAGGCGTCAAAGTCTTCTCGTGGATCGCCACCATGTGGCAGGGCTCAATTGAATTCAAAGCGCCGATGCTGTTCGCCTTTGGCTTCCTGTTCCTGTTCACCGTTGGTGGTGTGACCGGTGTGGTTCTGTCGCAGGCGGCTGTGGACCGTGCGTATCACGACACCTACTATGTTGTGGCACACTTCCACTATGTGATGAGCCTCGGCGCGGTCTTCGCGATCTTCTCAGGCATCTACTTCTACTTCGGTAAAGTCACCGGCCGTCACTACAACGAGCTGGGCGCACAGATCCATTTCTGGCTGTTCTTCATCGGCGCAAACCTGACCTTCTTCCCACAGCACTTCTTGGGTCGTCAGGGCATGCCGCGTCGTTACATCGACTATCCAGAAGGGTTCGCATACTGGAACAAGATCTCATCTTACGGTGCGTTCATTTCCTTTGCCTCGTTCCTGCTGTTCTTTGGTGTTGTCATCTACTCGCTGCTGCGCGGCGCCAAAGTGACCCAGAACAACTACTGGAACGAATATGCCGATACGCTGGAATGGACCTTGCCGTCGCCTCCGCCAGAGCACACGTTTGAAATCCTGCCCAAGCAGGAAGACTGGGACAAGCCTCACGCCCACTAAGGCGCGGCTCTTCCAGCAAATTATAACGAAGGGCCCCTGCATCTGCGGGGGCCCTTTTTCCATGTCACATCAGGCACCGCTTATGCCCTATGAATGGATTACACCGCCCAGTGCCGATTCAGGCGAGTTGCATCTGTGGCCCCATCAATCCCTGACGGCCAAGGGCTATGTGCGGGTCATCGCACTGGCTGCGGCGCTGTCGCTGGTCCCGCTGATCCCGGTCCTCGGCTCCATCGTGTTATGGGGGATATTGCCATTTCTGCTGGTCGCGCTTTTTGGGCTGAAATGGGCACTGGATCTGAGCCGCCGCAACGCGCAGGTGCTTGAGATCCTGACCCTGGACGAAGACGACGCACGCCTCACCCGCCACGGCCCCGCCCGCCAACGGCAAGAGTGGCAGGCCAACCGCTATTGGGTCACGGCCCACCTTCACAAATTCGACGGCCCGGTGCCGAACTATGTGACCCTGCGCGGCAATGGGCGCGAGGTGGAGATCGGTGCCTTCCTGTCCGAAGAAGAGCGCGAGGCTCTGTTCAGCGAGCTGCAAACGCTCTTTGTCAAACCATAGGATCACCAGACCCAGCCCATAAAAAAAACCGCCACAAGGGCGGCCTTTTTAAGTCGAAATCGTATTCGATGTGGGCGAGCCGATCAGCAACCGCCCGAGGTACAAAGCTGATCTTTGACCAGCGTGCCAACCTTGCCAAAATCCATTTGGCCCGTGAACTTGGCCTTAAGCGCCGCCATGACTTTTCCCATGTCACGGATCGATGCTGCGCCGGTTTCGGCAACTGCATTTTTGATCGCATCCGTGATCTGGGTGTCATCCAGCTGCTTGGGCAGGAACTCTTGAATAACCTCGATCTCGGACAGTTCCCGCTCCGCCAGATCCAGGCGTCCGCCTTCCTCATAGGCGCGGGCGCTTTCGGTGCGCTGCTTGGTCATCTTGCCCAGAATGGCGAGGATCTCGCTATCAGCGATCTCACCCTCGTCGCTGGTGCCACGCGCGGCAATTTCACGGTCCTTGATGGCAGCATTGATCAGCCGCAGGGTGGCCAGACGCTCAGAGGCTTTGTCTTTCATCGCCTGCTTCAATGCGTCGTTTACCCGCTTTCGCGTATCCATATCTATCTTCCATACAACAGGATTAGGAAAAACGAGCATTACCCAGTTTCGCAGCCTCTGACAAGTTTAGCCTGTTCCACGCCGTTTTTTGTTAATCACAGGTCGATCCAGACCAGGTTTAACGCATAATTTTCGCTCGGATGCCGGCGGGCACTGCTTGACCGTCCCTGCGCTGCACCCTACAAGCCTGTGAATTTTACCCGCATGGAGAGTCGCGTTATGGTCGTTACCGCCCCGTCCAAGCCCACCGCCTGCTTGGCGCTTGCCGATGGCACCGTCTTTTATGGTACTGGCTTCGGTGCCACCGGGGAGACCGTGGCCGAGCTGTGCTTTAACACCGCGCTCACCGGATATCAGGAGATCATGACGGACCCGTCCTATGCGGGGCAGATCGTGACCTTCACCTTCCCGCATATCGGCAACGTCGGCGTCAATCCAGAAGACGATGAAACCGGAGATCCCGTGGCTGCCGGCATGGTGGTCAAATGGGACCCGACCCTGTCGTCCAACTGGCGCGCCACCGAAGAGCTGAAATCCTGGCTCACACGCACCGGCCGGATTGCAATTGGTGGCATCGACACCCGTCGCCTGACCCGCGCGATCCGCCAGCAGGGCGCACCCCATGTTGCCCTCGCCCATAACCCGGATGGTGTCTTTGACATCGAAGCGCTGGTGGCCAAAGCCCGCGCCTGGCCCGGCCTCGAAGGCATGGATCTGGCCAAAGACGTCACCTGCGCGCAATCCTACCGTTGGGACGAAATGCGGTGGGCCTGGCCCGAAGGCTACACCCGCCAAGAAGCCCCAACCCACAAAGTTGTCGCCCTGGACTTTGGTGCAAAACGCAACATCCTCCGCTGCCTGGCCTCTGCCGGATGCGATGTGACGGTTCTGCCCGCGACGGCCACGGCCGACGAAGTGCTCGCGCATAATCCAGACGGTGTGTTCCTCTCCAACGGCCCCGGCGACCCGGCCGCAACAGGCGAGTATGCTGTCCCGATGATCAAGACCATTCTGGACACCACAGACCTGCCGATGTTTGGCATCTGCCTTGGTCACCAGATGCTGGCGCTGGCTCTGGGTGCCAAAACGATCAAGATGAACCACGGCCACCACGGTGCCAACCACCCGGTCAAGGAATACGAGACCGGCAAGGTTGAGATCACATCGATGAACCACGGTTTTGCCGTGGATGCGCAATCCCTGCCTACGGGCGTGGAAGAGACGCATGTCTCGCTCTTTGACGGCTCCAACTGTGGCATCCGGATCAGCGAACGTCCGGTCTTCTCGGTTCAACAACACCCCGAAGCAAGCCCCGGCCCGCAAGACAGCTATTACTTGTTTGAGCGTTTTGCAGAGGCTATGGCCCAGCGCAAAGCATCGTGAAATCAATGGGTTTCGCCGTAAAACCGGCGGGACCCTCACGGTTGTTAATGCTTTTTTAACCCAAAAATCAACTCTACTTATACGGTAATCATCCACAGGATTGATGCCGCATGGGCAAAGTTTGGTCTTCCAACGTTGCACTCCCCGCGACGCCCCGTGAACGCGTGGGCGGCCCGCTCTTGGGGAAAATTCTGCTGCGCCAAAACGCGGTCAGCAATGACCGGCTGATGCGGGCTTTGGTCTTGCAACAGCACCAGCGCGCCAAGCTCGGCCAGATCCTTGTGGCGCAAGGTTGGGCCAGTCGTGCCAAGGTGTTACAGGCATTGGCCGACCAACACGACATGCCCACCGTGACATTAAAAGGCCGCCAGATGAGCCGCGCTTTGCTGGGGCGCAAAGCACCGGCGTTTTGGTTGCTGCACACGGCGGTTCCCTGGATGAAGCTGGGGGACACAGTTGTGATCGCCATCGCCCATCCCGAAGAACGTGCCACGCTCGAATCGGCTTTGGGTGGAAGTTTTCCACAGGTGAAATTTGTACTGGCCGATGAAGAGGACATTCGCACCGCAATCGCCAGCCATTTCCGCCGTGAACTGGCGCATAATGCATCCTCTCGCACCCCCAATCGGATGAGCTGCCGCAATCTGATGAGCCGCAATTTGCAGCGTGTCTTATGCGGCCTGATGGTCATGCCCGCAGCTGGGCTGCTTCTGGCACCGCAGGCGACGTTTGCCGCGCTGACATTGGCGGCGCTTTTGTGCCTGTGCTTGTTCATGTCGTTGAAACTGGTGGGGTTGCTGTCGCATATCCAGCAACTCAGGCACGCCCGCGCGCCCACCCCGCCGGTCAACAAAGGGCAATTGCAACGGCTGCCCAGCATCTCGGTCCTGGTGCCGCTGTTCAAAGAGGCCGAGATCAGCCGCGATCTGCTGCGCAGGCTTGGCAAACTGTCTTATCCGCGCACCCTGCTGGACGTGTTCCTGGTGCTGGAAGAAGATGACACCATCACCCAAAACGCCGTCTCGCGGGTCGATCTCCCCCATTGGATCAAGGTGATCGAGGTGCCGCGCAATGGTGGTTTGCAGACCAAGCCGCGCGCGATGAACTATGTTCTGGATTTCTGCCGCGGCGATCTGGTGGGCGTGTGGGACGCCGAAGACGCCCCCGACGGGGACCAGCTGGAAAAAGTCGCCCGCGCCTTTGCCGATGCGCCTCCCGGTGTGGCTTGTTTTCAGGGCGTGCTGGATTACTACAACCCCACCACCAATTGGCTGTCGCGCTGCTTTACGCTGGAATACGCCGGCTGGTTCCGCATCGTGCTGCCTGCGTTGTCCAAACTTGGTCTTGTGTTGCCGCTGGGGGGCACCACGATGTTCATCCGGCGCAATGTGTTGTTAGAGATCGGCGGCTGGGACGCCCATAATGTGACCGAAGACGCGGATCTGGGCGTGCGTCTGTACCGTGCGGGCTACGAGACCCAGATGTTGCCTGCCACCACCTATGAAGAGGCCAATTGCCGTGCCTGGCCTTGGATAAAACAGCGCTCTCGCTGGCTCAAAGGCTTCATGGTGACCTACCTGGTCCATATGCGCCGCGCCGGGCAATTGCGCAAAGACATCGGTTGGTGGAAACTCTTGGGGCTGCAGGCGTTTTTCATCGGAACCGTTGGCCAATTCCTGCTGGCACCAATCTTGTGGACCTATTGGCTGTGGTGGTTGGGTTTCGCCCCGCCGGTCGCAGCCAACCTATCGGGACAGAGCGCGCAGACCTTGGTGATCCTCATGCTGGGGTGCGAGGTGTTGTCGATATTGCTCGCCATCGCCGCCGCCTTTGCTTGTGGGCGCAAACGGCTGGCCTTCTGTGCGCCGACGCTGTTGTTTTACTACCCGCTGGGCACCATCGCCGCCTACAAGGCGCTCTATGAGCTGATTATAAAACCGTTTTACTGGGACAAGACCCAACATGGGCTGCACAGCGACCAACCCAGTGCACAGATTAAACCACGGGCCAACCCACAAACCAGCGCGCGGGGACCCAAAGTGACGCTTACATCGGTTACCGTTGCTCGCGCTGGATCGCGTCCTGCTTCAGGCGGGTGACAAAAGCGACCGAGATATGTTCGCGCAATGCCTTATATGCCGCCTCTTCATCACGGCGCTCAATCGCATCGACGATTTTCTTATGCTCGGCCTGCGCAATACGCCCCCGCCCCTGCGCCGATAGCGAGGTGCTGACCATCAACGCCATGGTCCGGTGCACCAGATCCAATTGCTGCACCAAATAGCGGTTGTGCGAAGCCAGATGGATCTGTTCGTGGAACCGGCGATTGGCGCGTGCCAGCTCTACCGGCTTGTCCACCAGCGCATCATCGGCGGCGACCATCTCACGCAGAACTTTGACCTCCTCGGAAGTTGCGTGTTTGGCAGCCAGCCGCGCGGCCAGCCCCTCCAATTCACTGCGTACCGCGTAAAGCTCGGCCATTTGGTTGTGATCCAACGAGGCGACAATCAGCGAACGCCCGTCACGCTCCAGCAGGGATTGTGTCTCCAGCCGTTGCAGCGCTTCACGGATCGGGGTGCGCGACACGCCAAACTGTTCCGCTAGATCGCTTTCCACCAGCCGGTCGCCCGGTTTATAGACGCCAACGTCAATCGCTTCGAGGATCAGAGCATAGGCGTCTTTTTGGTTGCTGCGGTTCTGGTACATCGTCATCCCTGTGGTCGTGTGGATATTATGTCTACACCGCTCCCGATTTGGTGCAACCCTTTGCCAGAAACTGCGCCGATTTCCCGCAGCCCGCGCGCGCGCCATTGTCACGCCAGCGCCCAGCACGTAACGAGGTTGCATGACCAAACATGCTTTTTCCCACGTCCGCCATTGGGTCTTTGATCTGGACAATACGCTATACCCGCCCTCAGCGCGATTGTTTGACCAGATCGAGGTTAAGATGACCCGCTATGTGATGGAGGTTCTGGGCGTCGAAAAAGCCGAGGCCGACCATATGCGCAGCCATTACTGGCATGCGCATGGCACCACGCTGGCCGGGTTGATGACCCATCACCAAATCGACCCGGAACCCTATCTGGAAGCGGTGCATGACATCACGCTCGACCATCTGGAACAGGACCAGGCGCTGGCTCAGCACATTGCCGCCCTACCCGGCAAACGCATCGTCTATACCAACGGATCCGCCCCGTATGCCAAACGCGTGCTCGCCGCGCGGGGGCTGGCGGGATTGTTTGACGGGGTCTTTGGGGTAGAACACGCCGCGTACCGGCCGAAACCCGAACGCGCGGCCTTTGATCTGGTGTTTGAAAAAGCCGGGATCGACACTCAAACCGCTGCCATGTTCGAAGATGATCCGCGCAATCTCACCGCGCCACACGCCATGGGCATGCGCACGGTCCATGTCGCGCCAGAGGCCACGCCAGCAGATCACATTCACCACCACACCGATGATTTGACCGCTTTTCTGGAACGGCTGCTGTAGCCGTTCAGAACTTCCCGTTGGTGTTTTTCCACTCGGGCTGCGGTGCCACGGTTTCTGTGGTGTCCCAATGCTCTGCGATCAACCCCGCCTCGTAACGGAACAGGTCGTAAAACGCCGTCTGCGTCCCATCGCGCAGCCCCTCGCTCACCGTCAGGACAAAATCCCCCTGCGCCAGAACGCGGTGCAATCTCTGATAGGTAATCCGCGGCTGCCCAGCGTGGTCGGCAGATAGCGCCGCGCGCAAGGATGCAATTCCATCGCCCAGATGCGGATTATGCTCGATATAGTTGGCGTCCATATGCCCGGCCAAGGCCTCAAACCGGCGCATGATCAGCACCTGTTGAACAAACCCTCGCGCCTGCCTGCGGTTTTCTTCGGTCAGATGCAGATCCGTGACCGCAACCGGGCCCTCGACCATATCACGGCCCGATAGATTGGGACCAAGCCGGTCTTGGATATTGTCCCAATGTTCCACCGCCTGCCCGTCTTCAAACCGGAACACCTCGAAACAGATTTTGCGGCTTGAGAAATCATATTCCATCTGGGCAAAGACATAGTCGCCATCTTCAAACCCGCGCACCATATTGACCCGTGGCTCCGTTTTGGCGAGGCGCGCAAACAAACTCGCCAGCCCTTCGCTGCCCTCATGGGTTTGCGGGTTGTGCTGGATGTATTGCGCCTCATTCACCACAGCAATCGGACCGGGATCGCCGGTTTCAATGCTTTTCAGCAGCTCACGGATCTGGTCGATACGGTTTTGTGTCATCGGCGTCCCTTCCCCTCTGCCAGAACTCTAACCCCGCCATGGCGCACTGTCTTGTGAAAGCAGCACTTGCCAATTTCGCACGGCTCATCCCGCCCCGAGGCGAATGATCACAGCGCGCAGCTGTCGCCTGTACTTCCCTTGCGCAAAACCCTATGTGAGGGACAGAGTTCTGGAGGGCGGTAGTATGTCAGAGAGCTGCGATATCTTCATTTCCGGTGGCGGGATTGCCGGTCTTACGGCGGCGGCCACCTTTGGTGCGATGGGGCTGAACGTGATCTGCGTCGACCCGACGCCGCCCATTGTCGAGCGCGACACCAAGGGCGCGGACCTGCGCACCACAGCGTTTTTGCAGCCAGCCAAATCGCTGTTGTCTGAATGTGGCCTGTGGGAGCGTTTGGACGCCCATGCCGCCCCATTGCAGATCATGCGGATTGTCGACGCCGGGGGCGCCTTGCCGACGCCGCGCGTGGTGCGCGATTTCAACGCCTCCGACATCTCGGACCAGCCCTTTGGCTGGAACCTGCCCAACTGGCTGTTGCGCCGTGAAATGATGGCCCGCTTGGCCGAGCTGCCGAATGTCGATCTGCGTATGGGCACCGGCGTTGCGCCACGCGGTCTGTTCACCCGTATGGACAGCGCCCGGGTCACCCTGACAGATGGCGCGCAGATCGCGGCCAAACTGGTGCTGGCCTGCGATGGGCGCAATTCCCCCGTACGCGAGGCCGCAGGCATTCCTGTGTCGACCACCCGCTACGGTCAAAAGGCGCTGGCGCTAGCGGTCACCCATGACGCCCCTCACGACAATGTCTCAACCGAGGTGCACCGCAATGGTGGCCCGTTTACCCTGGTGCCGCTGCCGGATTATCAGGGCAAGCCCTCCTCGGCGCTGGTCTGGATGGAGCGCGGCCCAAAGGCACAAGAATTGCTGAACCTGCCTGTTGCGGCCTTTGAAGCGGCGATGACCGATCGCAGTGGCGGGGTCTATGGGCCGTTGAAACTGGCCTCAAACCGCACGATCTGGCCGATCATCAGCCAATCCGCAGCGCGTCTGAACGGCGAACGCGTCGCCCTGATGGCCGAAGCCGCCCATGTGGTGCCCCCGATCGGGGCCCAAGGGTTGAACATGTCGCTGGGTGATCTGACCACCTTGCGCGATCTGATCCAAACCCGTCCCGAAGGTCTGGGTGACACCGCGATGCTCAGCGCCTATCACAAGGCCCGCCACCGCGAGATCATGATCCGGGTGCGTGGCATTGATCTGTTGAACCGCACGTCAATGTTGGAGCCGCGCCCCTTGCGCGATCTGCGTGCCGCAGGCCTCAGCGCGCTTTATTCGCTGCCACCGGTGCGCCGGACGTTGATGCAGATGGGCCTGGGTGTGCGTTAGACGCCCTCCCCCAAGGGCCCCGGCCTGCGTTCCTCGGACAGCATCACATTGGCCTCGACATTGCCAACGCCGGGCAGAGTCATCACCCGCCGCCGCAGCACCCGTTCGAAATCGGCAATGTCGCGCGCGGTCACCCGCAGGCGATAATCATAGAGCCCCAGAACATGTTCCACCCGCTGCACCTCGGGGATGGCGGTCACCGCTCGTTCAAAATCCTCGAGCGAGACCCGCCCTTTGGTCGCCAGTTTGACACCCAGAAACACCGTGACCCCAAAGCCCAGCTTTTCCTTGTTCAGATCCAGCCGACGCCCAACCAGAATGCCTTGATCCTGCAAGCGTTTGATCCGCCGCCAGGTGGCCGGCTGGCTCAACCCCAGTTCCCGCCCCAAAGCCCCGGCAGATTGAGTGGCATCCGCCGACAGGGCGCGCAATAGCGCCAGATCGATTGCGTCATACTCGCTCATATGGGCAGGCTTTCTTCGGCTTTGATCCGTGCCACATGCATCAACGCCTCAATATCCGCGATATGTGGCAACAGCAGGATCTGCCGACGATAGATCCCCTGATAATGCGCCATATCCCGTGCAATGACCGTCAGGCGCACGTCCACCTGCCCTAGAAACGTTTGGATCTCCAGCACTTCGGGAATATCACGCGCAGCGGCAATGAATTCGTCAAAGGCTTGCGCATATGTCTTGTCCAGGGTCACCCGCAGCGACACCTCAACCTCATACCCCAGCGCGCGCCAATCGATCTCCATTCGCACGCCCTGGATCACACCACTGTCGCGCAGCTTCTCCGCCCGACGCGACAGGCGCGACGGGGTCAGCCCCAATTGATCCGCCAGATCCGGCAGCGATTGGTCCGGTTCCGCCTGCATACGGCGAAGAATGCGTCTATCCAAATCATCAAGCATGATTGAATCAGTAATTGAAAGTTATGCGAATGATAAGCGCAAAATAAGGTGAATTATCAAACGAAACACTCTCGCGCCTGTCGCAGGAATGCCTATGATCTCCGCAAATTCAATGTGAGGAGACGTGACATGCGCGTTTATTATGATCGCGATTGCGATGTGAACCTGATCAAAGACAAAAAAGTCGCTATTCTGGGCTACGGCTCGCAAGGTCACGCGCACGCGCTGAACCTGCGCGATTCCGGCGCCAAGAACCTTGTTGTGGCCCTGCGTGAAGGCTCTGCATCGGCCAAGAAAGCCGAAGGCGAAGGCCTGACCGTTATGGGTATCGCCGAAGCGGCAGCTTGGTGTGACGTGATCATGTTCACCATGCCCGACGAACTGCAGGCTGAAACCTACAAGAAATACGTCCACGACAACATCAAGCCGGGTTCCGCAATTGCATTCGCTCACGGCCTGAACGTCCACTTTGGCCTGATCGAGCCCAAAGAAGGCATCGACGTGATCATGATGGCGCCCAAAGGCCCAGGTCACACCGTACGCGGCGAATACACCAAAGGCGGCGGCGTGCCCTGCCTTGTTGCGGTTGACACCGACGCCACCGGCAAAGCGCTGGAAATCGGCCTGTCCTATTGCTCCGCCATCGGCGGCGGTCGCTCCGGCATCATCGAGACCAACTTCCGTGAAGAGTGCGAAACCGACCTGTTCGGTGAACAAGCTGTTCTGTGTGGCGGTATCGTTGAACTGATCCGTTGCGGCTTTGAAACTCTGGTCGAAGCGGGCTACGCCCCTGAAATGGCCTATTTCGAGTGTCTGCATGAAACCAAGCTGATCGTTGACTTGATCTATGAAGGCGGCATCGCCAACATGGACTACTCGATCTCCAACACTGCTGAGTACGGTCAATACGTCACCGGCCCACGCATCCTGCCATACGAGCAGACCAAGAAAGCCATGAAGGACGTCCTCACCGACATCCAACAGGGTAAATTCGTGCGTGACTTCATGCTAGAAAACCAAGTTGGCCAGCCCACCATCAAAGCCTCCCGTCGTGCCAACGACGAGCACCAGATCGAGGTTGTCGGCGGCAAACTGCGCGACATGATGCCTTGGATCTCTGCTGGCAAAATGGTCGACAAAGAGAAGAACTAAGCTCTTTCTCTGATTGCACTTTTGAAGCAGGGTCGGCATCGTCGGCCCTGTTTCTTTTGGGGGCACTTGCAGGATGGAAATCGACTTAGACGTAAGGCGACGAAAAATAATGCCCCGCCTGACGACAGCTACTGTCTGTCTCTTCGTCGCCATCTGGTGCTATTTCGGATTTGCCACAGGCGTAAATGTGGAATGCGGTAAGCTTTCTGTACCGGCCGAGAAACGGCTTCGTTTCTGCAAACTGGCCGAACGGTTTAGCCATCCACTTTTGACAGATCACCAGTTGGCTGATGCTTTGCTGGACAGCGCCATCACCTTGGCTGAACTTGGTAAAACCCATGCAGCTTCAGAGGATTTCAAGAGGTCCTGGCATTTACAAAACCCGTACAGAAAAGAAGTTAACACCGCCCGATCCAACACGATTAGGCGAATGACACATCCTGATGTGGCACGATCTGTCCAGCAGATCTGGAGAGACGCCATCACAGAAAGCAGCCGATCCAAATGAACACCTCCCCCACCATCGCCCCCCACTATTGGGTCATGATCGCAACCCTTGGCTTTGTCTGGGGTGGGACGTTCTTGATGGTTGAACTGGCTCTGCGCGGCGTGACACCGTTTTGGCTGGCGGCTGGGCGGATTGGCTTTGCGGGCATCTTGCTGTCGGCGATCTGGGGCGTTCGCGGTTTCCGCTTGTTCGAAGACCGCAGCAATTGGACATCCGTTACTTTGGTTGCGCTGCTCAGCACTGCGCTGCCGTTTTTGTTGCTCAGCTGGGGCCTGCAATATGTGACCTCGGGCTTTGCTGGCGTCAGCATGGGTGCGATCCCACTGATGATACTGCCGCTCGCACATGTCTTTGTCGCCGGAGAGCAAATGGGGCCGCGACGGATCCTTGGCACAGTGCTTGGCTTTGTTGGCATTTTGATCCTGATCGGTGGCAAGGCCTTTGACAGCAGCGGGTCCGACCTTGAAACCTTTGGCCGCCTGGCCTGCCTGTCCGCTGCCGCCTGTTATGCCTGCTCTTCCATCCTGACCCGCCGCCTACCACCCGTGGACTCACTGGGCCTGGCGGCAGTGTTGATGCTGATTGGCGCGGTGGTGATCATCCCCATCGCCTGGATCGCCGAAGGCCCGCCCCCAGCGCTGGATCAAGAGACGTTATTCTGGGTTGCCATCCTTGGTCTCATCCCGACGGCCGGCGCCAATCTGCTGCGGGTGATGGTTGTGCGCGGGGCTGGGCCGGTCTTCATGAGCCTGACCAATTACCAGGTCCCTGTGTGGTCGGTCACATTGGGCGCTTTGATCCTCAACGAGGCACTGCCATCATCACTTTTTTATGCGCTGGCCCTGATTATTGGCGGCGTGGCCATCAGCCAATACAAATCGCTATCAGCGCTATTAGGTCGATAATCAAAGTGCACATTACGCACTCAGGACGCATTCCTTCGCCAATCTCTAATTCTGCGAACCAATAAAACGCAGATCAAAACATAAATGAATGTGACCCATCCAATAAACACATACAAAACCAAAGATGTCCCAATTCCCCAGCCCAGCACGAAAAAAGAAACGATAAAAGAGATCACGGCAACCGCAAGGCTGAAGAATGTGATTTGGATCCCGACCCCTTTGAGTGAGTTGGCATCATCACAATCCAGACGCTGCACCCCCGACGACGTGGGTATCGAAAGCCCTTCGGCAGTGGGGTTTTCTGATTTCAACATGTCTTCGGTAACGTTAAATTGATTCATGGCGAAACCTGCGTAGATAAATATTCTTTTGCGTGTATATTTCCTTCATGGTCAATTCTTCAAAGGCCGTAAACCTATACAATTCTATAGTATCGAAACGCAAATTACATCGAAATCGAAATGTCCGATAGTTTACTGGAATTCACTTCAAATATCGCTTCGGCCAAATCAGCAGAAGACGTCGGGAAACATTTTCTAAAAACTGCTGATTTTATGGGGGTTTGCCTGCTGCACGCATTTATGGGCACCCCAGAAGAATCCTTCCGCGTGACGACCATGCCGGACTGGGGCGTGAAAATGGACTGTCACCGGCCCGATCTGATGGACTGCTATACCGTGCAAAATGTGCGTGCAGGTATACCTAGAACGCTGTGGGGGTTGGATATTGATGCCCAACAAATAGACAGAATTACCCCTGCGTCGCTTCAATCAAGCCGAGACAGGTTCGAATACTATGGGCAGCGGACAGCCATGACATTTGCCATGCCGGATCCAGATGGCATCTACCGCGGTGCAGGTGCCGGGTTTGGCTTTGCGGAAAATTCTGCGCAGTTCAAAACCATGTTGAAAGAACAGGGCGGGATCTGGGCCGTATTTGCATTTGCCGCGCATTCTCGGATGCAGCAACTTCTGGATCTGGCGCCGGGAAAATCTCCGCTGACCAAACGTCAGGCTGAAATTCTGGTGCTGCTTGCCAATGGTATGCAACTGGGCCAGATCGCAGATGCTTTGGTGGTCTCAGACTCAACGATCAATATGCATCTGGCGACCCTGAAAAAACGCCTGAACGTCAAAACCAAGGAGCAGGCATTGGCGATGGCGCTGACAAACAATTGGATCGCCGTCTAACGCCACGTGGTGCCGCGGCGACCCATTTCTGAAAACTGGTTAAGCTGTTGCCACCTCAACCGCGCTGACAACACTGTCGACGGCTTGGTTCAAAATCGCCTCATCCTCGCATTCCGCCATCACCCGGATCAAAGGTTCGGTGCCCGATTTTCGGATCAACAAGCGTCCCTGCCCGTCCAAAACCTTCTCGGCCGAGGCAATAGCGTCCTGCACACGTTCATTCTCCAGCGGCACCTGCCCGGCGGTGTAGCGGACGTTTTTCAACAGCTGCGGCACCGGGGTGAATTGATTGGTAAGCTCAGAGGCTTTCTTGTCGCTGCGCACCATCTCTGCCAGGAAATGCAAACCCGCCATCAGACCATCGCCAGTGGTGGCAAAATCGGTCATCACGATGTGGCCGGACTGCTCACCACCCAGGTTGAAGCCCTCTGCGCGCATCCGCTCCACCACATAGCGATCCCCAACCGAGGTACGCTCCAGCGAGATCCCGTCAGCGTTCAAGGCCCGCTCCAGACCCAGGTTCGACATCACGGTGGCAACCAATGCATTGCCATTCAAACGCCCATCCCGGTGCCATTGACGCGCCAACAGCGCCATCAACTGGTCGCCGTCGGCCACCGCGCCGGTCTCATCAATCACGATGACGCGATCCGCATCGCCATCCAGGCAGATCCCAACATGGGCGCCATGCGCAACCACAGTTTCCGCCGCCACCGACGGCTGGGTCGATCCGCAACCACGGTTGATATTGCGCCCATCCGGGGCGACGCCAACCGGAATAACCTCTGCGCCCAGCTCCCACAGGATCTCGGGCGCGGCGCGGTGGGCGGCGCCATTGGCGCAGTCGATCACCACTTTCAGCCCTTCCAGACGCACATCGCGTGACAATGAGCTTTTGACCCGTTCGCCATACCGGAACCGCGCATCATCCACCCGTTTGGCCCGCCCGATGTTATGCGACTGAGCACACTCCACCCCGGCCTCGATCAGCGCTTCGATCTCCATCTCTGCAGTGTCCGAGAGCTTGTATCCGTCGGGGCCAAAGAATTTGATACCATTGTCATCCGCCGGGTTATGACTGGCGGAGATCATCACGCCCAAATCCGCGCGCATGGAGCGAGTCATCAGACCCACCGCAGGCGTCGGCACCGGCCCCAACAACAAGACATTCATGCCCGTTGATGTCAGACCCGCCGTCAGCGCGTTTTCAAACATATACCCCGAAAGTCGCGTATCCTTGCCAATCACCACCCGGTGGCCGCTGCCGTTGTCCCGGCGAAAGTAACGCCCAACCGCTGCGCCAATCCGCAGCGCCATTTCGGCCGTCATCGGGTGAATATTGGCGGTGCCACGCACGCCGTCGGTTCCAAAAAGTTTCCGCATCGCTTTTGCCTCGCAACTGGGCCGGTTCATTGCCGGTGCCATGATTGCTGTCAGGTTACCGGATGGCCTGCCACAGGCGCAATGCCTGATGCGTGGCGGCCACGTCATGTACTCGCAGGATTTGCACGCCTTGGGCCACGGCTGCAAGCCCCACCGCCACCGAGCCCGGCATCCGGTCCACAGCCTGCGGCGCATTGCCGATGTCGCCGATAAACCGCTTACGCGAAGCCCCCAGCAAGATCGGACATCCCAGCGTGTGAAACAGGCTGATGTTTTTGAGCAGCGTCAGATTATGGGCCTGCGTCTTGCCAAAGCCGATGCCCGGATCCACCACGATCTGGTCACGAAAAACACCGATGGCTTCCAAACGGTCGATCTGTTGTTCCAAAAAGTCATAGACGTCCAGCAGCACATTTTCATACTGCGGATCATCCTGCATGGTCTGCGGATCACCCTGCGCATGCATGATACAGACCGGCACCCCCGCCTGCGCGGCCAAGGGCGCAAGCGCCGTGTCATGCGTAAAACCCGAGACATCATTGACCAGACTGGCCCCGGCCTCCAACCCTTCCAAAGCCACTGCGGCCTTGCGGGTATCGAGCGAGATTGGCACTTCGCTCTGTTCTCGGATCCCGGCAATCACCGGGGCTGTGCGCGCGATCTCTTCGACCTCTTCCACGGTTTCAGCACCGGGACGGGTGGATTCGCCGCCCACATCAATAATCGACGCGCCTTGTTTGATCATCCGCTGCGCCGCCGTGCAGGCCACGTCGTAATCCTCATGTACCCCGCCGTCCGAGAAACTGTCGGGGGTGACGTTCAAAATGCCCATCACCTGAGGCGTGCCCATATCCAGCCCCGCAATAGACGAGCGGCGCGCCGACATGCGGCGGCGGTGTTCTTCGGGGACCAATCCGGCTGGCATGATCTGCGGCGGGCGCCCCCGCTCCAGCGCTTCGACTTCGGAAAACCACAGGCGGCCCCCAGCCAGGGGAATGGCACCTTCGGGGCGGGTTTCGCCATCTCGCACTAAGGGTCGGAAATAGATCAAATCTCTGCTTGCTCCAATGTCACCGCGCGCAAGGGGGTAGCGGACGTCCAGTTCGCGACATCAGCATCCCCAGCAAAAGCAAGCACCTCGCAGGCTGCGAAGTGTTCTGCAAACCATTTGGCCAGCGCCCATCCGTCTTCGGCGTCCACGTCAGATCCCTCCGGAGCATCCAGCACGATCTTGGCCGGAGCCCATACGCTAATCTGGCGGTTTTTCAGCGCCCAGTCCAGTTCAGTGCGGCTGGCCACAACCACACATCGTGGCTCTCGATTGTTCAACTGCCATGCGGCGAGTTCGACCGAAACCAGTGCTGCGCGGCGACGCGGACCATCCGACATGCCATCGCGGTCTTTGGTCGGCGCAGGCGGAACACATACCACCAGCGGTGCCTCCATCGCGGCCATCTGGTCGATCCAATGCGAGACATGCGGGCTTTTTAATGCGACCTCAGTCAGATAGGCGATCCGCGGATTTGGGGCCGCAACCACGTCCACGGGCGCATCGGTCACCACGCCCTCTTTGCTGCGCACAATTTCAACACCCAGCGCGCCCGGACCCCGGTCCAGCTTTTCAATCCGCACGAACACCCGCCGCGCTTGCGGTTCTTGCAGAATACGCAGCGCCACACGGTCACAGAGGGTCTCCAACAGGTTCAACCGCTCGGCGGCCAATTCGGCGGCAATCGACTCTGCCAGCGTGTCATAGGACAGGATGCGATCAACATCATCGTCCAGATCTACAGGCAAGGGCGCGATTTCCACCACCACGTTGAAACTCAGCCGTTGGGTTACATCGCGTTCGCTCTGAAAAGCGCCGATTTCCACATCCACGATGTGATTGCGCAACGAGAGCCGATCCAAAGGGCGATCAGCGGTTGCCTTTGCACGCGCTTCGGGATGCGCAAAGGCAAGTTCGGTTTCAGATGTCATCTCAGCTGTCCTTGACGGATGGCACAAAGCCCCGAACCAAACTGGCCGGGGCTTTCTCTATACCGTCTTAAAATCAGGGGAGACAGCGCTATCGCGCAGCATTTCGCGCCAAATACGCCAAATTTTCACTGCCCCTACCGGATTGTCAGTTGGATGCGGTCCGATAACGATCGTCACGGTAGAATTTGTGCACGCCAATGCGCGCGGTCTCTGTGAAACTGCGGCTCCAACGGGGGCGCACCGCTGTGGTGTGGTAATAGGTGGCGCCTTCCGTCAGATCGGTGCTTGTCCCATCCAGCACCACACGCGCGACCTTGGCCACACGTTCATAGGCCCGCTTTTCGGCAATCACTTCCTTGTGGCCGTCGCAGGTATAGGTGAACTGACACTCATACTTGCGCCCGGTCCCTTGGTGGACCACCGCACAGGCGGAATTCGGGAACTGTTTGCTGTCCACCCGGTTCATGATGACCTCAGCCACCGCGAACTGCCCTTTTACCGTCTCACCGCGTGCCTCAAAGTAGAGCGCCTGCGCCAAGCACTGAAATTGGGCATCGCCGGTCGCTTTTGGACGGCTATCGAGCCAACTGTTGGCAAATTCCACATTTTCGCCCTTGGCGCGCCCGTTTTTACCGTTAAACTTGAAAAAACGCGCATAGCGGGCTTCGGGAATGGCCTGCAAAGTCGTCTGCTCCTTAAGGAACAGTTGGCCAAGATCTGCTTCGGCCTGTGCGGAACTGCACAGGGTTACAGCCGCAGCAGCCGCAGCGGCAAACTTGATAGTCTTCATCTCTTTCACCCCCAAAAACACCGCGCACATGGCAAGCTGGTGCACGCAGTCGGATCGTCTAGCTGAAACTTCTCAAAAGGTCCAGACGGCGCCAGGGTTCAGCCCAGTTTGCGCACCGATCCGCTTCCTCGTCTCTGTCTCACTTGCAAAGGGAAATGTCGAGAAAGCCGTTAATTTTCAGTTAGTTTGAAGCGTTTTCTCCGTTTTATCAGCGATAGCGAGCTGAGCGGCGGCAAGCCGCGCAACGGGGACGCGAAATGGTGAACAGGACACGTAATCAAAGCCTGCACGGCGGCAAAATGCGATTGATTCGGGGTTGCCCCCATGTTCGCCACAAATCGACAATGTGATGCCCGGACTGGCCTCTCGACCGCGCTGAACACCCAGCTTCAACAACTCCCCAACCCCGTCCACATCCAGCACGTGGAACGGATCTTCGGGAAAGACCCCCTGGCGCACATATTCGGACATGAACCGGCCCGCATCATCACGCGACAGCCCATATGTCATCTGCGTCAGGTCATTGGTCCCAAAGCTGAGGAAGGCCGAATGCGCCGCAATCTCATCCGCGCGCAGCGCCGCGCGTGGTGTTTCGACCATGACTCCCAGCCGATAGTTAAACGCCTGCCCGCGTTCTGAACGCACAGCAGCCGCAACCGCATCGATACGCGCCTTGACCAGCTCCACCTCGCGTTTGGCAGACACCAGCGGGATCATAATCTCCGGCACCACCGGCGCGCCGTCCACCGAGGCCTCAAGCGTGGCTTCAAAAATCGCCCGCGCCTGCATGTCATAGATTTCCGGAACGGTCACCCCCAGACGCACACCGCGCAGACCCAGCATCGGATTGTATTCACCCAGCTCCTCCACCCGGCGGGTGACTTCGCTAACCGGCAGGCCAAGCGCCTCTGACAATTCGCGCTGCCCCGACTGGCTGGTGGGCAGGAATTCATGCAAGGGCGGGTCAAACAGGCGAATGCAAACCGGCAGGCCTTCCATAATGCCAAACAGCTCGCGAAAGTCATCGCGCTGCATCGGCAACAAACGCGCCAAAACGGCCGCCCGCCCCGATGGGGTCTCGGCAAAAATCATCTCCTGCATCACCGTCAGGCGACCGGGGTCAAAGAACATATGTTCGGTCCGGCACAGCCCAATGCCTTGGGCATTGAAATTGCGCGCGGTGCGGGCATCGCGTGGCGTGTCGGCATTGGTGCGAATGGCAATATCACGCTCTTCATCCGCCCAGGACATCAAGGTCTGGAAGGCCCCGTCCTGCGCCGCTTCGACCATTTCGGGTTCCCCGGACAGCACTTGGCCGGAACTGCCATCAATGGTGATCAGATCGCCTGACCGGAAAATCCGCCCATCCGCCGCCCGCAGCCGTTTGCGGCGGGTGTCAAACCGGATCGAATTTGCGCCCACAATACACGGCAGACCAAGGCCGCGCCCGATCACGGCTGCGTGGCTGGTCATGCCGCCCTTTTCGGTCAGCACCGCGACGGCGGCATGCATGCCGCGCACGTCCTCGGGCGAGGTTTCGCGCCGCACCAGAATACAAGCCTCCCCGCGCGAGGCGCTCGCCTGCGCTTCAGCTGATGTAAAGATCAGTCGCCCGGTCGCGGCCCCCGGACTTGCGGCAATCCCGTCGCCAATCACATCGCGGCGCGCATCGGGCGCCACCTGCCGGTGCAACAGCTCGTTCAGGGAATGCGCGTCGATCCGCATTACCGCTTCTTGCTGTGGGATGATCTTTTCTTCGGCCAGACGCACCGCCATCCGCAAGGCTCCGCGCGCGCTGCGTTGCACGCGTACACCGTCCAAGATGTGCACTTTGCCATCCTGAATGACAAATTCAGCCTGCATCTCCTCGCGCAGTTTTTCCCGCATCAAGGCCGCATGTTGTTTCAATTCTTCAAAGGCTTCGGGCGCCAGGTCTTCCAACGCCGGTCCGCGCGCGTCCTTGGCCAGATACATCGCTGCGACATCAGCGCCCAAGGCATCGCGCCCCTGGCTCTGGCTCAGATAACGTCCAGTGATCCGCTGCTCCCCGGTCTTGGCGTCGACCAATTGCAAGACACCAGATCCGCATTCGCCACGCCCCAGCCCCGGCACCATTTCCTGCACCACAAGGCCAAGCCCCGCATCCGCCGGCGCACCGCGCGCCTGACGCAAAAGCCGCGCCGATGTCCCCTCCCAGGCCCGCGCCATTGACCGCAACACCGCGCCCAATTGCTCGGACCGATCCTGCGGGAAATTCTCATCCGTTTCCGCCTCATAGGCATGTAGGATTTCAACCAGCGCATCGGGGCCGCCGTCCTCAACATCTTCAAAGACATCCGGATCTAGACGCGCCACATGCACCGCATAAGACTGCACAAACCGCAGGTAAATCGCTGCCGCCGCGCCGCGTCCCAGTTGATCACATAGGTCCACATAACAGGCATCATTAACGCCGATGTTCAAAATCGCACCGGGTCCACCCCAATCGGGATCTTCCGACGACGGACGCACACAAAGCAGCGCATCCGAGGGGAACTCAGCCAGGATCGCATCCAGATCTGGCATCACCCCATTGGCAATCCCGTGCACCGCATCAAACGACAGGGCAACAGTGCGCGGCACCGGCAGGTCCAACCGAACAAGGCGCTGCAGGCATTTTGCACGTCCGCCATGGGCCGACACATGCATGTTTGCCGTTGGTGTAATACGCACCGCATTCTCGAACTCGGAACCATCTTTCTGCACTGCAGCATCCTCTCACTGCCCGCAGCATAACACCGCGAATGCCCCTGCATAGGGCCGAATTTGAAAATTTTTCTGCACCTGAACAATGCAAAACACCCGTGAGGGTTCGGTCAATCTGGCGCAAATTACGCAATTGCGCAAAAAGAAAAAGGCCGGCTCATCAAGAAGCCGACCTCTCATATCACATAGCTTGGGTGAGGCTTAGCCTTCGATCTGGCTAAGATCCGCAACCTGCCCGCAGGCCTTGCGGATATCACTCAACAAGTTCAGACGGTTACGGCGCACGATCTCATTGTCCGCGTTGACCTGCACCGCCTCAAAGAAAGTGTCGATCGGCTGGCGCAGTGCGGCCAAGCCGCCCATGGCGGCCGCGAAATCCTCGGTCTCGATGGCCGTGGAGATCGCTCCCCCGTCGCCTTCCAACGCATCAAACAGCGCCTTTTCCGCGTCATCCGTGGCAAATTTGCGATCCGCCCCATAGGAATATTCAACGCCATCCTTCTCTTCGGCCTGGGTCAGGATATTGTTGGCGCGTTTAAAGCCCTGCACCAGGTTCACACCATCGTCTGTGCCCAGGAATTCCTGCAAGGCACGGGCGCGTTTGACCAACAGGGTCAGATCATCATTGCCGTCCATTTCAATGCAGGCATCGATCACATCGTGACGCACACCCTGATCGCGCAGGAAAACCTTCAGACGATCGTGGAAGAAGGACATCAGATCCTCAACATCCGCACCCTCATAGCCTTTGGCAAAAATCTCTTTCAGCGCAACATGGTCGTCATTCTCAAGAACCAATCGGATCACACCCAAAGCCGCACGACGCAGGGCAAAGGGGTCTTTGGAACCCGTAGGCTTTTCATCGATTGCCCAGAACCCGGTCAGCGTGTCGATCTTGTCTGCCAGCGCCACTGCAACGGATACCGCCTCGGTCGGGACCACATCTGACGGGCCAAGGGGCGAATAATGCTGCTCACAGGCATTGGCGACTTCTTGCGGAAGGCAAGCCGCTTCAGCGTAGTAACGCCCCATCAGACCTTGCAGTTCCGGGAATTCATAGACCATCTCGGACGACAGATCCGCCTTGGCGACCTTGGCCGCCTGCTCTGCCAGATCGGCGTCGGCGCCAACAACCGACGCAATCTCACGTGACAGCGCTGCGATCCGGTCGATCCGCGCCGCTTGGGTGCCCAGCTTGTTGTGGAAGGTCACGTTCGACAGTTTCTCGGTCCAAGCAGTCATGCCGGTCTCGGATTTGGCAACCCGCAGGTCATTCTCCCAGAAGAATTTTGCGTCCGCCAAACGGGCCGACAGAACCTTTTGGTTGCCCGCCAGAATGGTCGCGCCATTGTCGGCGGTTTCACGGTTGGCGACGGTGATAAACCGTTCGATCCGTCCGGTCTTGGAATTTCTGACCGAGAAGAATTTTTGGTGTTCCTTCATCGAGGTCTGCAAGACCTCGGCAGGCAAGCCCAGGAAATCCTCGGCAATTTCACCCATCAAGACCACAGGCCATTCCACCAGCCCCGCAACCTCTGCCAGCAGGCCCTTGTCCTCTACCACGTCCAGACCGGACGCAAAGGCCTGATTGGTGGCATCCTGCCAGATCGCGTCGGCACGTTCTTGGGGATCCAACACCACAAAGGCGCGCTTCAACTGGGCCGCGTAGTCGTCAAAACCAGACACGGTGACCTTGGCAGGCGCCATGAAACGGTGGCCAAATGTGGTGTTGCTGGCATTGATGCCTTCGATTTCAAACGGCACAACCTCGGCACCCTCGTCGCTGGACAGCAGACAGATGATCGAATGCAGCGGGCGCACCCAGCGCAAGGAGCCCGCGCCCCAACGCATGGATTTCGACCAGGGGAAGTTGCGGATGGTTGTATCCAGAACCTCGGCGATGATCTCGGCGGCCGGACGGCCTGGTTTTTCGATGGTGGCGAAATAGACCGCGCCTTTTGGGGTCTCGCGCTCTTCCAACTGGTCCCGCGTGACGCCGGCACCGCGCAGGAAACCTTCGATGGCTTTGTCCGGCGCGCCGACTTTGGGGCCTTTGCGCTCTTCACGAACTGTGGGGCTTTCGGCCAGCAGCCCGTCCAATGTCAGCGTCAGGCGACGCGGCGTCGAAAAGGCGGCGGCCCCCGCATAGGTCAGACCGGCCTCAACCAGACCATCGGTTACCTTCTTCTTCAAATCATCCGCCGCGCGCGCCTGCATGCGGGCGGGGATTTCTTCGGAAAAGAGTTCAATCAAAAGATCGGGCATCGTTGCGTCCTCGGGTCCTGCGCGTCAGGCGCATGTATCGGTGTCATACCGGGGCGCGCCCGGCAAAAATTCAATTGTCTCGGTCTGGGCAATCTTCGCCAACAACGGTTCCGTCATAGGCTTTCTTGCCGCAGTTATTCAGTTCATGCCAGGCATAGCCGCGCCCATCCGTGGTGATCGCCACAATTCGGTCGACCCCGAAATGGACGTTCTTTGCGCCCAGAAACGCGGTTGCGGTGCCTGCGTTCAGTTCCGCACCCAGGGCTGCGGCATCAAAACAGTCAAACCAACCCGGCGCATTGCGCGGCTCATCCTTGTCGGACAGTGTAAAGACCTGCGCCAATTCATCCGGCGTCAACGGTGTGGTGAAACAGGCGCGATAGCGAATGGGAGAGCTGTCGGCGTCAATCGCCTCAAACACGTCATAGGCAATCGTCTGTGCCGCCCCGCCATCCAGCGGCATCAACACCACATCCTGACCCGGTTGGGCGACGACATCCTCGTAAAACCCATAGACCTGCAGGTAATACATGCCCACGCCCGCAGCGAGCGCAGAGCCCCCCAGCAGCAGGGCCAGAAACTTACCCATCATCTGCGCGTCTCCCGCTTATGCTGCATCCTCATTGGAAAAGCCCCCGGCCTCGGTCAGTACGAAAGCGTCCGCACATTGTTTGGCCAGCGCGCGCACACGACCAATATAGGCCTGACGTTCCGTGACCGAAATCACGCCACGGGCATCCAGCAAGTTAAACATATGGCTCGCTTTGATACATTGATCATAGGCCGGATGCGCCATGATGATGCGTTTGCCGGTCTTGGGGTCCACATGGTCCCGCGCGAGGATCGCGGCGCATTCTGCCTCGGCTTCCTCGAAATGGCGCAGCAGAACCTCGGTATTGGCCACGTCGAAATTCCAACGGGCGTATTCTTCTTCGGTCTGTTTGAAGATATCACCGTATTTCAGCGCAATCGGCGACTGCGGGTCGTTGAACGGCATGTCCATCACATGGTCGACACCCAGCACATACATCGCCAGACGTTCCAGGCCATAGGTCAGCTCACCCGAAACCGGCGCGCAGTCATGGCCGCCCACCTGCTGAAAATAGGTGAACTGGCTGACTTCCATCCCGTCGCACCAGACTTCCCAACCCAGACCCCAGGCGCCCAGTGTTGGGCTCTCCCAGTCATCCTCAACAAAGCGGATGTCGTGCAGCTGCATATCGATGCCGATCGCCGCAAGCGAGCCCAGATACAGCTCTTGCAGATCGGGCGGCGAGGGTTTGATCAGCACCTGATACTGGTAATAGTGCTGCAAACGGTTCGGGTTCTCACCATAGCGGCCATCGGTCGGGCGACGCGACGGCTGCACATAGGCCGCAGCCCAGGCATTGGAGCCGAGCGCACGCAATGTGGTCGCCGGGTGGAACGTCCCTGCCCCCACTTCCATGTCATAGGGCTGCAGGATCGCGCAGCCTTTTGAGGCCCAGTAAGTCTGAAGCCGCAGGATGATCTCTTGGAAGGAGCGCGGCGCGCCGGGTGCTTGGGTCATATCTCTTCCCTTTTGGGGCATCAAATGCGGTCTTCTTCCTATGGAACTGCAGGCAAAGGGTCAACGGCTCAAAACACGCGCACCCAGTTGAAAAAAGCTGTGAACAGGTTTGAATTCCACATGACCACCCGGTTTTTCCCCGTTAACAGGAGTTCCATTTGAAACGCATAGCCGTTAAGAGCCAAAGGAATTTGTTTATGTCCCGGGATCGAGGCCCCCTTATGAAAAAGCTCATCGCCGTTTGGGCGCTGTCCATTCTGACGTTCATCATCGCCACCCCACACCCCGCGCGTGCGCAACAAGAGCCCACGGTTTGGATCCAGGTCGCGGCCCACCCGTCGCTGGCCCAGGCCGAAGCGCGCGCCCGTGATTTCGCCGCGCGGCTGCCAGATGTCTCTGGCTTTTCGCTGGGTGGCGGCTGGTACGGTGTGGTGCTTGGTCCCTACAGCCGCACCGATGCAGAACGCGTGTTGCAGGTTTACCGCGCCGAACGTCAGATCCCCGGCGACAGCTTTATCGCGTTTTCCCGCAACCTGCGGGCACAGTTCTACCCGGTTGGCCCGGTAGAGACGACGCCGGTTGTGCCGCCCGTGGCAAGCGCTGAACCAACAGCACCTGCACCCCAGACCAGCCCGCCGCAAATCGCGGTCGCCGATGAAAGCCCCGCCGAAGCCCGCCGCTCCGAGGCCCGCCTCAGCCGCGCGGAAAAGCAACAGCTGCAAATCGCGCTTCAGGCGCAGGGGTTCTACAGCTCTGCGATTGACGGCTCCTTTGGCCGTGGCACCCGCCGCTCAATGGCCGATTGGCAAGCCGCAAACGTGGTGGAACCCACCGGCGTTTTGACCACCGCACAGCGCAAAACCCTGTTGGATCAATACAACGCGCCGCTGATCTCGGTCGGCATGGCGCGGGTTGAGAACGCAGACGCCGGGATCGCCCTGTCGGTGCCGACCGCCGAGGTCGCCTTTGCCCGCCATGAATCGCCCTTCTCGATCTATGAACGAGCCGGTGATCTGGGCGCGCAGGTGCTGCTGATCAGCCAGCCGGGCGATGCACGCACGCTGGCAGGTCTGTATGAGATCCTGCAAACGCTTGAGATTGTGCCCCTCGAAGGCCCTCGCAGCCGCAGCGGCAACAGCTTCACCATCGAAGGACGCGGCAACGGGATTGTCACCCACGCCGAAGCCACCCTGCGCAATGGTGAGATCAAAGGCTTTACCCTGATCTGGCCCACCGGAGACGATGAACGCCGCGCGCGTATCGTGACCGAAATGCAAAACACCTTCACCCGGTTGGACGGTGTTCTGGATCCCACCGCCGGTGCAGACGCACCACAAAGCGTCGATCTGCTGTCCGGTCTGGAAATCCGCAAACCGCGCCTGTCGCGCACCGGCTTCTTTGTCGATGCGGCGGGCACCGTGCTGACCACCTCGGATGTGGTGGCGCAATGCAGCCAGGTGACACTGGATCACGACTATCCGGTCGATGTGGTTCTGGATGACGCGCCAAACGGCGTTGCCGTCCTGCGCCCCCGGTCGCCACTGGCGCCGATGGATGTGGCCCAACTGGCTATCACTGCGCCGCGTCTGCAGTCTGATGTGGCCGTTGCTGGTTTCTCCTACGAAGGCATCCTGGGCGCGCCGTCTCTGACCTGGGGCACCCTCAGCGATCTGCGCAGCCTTGATGGCAACCAAGGCGTCGCCCGTCTGGCCCTGGCCGCACAATCCGGCGATGTCGGTGGCCCGGTTCTGAACGCCAATGGCGCGGTTCTGGGCATGTTGCTGCCCCGTCAGGTCGGCAGCCAGCAATTGCCTGCAGGCGTCAGCTTTGCCGCCAATGCCGAGGCCCTGCGCGCCATTCTGGCCCGCGCGTCTGTTGCGGCAACCGACCAGACCGACCCTCAAGGTTCGGTGCCAAACGCCGAATTGGTGCGCAAGGCCAACGGCATGACCGTCCTGGTCAGCTGTTGGGAATAAACCTTTGGCATAAAACGCAAAAAAACCGGGCCTCGCGCCCGGTTTTTTTGTACTTCACGCAGCAGATCCGATCGCCAAAGGCGCGATCAATAGGGCATGATCCGGCCGTCCCAGGCGTGAAAACATCCCGTCGTCTCGACGCTCAGATCCTCAAACTCGCGGATCAAACCAGAGACGCTCTCCAGAACCGAGACCTCCCCATCGGGGCCGCCCATATCAGTGCGCACCCAACCGGGATGGTAGATCCCAACCGCAATGCCGTGGGGTTTCAGATCGGTTGCCAGATTGCGCCCGATACTGGTCACCGCCGCCTTTGAGGCGCGATAGGCATAGCTGCCCCCCGGTGCGCGGGAATGGCTGCCCATCTGCGACGACAAAATGGCGATCTTGGGCATTTCAGACAGATGCAGGTTGGGTAACAGCGCCTGAACCGTCAGAAAAACGCCGGTGACATTTGTCGCCATCGTCTTGGTCCAGACCTCGGCGCTGAAGTCGCCCAGCGCCATGTTCTTGTCCAGATAGACACCGGCGTTGCAGATCAGCAGATCAATGGGCTGGCCTTTTAGGCGGGCCGCAAACCGCGCCTGTTGGCCCGGGTCGGTCACATCAAGCTGGGTGTCCGCGGAATGATCGCGCGAGGTGGCGCTTACCGCGTGGCCTTCATCGCGCAGTTGGCGCGTCAGTGCCTTGCCAATGCCGCGACTCGCTCCGGTGACGACTACATGCATGTGTAACCCTTCTGTTTTACTTGCCTGATATTAACCCGCGTCTCAGTTCGTCTTGCGCCCTGGAACAAAGGGCAGCGGCATCACCGGGATACCGTCTTCGATCAATTCTTTTGCCTCATCAATCTTGGCCTCGCCATAGATCGCCCGTTCCGGCGCATCGCCCAAATGCATGGCGCGCGCCTCATCGACGAAACTATCCCCGACATAGTCAGAGTTCGCCTCAACCGTTTCGCGTATTTTCTTCAGCGCCGCCTCAACCTCTGCCTTGGCAGGGGGCGTTTCTTCGGCACCCACGACTGCGGGTGCAGGCGCCACAGGCGCAGGTGCTTCCACAACCGGTGGTTCCGGCTCTCCCAAGGCAGAGACGGCTTTGCGCCCGGTGCGCACACGCGGGGCCATTATCGCTTTTTCAACATGGTGCGTGCCACATTCGGCGCAGGTCACCAGCCCCGCCTGTGACAGCTTGTCAAAAGCGCCGGCGGACTGGAACCAACTCTCGAACACATGGCCTTCTGCACATTTGAGCGTGTATTGAATCATGCTTTCCCTCATAGCAGGAAAACGCGATTAAAACCCCAAATTCATCAAGCACAAGGTCAATTCGCCGTGGAATTCAGCATCTTGGGACGAAAGCTTACCAGAATTTCAGCCAACTCCGGCTCCATCACCAGATCCGCCGCGTCTTCCGGCGAAAACCACTTGCGCTGGCGCTGGTCGGCTTCGGGAAATTTGTCTTCCAGATAGGCAACTTCCAGCGGAAAGAGATCAACCTGACAGGGCAAGGGCGCATCATCGGGGCGCCATTTGTCATAGTCATAACTACCAATTTTTTTGGTTACGATATCGCCACGCACGCCCGCCTCTTCCCAGGCTTCGACCCGCGCCGCCTCCCAGGGGGCACGCCCACGCATGGGCCAGCCCTTGGGCACGATCCAACGACCAATCCCGCGAGAGGTGATCAGCAGAACACGCAGCTTTCCTTTTGCGGTGACACGGTAGCACAACGCACCAAATTGCTGCCTGGGCGGCATTGCTTTGTTGATCGACTTTGGCATTTTACGTTATTTCCAATCGCCTCAAACTGGCGACCCGATCCCTCATAACAATTCCACAATACGCAACCGATTTGGGTCATCCCCTGCGTTGCAGGCGATCTTTCAATTCTCTTTCTGGCATATCACAGTCGATTGCCAGTCTACGCACTGAAAAGTGAACTTTTGCGACAGTTTGATAATATCCCGCAAAAAGGTAGTTACAGGACGCCCCAGCCGCACCGCCGATCACCGGAACCGCCTGTGCTGCCAGTTTTTGCCCCAAAGCGATGCCTAATTTTGGGGCAACTTGTGCCACCAATTTCTGCATGCCACCGCTGCTCATGCCCAAACGCACCGCAAGATAGCCCGCATCGCGCGCGTCAGTGTCGAACGGCCCCGGCGCGCCAAAGATGCGAATCGTGTCAAACAGCACGCTGTCGCTTTTGGGATCAAACCCGTGTCGCGCGGCTTCTTGTTGGATGATCCGCAACAAGAATGTGGTGGTTAGCGGCAGCTCGGCCAAGGTTCCGGCCAGACCGCCCGCGCCGCCCACAACGCCCAGCGCCGCACCCACCAGCCGTTCGCCGCGCGGTGACACGTTGGGCAGAACACGGCGCGCAGCCCCTTGGCGCAGGGCAAACATCAGCGCCTGTTCGGTGGCACCATCCAGATTGCGCCTGACTGGATCTGGCAGTCGCGACAAAAGCTGGTCGGCTTGCGCGCCCATGAAATTCAAGAACCGTACCCCCGGGCCATTGGTCTGTTGGTACAGTTTGGCGAGTTTTTCCAGTTCCTGATCAATGTCTTCGGGCGCATGCACCCGTTCCGGCATCAGAATTTCGACCACGTTGGCACTCCCTGCTTACCTCAAAAATGGGGCTGCAGAAGACGCTTTTCAACCTGTGTCATCTACTCCAGCGGGTGACTTTGCCCTGAACACCTGCCCAGGCGTCCGGCTTTAGCGCCAGCCCCAGAACCCGGTCAGGGTTGGTGGGCGGCGGCATTTCTACCCCCACGAGCCGCACAAACCCGAACCGCTGGTAGTAGGGTTGATCGCCCACCAGCATCATCCGCGACCAGCCACTGTCCTGGGCTTGCGCCACGCTGTCACGGATCAAAGAGCCGCCCAGCCCTTCCCCTTGTCGGGTCGGGTGAACCGCCACGGGACCCAGCAGCAACGCGTCGTGCGCGCCCACATGGACGGGCCAAAACCGGATCGCCCCGGCCAGAATCCCATCGCTATCACGAGCAACCTGGCTCAACCCCAAGACCGGCGGCACATCATCGCGCAGACGATAAGACGACAGTGCTTCGCGCCCGGGCGCAAAACACAGGTCATAGAGGGCCTCGACCTCCCACCTATCTTCTGGTTGCTCAGATTTTAGCTCGATCACAGCGCTCACCTCATTGTGCCCCGCCTCAGGGGTGGAATTGCCCCTAGCACGTGCATAAGTGTGGCGCAAACACTTGGAGACCCTCATGTTCTACCGCCCCAGCGAAGGCCACGGCCTGCCTCATAATCCTTTCAACGCTATTGTCACCCCGCGCCCCATCGGCTGGATTTCCAGCCGCTCCAAGGATGGGGTCAACAATCTGGCGCCCTATTCCTTTTTCAACGCCACCGCCTATGTCCCGCCCCAGGTGATGTTCTGCTCAACCGGGACCAAACCCGATCAGGACGGCACCAAGGATTCGCTGGCCAATATCCGCGACACCGGCGTCTTTTGCGTCAATGTGGTGGAGTATGAAATGCGCGACGCGATGAATGCCTCCTGCGCGCATCTGCCCAAAGAGGTTGATGAATTTACCCACGCCGGGCTGGAAGCCGCAGAATGCACCCAAATCGCTTGCGCGCGCGTCGCCGCCGCACCGGCCGCTTTGGAATGCGAAGTCACGCAGATTGTTGAGCTGAAAGGTGAGACCAATTATATGGTCATGGGCGAAGTGGTCGGCGTTCACATGCGCGACGATTGTCTGATTGATGGTAAGTTCGACATCACCACCTATCATCCGCTCAGCCGTCTGGGATATATGGATTACACCACCATCCGCGACCTGTTCAGCCTGCAACGCCCCGGCTAACAGACCGGGTCACATACTGGATTACACATATGCCTTTGCCCGCCCCGGACGCGCGCCACCCGATCACCTTGCCCGACGGCACTTTGTACCCTGGTACAGTTCTGTTGGACCAGGTGATTGATAACCCGCAGTTCCAGGTCGGGGCCTATACATATGCCTCCGACTTTGACCCGCCTCAGGACTGGGGACGACACCTTGCCCCCTATCTGTTTCCCTTCTCCCAAGAACGTCTGATCATTGGCAAATTCTGCTCGATCGCGAATGGGGTGAAGTTCATCACCGCTGCCGCCAATCACAGCCAGGCGGGGCTGACGTGCTACCCCTTCCCGGTGTTCTCAGTTGGGACGCGCGCAGGGTATCAAACCGATTTGCGCGACACGGTGGTGGGACACGATGTCTGGCTGGGCTACGGCGCCATGGTGCTGCCCGGCGCGCGGATTGGCAATGGGGCCATCATCGGGGCGGGCGCCGTAGTGCGCGGCGAAATCCCACCCTATGCCATCGTTACCGGCAACCCCGGCACGGTGCTACGCTACCGGTTTGCGCCAGAGGTGATCACCCGGCTGCAAGACCTCGCCTGGTGGGATTGGCCCCATGACGCAATTGTCCAAGCCGAAAGCGCGCTGTTGCAAGGGGATGTGTCTGAGTTGGAGACGCTTGCTCCGCCACGTCAATAACCCCTTGCGCACACATGGGGTTTACCCCTGTTTGCGCATTTTGCGACCCGTCCAGCCCAAGGCAAACAGCCCGGTTGCCATCAGCGGTAAACCGGCCGGCACGGGGACCGGTGCGATTGCCTCAGAGGGAAAGGCAATGGCCGAGGCCGTCACCTCAAAGATACCCTCTGCTTCGTCAAACAAAAGTCCGCCACCTCCGGCGAAGATCAGTTGATCGAAGTCCTGTTCGGAAAAATCAACGCCGTTTACCCCATCCCTCAGATTGTAATCAATCCGCCTCAAAACGCCTGCGAAAAAATCGAACGTGATAAAGTTAGGAAAATCGGTGGCATTCTCACCGGTATAGGATGTACCAAACAACGTCAACGAAAGTGCAATTCCATCGGCCGGGTTTAGGGTGCTGAAGGAACCAGGCTGTCATCATATGACAGCACCCCGTCATCCGACAGGAGTGATCCTGTTTGATCGAATACGCGGAAGTCAAATTCGACCACAGCGGCCGGTGCCGCCGTCGCCAGGCCGAAACTCAAAAGACAGAATGTCAGAAGTTTTTTCATCAATGTATCCACCTAAAATCTCATGTTAAAAATGTCTGCCAACCGGCAGCGCATTTGGGTACCGTCGACGGCTACAACAGCGTCGTTACTTATTCGATAAAACAGAGAAACCGGCGCGTTCGGGGCGACTTGCGATCGATTGCACAGCTGTGATGACCATTGCGACGACACGTGTTCCGTGTTGTAAAACATGAAAGCCCGGCGAATTTGGTCACCGGGCTTTTCTGTCATTTTTTCTCACGGCTACTACACTACGACGCGCAGTTCCTGGACCTGAATAGGTGGGATATTTGCAATCACGCCTGTTGGCACTGACATGTCCAGAACGCGGCATTTCGACGTCAACAGGTTTTCAAACGCGTCAAAGACGTTCTGCATATGCTTGTGTTTATAGGGATAAATCTCAGGACTATCCAAATCATGCACGATCAAGGCGTTGTCGATCTCAAACAGCACCAGATTGCCATCGGCGTCTTCGGCGCAGTCGATCCCATAGTAATCCAACCCGATGACGGCTGTGATCGCATCAAAGGTCGCTTGGTGACGTTTGCCGAAACCTTCGGCGAATGTCTCCATAAACGCTTCTTCTTCGCGGCGTTTTACGGCGCATTCTTCCATCTTTGCATTGGCGTACCAAATGTCCCAACGATCCGCGATTGCATAGTGCGAGGGATAGGCTTTGCCGTCGATACAGACAATCCGCGCCTTGCGGAATTGCCCGTCCTTGGGTGAGGCATAGTCCATGAATTCACTGACGAAAAACGCCTCTTCTGGACGGGTTTCAAGGTAGGCTGTGAAGTCCGCCCGTGTCTCAACCTTGGCCAAACCTGCGCCCGCATGGGAGCCCACGGGGCGAACAACAAACGGATAGACCGCCGTCTCTGCCAGCGCCTCGCTCTCGTTTTCATGCGCCAGCATCCGCTGCAAAGTTGCGCGATCAATCTCTAGCGTTTTGGGGGTCCGCAGACCTTGCACATTGCCCAGCAGCTCCGGCACCGTGTCCCGCTCTGGCTTGACCAAATGATGCGGCAGGTTCAGAACATCGACACCTTGGAGCGCGGCAATGCGGCGCACGGTTTCAAAAAACTGCTCTGCCTGTTCGTGATCCGCAGGTGCCGCACAAAAGGCCACATCATGGGGCGGCAAGGTTGGGTATTCGTCCGGCTTCATGTCGAAGTGGGGATAGTAGGTCACCACGTCAAATGCGTCGTTGCCAAGTAAAAGGTCTACGGGCGTATTGCCTCCCATGTGGATCGGCGCAGCATAGATCAGCACCGTCCGTTTGGCCTTTACTTCACGGATCGGCTGGAACACCCGGCTGATGTCCAGCGCATAGTCCTGCCATGCCAAACCCAGCTCCTGGTGTCCCTCAAGCTGTGCTGCAATAGACAGGTCCATCATGATACCGGCGTTTGTCGGGTCTTCTTTAATCAGGGCAATTAGATCGTTGTAAAATGACTTAACGTCGCCGCCGCCAAAGGCCAATTCTGCCAAGGCTGCGAGGCCAATTCTTGGTTGAGGTTCCATTCTGGCTCCTTTGCTTCAATATTTACAGAAGTGCCATGAGGATCTTAATATCTCCTCTATCCAGCAAAGAGGCGCGACGGGGTAAGCGGCTATAAAAAAACGGCAACCTTATCGAGATCACCGTTTAGTGAAGTAATTTGACCGAATATGTCCGATCTGTATTTCTACGGATCAGTGCCCGCCAAGAATCCCGGTGCGGACGGAGTAATCCACCGCAACCGCATATTCCGGGTCATCGTCGCTGTCGATCATCAGGTGACCGGCTTTGGTCAACAGCTGATGACAATCCCGGCTCAGATGACGCAGTGCCAGGGTTTTGCCGGCTGCTTCATACTTCGCCGCCAGCACTTCGATCGCTTGCAGGGCGGACTGGTCCACCACGCGGCTGCGGGCGAAATCGACGATCACGTGATCGGGGTCCTCAGCGATGGTGAACAGCTCGCCAAAACCTTCGGAAGAGCCAAAGAACAGCGGGCCTTCGATCTCATACACTTTGGCCCCCGTGTCGCTTTCGCTGTCGCGGGTATGGGCCGTGATCCGGCGCGCGTTGTTCCAGGCATAGGCCAGGGCCGAGACGATGACGCCCACCACAACCGCAATCGCAAGGTCAGTGGCCACGGTCACCACGGTCACCAGCACGATGACAAAGGCGTCGGTCAACGGCACTTTGGTCATCACTTTGAACGAGTTCCAGGCAAAGGTTCCGATCACAACCATGAACATCACACCAACCAGCGCCGCCAGCGGGATCTGTTCAATCAACGGGGACGCCGCAACGATAAACAGCAACAGGAACAGCGCCGCCGCGATGCCGGCAATCCGGGTACGACCGCCGGATTTGACGTTGATCATCGACTGACCAATCATCGCACAACCGCCCATACCGCCAAAGAAACCGGTCAGCACGTTGGACGCGCCCTGGGCGATACATTCCTGGCTTGCGCCACCGCGCTTGCCGGTCATCTCACCCACAAGGTTCAGGGTCAAAAGGCTCTCGATCAGACCGATTGCGGCCAGGATCACCGCATAGGGCAGGATGATCTCAAACGTTTCCAGATTGAAAGGCACCAAGGGGATGTGGAACCCCGGCAGACCGCCCTCGATCGAGGCCATGTCGCCCACGCGCGGTACATCCAGACCCAGGGCAATCACCAAGATGGCAACGATGCCAATACCCGCAAGCGGCGCAGGGATCACGCTGGTGATTTTGGGCATACCCCAGATGATCACCATGGTCAGCGCCACAAGACCCAGCATCAGCACCAGCTGACCACCGGCCAGCCATTGCTCCCCCCCGGTTCCGGGCACTTTGAACTGGGTCAGCTGCGCCAGGAAAATCACAATCGCCAGACCATTCACAAAGCCGAGCATCACCGGATGTGGCACCAGGCGGATGAATTTGCCCCAATGCATCACGCCCGCGATAATCTGCAAGATCCCCATCAGAACCACCGTCGCAAACAGGTATTCGACACCGTGTTCCGCGACCAAAGCCACCATCACCACGGCCAAGGCACCGGTCGCGCCCGAGATCATGCCAGGACGGCCGCCCAAAAGCGCTGTCACCAGCCCCACAAGGAAGGCCGCATAAAGGCCGACCAACGGGTGCACACCCGCCACAAAGGCAAAGGCCACCGCTTCGGGCACCAGCGCGAGGGCCACGGTCAGACCGGACAAAAGCTCGGTCCGGACGCGGGAAACGGTAAGACCCTCATCCTGCATGATCGACAGGTTCGGGGGAGAAATCTGCTTGGCCAGGAGGCCTAAAACGCCACGTGTCATCAAGTCTACCTGATTAGGGGAAGGAGGTTGTTGCCAGCCTGTTAACGGTAAAGCACCTCTCAAGCAAGGCAGCCCACCCCGGTTTGGGCGGTGCAGATCGCGGCAAACACCGGCAAAACACACCCCAAGGCCGGGTTTAAGGCACAAGGGCTGCCCAAACATGTCCGATCTGCATGAGACCACCCGCATGGAGGTTTCGCGGCGAAACGGTCGCCGATCCGGCGCGCGCCCCGGTCATAGATTTGAAACCAGTCTGCCCCCCTCGGTGGTGCCCCACCCCTGCAACATCCATAGCGACAAGTTGATTTCATGGAGACCGCCGCAGCCAGTAAAACCTGGACCAACTCAAATGGTACCAAAAGTGGAAAATGTGATGCGCGCGACCCTCGGCCTCGGCCTTTCAACCGTTTTGACAGCTTTGATTGCAAGCGGCGCGGCAGCGCAGGATGTGGACGGCAAGGACACCGCCAGCAATTGGCGCGTGACCCATTTTGAGACCTTCGGCATCTACCTGTCCTCCTGTGATGAACGGATGGAGGGCGAGACCCTGAGCCAACGCTGTTATTTGCGCTATGTGGACATCTTTTCGCAAAAGCCAAAGTTCGCGGCCCAATTCATGTTTGTCACCAATGGCGATGCGGGGCCGGAGGTTGAATTTGGTCTGGAAGCCGGAACCCTGTTTGGCCCCAACGGGTTTCGCATCGAAGACGCAGGCGAAGAGATCTGGAAAACCCGGCGCATTGGCTGCCTGACGGGGCTGTCCTGCACCTTTGACGACACCGCAGCCGCGGGCTTGTTGGACGCGATGCAGAGCGGCGATGCCTTTCGGTTCACCTTCCGCGACAGTCATGGCCAGTCCCAGGATTTGAGCTGGCCCCTAGAAGGCTTTGACGCCGCGATGCAGGATTTCCGCGCACAATCCGACCTGCGTGGCCTATAGGCGGCACCGCTCATGGGCTAAGCGACCGAGGGCTTCATCTTTTTAAAAATACTTGCGCCGCAGGCCCGCGCTTGTCAAAGCGCGGCGAAACCCTCACTACTTGCACAACCCTATCAAATTCGGAGACTTCCACCGTGACCAAAGAGACCATGATTGCCGTGATTGGCGGTTCAGGCATTTATGACATTGATGGGCTGGATGGCGCGGAATGGGTCAGTGTTGACACGCCCTGGGGCGCGCCCTCGGATCAGATCCTGACGGGCACGTTGAATGGCGTCAAAATGGCCTTTCTGCCCCGTCACGGGCGCGGCCATGTGCATTCCCCGACCGAGGTGCCTTACCGCGCCAATATCGACGCGCTAAAACGTCTGGGTGTGACGGATGTGTTTTCGGTCTCGGCCTGCGGCTCGTTTCGCGATGAAATGGCGCCGGGGCATTTTGTGATTGTGGATCAATTCATTGACCGCACATTCGCCCGCGACAAAAGCTTTTTTGGCACCGGTTGTGTGGCCCATGTGAGCGTCGCTCACCCCACCTGCCCGCGCCTGTCGGATGCGGCGGAAACGGCTGCCAAAGACGTCGGCATCACCGTGCATCGCGGGGGCACCTATCTGTGTATGGAAGGGCCGCAGTTTTCCACCCTTGCGGAATCCAAGATGTACCGCGAAAGCTGGGGCTGTGATGTGATAGGCATGACCAATATGCCCGAGGCGAAATTGGCCCGTGAAGCCGAGCTGTGTTATGCCTCCATCGCGATGGTCACCGATTATGACAGTTGGCACCCCGACCACGGTGAGGTCGACGTGACCTCGATCATTGCGACCTTGCAGGGCAATTCCGCCAATGGCCGTGCGCTGGTTGCCAAACTGCCAGAGCTGCTGGGCGCCACCCGCGAAGAGTGCGCGCATGGCTGTGACAAGGCGCTGGAATTTGCCATCATGACCGCGCCGGAAAAACGCGATCCTGAACTCTTGGCAAAACTGGATGCGGTTGCAGGCCGGGTTCTGGGCTAGGCGACCGCACCCATGTGATCCGATACAATTTATCCCTTGCTGCCCCGATGATTTTCGGGATTGCTGGGGTGATTGTATTGGAGAGACCCCCATGGATTTTCACCTCTGGCTTGCCTTTGTCACCGCCTCTGTCGTGCTGTTGTTGATCCCCGGCCCGACGGTTTTGCTGGTGCTCAGCTATTCCCTGTCCAAGGGACGTTCGGTCGCGGTGGCGTCGGCCCTTGGGGTGGCGTTGGGGGATTTTATCGCAATGACCGCCTCCCTTGCGGGGCTGGGTGCGCTTGTGCTGGCCTCGGCTGAATTGTTCACAGTTCTGAAATGGGTGGGTGCTGCCTATCTGGTCTGGCTGGGCGTCAAACTGTGGCGCAGTGCAGGCAGCGGAGGTCTGACGCCTATGGGGACCGACAAGGTTCAGGCGCGCGGTGTTTTTGGCCATGCGGCGGTTGTCACCGCGCTCAACCCGAAATCCATCGCATTTTTCATCGCCTTTGCGCCCCAATTCGTGCGCCCGGAACAGCCCTTGCTGCCGCAGTTTGCGGTTATGATTGCCACGTTTGTGGGTCTGGCTGGGGTGAATGCGCTGGTCTATGCCTTGGCGGCGGACAAATTGCGCCGCGTCATTGCGCGCCCGGCGTTTAACAACTGGATCAGCCGGTGCGGCGGCGTGGCGTTGATTGGCATGGGGGTTTTGACCGCCACATTGCGCAGGCCGGCCTAAGAAACCGCCCGTATCCCCGCGGCTATTTCTTCGCGTTTTTCTTGAGGAAATCGCGGATAAAGTGGCGGATCTCGCGCGCGGCTGTGGTGTCGAGCTCTTTGCAGAGGTCAACAAAACGCTCCCGCTCGGCCTTGTCCAGGCGCAAGACCAGCTGGCTGTCCTTTGTCCCTTTTGTAGCGCGATCTTTTCTGCGCACGCATTCCGCTTTCATTGTTTGTTCTTGCAATATGTATATAACTTGTATATACATATGATGTACACGGTCGAAGTTTCGACTGTTTAATTCGTGAAATCGTTACACAAAGGCGGAGAAAAATGAACCTTTACGTCGCCGAAAAACTTCTGACACGCGATCGCCGGGATTGGAATAATCCACATCTTCCCTGGCTTTCGTCCAAATTTTATCGCTCCTTTTTCTCACAACGTCGTTAGGCTTGCATAGCCGCGCTTCCCTCTTGAACCGCGCGCTTTAATCGGTCACACCCAGTTGGCCCGACGCTGTGTCGGGTGATTGATGATGACCGTGACGCGCGATCCACAGGGAGCGACCGCATGCCCAAAAAGCCCGACGTAAAAGATTACATCCGCACCATTGTGGACTTCCCCCACGAAGGGATCATGTTCCGCGATGTGACCACCCTGTTTGCCGATCCGCGCGGGTTTCGCATGGCCATCGACCAGATGCTGCACCCCTATGCCGGAGAGCGGATCGACAAGGTTGTCGGCCTTGAGGCGCGCGGCTTTATTCTGGGCGGGGCGATTGCTCATCAGCTGAGCGTTGGTTTTGTGCCGATCCGCAAAAAGGGCAAACTGCCCGGCACCACCATCAGCGAGGAATACAAGCTGGAATATGGAGAGGCGATTGTGGAGATCCACGATGACGCCATCCAAAAGGGTGAAAAGATCCTGGTGGTCGACGATCTTTTGGCCACCGGCGGCACCGCAGGCGCGGGTATCAAGCTGATCGAACGGCTTGGGGGCGACATTATATCGTGCTCGTTCATTGTCGATCTGCCGGAACTCGGCGGGCGCAAGCTGCTGGAGAGCCAGGGCATGGATGTGAATGTTCTGTGTGAGTTTGACGGGCTCTGAACCGAGCCATCATATGCGCGCAATCGGGGGCCAATTGGCCCCCTTCTTTCATGGGCGCGGGTTACGTCGCCGCCAACACCGCGCCGGGGTTCATGATCCCATTGGGATCGAGCGCCGACTTGATCGCCCGCATCGCCGCCAATTTGGTGGGATCCCCGTAACGTTCCAAATCCGCCACTTTGACCCGCCCGACGCCGTGTTCCGCACTGAAAGAGCCGTGATACTGCGCCACCAAATCATGCACACAGGTCTGGATCGCGGCGCGCAGGTCGCTGTATGCGTTCCGGTCACGCCCTTGGGCCGGGAAGACATTGTAATGCAGATTGCCATCGCCCAAATGGCCAAAGCAATTGATCCGCATGTCGCCGAGTTTTGCCAGCGCCTGCTCGCCTTTGACGATAAACTCGGGAATGAGTGAGATCGGCAATGAGATGTCATGGCTGACGATGGAGCCCACCGCCTTGTTCGCGATGGGGATATGTTCGCGCACGGACCAGATTTCCTGCCGCTGCGCCTCGGATTGGGCGATGGTGCCATCACTGACCAGATCACGCTCCATCGCGGCCTCAAACAGCGCCAAAAGCGCTGCTTCGGTGCTGTCCTCATTGGCAAGCCCCAGATCGATCAGCACGCACCATTCCGGGCGCGGATCCAAGGCCTGGCGGATGTCTGGCAGATGCTCGGCCATGAACGCCAGCCCCTGACCATGCATCAATTCAAAGGCGCTGACCGCCTCACCAAAGCGGTCGCGCGCCAGCGCCAACAGCTCAATCGCTGCAGCCGGATTGGGAACCACCATCAATGCGGTGCCAAGGCCACGCGGGCGCGGTGACAGTTTCAGGGTTGCCGCGGTAATGATCCCCAGCGTGCCTTCGGCCCCGATCAGAAGGTTGCGCAGATCATAGCCGGTGTTGTCCTTGCGCAGGCGAGTCAGCCCATGCCAGATCTCTCCGCTGGGCAAAACGGCCTCGAGCCCGAGACATAGATCACGGGTATTGCCATAGCGCAGCACGTTGACGCCGCCGGCATTGGTCGCCAACAGGCCGCCCAACCGCGCGGTGCCTTCGGAGGCCAATGACAGCGGGAACAGGCGATCCACATCCGCCGCCGCCGTCTGGACATCGGCCAGAATGGCACCAGCCTCAGCCACCAGCACGTTTTCCTGCGGGTATGTGGCGCGCATCTTGTTCATCCGCTCCAGCGACACGACCAAGGGTGCGGGGCCATCTGGCGCAACTTGCCCGCCCACCAGTCCGGTGCCGCCGCCATAGGGCACAACCCCAATGCGCGCCGCATTGGCGGATTTCAGAAGGGTTGCGACCTCTTCCACTGTGCGGGGCAATACGACGGCGCCTGCCTTGCCCTGATAGCGGCCACGCGGCTCGTCCAGATAGCGCGGCTCAGCCGGGCGCAGGGTATCGGGCGGCAGCTGGGTCGCCAGCGTGTTGAGGAAAAAGGGCGTGACTGGGTTCAAAGGCATGGATTGCGTATCTCAGCTTGGGTCTGAATACGGGTCAGACCTGTCCCGAAGTGGTACGCCCGCGCCGATCATGGCGCAAGGCGGCATAGAGCACATGGGTGCGCCAGCGCCCGTTGATCTGCAGGTAGGATTGCGCGACGCCCTCATATTTGAAGCCCGAGCTTTCCAGCAACCCACGCGAGGCGGCGTTTTCCGGCAGGCAGGCGGCCTCGATCCGGGACAGATTCACCTGGGTGAACGCATGATGGACCATCGCGTTGATCGCTTCGCGCATATAGCCCTGGCGCGCAAAGGGCAGCCCCATCCAATAGCCCAACGTCCCGGCCTGTGCAGGCCCCCGGCGGATATTGTCGAGCGTCAGCGCGCCCAGCAGACACTCGTCAGTGCGCCGGAAGATAAACAGCGGCATCGCCGTGCCGGAATTGACTGAACGCTGCGCCCAATAGACCCGGTTGGTAAACGATTTGCGCCCCAGGTGGTCCTTGGCCCAGGTTGGCTCCCACGGGACCAGATGATCACGACTGTGTTGCCGCAGCGCCGACCATTCGCGGAAATCGGAATGGGTCGGCAGCCGCAACGTCAGACGTTCGGTTTCAAGACGGACCTTGCGACGCGACAACAGCATCAGGCAGCGCGCCTCTCCTGCAATGCCTCCAAGGTCGGCGCAGTCTCAACCGGACCATATAGCGCCAGCGCCGCTGGGGCCTGCACCGCATAGGTTTCGGCAAGCTTGCGCACATCCGCCGTGGTCACGGCGTCGATCTTGGCAATGGTTTGCTCCAATGACGGAACGCGGCCCCAGATCTGCACCAGACGGGCCAGACGTTCGGCACGGTTGGACGGGCTTTCGAGCCCCATCAACATCCCAGCTTTCATCTGCGCACGGGCGCGGGCAATTTCCTGATCGCTCAGATCATGGGTTGCGCGTTTCAGCTCATCAATGGTGACCTGCGCCAGCTCCCCCACCTGATCACCCGATGTGCCCGCATAAATCGTCAGCGCGCCGGTGTCGGCATAAGAGCCTGCCTGCGCAAAGATCGAATAACACAGGCCCCGGTTTTCGCGGATTTCCTGGAACAGGCGGCTCGACATGCCGCCGCCCATGGCACTGGCGTAGATCTGCGCGGTATAGATCGCATCATCGCGGTAGCCCGGGCTTTCCAGCGCCAGCGCGAAATGGGCCTGTTCCAGCGATTTGGTATTGCGGATCTCGCCCCCATGAAACAGTGCGGCGTCGCTTTGCAGGTCTGATTTTGGCGTCATATGTCCAAACAGTTGTTCAGCAAGCTTCACGATCTCATCGTGGTCCACACCGCCGGCGGCGGACAGGATCATCTGGGACGGGCCATAGTGTTCGCCGATAAAATTCTGCAGATCCTCGCGGCCAAAGGCACGCACACGCTCTGCAGGGCCGAGGATGGTGCGTCCAATGGGCTGGCCGGGGTAGCATTGCTCTTGCAGCCAGTCAAAGATCACATCATCGGGCGTATCCAGCGATTGGCCGATTTCCTGCAGAATCACGTTCCGCTCCACCTCGATTTCATGTGAATCAAGGGTGGAGTTCTGCAGGATATCCGCGATCACTTCCATCGCCAGATTGGTATCGTCCTTGAGAACCCGCGCGTAATAGGCGGTGACTTCGCGGCTGGTATAGGCGTTGATATAGCCGCCCACGTCTTCGATCGACTCGGCAATTTGCAGCGCGCTGCGCGTTGCGGTGCCTTTGAACGCCATATGCTCCAGAAAATGCGCAATGCCGTTCTGTTCCAGACGTTCATTGCGGGCACCGGCACCGACCCAGACGCCGATGGCTGCGGACTGCAGCCCCGGCATATGTTCTGTTACGATCCGAAAACCATTGGCGAGTTCGTGTTGTTGCACCGTTACTGGGCTGGTCACTGGGCGATTGTCTTTCTGATATGATCTTCAAGTACACCCAGATCATTTGCGATGCGGGTCAAACGTTCCGATCTTTCATATAGATCAGACATGCGCGTGGGAAGAGGCGGATGCACGTCGCTGGCTTTCTCGACCGCAGCGGGGAATTTTGCCGGGTGGGCTGTTGCCAATGTGATCATCGGCACGTCCGCTTTGCGGTGTTCTTGCGCAACTTTCACGCCAACCGCGCCATGGGGGCACAGCAATTCGCCCGAGGCGGCATATTCCGCCTTGATCGTCGCCAATGTCTCCTCTTCCGAGGCGCGACCGGACACGAAAGTATCGGCCAGTAACTGCATCGCCCCCTGGCTGACGTCGAAACCGCCCTCTTTCAGCTCATCCATCAGCTGCGCGACGGCTTTGCCATCCTGCCCATAGGCATAAAACAGCGCACGTTCAAAGTTGGAAGAGACCTGAATGTCCATCGAGGGTGAGATCGAGGGGATGGTCTCCCCTGTGTAGTAGCCCTTGCCGGACAGGCAGCGGTGCAGGATGTCGTTCTGGTTGGTCGCCACCACCAGCTGGTCAATCGGCAGGCCCATCTGTTTGGCGATGAAGCCCGCAAAGATGTCGCCAAAATTGCCGGTCGGCACGGTGAAGGAGACCTTGCGATAGGGTGCGCCCAGCGAGGCAGCTGCGGTGAAGTAATAGACCACCTGCGCCAGAACACGGGCAAAGTTGATCGAGTTCACGCCAGCCAGTTTGACCCCGTCGCGGAAGTCAAAATCGTTGAACATGTCCTTGAGACGCGCCTGGCAATCGTCAAAGTCACCATCCACTGCCAGCGCGTGCACATTGGCCGCGGTTGGTGTGGTCATCTGACGGCGCTGCACTTCAGACACGCGACCATGGGGGTACATGATAAAGACGTTCACCGCCTCAAGCCCTGCAAAAGCCTCCATCGCGGCAGAACCGGTGTCGCCTGAGGTCGCACCCACGATGGTCACGCTGTCGCCGCGACGTTTCAGAGCGACTTCGAACAATTGGCCGATCAGCTGCATGGCGAAATCTTTGAACGCCAATGTGGGGCCGTGGAACAGCTCCAGCAGGAAGTGGTTGGGCTCCAGCTGTTTCAGCGGTGCGCGGGCCACATGGCCAAAGCCCGCATAGGCGCGGGCAATGATGTCGCGAAACTCCTGATCGGTGAAGCTGTCGCCCAAAAAGGGACGCATGACGCGATACGCGACCTCTTCGTAGGGCAAGCCAGAGAGCGCGGCGATGTCATCGGCGCTCATCAATGGGATCTCGGCCGGAACATAAAGGCCGCCGTCGCGTGCGAGGCCGGTCAGCATCGCTTCTTCAAAGGTCAGCTCGGGCGCTTGTCCGCGGGTTGAGATATATTTCATCAGTTCGAACCTTTAGGTTGGGTGCCAGTGCGACGCAGGAAATAGGCGGTCATCCCGCCCCAGATCGCCGCCAAGGAAAACCAGGTGATGGTATATTGCAAATGGTTGTTGGGAATGCCAGCGGTTGTGATCGGCATCGGCGTCGGCGCGGCGTTGTCCTGCGGCTTTTCGCGCAGCACCAGCAGCACGGGCCGGGTGTCCAGTTCCGAGGCCAGAACATCAACATCGCGCGCATACCAGACATTTCCCGTTCGGTCGGGATCCGGGGTAAAGCTGCTGCTTTCGTCGGGCCAATGTAGGTTTCCAACCAGCCTCGTCTCGCCCAAGGGGCGCGGGTCCTGTTTGCGCGCGGTTGGCACAAAGCCACGATCCACCAGAATGCGACCCTGTGTGTCTGTCTCAAACGGGGCGATGACACGGTAGCCTGCCCCCTGCGCTTTGAAGGTGGTCCAGACGTGGATCTCTCCCGGCAGCAAGGTGCCTGTCGCGGTCACGGCGCGGTACTTATCCTGTTGTGGGTCGATCTGGTCTGGAAGCGGGATCGGGGCAGCTGCGATATTGGCGTCAATCTCGGCCAGAATGGCAGTTTTCCAATTCAGCCGTTTGAGCTGCCACGTGCCGAGGCTCAGCAGGATTGCGCATCCCAAGACGCCCACAATGGCCAGAAACCAAAACGCTCGCATTGTTGTCATCTTTCCCACGGCAAAGGCGCGCAAGGTCTGTGCCCCACGCGCCTTTGGTAGATAATTGGCCTTTGCGGCATTGAAAACCACAAAGATGTATTCGTTACACTTCGTGTGGCGGCCCGAGCTTAGAGGCCCGAGGTGCCCCAGATGTAGACGGCCACAAACAGGAAGAGCCAGACCACATCAACAAAGTGCCAGTACCAGGCTGCGGCCTCGAAACCGACGTGCTGTTCCGGGGTGAAATCCCCCTTCATCGCCCGGATCAGACAGACCGTCAGGAAGGCGGTCCCGATCAGCACGTGGAAGCCGTGGAAACCGGTGGCCATGAAGAAGTTCGAGTAGAACTCATCGCCGCCAAATTCCCAACCTTCGTGCAGGATCAGTTCGGCGTATTCATAGCCTTGCAGGAACGTAAAGAAGACACCCAATGCGATACCGATCGACAGACCCTGGATCAGCGACTTGCGGTCGTTGTTGTGCACCAGCGCGTGGTGCGCCCAGGTGACAGCACAGCCCGACAGCAGCAGGACCAGCGTGTTGATCAGCGGCAGGTGGAACGGGTCAACCGCGTGGATGTTCGGCGCGATATATTCGGCACCGACGTAGCTTTCCATCGGGTAGATCGCATGTTTGAAGAACGACCAGAACCAGGCGACAAAGAACATGACTTCGGACATCACAAAAAGGATGAAGCCATAGCGTAGACCGATGCGGACAACCGTGGTGTGGTCACCCTGACGGGATTCTATCACCACTTCGCGCCACCAGCCGTACATGGTGTACAAAACCATCGCAAAGCCGACCCAGAAGGCCGCCGATGTGATGCCCTGCATCCAAAGCACCGCGCCAAACAGCATGATGAACGCACCGACCGAAGCCACGAGGGGCCAGATGGACGGTGGTAGAATATGATAATCGTGATTTTTAGCGTGCGCCATTTAAGTGTCCCTCACCTAGCGACCGAGTTCTTGTTTTCATCTGCGCCGACCTCCAGAGCCGCGTACCCTTCGGGCAGATCGCTCTCATAGAACGTGTACGATAATGTAATCGTATGCACGTATTTCGCGTCCGGATCCTCGACGATTTCGGGATCCACAAAGAAGGTTACGGGCATTTGCACCCGCTCCCCTGGTTGCAAGACCTGCTCTTCAAAACAAAAGCAAGCAATCTTGTCGAAATATCCACCGGCCGAATAGGGCGTCACATTGAACGACGCCATGCCCGCGATGGGCCGGTCGGTGGGGTTGTATGCTTCATAGAAGGCCAGACCGGTTTCGCCGATCTTCAGCTCCATCTCACGGGCGACGGGTTTGAACTCCCACGGCATGCCGCGCTCTTTGGAGGCGTCAAACCGCACCGTGATTTTTTGGTCAAGAATGGTGTCGGATCCCGCCTCGGCCACGCCTGTGACGCCGCCAAAGCCGGTCACCCGGCAGAACCAGTCGTAAAACGGCACCGACGCCCAGGCCAGCCCGCCCATCAGACACACAACACCAACCAGTTGCAGAACGGTTTTTTGTTGCGCGCTTGCGGCCATCAGTTGGTCCCCTGCGACAGCTCGGAGGGGAAATTGAACCCGTTGGAGGTCACTTTGACCATGGTCAGGGCCAGAACCAGCACGACAAATCCGCCCAAGACCAGCCCAAGACCGATATTGCGCCCTTTGCGACGGCTGTGCAGCTCATGTTCTTTGTTCAGTGCCATTGGCTTACCAGCCTCCCAGACCGAAGGGTTTCAGAAGCGTTTCCGCAAGAATCGCGCCGAAATGCAGGAAGAGATATAGCAGCGAAAGTTTGAAGAAGCTGCGCTCAACCTTGAAATTATCCGCTTCGCTGGCGATCTCGTCCCGGCGGGAAATCCGCAAGGCGCCCAGCAGGAACAATGCGTTCAGGACAACCGCCACGGCCATATAGATCGGACCACCGATGCTGGTGAAGCCGGTGCCAATCGCCAGCACCGCCAGCAGCACCGTGTAGGCCAGGATATGCAGGCGAGTGGTGCGGCGACCATGGGTCACGGTCAACATCGGCACGCCCGCGTCGTCGTAGTCGTTGCGCATAAACAGCGCCAGCGCCCAGAAATGCGGCGGGGTCCACATAAAGGTCAGGGCGAACATCAACCAAGGCTCCAGCGACATGGATCCGGTCGCAGCGATCCAGCCGATGACCGGAGGAAAGGCCCCAGCCGCGCCGCCAATGACGATGTTTTGCGGCGTCGAACGTTTCAGCCACATGGTATAGATCACCACGTAGAAGAAAATGGTGAAGGCCAGAAAGGCCCCGGCAAAGATATTGGTCGCCAGCGCCAGCATAATGACCGACAGGCCCGACAGGGCGATGCCGAATGTCATCGCTTCGGGGGCTGTGATCTTACCTGCGGGGATCGGGCGCTTTTTGGTGCGTTTCATGATGCGGTCGATATCCGCATCCCACCACATGTTCAGCGCGCCGGACGCGCCGCCGCCAATGGCAATAAAAAGGATCGCGCAGAAGCCGACTACGGGATGCACCGAAACCGGCGCTGCCAACAGACCCACAAGGGCCGTGAACACCACCAGCGACATCACACGTGGCTTCAGCAGGGCGAAATAATCACCAAAGCTGGCCTCGTCCTCATACACGGTGCTGGCGTGAAGGCTTGCGTCTGTCATAGTCCTCGGGTCTTTCGTCTACACAACAGGGCCGGTGGCGGCCCTGCATATGTTGCTCCGTCTGGCGCCGCTCCCGTTTGAGGGCGACGCTCTGTGCGGTTCAGCCAACCGGCTTACTTGGCTGCGACCTCATACGTCTGGGGCAGGCCCGCGTATTCGTCGATCGCACCATTCAGCCAGGCGTCATAGGCTTCTTCGCTGACCACTTTGACGGTGATCGGCATATAGGCGTGGTCCTTACCGCAAAGTTCGGAACACTGGCCAAAGTAGATGCCTTCACGCTCAGCCTTGAACCACAGTTCGGCCAGACGACCGGGCACCGCGTCCTGCTTTACGCCAAACGCCGGGATGGTCCAGGAGTGGATCACGTCCGCGCCGGTGATCTGCATCACAACAGTCTTGTTCACGGGAACAACAACGGCGGTGTCGGTGGCCAGCAAATATTCATCCGGCGCATACCCGTTCTCTTCCAGCTCTTCCTTCGCCAGCATGAAGCTTTCGAATTCGAACTCGTGGTCCACATATTCATACCCCCAGTACCACTGGTAGCCGGTGACCTTGATGGTCAGGTCAGCCTTTGGGATCACCTGCTGGCGGAACAGTTCCGGCAAGCTGAAGGAGCCGATAAACACCAGGATGATGATCGGGATCACGGTCCAGGCGATTTCAACCGGTGTATGGTGGCTAAAGTTCGCCGGGGTTGGGTTGGCCTTGCGGTTAAAGCGCACGATGGCCCAGACCAGAAGTCCGGCCACAAAAACGCAGACGATTGTGATGATGATCAAAATCATCGCATCAAGTTTCTGAAGCCCCTCTGCCAATTCAGTGGCAGGTGGCTGGAACCCGAGCCCGCCATCGACGGGTTTACCAACGGTCTCCAGAGCCTCCTGAGCCATGGCGGGAACAGTCAAAAGGCCAGAAAAAAGGCCCCCTAGCATCAAAGCATTCTTCATTACGCTGTCCTGATCGTTTGATCGCATCTAATGTTGAGGCGGGTCATAGCAGAATTCCTCCCGAATCCGCAAACTGCCTCTAACCTATTGTCTTTGATCCCGATCAAAATCATATTCCTTTGCACAGTTAAAGAGAAATGCTCGCGGCAAACCGTCGCTTTTCTTGATTTATTTCAATAAACCCGAGGACCCTGATGGACCATTCCGACTTTCGTCCCTTTGAAACCAGCCTCCCCGAAACTGAGGCTCTGGCGGTTTTGAAAACTGCGCTCGACGGGGCGCAAGATGGTGAAATCTTTGCAGAAAGACGTAAATCGGAATCACTGGTTTTTGATGACGGACGCCTGCGTTCGGCCAATTACGACGCCTCAGAAGGCTTTGGTCTGCGCGCAATCAACCAAGATGTTGCCGGTTACGCACACTCGACAGATTTGTCGGTTGCTTCACTGAAGCGTGCTGCAGATACAGCACGACTGGCGGTTGGCGATGGTGGCGGCACCTGGGCAGACGCTCCACAAGCCACAAATACCCGGCTCTACTCCGAGACAGATCCGATCAGCGCCCTGCCCTTTCCGGTCAAAGTGGAGACGTTGCGCGAAATTGATGCATATGCCCGCGATCTGGACCCGCGTGTGGTTCAGGTGACGGCCGCGCTGGCGGCATCTTTGCAAGAGGTTGAGATTCTGCGCCCTGATGGCGTGCGCATTCGCGATGTGCGCCCGATGACCCGGTTGAATGTCTCCCTGATCGTCGAAGAAAACGGTCGCCGCGAAAGCGGCTCGGCAGGCGGTGGTGGCCGTGTTGGTCTAGATGGGTTGATTGATCCCCAGGACTGGCAGGGCAAAGTGCAAGAATCGCTGCGTATCGCGCTGGTGAATCTGACAGCGGTTCCGGCGCCTGCGGGCGTCATGGAAGTTGTGCTTGGCCCCGGCTGGCCCGGCATCTTACTGCACGAAGCGATTGGCCACGGGTTGGAAGGCGACTTCAACCGCAAAGGCTCGTCTGCGTTTGCGGGTCTGATGGGCGAACGTATTGCCGCCCCCGGTGTCACCGTTCTGGACGATGGAACGATCCCCGATCGGCGCGGCTCGATCACCGTGGATGACGAGGGCACGCCCAGCCAGAAGAACACCTTGATCGAGGACGGTATCCTGGTTGGGTTCATGCAGGACCGGCAGAACGCCCGCCTGATGGGGGTCGAGCCCACTGGCAATGGCCGCCGTCAAAGCTATGCCCACGCCCCCATGCCGCGGATGACCAACACGTATATGCTGGGCGGCACGGCGGATCCCGATGATCTGGTGAAAGACATGAAAGACGGTATCTGGGCCGTTGGGTTTGGCGGTGGTCAGGTCGACATCACCAATGGCAAATTCGTCTTTAGCTGTACCGAGGCGTATCGGGTGAAAAACGGCCGCATCGGCGACCCGGTAAAAGGTGCCACGTTAATAGGTGACGGGGCGACCGCGCTCAAACAGATCCGTGCGCTTGGCAATGATATGGCGCTTGACCCCGGCATGGGCAATTGCGGCAAAGCGGGTCAATGGGTGCCCGTGGGCGTCGGCCAGCCCAGCGTTTTGATGGATGGTTTGACCGTTGGCGGTTCTGCCACCTAAGCGCGTTACATTAACCACGCCACAGACCCGTTACCGAAGGGCGGCGCCCTATTAAGCGTCGCCCTGTTGCATTTTAACGATTGCTTTTCCCCATAAAACACAGGGGATATGGCGTATTTCCAAGCGTAATTTCGATTCAAACCCTTTTTCAGAAAAAACAACGAAAAAGCGATCTACGTTCACCTGCTGTTAACCTCCCCAAACGTATTCATGATAGTGCAACAGGGCGGAGCCTAGGATGATCGAAGGAAACATTTCTTCCACTCACCCCCCACTCCCACCCACCACGGAAGATACCCGATTTTCCTGGCTTCGTCTGTTGCGCTCACGGCGTGTCGGTCCGGTGACGTTTCACCGCCTGATTAACACATACGGTTCAGCGCAGAATGCGCTGGAAGCGTTGCCAAAAATGGCGCGCGATGCTGGTGTCAAAGGCTATGAAATATGCCCTGCCAGCAAGGTGACCGCCGAATTAAATGCCGCAAAAGCCGCCAAAGCGCGGCTTTTGTGCTTTGGAGATCCGGACTACCCCGCCCTCTTAAAAGACCTGCCAGATGCGCCGCCCATCCTGTGGGCCATCGGGGATCTGTCGCTGTTGCAGCGCCCATCGCTGGCCTTGGTTGGTGCGCGCAATGCGTCATCGCTGGGCTTGCGGATGGCACGCGCCCTGGCGCGCGACCTTGGCGAGGCGGGCTATGTCGTTGCTTCCGGTCTTGCACGCGGCATCGACACCGCCGCGCATGAGGCCGCGCTGGAACACGGCACCATTGCGGTTATGGCCGGCGGCGTGGACGTGATTTACCCGACTGACAACACCAAACTGGCAAATGACATCGCGGACCAAGGTCTGCGCCTGTCAGAACAGCCGATGGGACTGGCCCCAATGGCGCGCCATTTCCCCAAACGCAATCGCATTATCGCAGGCCTCGCCCGCGCCCTTGTGGTGGTTGAGGCCGCAACCCGATCCGGCAGTCTGATTACCGCACGTGATGCGTTGGATCTGGGGCGGGAGGTGATGGCGGTTCCGGGTCATCCCTTTGATGCGCGTGCATCGGGCTGCAACCTGTTGATCCGCGACGGGGCGCTACTGGTACGCGGGGCGCGCGACGTGTTGGAGGCTTTGCCGCCCGATCACGTGGTCACGCCCAAGCCTGCGCTAAAAGATCTGCCCCCGCCGCCGCCAGAACGGCGTGATTTGCGCGAAACGGCTGCGATTCACCAAGAGATTCTTCAACGATTGGGCCCCTCCCCCACGGCCGAAGATCAATTAATTCGCGAAATCGCCGCCCCTGCGCGAGATGTCGCACCCGCCTTAACCGAGCTTGAAATGAAGGGTGATGTGGATCGCCAACCGGGCGGCTTGATCTGTCTAAAGTTCGACAAATCCTGAACATGCCCAAGGGATTGCCCATTGTCTGCGTCGATGTCGGCGTAAATCTGCACCATCCAGCGCTCGCATGCCAAAAAGCCTTCGTTTCGGCCTGCACCACGATTGACCGCGGCAACGAATTGATGCAGTCGGATTGACATTCAGCCCTTGCGCACCACACTTTGCCCGGCCATAGAACGCGCCGAATACGTCCGAAGAGGTCTTTAATTTATGCCAGTTGTCGTCGTCGAATCACCGGCCAAAGCAAAAACAATCAACAAATACCTTGGCTCCGACTATACGGTCTTGGCATCTTATGGACATGTTCGGGACTTGCCGGCCAAGAACGGTTCAGTAGATCCAGACGAAGAATTCGCAATGACATGGGAGATCGGCACCGATAGCCGCAAGCATGTCAAAGCCATCGCCGATGCGTTGAAAGACGATGACGAACTGATCCTCGCAACTGACCCCGATCGCGAAGGGGAGGCCATCAGCTGGCACTTGCAGGAAGCGCTGACCAAACGCCGGTCGATCAAGAAATCCACCAGCGTCAGCCGGGTGACATTTAATGCAATCACCAAAGAGGCCGTGACCGAGGCGATGCGCAACCCGCGTCAGGTCGACATGCCTCTGGTGGAGGCCTATCTGGCACGGCGTGCGCTGGACTATCTGGTTGGCTTCAACCTCTCGCCTGTGTTGTGGCGCAAACTGCCCGGTGCGCGGTCGGCGGGTCGGGTGCAATCGGTCTGCCTGCGTTTGATTGTTGAGCGCGAGATGGAGATTGAAGCGTTCAACCCACGTGAATACTGGTCTGTCAAAGCCCAGATGGCGACGCCGCGCGGTCAAAACTTCGAGGCCCGCCTGACGGTTCTGGGCGGTGACAAGCTGGATAAATTTGATCTGGCCAATTCCACCGCAGCAGAGCTGGCGGTTCAGGCGGTGGAGGCGCGTGATTTCACCGCACGCTCGGTTGAGGCCAAACCAGCCTCGCGCAACCCGTCGGCGCCGTTTATGACCTCGACCCTGCAGCAGGAAGCCAGCCGCAAGTTCGGCATGGGTGCGCGCCAATGTATGAATACCGCGCAGCGCCTTTATGAGGCCGGGCTGATCACCTATATGCGGACCGATGGTATCGACATGGCCCCCGAAGCCGTGACCGAGGCCCGTGCTGAGATCACGAAACGCTACGGCGCTGAATATGTGCCCTCTGAGCCGCGTATTTATAAGAACAAGGCCAAGAACGCGCAGGAAGCGCACGAATGTATCCGCCCCACCGACATGAGCCGCGATGCGGCCTCGCTGAAGGTCTCCGAGGACGACCAGCGCAAGCTCTACGACCTGATCTGGAAACGGACGCTGGCCTGTCAGATGGCCGGTGCGCGACTGGAACGTACCACCGTCGATATCGCGTCGGCGGATGCGCAGGTTGTGCTGCGCGCCACCGGTCAGGTGATGCTGTTTGACGGCTTTATGCGCGTCTACGAAGAAGGCCGCGATGACGTCGTCTCTGACGATGATGACAAGCGTCTGCCGCAGATCATGCAAGGTGAGGCGATCAAATTCGCAGGCTCCCTGCAGGGCGACTTTGACAAGGCAGGCAGTGACGCGGCCATTCTGGCAACCAACACCTCTGTTCTGGCGCTGCAGCACCACACAATGCCCCCGCCGCGCTATACCGAGGCGACGCTGGTCAAACGGATGGAAGAGCTGGGCATTGGCCGCCCCTCGACCTATGCCTCTGTTATCACCACGATCCAGGACCGCGACTATGTCCGCAAGGACAAGAACCGCCTGTTCCCCGAGGACAAGGGCCGGATCGTTACGATCTTTTTGCTGAACTTCTTCCGCAAATATGTGGGCTACACGTTTACGGCGGAACTGGAAGATCAGCTCGATGATGTCTCGGCCGGCGATCACGACTACAAAGAGGTGCTGGGTCAGTTCTGGCGCGACTTCTCTGCCGCAATTTCCGAGACCTCCGATCTGCGCATTTCCCAAGTTCTGGACGTGCTGGATGACGCGCTTGCACCGCAACTGTATCCGCCGCGCGAAGATGGCACCGATGCGCGTGCTTGCCCGAAATGTGGCGCCGGTCAGCTGCACCTCAAATCGTCGCGCACCGGCGGGTTTGTCGGCTGTGGCAACTATCCCGAATGTAACTACACCCGCCCGATTTCTGGCGAAGGCGCCGAAGGGTACGAACGCATCCTCGGCACCGATGATGGCGATGAGATCCACCTGAAATCGGGGCGTTTTGGCCCCTATGTTCAGCGTGGTGAGCCCACGCCCGAGAACAAGAAACCGCCGCGGTCTTCCTTGCCCAAACAGAACAAAGACTACCTGCCGGGCTGGGGCCCCAATGACGTCACGCTGGAACAGGCGGTCACCCTGCTGACGCTGCCGCGCGAGATCGGCAAACACCCGGATGGCGGCGTCGTGGCCTCGAACCTGGGGCGTTTTGGCCCCTATCTGATGCACCAGCTGCCAGATGAGGAAAAACCCGTCTATGTGAACCTCAAAGAGACCATGGATGTCTTTGAGATCGGCATGAACCGCGCCACCGAGATGATCGCCGAGAAACGCGCCAATCCCGGACGTGGACGCCGTGCCGCGGCCAAAGCGTTGAAGGAATTGGGTGAACACCCCGATGGCGGCGGCGCGATCCAGATCATGGACGGGCGCTACGGCCCTTATGTGAAATGGGAAAAGGTCAACGCGACCCTGCCCAAAGACACCGAACCCAAAGATGTGACGGTTGAAATGGCCGTGGCCCTGATTGCCGAGAAAGCTGGCAAGAAGGCTCCGAAAAAGAAAGCGGCGGCCAAAAAGACCACTGCAAAGAAGAAAACCACCACCAAAAAGACCTCAACCACCGCCAAAAAGGCGGATGCTGAGTAAAGCACCGGGGTGCGCGACCCCGCCGGTTTAATTCTGGCGGGGCGGTATGACCGTGACGGTGGCTTGGGGTACCACACTGTCCACCAACGCGGGTGCAGCATTGGCATAACAACGCACCGCTGCTGCGCGCCGCGTGTCCGCGCGTCGTCTCCACGCACCGGTTGACGCGGCGCGTGTCAGGCAATGCCCCTCCAGCGCTGGTTGTTTTGCACGGCAAAGACGCTCCACCAATTTCTCAGCCCTGGCCCCCTCAACACATCGCCGTGCCGTCTTGGGCTTGCCGTCCTGGAACACCAGCGACGGTTGATGCACAAAAAGGTCACGCCGATTGCGGTCCGGCAATGCCGACAGCGCCATGGGCCCCGGCAGAAAGCTTTCGACCAAGGCGCTGTCGGCAAACAGAACCTCATGCGCGCGGGTCATAACATGCCAATAGGTCAAGGCGCGGTGCACACTGCATTGGCTGATATTGGGCAGGCCCAGCAGTTTTTTGGCGGGCACAAGGACTTGTGGCTGATCAAACATCTGCAGCGCAATCTCGGACGCCACGACAACCCGGTGTTGGGGCGACACATAGAGCGGCCGTTTGGGCCATCCCATCCCCAAAGCACCGGTGCCAATCCGGATCGGTGCCTCAGACGCGCCCGAGACCACATGCTGGCACCCCATCCAGACAATCGGCTGTAGCCCGTGATCCAGGGTCTGCACCAGATCGCCGATCTCCAACTGTTCCACCGGCACCTCACCGCCCACGGACATCAATTGTGTGCCTTCCAAAAAGCTGGTGACAAAATTGCTTGCCTCCAGGTTGGAACACAGCCAGGCCATCTTGTCCTGGGCCAGACGATCAATGGTCACCGACCGCACTGCCTGCGCCGCAACAGCTGCATCCTGGCGGCCGGGCGTCAGAAACAACCGCCCCAGATCGTCCTGCAAAACATACATGCGCGCCTGGATGCGTTCGGCATCGACGGTTTGAATGGTCACGTGGTATTCCAAAGCCCCATCCATCGGATCCTGTTCAGGCACCGCAATCAGCGGATGGAGCTCTTGTGGTGTGCTGGCGGAAAAAAAGCCCTCATCCGGGCTGAAATCTTCCAACAACACTGTCTCATGTGATTGAAGCAGCGGCGCAGCTCCGCTGCCATATGTATTGCCGACTAGTGAAAAGGCTTGCGCCACAGACCAATTACCATCGTATGTGTCCAGCTCGGCATCACTGCCGAGATAGAACGCATCTATCGCGTAGTCAGACATTTTAATCCCCCATGGATCTTATGCCAGTGTCCGGACGAATTCGTAACAAATGGTTAATTTGTTGATAATTTATGTTCGCAAAATTTACGTATAAATACGTATTTTTGGCCAATTTTGGACAAAAATCACCGCCAAATCGTTAACGCATGCGAAATAATGATTAAAACCGTGAGCTGTGCGGCGGCGCAGCGTGAATCCGTAGTAATACCCGAATCTCTCAGTATTCTTGACTTTACCCCCCGCTGGGCGCGACAACTTGGCCAGAAATTCTGTAGTCGGGAGGACTCCATGAAGAAAGTGCATTCCACCGCCGCCGAAGCCCTTGATGGGCTGCTCAACGACGGCATGTTTATTGCGGCGGGTGGCTTTGGCCTTTGCGGCATTCCAGAGCTCCTTCTGGACGCAATCAAAGACGCCGGCACCAAGGATCTGACATTTGCCTCCAACAATGCGGGCGTGGATGATTTTGGCATCGGCATCCTGCTGCAAACGCGTCAGGTGAAAAAGATGATCTCGTCCTATGTGGGCGAAAATGCTGAGTTCATGCGTCAGTATCTGTCTGGTGAGCTGGAACTGGAATTCAATCCGCAGGGCACGCTGGCCGAACGTATGCGCGCCGGCGGTGCGGGCATACCCGGCTTTTTCACCCGGACCGGGGTTGGCACCGTGATCGCCGAAGGCAAGATGGAGAAGCAATTCCCCACCGGCTCCGACGGCGCCATGGAAGACTATATTATGGAAGAAGGCATCTTTGCCGATATCTCCATTGTCAAAGCCTGGAAAGCGGATGAGACCGGCAACCTTGTCTTCCGCAAGACCGCGCGCAATTTCAACGTCCCCGCCGCAACCTGTGGCAAGGTCTGTATTGCCGAAGTTGAAGAGATTGTGCCCACCGGCTCGCTGGACCCCGATACGATCCACCTGCCCGGCATCTATGTGCACCGCATCATTCAAGGTGATCATGAAAAGCGCATTGAACAGCGGACCGTACGTGCAAAGGAGGACGTGTAATGCCTTGGGATCGTAATCAAATGGCGGCACGCGCCGCACAAGAGCTGCAAGACGGCTGGTATGTGAACCTCGGCATCGGCATTCCGACGCTGGTGTCCAACTACATCCCCGAAGGCGTCGAAGTGACCCTGCAGTCCGAAAACGGCATGCTGGGCATGGGCCCTTTCCCCATTGAGGGCGAAGAAGACGCGGATCTGATCAACGCAGGCAAGCAAACCATCACCGAATTGCCGCAAACCGCCTATTTCGACTCGGCGCAGTCATTCGCCATGATCCGCGGTGGCAAGATCGCCATGGCGATCCTGGGCGCGATGGAAGTGGCCGAAAACGGAGACCTCGCCAACTGGATGATCCCCGGCAAGCTGGTCAAGGGCATGGGAGGCGCAATGGATCTGGTGGCCGGCGTGGGCCGTGTGGTTGTGGTTATGGATCACACCAACAAACACGGTGTCTCCAAGCTGCTGAAAGCCTGCACCCTGCCGCTGACCGGCAAGGGCGTTGTCGACCGCATCATCACCAACCTCGGCGTTCTCGACGTTGTTGAGGGCGGCCTGAAGGTGGTTGAACTGGCCGACGGCGTCTCCATGGACGACATGGTCACCGCAACCGAGGCAACCTTGGTCGCATAAGCGACAACCGTTCACACCAAACAGACACAAGGGTCGCACACCACACGCGGCCCTTGTTTCGTTGCGCATGTGTTACTGCGGATGGTCAAACGATCCAGACTTGGCGCAGCGGCAAGATTGAACAGGTCGTTGCCGTGGACGCTGGAGTTCAGAGGCAAAGCTGAAATTGCGCCAATGCCTGCTGAGCGGACGAAGCCGCTGGCGCGGCAATGGCGCTTGCTGCGGTTGTTGTGCGCTGACTTTGGCGGTGTGGATTTTGAGATCTAGCGAACCTGTCTGACGATTGAGCCTTCTCAATCAACGGACAGGAGAGTTTCCATGACACATGAGAAGACAACCCCGCTGCGTGAGCGGATGATCGAAGACATGCGCATCCATGAGATGGGCGATAAAGCGCAAAAGGCCCATATCCGGTCGATCAAGGATTTTGCCGGGTTGCTGAAGAGGTCACCGGACACGGCCACGCCTGACGATCTGCGTGCCTATCAGCTTCACATGACAGATACTGGGGTCACGCCGCCTACATATAATGCGCGGATCATGGCGCTGAGGTTCCTGTTTGGGAAGACCTGCGGACGTGAAGATATGAAGCGCTACATGCAGTTCCGCACTCAGCCGCGTAATCTGCCGGTGGTGCTGAGTATCGAAGATGTTTCGGAGTTGCTTGCTGCCGCGCCCGGACCTGGACTGA
>NZ_JAHHIR010000046.1 GCF_018678075.1 Epibacterium ulvae | reverse complement strand
ATATGGCCTGCACCCGTATTCTTGGGGCAGGCCATAGAAAGTAACGAATTAGGCGGAAAGAACGTCTTGGCTGTCTGCAATCCACCCAAAGAGATGCGCTTCGCTCTGAATCGCGTCCAGTGTGCCTTTTTGCAGCTTTTCTTCAAACGCGCCGCAGCAATCCGCAACTGTAAGGACAAAGTAACCGCGATCTACGGCTTCGCGTAAAGTGCCTTCGACGCAGCACTGGGTGGTCACACCGCAGATCACCACATGCGATACGCCTTTTCCACGCAGTATTTTGTCTAGTTCGGTATAGGTAAAGGCGCCAAACGTCGACTTGTTCACAACAGTTTCACCGGGTTTCGGGGACAATTCTGCCAAGATTTCAAAGCCCGCTTCGCCCTGTGTCAAAATTCGCCCTAAGGGACCAGGGGTCCCATATTCACCGCCAGCAGCCTTGCTTTGTAGGCGAACCGCTTCCGGGAGATCGGACATATCAGGCTTAAAGCCATAACGAGTGTGAACAACGGGCGCGCCATTCTCACGAAAACGTTCTAGAAGGGATTTGATCCGAGGCACGACGGCTTGTAACGGTTTGACGTTCATTCCGCCTGCACCACAGGCACCTTCGTCTTCGACAAAGTCACGCTGCATATCAACGATGATCAATGCGGTTGTGGAATAGTCAAATTCAAAGTTCCGGTCGGACCATGCTTGAACACTTTTCATTTCTGCTTCCCTTACTCTGGTGCTGCAGCAATGGCATCGATTTCGATCATCCAATTCGGCTCGATAAGGCCGGGGACCGTGATCGAAACAGAGGCAGTGCGATGATCGCCTAGGTATTTCGCACGCACTGCGTTCGCTTCGGGATACTTGGATGCATCGGTCAGGTATTGGGTGGTACGAACGATGTTTTCTATGCCCAAACCTGCGGCCTTTAGGATGGCTTCAATATTCTGCCAACAGATCGCGGCTTGCTCTTCCATCGTGTCAGGAACAGTGCCGTCGGGCGCCACAGGAATTTGGCCAGATAGAAAGACCATACGCGAGCCGATTGGTGGTTCAATGCCATGAACATACGATCCATAGGGATCGGAAACGCCTTCGGGTTTGTAAGTTTTATAGGTTGTCATGCCGTGGCTCCTTTAGGTGGTTGCACGCAGCATGCGCTCATCAGGCCCAAATGCAATATTGAAATATTACACCCTTTGCATAAAAAAAATTTATGCCAAAAATTCACTTAGCGGCGCCTAAATAGGCATTTTTCAGAAAGTCGTGGAATTCCTGTGCAAGTGGCGAAAGGGTTGCTCCTAATTTCCACGTAAGGCCGACATCCATTGACGGAATGCGTTCTTTCAGATCGCGAACTTCGATCCGATCACCTTCCAGAGACCAGCTTCGATAGACCATGTCCGACAGCACAGCCACACCCAATCCGCGCGCAACTGCGGTTCGAACGGCTTCGACATTGGCGCTTTTCATGGCGGTCATCGGAGACAGGCCAGCGTGTTCCCAATACGTTTTTGCGGTATCGGCGGCTTCATCAACGGTCAGCATAATCAAGGGTTCCTTCGCGACATCGCGCAAAGAAATGGATTGTTTGTTTAGTAAATGATGGCGTGATGGCAGCCACAATCGCCGTTGCGATGGAACCAGAACCGAGGAGATGAGTTCAAAATTCTGTTGAATATTAGATACTAAGGTAACCGCAAGGTCCAACTTACCCTCCATTAGCGCTGATTCGATTTTGGCACGATCTAGCTCCACAACCTCAACGGCGACTCTTGGATAGCGCGCTTTGAAACGCGCCAGATGAGGCATTAGGAAATACCCCATGACTGTATCGGTCGCTGCAATTTTGATGCGGCCCGCCCTTTGCAATGTCGCTTCATCATGCTTGCTGGAAATCGCAGCGTTAGATACCAGAGCCAAGATTTCCCGAGCCTTTCCAAGGTATCTTTGGCCTTCAAGGCTTAGCACGACACCGTGGGCATTACGCTCGAATAGATCAAATCCAATTTGATCCTCTAGCGCCTTTATCGATAGCGTGATCGCGGATTGGGTGACGTTGCAAGCTGACGCTGCTGTCGAAAGTTTTCCGGTCTCGGCAGCGCTGACGAAGTATCGGAGTTGGCGCAATGTAATGGACATAAAAATTTCTCATGGCTGATTGAAAACATAATAAATTTGAAATAATTCGAAAGTCAAAGCTATCTTTGCTCAAGTTTCAAACCTGGAACGCTGCGGAGAAAAGCGGATGATACCCAAGATAAATTGTGACATGGGCGAGGGCTTCGGGAAGTACCGGGTCGCTGACGACGCCGCGATCATGCCATTAATCGATCAAGCAAACATAGCCTGCGGGTTCCATGCATCTGACCCAGTGATCATGAGCGAAACGGTTGCTTTAGCAGTCGCCCATTCGGTTGAGATTGGCGCACACCCCTCATTGCCCGACCTTCAGGGTTTTGGCCGTCGCGAGATGAAAATCTCGCCGTCCGATCTTTTTTCAATGCTTTGCTATCAAGTCGGCGCGCTTGAGGGCGTAGCCAAAATTCATGGGGCGCAGCTGTCGCATCTTAAGCCCCACGGCGCGCTTTACGGGATGGCCTGCCGCGACCCGGAAATCGCGGGTACCATAGCCGATGTCGCAAAGTTGTTTGATCTGCGAATTTTTGGTTTGGGCGGAACCCATCAGGAAACAGTTTATCGCGCTAAGCGCCTAGAATTTGTTGGTGAATTTTATGCGGACCTTCAATATCAAGACAACGGCCACCTAGCGATTGTAGCCAACCCGAAATCCGTCGATCCGATTGAAGCAGCACAGCGTGCCACTTCGGCAGTCTCAACTGGCGCAACGCTTTCCAATTCTGGAAAAACCGTACCTGTCGCAGCGCAAACGATCTGTGTGCATTCCGACAATGCAAACGCCATGGGACTGTTGGAGGCCCTAAATTCCGCGAAAACTGACACAAAGGGAGACGCCGCATGAAGCCCGGAGTCATTATTCTGGCTGTTGTATGTCTTGTGATCGCTGGTTTGACGACCGTATTTGCGGGGCCTGCCATCTCGAACACGGTGAGCAACTTTTTTATTGTTGTCGTGCTGGTAGTCGGGCTTGGCGTGCATGTTGGAAACTCGGGAATTGTCAGCTTTGGCCACCCGGCCTTTATGGCGATTGCTGCATATTTGACGGCCATTTTAGTCCTGCCTGTTGCGCGAAAAAAAGCCTTGATGCCAAATTTGCCAGACATTTTGGGCGACATTAGCTTAAACCCGGTCGTCGCGATTATGATCACTCTGATTTTCCTCGCTCTGATCGGTGGCCTGATCGGGCTGGCAATTTCCCGTTTGAATGGCGCCTCGGCCACGATTGCAACGCTTGGCTTGTTGATTATCACGCATAGTCTTTTGGTTGGTGGCACGACATTCACACGCGGAGCTCAAGCGGTTTACGGTGTTCCAAAAGTTGTGACACCGCTTATTGCAGCTGGAGCTGCGATTGCAGCCATTATTTTGGCCGATTGGTTCAAATATAGCCGATGGGGTTTGGTTGCGCGTGCTGCTCGTGAGGACGCAGTCGCCGCGGCGGCCTCAGGTATTTCCGTTCAACGGTCCCGTGCGTTGGTCTTTACGATTAGTATCGCATTAACGGCATTGGGCGGCGGTCTGTTTGCCTTACATCTTGGCGTGTTCTCTCCTAAAGAATTTTACTTCAATCTGACCTTCTCATTGTTGGCTATGTTGATTGTCGGAGGCGGCACAAGCACGACGGGCGCCGTTGCCGGTGTTGCGATTATCACTTTGCTTTCCGAAGGGCTGCGCCGCGTTGAGCCTGGATTTGACATTGGCGGCGTTACCGTTCCGGCCTTGTTTGGGCTGACAACAATTGGCACCAGCCTCGCGCTGATCTGCACGTTGTATTTGCGCCCCGAAGGTTTGATGGGGTTAAAAGAGCTTGATGACCACCTGACATGGGTAAGGCCACTGCGTGGATACAAACGTAAGAACTTGAGCCGAGCTGCGCTGTCCGGCCCAAAGCACCTGCGGCTTCTTGAGGTGCACGGAATCACCAAACGCTACGGTGGTGTGACGGCTTTGCAAGACGTGTCTCTGGCTCTAAATCCAAACGAAATCTTGGGGTTGATCGGTCCGAACGGTTCTGGAAAGTCTACGTTTTTATCTTGCGCTTCTGGCATCCAAGCGTTCGACGAGGGAACCGTGCAAGTCAACGGTATTGCCATGCGTCAAAGCGATCCGACTGCGTTTGCGCATGCCGGTGTAGGGCGCACGTTTCAAAATATCCGCCTCTTCAGCCGTCTCAGTGTTTACGAGAATGTCGCGGCCGCCTTAGTTGCTGTGCCCGGTGCCGCAGATGCCCCAAGTATCGCCCAAATCCTAAGCCGAGTGAACCTTGCGGGCATGGACGACCGGATCGCCGAGACGCTGTCATATGGTCAGCAACGTCGCTTAGAAATTGCCCGGGCCTTGGCCACATGTCCAAGCTTTTTGCTGCTCGATGAACCAGCTGCCGGCATGAACAGTACAGAAACTGCAGAACTTGCCAATATCATCTGTTCGCTGCGCGATGTCGATGGCCTGGGTATTTTGTTAATCGACCACGATTTGCCAATGATCCTGCGTCTTTCAAATCGCGTTGCTGTTCTGAACGAGGGCCATCTGATCGCTGTCGGGTCGCCTGCAGAGATCCGTGAGAACCCTAAGGTAACAGCAGCCTATTTCGGCGAACGAAGCGCGGACCAAAATCTCGAAGCTTACACCGCTACTTAAACCTCATCACAACCGAAGGAAAACATTATGATCTTTTCTGCTTTTGCCCGCACTGTCGGCATTTCGGCATGCACGAGTTGTCTATTGACCACCGCGGCTGTTGCACAGGACGATGTGTTGAACATCGGATTTGCGGTTTCATTGACCGGATATCTAGCACCCTATGACACCCCCACAGTCGAGGGTGCAAAAATTGCCATCGACGAATTGAACGCAGCGGGGGGGGCTGATGGTAAATTCAAAATTGAATCCATGATACGTGATGTGCGTTCTGATACCGTTCAAACATCTATTGTTGTGCAGGAATTGGTCGATGCAGGTGCGGATATCATCGTGCTGCCTTGCGATGACGACCCAGCGATTGCTGGCGGTTTGATTGCCCAAGACGCGGGTATTCCTAGCTTTTCAACATGTGCAACAAACGCCAGCCTGACACAGGCGATCGGCGAATTTTACTTTGTGAATTACGTTGCCGATATTGTTCAGGGCGCAACGCTTGCACAGTATGCGCGTGAACAAGATCTGAGCACGGCCTATTTGCTTGTGTCACCAGAAACCACGTATACTGGTAATTTGCCTGAGTACTTCGGCGAAGTCTTCACGACGCTTGGTGGCGCCGTTGTCGGGAAGGGCACCTATTCATTTGGCCAGCAGGACTTTTCTGCCGAAGTCACGCGCATTGCGAATTTGGACCCTCATCCGGACGTCGTAATGACATCCGCATATGAACCTGATTTTCCGGCCTTTTTACGCCAACTGCGGTCTGCGGGCGTGATGTCTGCGGTATACGGAAGTGACGGTATTGATAGCCCAACAACTGTGTCCCTTGGCGACGTTTCCGAAGGTGTAGTCTTCTCGAATGCAGGTTTCCCCGTTGAAGGATCGCCTCTTGCCGCCTTTTTCGCCAAATACAACGACGTCTATGGTCAGCCATTAACCAACAGCTTTGCTGCCACAGGCTATGACATGATCCTTGTGATCCAAGAAGCGGCACGCGTAGCAGGGTCTCTAGAAGGCGCCGCGTTACAGCAAGCGGTTTCGGAAATTGATGGACTAAATGTCTCTACTGGAACGATCACATACGCCGGCCGCAACGGTATTCCTGCGCGTTCTGTGTCATTGAACCAAGTATCAAACGGTGCTGTCGTTCATCTTGATACCCGCGTGATTGATGCGGCCTTGCTTCCAGCGAGCAAATAAATGCACGACACCGTAGATAAAACTGACCAGTCCGCGCTTGTTTTGCGCGGACTGGGCGTCAGTTATGGTGTTATCCAAGCCGTCCGCGGCTTGGAACTTACCGTAAACCGAGGAGAAATCGTAACGCTGATCGGACCGAATGGCGCTGGGAAATCCTCGACATTGATGGCAACTGTTGGGTTGGCCGATCGTGAAGGTACAGTTGAACTTTTGGGCCAGGATGTTTCCGAATTTGGAACAGAACAATTGGTGCGCGCTGGACTAACACTAAGTCCCGAAGGGCGGCGCATCTTTCCGTACCTAACGATTGCTGAAAATCTTCGTTTGGGTGGCGCGACCGCTAAAAATCCCAAAGAGATCGAACAGCGCATGTTGGAGCGTTTTCCAAAGCTCAGGGCGCGTTACACTCAGACTGCGGGCACCCTTTCTGGTGGCGAGCAACAGATGCTAGCTATCGCGCGCGCCTTGATGTCTGACCCAAAGGTGGTCTTGCTGGATGAGCCATCGCTTGGCCTCGCTCCGAAAATTGTCGATGCAATCTTTGAAACAATTGCCGATCTAAAGACCCTAGGCATTTCCGTGCTGTTGGTTGAGCAAGATGTTGAACGTGCTTTGCAGATCGCAGACCGAGGCTACGTGATGAGCCACGGCGAAATTCAGGTGCAGGGGTCATCCAGCGATCTGTTGACCAATACCGACCTCAAAGACATGTTTTTTGGAGAGCGAAAATGACCGAGATCTTTGCGCAGCAAGTTCTAAACGCGCTTGCTTTGGGTGGGGTTTATGCCCTGCTGGGTTTGGGCTTGGCCATGGTTTTTTCGGTGCTTGGCATGATCAATTTCGCTCATGGTGAAATCATGACTTTGGGCGGTTATACGATGGTCTTCATCTCGGCGACTTTTGGTTGGCCATTTCTTCTCGCTGTCATTCTTTCCTTTTGCGTCGCAGCAGGCAGTGCAGCACTGATTGAACGGGTTGCCTTTCGGCCAGTGCGGGGGGCGTCTTTGACAACCATGTTACTCACGACCTTTGCCATCAGCTCGATTTTGCATGTGCTGTTTCAAAACTTCATTTCGCCACGCCCGATCGCTTTGGCGGTACCATCTTGGCTGACGTCTACATTGGATTTGGGCGGTATGCGTATCGGCACATTGCAAAGCATTTCGATCACCGTGACCCTCGTTGCTCTCAGTGGGCTGGTGGCATTCTTGCGCTTCTCAACGCTAGGCCTTGCTATGCGCGCCGCCGCGCAAGATTTCACAATTACACGCCTTATGGGTATCTCGGCTAACCGCGTCATTGTCTCGGCATTTGCCATCTCTGGGTTGTTGGCAGGCCTGTCAGGATTTCTCTGGGTGGCACAGCGCGGCTCAGTTGACCCTTTGATGGGTTTTGTACCCGTTCTGAAAGCCTTTATCGCTGTTGTTTTGGGCGGGATGGGAAGTCTAGGCGGCGCCGTTCTAGGAGGGTTCTTGCTGGGCATCTTAGAGGTCACGCTTCGTGCGAGCTTGAACGAAAGCCTTCTGCCATTCCGTGATGCTATTTCCCTTTCACTTATCATTGGGTTCTTGGTTCTACGCCCGAATGGATTGTTGGGCCGTAGTGACGCAGTGCGATAACGTGGCTCTATAGACGTTGACCAAGAAAACGACGTGTGGATGGGCGTTGTTGCACAGATCAGTTGCAGCTTGGAACGCGCCCTACCCGAGACGTAATTCAGGCGGTGCGTTCAAATCTTGGGCGGCCAGGTCCGGTCATCCGGTTGAGAACCCGGAATCCAATCTTGGCTTCTGTTTTCTGATTTTCGAAGTTGCGCGCCTTTAGCTTTGGCCCAATGACAGCCTTCCAGCGGCCCATTAGAGTTTCACCTCGACTGCGTTGATTGTAGCCAGTGGCTTTCTGCCGGGCCATCCGCCCGCGGGTTGCGATCTCGGCGATATGACAGTCCCGTGCCGTCGGATTTTCGATCGCATTGGGGCTCAGGGTCGCGTTTCTGGGAGGTGGGAACGTGACCTCCATCATCGACCCAAACCGAGCAGCATGTAAATCAGATGTTGGTTCTCCGTCGTAAGCTCCATCCGCAAGGAACAGATCTACCGGGCTTTCGACTTGATCCAGCAGGCCTGGTAGTGCTGTCGTATCGTCAACATCATCCTTGGTCAGATCCGCGCAGACGATCTCGCCACTGACAAGATCAAGACCGAGGTGCAGCTTGCGCCAAGAGCGCCGATTGCGCTTTTTTTATGCCTTTCTTCCAGCCATTCGCCCTCGCCTAAAATCTTCAGGCCAGTATTATCCACCACATGATGAACCGGATTAGATCGGGTCATTTCGCGCGTCGCGTGCAAAGTCAGGCCCTCGCCCCGGCGCGAGAGGGTAGAGAAATCCGGGACAGCGATGGCTACTTCCAGCAAGGCGGAGATGCTGCGCATCAGGCCTTGGGTTTGACGCAACGCCTGCTTGAAGCCCACCCAAGGTCAGACCTATCTTGATCGCAATATCCGAATACTTTTGTTGGCCACCGCGCGTCGTCCGCCGCGGAGCAGACCACAAACCCAGCCCTTCCTCACTGACCCAAACCGTCAGATCACTGCGCCGTCGCAGGCTTTCGTTGTAGTCCGCCCAATTCGTTACTCGGTATTTCTGTTTCGGAATTTTGTCCCGGCGGTCAGCATTGAATTTTTGTGGCATACTCACCATCCTGAAGGGAAACATGCAACCTGGGGTCGTTTGCGGGAGGGGGCGAAATGACACTCTAAGCGCTGTTCGGGTTAGCCGCCGTTCGTTCCCAACGCGGCGAAAGAGGAAAAAGAGCCCGAAATCACCGATGCTGCGCGGCGTATGAACGGCTGCTATCGCGATCTACCGCTATTTGCGGATCAACAAATCCTTGCGGAAAGTCGTGATGCAGAACATAGTGCGAACATTACTCTTCTTCAGCGAGGCTACATTTGATGGAAAACATCTCCCCCTACCTGCCGGGCATCCTGCTTTCTTACGGCGCATTTTTGATGGCGATTGCCAGTCCCGGTCCAAACGTCCTCGCTGTGATCGGAACGTCGATGGCCGTGAACCGTCCTTCAGGTATAGCACTTGCCATGGGTGTTGCGACAGGCACCCTCACGTGGGCGGTGCTTACCGCAATCGGGCTATCAGCCCTGCTTGCTACCTACGCTTCGGCTATTCTCATCATCAAAGTATTTGGCGGTCTCTACTTGCTCTGGTTGGCGTATAAGGCGTTTCGGTCAGCGGCATCTGCCCACGATATTGACGCCACAGAGCTGGCGGGCGGGCGACGCACTGCATGGGGCTACGCAAGGCGTGGATACATTATCCAAATGACGAACCCGAAAGCTGCATTGGCGTGGTTCGCGATTATCTCGCTCGGCCTTGCTCCCGGTGCACCGCTGTGGGTCGCTGGCGCGATTGTGGGCGGCACGTTTGTCTTGTCCGTGGTGATCCACCTTCTCTATGCGGTGGCTTTTTCAACCCCGATGATGGTTCGCGTTTACGGGCGCGCACGCCGCTTCATCCAAGGCGCGCTTGGCGCATTCTTCGGCCTCGCAGGTCTTCGATTGCTGACGGATCGGGGTTGAACGGATGGGAGCTTACGACGACAATTCAGCGGCCCGAAACCTCAATACAGGTTTCGCGGTGATGGTGCGGATCACGGCCAAGGAAGGGGAATCTGACGCCGTAGCTGAAATCCTCCAGAATTTGGCTGGACCATCAAACGCGGAACCGGGCATGAAGTTCTTCATGCCCTACAGATCACCCGACGATCCTTCGCAGTTCTTTGTTTATGAGCTTTACGAAGATGCCTCTGGGTGGGACGCGCACAACGCTTCACCACATTTTCTCGCAGCCGTTGATGATCTTGTCGCAAAGGCTGCACACCGAGAACGTATTCCTTTTGCACCCTTCGTGACATAAGGCCGTTCTTTCGAGAGGAAGTCGGGCTGGTTTAGTTGCCCGAAACGGATAACAGCCATTCGGGCTGATGCAGCGAAAGCTAACTAAGTCCGCGATGTGTACCTTGGCAAGCGCCTACACGAAGGTCCGCTTCAGATTAAGATTTAACATAAGATAGATTATGCGATAATTCTATTGTAGCAGCAAAGCGATAATGTCCCACATCTGCAAAGTAGAAGTGTCACACTTCCCTGTTTAATCAGGATTGGAGTGTGGCCGTGGGATTGGTGATCATGGGGTCGACTCCGGCTGGGGGCGGAATCGTATCATAAGCTTGTTTGATCATGATTTTGGCCACCGATATTCGCCTGTGAGCAAGATATGCGCCCATCCGAGTGGTGAGATGTGCGACAGAAGCTCAGGCGCGCAGTCCAATCCGGCCTTTTGCCTCTGCTGAACCGCTTTCCCCAACTGGTCAGTATTCCAAAAGATGATGATTGAAGCGAGCAGGCTGAGACCCGCCATGCGGTAGTGCTGTCCTTCGGCGGTTCGATCACGGATTTCACCCTGCCGTCCGATGCGCAGAGCGTTTTTCAGGGCATGATGCGCCTCGCCTTTGTTTAGGCCAATCTGGGCGCGCCGCTGCATGTCGGCATCAAGTAACCAGTCAATTATGAAGAGCGTGCGCTCGATGCGGCCGATTTCCCGAAGGGCCACGGCCAATTCGTGCTGGCGAGGATAAGACGCAAACTTTCGCAGGAGCTGGCTGGGCGGCATGATGCCTGCGACCATGGTGGCCGCACTTCTTAGGATATCTGGCGTCATCGCAAGGTTTGTTCGCTAAGTAACGCTAAGGAAGAACATTTAGCGAACTTGGTTGATTTTTCATCCTCAACCCCATTTTCTCGCGTAGCTGAGGTGCAGTGGGCGCTCGTTTGAGCGTTCAGCGGCCCCGGAATCCCAGACATAATCGCCTGTGAGGTTGATATGGGTCCACCCCAAGGGCGAGACATGCTTTAGCAGGCTTGGGTCAGGAAGTTTTCCAGCCCGTCGCAAATGATCTGCCGCTTTGTTCATATACATCGTGTTCCAGTATATGATCGCGGCAATGACAAGGTTGAGCGCCATGGCCCGTTTTTGCTGCGCATCTGGAGATCGGTCATTAATGCGCCCCTGAGAATGGGCAAAAACGGCTTTTGCCAGAGTGTGGCGCGCCTCCCCCTTATTCAGGCCCGCCTGACATTCCTGCCGTAGCTGCGGGCTTTCTATCCAGTCCAGCATGAACAGGGTGCGTTCAATACGGCCGATTTCGCCAAGGGCAAGATATAGGCGATTCTGCTGGCGATAGGCTCCTAGTTTTCGGAGCAAGGCTGAGGGCTTTACGGACTCGTTTTTCACGCTGGCAGCCAGCCGGATAACATCATCCCAATGGCTCAGAATAACCTCTTCGTTTATCGGTTTACCCATGAGGGGTGACAACCCTTTCCAGACATTTGGCTTCCCAAAACAAGCCAGCCGTCGATCTGGAAAATCCCGCAACCGGGGTGCCAATTTCAAGCCAAGCAGATGGAACAGAGCAAAGACATGATCTGACACCCCACCGGTATCAACATAATGGGTCAGCGGATTGAACTGGGCGGCATTCCCCATCAGCCCGTCCAGCACAAACGGAGCTTCCCCTGATGTGGCCCCGATCACGCTTGAATGGAATGAGCCGTATTGGCCAGACAGGAAGGAATAGATTTTCAGGCCTGGATCAGGTCCATATTTGGCGTTGATCTCACCCGAGTTACGCGCGGCGGCAAAGAACTGCCCGTCAGAAGAAGTGTGCTCGGCTTGGCCCCAGATTTGGGCAAATGACAAAGAGTGGTGGGCATCAATAATCCGCGTTAGAGCGCCGCTGTAAGTTTCGGGGCGCAGATACCAGTTTGAAGCCCAAGACAGTTGGGCATGAGACACATTCTCGGAGGCCTGCGCCATGCGCTCCAATCCAAGATTGGTTGCCCCGGCCAGAATTGAGGCCAGAACCGTGGCGGGATTGGCGTTGGTGCGCCCCGAGCGCAAATCGGTGAAGGTATCGAGGAAGCCAGTGTGGCGGCCCACATCCCAAAGTAATTCTGTAATGCGGATGCGCGGCATGACGGCATCAATCGCGCGGTCGAGCTGTTCACCGGACGAGGGTGTTACTGGATCATGTGGTGTGATTTTCAATCGCCCGTTTTCAATCCTGACCCCTTCCAGTTGGCCACGTTTCAGTTTGCGATCCACTTCTCTCAATCGCTGGTTCAAGAGATTGCGACGCTGCGCTAACCAAACCCGCCCATCAATCGGCAAACCTGTTTCGCTCATGATACTTTCCGCCTCGACCTTCGGCATCAGATATGCATCAAAGCGGCGATAATCCCGGCTGCCCTTAACCCAGGCATCACCAGCACGAAGCCGATCCCGCAAGGTGGCCACCACGGCTGTTTCATAAATCCGGCGTTTTGGTTTACCGTCCTTATATATCAGGGACTTCCAGTGCTTTGCAGCAAAAGGCATTGGCACAACATCCGGAAGGTTCCGTTTTCCGGTGCGGTTTTGCTCTTTGATTAACGACAGAGCAGCCTGTAAATCAGCCCCCGCATCGGGAAGCGTAAATGAAAAGGCGTCCAAAAACGCCGGCGCGAACCGTCGTAGTTGGATGTATCGTTTTGTTGCGAGAGAAAGAGGGTCTTCAGTCGCCAGATTGCCAAGCGCATCAACTTCAGAACGCGATTGCATCAGGCGTTCCCAGCCAACAGTTTCGTCCAGCACCTTGAAGGGATCTTCACCGTTTTCAAAGGCTTCGCTCATGGCATCGATGGTGCCCCCAAACAGGCGCATCAGGCGGCCAATTTGAGACTGGCTTGCCTGTAAGCTCTGACCCTGCTTGCGTTTGGAACGTGTAAACAACTGGCCCGTCAAACGCTCAAACATGGCGATTGAGGCATCCGTCAGCACAATGTTGATCTCAGCCATCTGTGCTGCCAGCGTTGCAATCCGCCGCCGTTCCCCGAAATCCTTGCCTGTCCGTCGTCAGGGTTTTTGGAACCAATGGCAGCTTAAACTAAGAGAGTATCTGGCTCATCTGGTTGGTTGCATTATGCGGCACGCTGGCGGTGATGCAAGCGTCGCGCTTCGAACGTCTTACGTTTGATCCTTTCCCTTTGTTTTAGAATGGCTTTGTCACGCCCGAAGTAGACGTCGGCAGGTGTGACGTTGTTGATGCTCTCGTGATACCGCTGATGATTGTAGTGATCGACGAAGGCTTCGATCTGAGCT
>NZ_JAHHIR010000103.1 GCF_018678075.1 Epibacterium ulvae | reverse complement strand
CCCCGGGCTTTAGGACCGGGCCCCTGACGCCAAGACCGCGTCTGGCTTTATCGCGAGGGGCTGGCGCAGGCGGGGGTGGTTGAGGCGCTTTTCCAGCAGTTCGACGGTTACCTGGCACGGCAAGGTTACATCGCACGCGGCGGGCAGATTTTGGATGCTTCCATCGTGCGGGTGCCTAAGAACCATAACACGCGTGATGAAAGTAAGGCCATAAAGGCGGGTGAAGAGCCCGACGGCTGGGCCGACAAACCGGCCAAGCGGGCGCAGAGGGGCACTGACGCGCGGCGGACGAAGAAACACGGCAAGAGCCATTCCGGTTACAAAAACCATGTGAATGTGGACCGAAAGCACAAGCTGGTCCGGCGCTACCATGTCAGCAACGCCGCCCTGCATGACAGCCAAGCGGTAGATCATCTGCTGATGCGGGGCAACAAGGGCTCGGGCGTGTCCCGCTTCAAGCGTTTCTTAGGCTTGATCGGCAGGTTGAGCTCCAGCTCGCAGTAGATCTGGTAAACCCGCTTGTGGTTCCAGCCATCACCTTGCACGTTGCGCAGATACAGAAAACACAATCCAAACCCGCAACTCCGCTTGTTTACCCCTTCTCGGGCATTTTCAATGCCCCGCCAGGCAATGGTCAGACGTTCCAGCCAACCAGAGATCTCTTCATTCTCATCGTTCATCACAGGGCGGTACCTGTAGCAGGTTGAGCTACCCCTCGAAAATCGGACACTGACGTAAGCTACGATTTGTTGTCTGTTGATCTTCAACACGAAGGAGATTGACGGTGTCGAAACGAAAGCAACATCACCCTGAGTTTAAGGCCAAGGTCGCATTGGAAGCACTGAAAGGTGAGGAGACGGTCAGCGAGTTGGCCAGTCGGTTTGGCGTGCATCCAACGATGATCCATCAATGGAAACGCGCATTACTTGAAGGCGCTTCCGGCGTATTTGAGCGCGGCGGGCGGACGGCACCGGAAGTTGATGAGGAGCAGGTCAAAGACCTGCACGCCAAGATTGGGGAGTTGGCCGTCGCCAACGATTTTTTGGCCAGAAAGCTCAAACCTTGGGCCGGCAAGTGAGGCGCAAGATGATTGAGCCGAACCTAAAAGGTCTGTCAGTCAGCAAGCAATGTTCGCTGCTGTCGATCTCGCGGTCGTCATTCTACTATGAGCCAACAGGCGAAAGTGAGATGAACCTCGGTCTGATGCGCCTGATCGATAAGCAGTTCTTGGAAAACCCGTTTTACGGCGTACGTCAGATGACATGGCACCTGCGCAATGACGACCACCTCGTCAACGAGAAGCGGATCAGACGCTTGATGCGGCTGATGGGCCTCATGCCGATCTACCAGAAGCCCAACACCAGCAAGGCCGCCAAGGGTCACAAGATTTATCCATACCTGCTGCGTGGCTTGCGCGTGGGTCGGCCCAACCAAGTTTGGTGCGCCGACATCACGTACCTGCCGATGCGGCGTGGGTTCCTATATTTGGTCGCCATCATGGACTGGCACACGCGGAAGGTACTGGCGTGGCGCATCTCGAACACGCTGGAAGCCGAGTTCTGTGTCGATGCCTTGAATGAAGCGATCCACAAGTTCGGTGTACCAGGCATTATGAATACGGATCAAGGCAGCCAGTTCACGTCATTTGCTTGGACCGACCGCCTGCGTCGATCAGGCATCCGCATCTCAATGGACGGCAAAGGCCGCTTCCTCGACAATATCTTTGTCGAACGACTGTGGCGCTCGCTGAAGTATGAATGCGTTTATTTGCACGCATGGGAGACCGGATCAGAGGCCAAGGCGGGTGTCAGAAAGTGGATGGACTTCTACAACAACAAACGCCCCCATTCTGCCCTTGGCGGCAAACCACCCGCTGTGATCTATTGGCAGCGAAACGAAACAACCAACCCCGATCAGCAGGTGCAAAGAGTAACTTAAATCACGCCAGATCCTGTCCAAGGATTGGGGAGTAGCTCAGGTCTCGCTGATCTCGAACGTCCGGCACGCTAAAGCGATGCTTACACCGTGCAAGGCGACAGCATTCATGGCCATCTCTCGTCTCCGTCCCTCTCGGGACATTGCCGGGCAGTGGACGGCCTTAACGCGCACGTCCATTGTCCTCGGACCAATGGCGGAAAATGGCCTGCTTCCGAGAGCTTCCTTCAGTAGATCGTCTCGGACATGCTCATCTCAGCATGCATGTGCTTCAGGCGACGGTTCTCGTCCGCCATATCGTTCATCTCAGACAACAAAGACGCATTCTTGCCGCCACATTTGGCACGCCATTTATAGAAATTGGCGCTGGTTCGGCCGGAAATTGATGCACCGGATCAATTTCTCCCCCGCCTTACGCCAGTGTTCACGACAAAGATCAGAGACCGGCACACCGCCCTCCGCCTGCTTCAACACCGCCATGATCTGCGCGTCGCTATATCGTCTGTTCTTCATTCAACAAAGCTCCTCAGATATCTTGCTGAGAAAATTTTACTCTTGAACACCACCAATTTTAGGGCGGATTACCAGTCTGCCTTACTGATTAGGGCTGGCTCCTACGCGTGAAAGCAGCTCTTGAATGTGATCTCTCGTACCCTGACTTGTCTCCATCAAGGCGCGGGCTTCGGCCAGCGGCGGCAGCCCGGCCGGATCCTCTGCTACTCTACCGATTTCTGTCGTCACAGATGCAACAGCACCATACCCAGCCTCACTAGCGCCATCAATGCCGCTAATGGCTTGATAGTTTTCGGACAGCCAGAAACCTCTAGCAGCTTCATCTGTTTCGTTTTCTTCCAGAAGCACTTGACTGGCTTGTGTGTAATCACCGTCGAGCCAAAATGCGCGCGCTCGAAGCCTGTTTGCCACTGTGTTTTTCAACCCTTCAAGCTCTTCGAGAGCTTTCTTCGGTTCGTTCAATGACACAGCCGCCTCAGCAAGCATCAATTGGCGATCGGTGGTCGGTTCTTTCAGTGCATCTTTTTGCAAGAGAGTGCGCGCATGGCTTGCAAAACCCAAGTCCAACATCCGTCGCGCCATTAGATCCGCCACCGGGGTCGCCTCTGCTTGCGATGCCTCTTCGCTAAAGGTCAGGCCGTAGTGAAGGAAGTTAACATCGCTTGCGCGTTCGGTCAGCAGCGTCATCAATGGTTCTAGTGCTTCTGCCTTAGCCACCGGGCCATCCTGATTTTCTAACCGCTCTAATTCCTCAAAGGACTCCTCAAAGCGTCCTTCAAGTGCGAGAGAAATCACTTCGGCTAAGCGTAATTCAGCACCAATTTCGGTATCTCTATTCTCCAACTCGTATGATCCGACGAGTTCCGGAACATCTGGAGACAGTGCGCGGCGTTCCTCGTAGTGGAGATTGATCAAGTCGATAAGTGCTTTGGGTGTATTCTCGGACCGCTCCGCAACTTCTTCGGCCAATTCTTCAACGACGGCATCCGTGTCACCATCCAGTTCGGCCAACGCGGCCTCCGCGAGGTTGATTTCAGGAACATCTTCCACGCCTGTGCGTTCAACAGACCTCAAAGTGGCTTCTGCCATATGTTTTTCGCCAAGTTGGGAAAACAGCGTTGAAATTCTGGGGCCGAGATGCACGCGAAGGTGCACTGGCAACATTGCATACGCTTGTTGGATGGCATCTGTGTTTGCGTCTTTTTTGATTTCACCGTTAGCCAATGCCGACCAAAAAGCGGAATGTCCCTCGCAGGCTTGTTGGCCGGCGAAGACGCTATTGATTGGCATTGGCTTGCCGTCCAAAATGTCGGCCATAGCAAGAAGTACAGAAAGGTTTCCAGGAGTTCCTGGTCCTTCTTGCAGCAATGAAAGAGTGGAACGCGCTTCGACCCCAAATCCAAAGAACAGATATGTCTTTGCTAACTCGAGAATTTTTTCTTCGTCGAACTCGTCGAACTCCATAACCAATTCGTAGCGCAGTTCGGAAATTTGAACGGAGAATGGCTTGTTGTTGCCCCATCTATGAACGGCGACTTCCATGTCAGCGTAGCACAGGTGATTTGTTTCTTCGTCTGATTGGCGCACAAATAGACCGGTTTCGCGGTCGATCGCCGTTGTGACTGAGAGGTGATCTAGGGGATTTAGTGGGCGGTCGTTGGTGCCAAGCGGGTCAACAATAGATTGACCGTTGCTGTTTTCGACTTCGGTAACAACCAAATCCAGCAAACCTTGATTTGTGGCTCGGCCGATCTGTTGCAAAAGGCGACGCTCGGACTCATTCACCGCCGCTGTTCGGGCCGCTTCTTCCATGTCCAGGAGGTCCGAGCCAGAAATCAACCCACTTTGCCCCGCCAAAGTCGGTGGTACTGAATTCACTGGTTCGGGTTTACTTGAAACAACTGGAACCTCAAGTGGTTGCTCTGGCACTTGATCATCAATGTCGACGTCTTGTTGCTCGGTCTTTGGACGGATGAGAGTATTCTCAGTTTCTAACGCAGACTTCAAATTTGTCGCAAAGCGCGATGCTGCGACGTCTGTGTCGGAAAGAGCAAAGCGATACCCGGTAGAAGGTGGCGTCGCGGGAAGAAGCGGCAGAACAGTCGAGCTGGGCGTATATGAGTCAGCGGGTTGAGCAGCACGAGCAGACGATTCCGCGCGTTCGCGGACATCGATCACGAGATAGCCATTGCTCATCACGTGAGATTGCAATTGGCAATCACATGCCATTTCCAACCGTAAAGGCTGTCCTGGCCCCGTTTGCTTAAGGGACTTCAAGCGCGTTCTCGGTATAAGACCAAAAACCTCTGACGTGTCGTAGACGACGTCAGGCGCGTCAATGTTTAGGGTGCCACTTTTCCCGTTCTGGGTAAGTGACCAGTCGGCCCCGTCCGGCAGACGCATTACTAGGCGGGAAAAGCCGTCATGCTCGCCAGACCGGGCCACAATTGTTTCGGCTTGGGCGGTAGAAGCCGCCGCAAGACAAAATGCAATTGTAAGAGCGCGCCAATTCATGCTGCGTCCTGTTTCACCGATTTCAATGCTTCTTCCAGCTCGGAAAACCCGGGCCGGAAATGGGAAGGCGTATTCTGACGCCCGACTTCGATACAAATGGCGGCGGCATGGTTATGCAGGTTCGCTACCAAAACTTCGCGGATCAGCTGATAAAAATGCCCATCCTCTTCGACGACGGATTTCACTTTACCAGCAAACGGGCCAAAGAAACCGTAAGCTAGGAAAACACCGAGGAAAGTACCAACAAGGGCGCCACCAATCATTTTACCCAGGACTTCAGGTGGTTGGTCGATCGACGCCATGGTTTTGATAACACCCAAAACCGCAGCAACAATTCCCAGCGCTGGTAGACCGTCAGCCACTGCCTGCAATGCGTGGCTTGAGTGCAGTGCATGGTGCATATTCGCTTCAATCCGCTTTTCCAAAACCTCTTCCACTTGGTGCGGGTCGTCATAGTTCATCGACGCGGACCGCATGGTGTCAGAGATCAGGTTAACGGCTTCTTTGTCAGCCAGAATTTTGGGATACTTGTTGAAGATCGAGGAGCTTTCCGGATCTTCAATATGTTGTTCGACCTCTACTGGATTCGCTTTTTGAATCCGGATCAAAGCGAACAACAGGCATAGCAAATCCCGGTAGTCATCTGGTTTCCACTTTGGCCCCTTGAACACTTTCCCGATGTCTTGAATGGTGTGTTTCACACCACCCATATCGTTGCTGATCAGAAACGCACCAACAGCCGCGCCACCAATCATCATCATTTCAAATGGCAGCGCTTTGATGATAATTCCCATCTTACCGCCCGCCGCGAGGTACCCCCCGAACACCATCGCAAAGATGGTGGCAATACCTACAATGCCGATCATAGGTCCACTCCAATAATTCGCATGTTCCAAGAGAGTAACCCGAGTCGCCTTAACAAAGGTTGAGCGCCAGTGCCCAAGTTATTCCTTGGGCACAGAACCGTTGCGACCTGCGAGAACAACGCTAATAGTATAAGCGGCTTCTGGGGTGAGACCGGCCATGATGCCAGCCGCTGCTTCGGGCCGCATCCGCGCAAGAAATCCGGCAGCAAATGTTGGGTCCATTTCCTCGAACAACGCCGCCGATTCTTTTGGCTTCATCTGTTCATAAACCGAAGTCAGGCGATCTACATCTTCTTCGGTAGCACCATCCGCCAAGGCAACCGTTTCACGCAGCTTCTCTTCGGCCTGTTCCAGCGCTACCAGTTTCTTCTCGATGGCGCGATCCGCGATCTCAAGCGCTTTCATGCGATCCTGGATCTCAGTCTCGCGTTTGACCAGCATCTCTTCGCGTTGTTTGAAAGCTTTCAGCATTGCTTCCATTTCAGCCGAAGACTGCATTTGAGACTTGGCCATGGCCCCTTGCATGTCGTCCATGTGCTCATCTTTGCCCATGCCGGCGACTTCCCGTGCAATCGCGGGGCCGGCTTCGAGGCCGACGCGTAAAACGGCAGATCCCAACAGCAGAACGGCCAGAGCAAAAAGAGCGCCTGACTTGGCTTTTGATTTTATCGACTTTGCCATTACGCCACCTGACTATGACTGCGGTTATGTCGTACAAACATCAACCCGGAAGGTTTTGCTTCCTCGGGTTCGGGAACCGGCTGCGGGGCCGGCTCAACTGGTGTTTCTGCTTCATATGCCGCAGCCAATGCATCGGTTTCTTCGCTTCGTTGCGTGGGCGTCGGCGCAGTTTTCTCAGCTGGGAGATCATGCATAGACGCCATCATAAGCTCCAACCGTTGGGCAACACCTTCGGCACGGCCAGTGAGTTGTTGCAACTTTTGGCTGGAATTGTTGGAAATTGTTTGAGCATCTTGAAGCGATTTGTTCAGATCATCAACTTGCGAAGACAGCACGGCGACAGCGCCACCGACACCTTTCTCAAGATTGTTGAACTTTTTCAAACGGCGCGACAGTACAAAACAATAAAATCCTGCGCCAAGCGCACCTGCAGCCAGCAGGATATCTGCAATAAGGTCCATCCTGTCCTCCTAGTTTAATACGAAATCCATAATCAGCAGATCACGCACCCGGCCTTGGCCAGTTGCGATATTGATCCGCCGTAGCATCTGCGAACGTAACTTTGGCAAGGCCATCGGATCGGTTAGATCCTCGATCTCCAAAGCCCTGAGATAGCTGTTGAGGACATCGACAACCCTTGGGAGGACTGTTTCAACTTCAGCCTGGTGTTCCAAGCTGACTTCAAGTTGAGCACGGAACCGCAAATGGTTTAGACCGCTCGCCTTTCGGAGAGAGATCACAATCGGTTCCATGTCGATAAAGGCGAGATTGGCGATATCTTCCGCCGACTCACCTGTGTCCACGCCTTCTGGCGCCTCTTTGGCCATTTGCGATTCTTCTGAATCTGCATCTGATTGGCCAAAGGGAAGAAGGCCTGACTGTGCGGCGAAAAATCCGCCGCCTGCACCCACAAGCCCAAGTACTGCCCCGATAATCAAGGGCAGTTTGCTCTTCTTGGCGGGTACTTCATCTTCTGTATCAACTACAGCGTCTGTCATGGCTATCCCTAAAACGTCGTGTGTCTCCTACATAACCCCGCATGGACTAACCGAATGTTAAGGCCGATCAGGGAAAAGGAGGTACGCCGGACAGAATGCCGGTATGACGGAGGTTATTGTGCAGCAGATCAAGAATGTCTGGGCAGGATTGGAGACACGCCAACGACTCATAGCCGTGGGAGCCACGGTTTTTATGTTCGTTGCAGTGTTTGCGATGTCGCAAATGGCGAGTCGGCCAACCATGCAACTGCTTTATGCAGGTCTCGAAAGTGGGACTGCAGGCGAAGTGGTAAACGCGCTGGATCAGCGTGGCGTAGAATACGAAGTGCGCGGCGGTTCAATTTATGTTCCGTCGAGCAACAGAGACGAGTTGCGAATGATGCTGGCCAGCGACGGGCTGCCAGCCAACAGTGCCAACGGATATGAATTGCTGGATAATCTCAGCGGTTTTGGCACCACATCTCAAATGTTTGACGCCGCGTATTGGCGTGCAAAAGAGGGCGAGCTGGCTCGAACAATTGTTGCGAGCCCCCATATTTCACAGGCTCGCGTCCATATTGCGAATACCGGATCGAATCCGTTCCAACGCACTATCGAACCTACGGCGTCTGTCTCTCTTACACCTATGGGGGGGAGCATTACTCCAGCACAGGCAAATGCGATTCGGTTCCTGGTTTCATCAGCTGTCACCGGTCTTGCGGTTGATAATGTCGCTGTGATTGACGCCAATGGCACCCTGATCGGATCACCGGAAGCGGCGGCTGCGGCGGGTGCAGGCAATGATGACAGATCGCAGTCTGTCAAAGAACGTGTCATGCGATTGGTCGAGGCGCGGGTTGGCAAAGGCAATGCTGTTGTCGAGGTGAGTGTCGAAACGATTACTGACACCGAATCGATCCGTCAAAAACGCGTAGATCCTGAAAGCCGCGTTGCGGTTAGCACAGATATCGAAGAACGCGCCGATTCTGCAACCAACCAATCCGGTGAAGTCACCGTGGCGTCGAACATCCCTGATGGCGATGCTTCTTCTGGGGAAGGGTCCAATGCGAACACCAGTGCCACTCGGGAACGGATCAACTACGAGATTTCTGAAACCGAAACGGAAATCCTTCGTGGCCCAGGCGCGATCAAACGGTTGACCGTTGCTGTACTGGTCAACGGAGTCACAGATACCAACGCTGCAGGCGAAACAGTATTCCAGGCCCGTCCGGCCGAAGAATTGGAAGCGCTGCAGGAGCTTATTTCAGCAGCCGTTGGTTTTGATGCGGAGCGAGGGGATGTCATCACACTGAAGTCGATGGAGATGCCTTCGTTCGAGCCGCAAGGCACTGCCGTCAGCTCTTCGCTGTTTGACAATATCTATATCGACGCAATGTCATTGATCCAGATCGCGGCGCTTGCAATTGTAACCCTTGTCCTTGGATTGTTTGTCGTGCGGCCGATTCTTGCATCCAACGGTGCAGGTGCGACTGCAGCACTTACCGGCCCTGATATGGCAGGTGCAGATGGCATGGGCGATCTGCCGGAGCTCCCGGCGCTCCCGGCGCTTGGTGGTGGTGACTTCATGGCAAACCCGAACCTTGGCGTAGGCATTGCATTGGATGGTGAAATCCAAGACTCAGAAATGGGTGAGTTCGACGCCATGGGCGAACTTGGAGGACTTGGCGGCGGACTACCGGTTCTGGGTTCCGGCGGTGGAGGCGCTGGTGATCCAGTAGATCGTCTGCGCTCCATGATTGGAGAACGCCAGGAGGAGACAGTCCAAATTCTACGCGGTTGGCTTGAAGAGAAAGAGGAGCGCGCCTAATGACAATTGCACATCTTCTAGAGGATTTTGGCTTCAACACTCGGGCGGAACCTACTGCTGTTCCTGTGTCCGAAGAGCTCCTGGATGAGACCCGCGCTGAGTCGTTTGAGACGGGTTACAGCGCGGGATGGGAAGACGCGGTTACGGCCAAGGATCAGGAAGTAACACACATTTCCGCCACTCTGGCCACGTCGTTGCAAGACCTGAACTTCACTTACACAGAAGCTCAAAGCCAATTGATCGAATCTTTGGACCCTATGTTCAAAGTACTCACAAGTGCGGTTTTGCCAGACGCCATGGCGGCATCTTTTGGGCATCATGTCGTCGAGCAATTGACGGACATGGCCAAAGACCAATCCGACCAAGGCATGGTGATCGTAGTCGCCGCCGGAGAAGGCGCGTCTGTTCGCGCACTGCTCGGCGAAAACTTCTCGGGACCTGTATCCGTAAAAGAAGACGAATTGCTGGAGGCTGGACAGGCTTACTTGCGGGTCGGAACAGCGGAACGGGAACTCAATAGTTCAGCGCTTCTAGAATCGGTTCAAGATTCAATTGACGCTTTCACATATCACTTCAAAGAGGACAGTCTTTATGGATGACGCAGCCGACCAGAATTTCAAAGCCGCCGAAGCTGGCAACCCATTTGTGTCGGTTCCAGTGGAAGTCGTGGTTTCTGTCGGCAAAGCCCGGCCTTTGATCCGCGATTTGGTCAACTTGGGTGAAAACGCAATCCTCACTTTGGACAAGCGTGTAGAGGACCCAGTGGATCTCTATGTAGGAGATCGCTTGGTGGCCAGAGGCCAGCTCGAAGAGCTTGAAGGGGATCAGGCAGGACAGCTGGCTGTGCGCTTGACGGAAATTGCCGATTTGCAAAGCGGGCTGGGATGACACGACACGCACTATTGCGCGTGGCCTTTGTGGGAGCGGCCTTTCTGGTTCTCCCCGGTCACGCAGCGGCTCAAGAATTGAGCCTTTCGTTGGCAGATGGGCAGTCAATTTCAGCGCGCTCAATCCAACTCATCATCCTAGTTACGGTGCTCAGCATTGCGCCGGGCATTTTGATGATGATCACCTGTTTCCCGTTTATGGTGACGGTTCTGTCAATTCTGCGTCAGGGTCTTGGGCTACAACAAGCACCGCCCAATATGGTGATGATCAGCTTGGCCTTGTTCTTGACCTACTTTGTGATGGAACCAGTGTTCCAAGAAGCTTGGCGCGTTGGGGTAAACCCGCTTTTGGAAGAGCGATTGGAATTGGGGCCCGCGTTAACGCGCAGCCTGGAGCCGTTCAAAGTGTTCATGGCCGCGCGCCTCGATTCCGATACATTTTATGCGATCGCGGATCTTCGTCCCGGAACAGCCGGTATTGACCCAGATGCAGAGGCTCCATTTTCGGTTTTGGTACCAAGCTTCATGTTGTCAGAGATCTCTCGCGCATTTCAGATCGGATTTTTGATATTCTTACCCTTCATGATTATCGATATGGTTGTCTCGGCTGTTCTTATGTCGATGGGTATGATGATGGTCCCGCCCGCGGTGGTGTCGCTTCCATTCAAACTCGCCTTCTTTGTGGTGGCAGACGGGTGGAGCATGATCGCCGGAGCATTGGTCCGCAGCTACACTTAAAGTTTCACACGCCTGACCACCGGAAGTATTTTTACCGGAGGACGGGCCTCTTCACCAAGCATTGTGATAACTTCGGCTTAGTTACTCGGAAGCCCTTCACGCTACGCTGATCTTGTGATCACACTATGTTCGCGGGGCTTTGTTGCACAAATCGGTTTGAGGATTCACTGTTTGAATCCAGAGTGATAGCTGGAAGGTATGAGCAGTTGGTCCCCCACAAAGTACAAGACCACGAACTGGTCGGCATACAATGACGCGCTTAAGCGACGCGGATCGCTTGAGATTTGGTTTGACCCAGAGATGGTTTGGGTGCCGCCACCGGGTGGCAAGCGCGGCCGCCAGCAGCGTTTCAGCGATGCGGCGATCCAAGCAT
>NZ_JAHHIR010000032.1 GCF_018678075.1 Epibacterium ulvae | reverse complement strand
GGTAAGACGACCAATTTGTGGTCTTGTACTTCGTTGGGGCCCAGCTGCCCATGCCTTCAGCTATCATGCTGGTTTCACAACATGAATCCCCTCAACCGATTTGTGCGGCAAAGCCGCACTGGATGCCAAACATCCCGTTCGCGATTTCCGGCATGTCCGGGTGATCAACGTCATGGTGACGCTTTGCCAAAGCCGTAACTGCTTCGATCTTGACCTTAGCCCCAAGTTTCCTCCAGCCTTTATGAGAATCCGCGTATTGATTTCTGGCCTCATGCGGCTTGCTTGTGCAATGTCATATTGGCCACAAATTGGTTGGGCGTGAGATTGCCCAGTGATGAATTCGGCCAGTTTTGATTGTAGCCCTCCTTCCACTTGGTGATCTCTGATCGGGCGTCTGCGAGCGACGATAACAGCGTCTCGTTCAAGCATTCGTCTCGGAATCTGCCGTTGAAACTTTCGATAAAGGCGTTCGGTGTTGGCTTTCCCGGAGCGATGTAATGCCAGTCGACCTCTGTCTTTTGGCACCATGTGAGTACAGCCGGACTGGTCATCTCCGTGCCATTGTCGCTGACAATTCTATTCGGCATCCCGCGCGTCTGAATGATCTCATCCAGCTCACGTGTCAGCCGCGCACCCGATAACGATGTGTCCGGAACGAGCGCCAAACATTCCCGGCTGAAGTCATCGACGACAGCCAGCACACGAAACCTGCGCCCATCCGTGAATGCGTCCGAGACGAAGTCTAGGCTCCATCGCTGATTGATGGTCTGCGGCACGACCACCGGGCGGCGCGTGCCCCGTTTGCGTACCTGTAATCCTTCTTCGAGGTACAGTCGTTGCAACTTCTTCTGGTACACCCAGATGCCCTGGCGCTCCAGCATGATGTGAATGCGCCGATAACCGAAACGCCTCCGTTCAGCAGCGACCTCTTTCATGGCTTTGCGCAGATCAGCATCATCTGGCCGGATGCTGCGATATCGCACACGCGACCGGTCAACATCCAACACGTCACACGCCCGCCGCTGGCTGACCCCATGCTCTTCGCACAGGTGACCCACAGCTTTCCGCTTCTGAACGGGCGTTACCCCTTTCGCGAGGCGACATCCTTCAGCATGGCATTATCGAGTATCTGTTCGGCCAGCAGCTTCTTGAGTTTGGCGTTCTCGTCTGCAAGCGCCTTAAGCTTGCGCGCATCGGACACATCCAGCCCGCCGAACTTCGATTCGTATTTGTAGAAGGACGCTGTGCTGAGGCCGTGTTTGCGACAAACCTCAGCCGTCGCGACGCCGCCTTCCTGCTCTTTGATCATCGCTATGATCCGTTCTGCGCTGAACCGCCACTTCTTCATATTCCGTCTCTAATGCTTGGGACCGATCCTACTCAAAATTGGAGGAATTATAAGGTCTCAGGTCACAGTAGTAGGTGACTGCACTTTGGCACATTCGATGCCGGTGGAGCAGGAGCAACTCACCTCATCCTATTTGCTAAATATTCAGGTCGAGAGGCCGCCAAGACGAATGCGACGGTTTCCAAGCATAGACTGACCGTCTCAGGAAAATCGGAGTTGCTACCGTATGTGCTGCCGAGTGTACTTCCTCGGCGAATTCTGAATTGGCCAGTGTTATCGAAGCAACCATTCCCTCGATGTTAGAAGTTTAGGCTGACGTTTTTGTGGACCGATAGGCAGCTCGCCAACGCCAACGCCTGATCTTTCTCAAGTTTGGGTTGCTGGCGAAGGCCAACCGTGAGGCGCACGCTGTCTGACAACGCCGTCAATGGGGCGCTCAGCTCCGCTTCTGCACGCAACCGCCACGCCACGCCAGACTGGTGCAGAGCTTGCGCATCCACCAATTGCTGCACGGCTTTTTCCGGATCAGCTTTGCGACCTTTCAAGGCACGCCGCGCTTTGCCAAGCGCAGAGACAATTTTGTCTGTGCCAGCGATGTCGCGCAACTTGCGTTCCAGCGTTTCAATTTGAGACATCGCCTCCTCGGCCTCTGCCGTTGTCGCGGCGACAATCAAAGGGCCAAACTCAGCCGCAACGGCAACATAGGCTTGGCCTGCTAAGGAAATTGCCCTTAGCTCTGCTAATGAGTCCCACGTGTTATCAACCTCACGTCGATAACTGCTACGTGCCTTGCTTTCGGCTTTAAGCACCTCAGAGAACCGTTTATGTTCTTCGGTCCATTCGGACGGAATCTGCTCAAGAGTATCTGCGTTTTCATGTGTCATCACAGTGATGAGCGTTTGCGCTCTTTCTATGACGTCTTGGTCACCGCGTGCCCGTGCAATGTCGGTTTCCGCCTGATCCATTCTGGCTTCATTGGCCCAAATACGTCGTTGCAATGCGCGCACCTCGGCGTGAAGCGAACGGTAGTCAACACTTGCGGTCTCGGTTGTCCGCTCTGCGGATTTGACGTTGTCGATCAAGTTGAAGCTGTTTTCAATTCCACTCAAGGCAACCGTCAGATCATTCATCGTAGAGTTTGGCAGATAGCTGAGATCCAGCCCACGCACCCGTTCCAAAGCGGCATGAATTGCAACTTCATCGTTGAGCAGCGCCTGGTGGACATGGTCCTCAAGGCAGATCTGAAGCCGCGGATTGCGCGGGGGTGGTGCTGTCTCTGACAACAAAGATACACGAGTGGGCAGGTAATTCACCAACTGCGGGTAAGCACCAACAATCCCCAAAGCAGCCACTTGCAATATGATGAACGGGATGACGCCCTTATACATGTCGATGGTTTTCACCACTTTAGGGGCGACTCCGCGCAAATAGAACAAGGCAAAGCCAAACGGCGGTGTCAGGAAGGATGTTTGGATGTTCAAGCCAATCATCACGCCCAGCCAGACGGCTGTGATATTGGCACTCGGATCCGCCAGCAGGATGGGCGCGACGATGGGCACCACAACCACAGCAATCTCGATATAATCAAGAAAGAAACCCAGAACAAAGATAACCAGCATCACGATGGTGAACTTGGTCCAGAAGCCACCCGGCAAGCCTTCGAGGAAGTGTTTGACCAGCTCTTCACCACCAAAGGCACGGAACGCCGCTGTCAGCATCGCCGCACCAAGCAGGATGACAAAGACGATCGAGGTGGTTTTGGCTGTTTCCAGCATCACCTCTGAAAGCGTGTTTTGGATGCGATAGGTGCGAATGCTGCTCCATGTAAGCGACACCAGCAAAAGCACGGCAGCAATTGCGCCGATCCAAATGCCGATTTGGTCGTTGCGGGTTTGAATGTTTTTGACATTCATATCGTAATTCAACAACGCAAAGGCCGTCATCCCGATCGCCACAAGCGCCAAAATTGCCGGAAGATAGGCGTTTTTGCCACCTTCTTTCAAGCGGTAGCCCGCCATGATGATCGCGCCCGCAGCCCCGATGGCGCCCGCTTGGTTCACCGTGGCAACACCGCCGATGATGGACCCCAGCACAAGAAAGATCAGCGCCAGCGGCGACACCAATGTCAGGCAAAGCTTGGCAACATAGCGGCCAGTGACTTTGGCATCAAAGGGCACCGTTGGGGCCGCAGCAGGATTGATCAGCGCCCGCACCAGAATATAGCCCATATACAGCGCCACCAGCAGCAGACCGGGAATAAAGGCCCCGAGGAACATTTCGCCCGCGCTGGTCGATGTCACGTCAAATGCGGATGGCATCGACAATTCACCGGTGGTGGCCTTGTGCAAGGCTTTCCTCGCACTGGAGGCTTGATCTGTTGCGCTGGACAATTGGTCAGCCAGAATGATCAGAACAATCGAAGGCGGAATAATCTGGCCCAAAGTGCCAGATGCGGCAATTGTTCCGGTCGATAGCGGCACGGAATAGTTGTTACGCAGCATGGCAGGCAGGGAAATCATCCCCATGGCCACAACCGTTGCCCCCAAAATCCCGGTGGTCGCAGCCAGCAACGCGCCAACAAACACCACGGAAATACCTAAGCCACCCGGCACCGGACCAAAAAGCTGCGCCATGGCAACCAGCAGGTCTTCGGCAATTTTAGAGCGTTGCAGCATAATGCCCATAAAGATGAACAACGGGATCGCAATCAGGGTGTCCCTTTCGACTTCCCAATATATGCCCCTGAGGTTTGTCACCCCGGCTGTCAGCCATTGCGACAAGCCGCCAGAGTGGAAATAGGCATCCATATCGCCCGCAAACAGGGCACCGCTGCCCGCCGCAAGGCCAATGGTTATGATTGCAGAGCCGGGAAGAGCGAAGGCCACCGGGTAGCCAGAGGCCAATGCCCCAGCCATCAGGATCAACAATAGTGCAAGAAAGAAGAGTTCCATAGGGCGGACCTTAATGTGCTGCTTGGGCGGTTTCCCGCTTGCCGGGATCGCCACGATAGTCGGCAAAGGCTTCAAAGAGGAAGCTGACGAATTGGATCAGCATGGTGACACCAAATACGCCAAGCAGCGCCGCCATCTGGTATTTGATAAACAGACCCGCAGACCCGGTTTGCGAGATCTCAAAGTTGGCAATTGGCCCATTGATGATGGCGCGCGCGTGCCCAAAGCCAATCACGATGATTGTCCAGCAGGTGGTCATGGCGAGCAAAATCGTGCCCAGCCCGTTGACCACACCCTTTTTACGATCTCGGAAACCAGCGTATAGCACGTCCACTCGAACGTGACTGTCATCCAGCAGCGTATGCGCGGAGGCAAAGAGGAACAGAGCCGCGTACCAATATCGCACCAGATCCCCCATCAAGGCTTGCTCATACGAAAATACAAAGCGAGAGATCACAATCGCCAGCTCGGCCAAAACGATCAAAAAGGCAAGCCAGGCAAACCCCAGCCCCCGGGTTACGGCCGCAACTAAAAAACCAAGTGCAACCAGCGGAAAGTGCACATACTGCCCAACAAAATAGGACCGGGAAAAGTTCTTTGCGGTGTCTTCGCCCAAAAGCGGCGTCAGCAGGTCTTCGACCCGCATAAACGCGATCACACTGTCAAACAAACCCACAAGGAAGACCGCAAAAAAACAGGCCCGGATCAGATATCGGTTGGCGATGTTGATCCGATGAGCGTCTTGGCGCAACCCAATCGAGGGCGTGCGTGAAACATAAAGGCAGGCAACTACAACAGCCAAAAGCATAAGCCCCCAGAAAGGGTAAGAATTGGCCAGACCGGAGCCAAGCTCCAAAGGTCCAGAAAATCCACCGCCCATGACCAAAACATTGTTGAGCAACAGAGCCGCAAGCGCTGCAAGATTGATCCAGCCGAAACCCCGCATAAAGGTGGCATTACCACTGACCTGAATTGGGTCTGGCGCTTGGGGGGCTTGCGAAGTTTGGGCTAGGGTCATCCTGCTCTCCTGAGGCAATCAGATACGCGAAATGGAACCGGGAAACCCGGTTCCATTCAATGAGTTTTTGCAGGTTTAACCTAGGTCAAAAACGCGGTTACGCTGACGTGAGAAGGCAACTTCGGCTTTCGCACGGAAGCCACCGATTTCACGCAGGGCTGCATTGTAGGCATCGCCCACTTTTGCGGCCATTGCAGAGTGATCCCGAACTTCTTCGTTCACTTCCATCGCCGCTTCACCAAAGACATCCCAGACGTCTTCATTAAATTCGCGCAGCTGTACGCCGTGTTCGTTCACCAAACGTGACAGGTATTCGCCGTTCTTGGCCGACACTTCCTGCACGCCCAGGCCGTTCTCTTCCTGACAGGCGGCTGTGATCACGGATTGCTCCCAGTCGCTCAAGCCTTCCCACCAGGTTTTGTTCATGCCAAATGCGTTTCCGCCACCGGGCTCATGCATGCCGTCAACGTAATAGTATTTTGCAGCTTCATAGAGTTTCAGGAAGTAGTCATTGTAAGGGCCGACATATTCGGTCGCGTCAATCGCACCAGATACAAGGTTTTCGTAGATCTGACCGCCGGGCAAAGACACGGTTGAGGCGCCGAGCTTGGACATTACGTTGCCGCCCATGCCGGGGATACGCATTTTCAGGCCGCGCAAATCTTCGGGAGAATTGATTTCCTTGTTGAACCAGCCGCCAGATTGGGCGCCGGTGCCGCCGCATGGCAGTTTCTTCAGGCCAAAATCCGCAGACAGATCATCCCAAAGTTCCTGGCCACCACCAAAGTTGATCCAGGCGTTCCACTCGGGCGAAGTCATGCCAAACGGAACGCCGGTGAAAAATGCAAACGCGGCATGTTTGCCGGTAAAGAAGTAGTCAGCGCTGGTATAGGCGTGGGAGTTGCCGCCAGCCACATCATCAAACACGTCAAATGCGCCAACGCGCTCGCCCGCGGCGAAGTACTCTGTGCGAATGCGGCCTTCGGACAATTGCGTGATACGGTCGGCCAAACGCTGCGCCGACAGGCCGAGCCCAGGAAAATCACGGCCATAGGTGGACACGATGACCATATCACGCACCGATTGCGCGATGGCTGGTGCAGCGAGGGTGGTTACCCCAGCTGTGGCTATCCCAGCGGTGCTTAGAAATTTGCGTCGATCCATATTTAGCTCCCTTCGGTAATTATATACAGATTGCCTCTGCTTGGTTTCTACAGGCGGTTGGTATGGAATCTAAACCTCCCGACCGAAACTGGCGCCATTTAGAAAAAGCTGCGACCAATCGTCAAAAAGGCAATGCCTATGGCTAGCATAGCTTTTGGCATTCCTTACGCAGAAACGGCCTTGGTCAACTGATAGGAAAAGCGGGTTTTCCTTAAAAATTAGACACGTTAATGGAAAAAGATCCGTTGCGCTGCCCAACTTGCAAGGGTTCGGCCCGCTTTATATTCGAGCAGTGAACACGTTCACACTGACTAACTGTGACTATTTTTTCAGCATAGTCATTTTACTTGCTCTGACCAAGTTTTCCAGATGGCTGGTCAGAGTGAAGATTAGTCATCTAGCTACATATTAGTTTTAGGGCACCGCCCTAAAACAGAACCGCGAAACTGGCCGCGTTTCACTAATGTCCTAGGATCTGGCTTAGAAAGTCTTGCGTGCGCTCGTTTTGAGGAGAATTGAAAAACGCTTCTGGTGCGTTCTCCTCGACGATTTCCCCTTTATCCATAAAGATGACTCTGTCGGCCACCTTGCGCGCAAAACCCATTTCGTGGGTCACGCAAAGCATCGTCATACCCTCTTCGGCAAGCTCGACCATCGTATCCAAAACTTCTTTGATCATTTCTGGGTCAAGGGCAGAGGTCGGCTCGTCAAACAACATGATCCGCGGCTTCATGCAGAGTGCGCGTGCGATTGCGACCCGTTGTTGTTGGCCGCCCGACAACATCCCCGGATATTTATGGGCCTGATCTGGGATGTGAACCTTATCAAGAAAATGCATCGCGCGATCCTCAGCTTCACTTTTTGAAATCTTACGAACCCAGATTTGCCCCAGTGTACAGTTTTCCAGAACGGTCAAATGTGGGAAGAGATTAAAATGCTGGAAACACATGCCAACTTCCGATCGCACGGCGTCGATATTCTTTAAACTTGCTGTCAGCTCAATATCGTCAACAGTGATCGTTCCAGATTGATGTTCTTCCAACCGGTTTAAACAGCGGATCATCGTTGATTTACCCGAACCAGAAGGGCCGCAAACTACGATGCGTTCACCATGGGCGACGGTCAAATTGATTTCTTTTAGCACGTGGTACGCGCCGTACCACTTGTTCATGTTTTCGATTGAAATCACTATATCTTTTGAAGAAGACGCGCGTGTTTGGTTTTCTTGGTCCATGGTTTGTCCTCTCTGGAACGATGCTTTGCAGTCGGACCTGATTGATCAGGTCATCAGGCAATGCAGTGCGCTTTGTTGCCACGTCAATAAGACTGGCAACAAAGCTTTTTCGTTGGCGTTTAGATCGCCGCGGTTACGATAAATTCGACAAGGAAGTCTGGTGTTGCAAGTTTTGCTTCACCGCAAGCACGTGTTGCCGGGGCCGCTGGATCAATCCATCCGTCATAAACGGTATTCATTGCTGCAAAATCGTCCATATCGGCCAGCCAGATCACAACTTGCAAAAGCTTTGATTTGTTTGAACCGACTTCGGCCAGCAAACGATCAACCGCATCAAGGCAGTCTTGGGTCTGTGTTGCGATATCAGCGCCGGCTGTGCCGACTTGCCCGGCGAAATATGCGGTGTTGCCATGGACAACTGCTTGGCTCATGCGTGGGCCAACGCCGATGTGTTTGATAGTCATGATGTTCTCCTAGAGATGTTTAGTCTTGTTTAGTATTTGCATGCGCGACCAAATGCGAACGGCACCGCACCTAAGGCACATAGACAACGGTTATGACTGCCAGAGGCTTAGCCTGCATTTGATGCTGTTACACAAGGGTGGGGGCTCAAGTGGATCTGTACAAAGTCAGGTCTCGGCGACGCAATCGATTTCTACATCAAAGGGCAAGGGCCAAGGGCCAACTGCCACAAAAGACCTGACGGGATAAGGGGCCTTGAAGTAACGTTGGTAAACTTCATTTACCGGGCCAAAATGGGCTGTATCGGTCACATAAATCGTGATCTTCACAACCTTTTCCATACTTGAACCAGCACCTTCAAGCGCTTGTTTCATAATCTCTAATACGGCTTCGGTTTGCTCTTTCAAGTCTCCTTGTAGGATCGTTTTGGTTTTTAGATCCAAGGGCGGAATTCCGCAGCTGAACAATTGCCCGCCGCTCCGTACCAACAAAGATGTTGGCGTTTTCAAAGTCGCCAAAGCGGCATTCAAACCGGGCAGATCAACGATGTCTTTCATAGTGTGTCCTTAACGATAAATACGGGCTCTGCGCTCGGTTTCTATCTTGGCCACATAGGCTTCGAGGAAGAGGCAGATGACCAGATAGATGAAGCCGACAAACAGATAGAGCTCGCGGTAGAAGCCCTGCCAATCACCATCAAACAGGCTAGAGCGCGCGGCACCCAGCAGGTCAAACAGCCCGATGATAATCAGAAGTGACGTGTTTTTGACAAAAGCGATGGCGATGTTGGCCAGTGGTTGCATCGAGTTGGCGATGACTTGCGGCAATATGATCAACGCTTGAGTGCGCCAATACCCCAACCCCAAGGCTGCCGAGGCTTCGCGCTGACCCGCGGGCAGCGCTTCTAGTGCGCCGCGCAAGGCTTCGGCGACATAGGCAGCCGTCAGAAAGGTCAGTCCCAGCGCCGCGCGCTGCAATTTGTCGATCATCATGCCTTGGGGCATGAGAAGCGGAATGATCGCAAAAGTCATGAACACCAGCGTGATTGCAGGAATGCCGCGAACGATATCAACATACAGACGGCAAGGTATACGCAATCCGGGATTGTTTGATGCCCCACCTAACATCAACAGAACGCCCAAGGGAAAGGCACAGCCCATACCGGCCAACGTCACAATCATGGTGATCGGCAAACCACCCCAGCGCGCGTTGTCGACCTGTGTCATTCCAAAAACGCCACCACGCATCAGCACAACGCCAAGGATCATCGCCCCGATCAGGGCAAAAATCACGTTTCGGATTTGGCGCGGGCGTTGATAGGCATAGTTCGCGATAACTACCAACAGCGCAAGAAACAGAATTGGGCGCCAAAGTTCTGGTGTTGGATAAGCACCAAATATGATTTGATTCAGCTTAACGCCAATGAATGCCCAACATGCACCGCCATTGGCACGGCAATCTTCAGCACTTCCAGACCATGTAGCGTCTAGCAACAGCCAGTTCAGCAACCCTGGACCAACGAAGATGATCAATAAGGCCATAAGCACCGTAATGATGCTGCGAACACTGTCTCCGAACAGGCCAGCGATCAGGCGGGCCGGCAAACGAGCGGCTGGATTACCATTCATAGCGTGCCTCCAACATTTTAGAAAACTTGGTGATCACAACGTTGATCGCGACATAGGCAACCATGTATATTGAAATCATTTCAATGGCTTGCCCCGTTTGGTTCATGGCGGTATTGCCTGCGCTCACCAAATCTGGGTAACCGACCGCCACCCCAAGCGAGCTGTTCTTCACAAGGTTCAACAATTCAGACACGGTTGATGGCAAAGCAATGCGGGTTGCCTGCGGCAGCACCACTAGCCGGAAAGACTGCAACCGGGTTAATCCCAGCGCACCCGCGGCTTCACTTTGGCCTTCTGCAACGGCTTGAACCGCGCCGCGTAGAACTTCGGCGATATATGTTCCGGTATAGATCGAAAGCCCAAAGAACAGCGTCATAAATTCCGGGGTCAGAACACCGCCGCCTTTGATTGCAAAACGGCCTGCCTCGGGCATATTAAACGCCGCAAAATCCAGCGTCGCGGCCAATGGAACAAGCGCCAATCCAACGCCCCAGCCAATATAGCGCAGAACAATTGTGTTCTTGCCCCGATTACGTAGGTGGCGATGAGCAACTGTTGTTGCAGCCAAAGTGACCACGGTAACGGCAATAAATGCCCACATCGTGGCGTCGGGCGTCGGGAAGTTCAGCCCGCGGTTGCTAAGATAAACGCCAGGCAGCAGGGTGATACGTTCGCGAATGCCCGGCAGGCTGATTGTGAAAACGCCGAACCAGAAAAACAGTTGTAATAGCAACGGGGTGTTTCGCACGGTGCGAATGTAAAATCGCGCGACCCTGTTGGCGGACGCGTGCCCCGACAGCATCGCCCCGGCGGCGATCAGACCAAGAGCCAATGCAACAAAGATCGAGCTTAATGCGACCTTAAGCGTATTGCTAAATCCAGCCAAAAGTGCGCGGCCATAGCTGCTGTCACCGTCATAGGGGATAAGGCTTTCGCCTAAATCGTATCCTGCGCGGTGGCTGAGAAATGCAAAGCCGGTGTTGATCCCCATGGCCTCAAGGCGTTGACGCACTAGAGATGCCACAAGCCACAACATCGCGAGGATTGCGCCAATGGTAAAGACTTGGATGGCACCCTGGCGCAGGGCGTCGCGGCGATGTGAGTAGGACATAACAACCTCGGAAAAAGGAGCCCGCCAGATCGAAATCCGGCGAGCCAGGGAGTGTTCTAAATTCGTTTAGAAGAGTGGAGAGTACATTAGACCGCCATCGGACCAAAGCGCGTTTTGGCCACGTGGCAAGGCCAAAGGTGAACCTGCGCCAACATTGCGATCAAAGATTTCGCTGTAGTTGCCGACGTTTGAAATCACATTGTAAACCCAGTCGTCACCAAGACCGATCAGCTCGCCAACACCCGGTGTCGCACCAAGAAATTTTTGCAAATCGGCGTTGTCTTGCATTTTCATCTCATCAACATTCGCTTGTGTGACGCCCAGTTCTTCGGCAGTCAGCAGCGCGTAAGATGTCCATTTAACAACGTTCTCAAAGGCTTTGTCATCGCCACGAACAACTGGACCCAGTGGAGACTTTGCGATGATGTCTGGCAGAACCATATAGGCTTCTGGATCTTCAGATGTCAGACGCACGATCGCCAGTTGTGACAGGTCGCTGGTGATCACGTCGCAACGGCCGCTAAAGAAGGCAGAGAAGAACTCGGTGCCGCTTTCGATCACAACAGGGGTGAAAGAAATGCCCATGTCGGTGAAGTGGTTGCGGATCACATATTCACTGGTTGTACCCTGCTGGATACAGACAGTCGCACCGTCAAGTTCTTTGCTTTCAGTAACGCCAAGATCTGAGCGGATCAAAAGGCCCTGACCATCATAGAAGTTGAACGCTGGGAACGTCAGGCCCAAGGATGCGTCGCGTGCAAGCGTCATCGTTGAGTTTTGCGCCAGCATATCGATTTCACCGTTTTGCAACGATGTGAAACGCGCTTGTGCAGATAGCGGAACCCATTTCACTTTTGGCTCGCCAAGGATCGCAGTTGCAACTGCGCGGCAATAATCTGGGTCAAGACCTTGCCATTCGCCGCTTTCATCCGGCGCACCAAAACCGACGAGACCGGTGTGAACACCGCAAACAAGCTCGCCGCGTTCTGTTACTGTTTCTACCATATCGGCGCTGGCAGCGGTAACCGGACCGACGATACCTGCCGCTAGGACAGCAAGAGTTGTGCTTAGTTTATTCATTATAACCTCCGAGTTTTTTAAATCGTATACGATTAAACAGCACGGCACTGTAGTTCTGTCAACATAGCTGCATAATCTTTGTTGATCTCAGGAATAAGTATACGATATGGTGGGTGGCGCCCTTTGGTTGTAATTCAGTTCGACTTAGAGGGGGGCGGAGGCAATTTTTTGGTGGCTGGAGTTAGTTCTATCATGTCTCAAGGAAAACCAAAAAAGATAGGTGAACCAACACCCTATGGCAATGCTCCAGACCCGACCCTAGAACAGCTTGTAGAACGTATGGACCTTAGCGGGACCACCAGCCCCGAACTGGCTGTGAATGTCCTGCGTGAGGCGATTATCACCGGTGTCCTGCGTGCTGGGACCTCATTAAAGCAAGATCACATTGCTGAAAAATTGGGCGTCAGCAAGATTCCTGTGCGCGAAGCGATGCGCGAACTTGAAGGACTGGGCCTGGTCGAAGCAGTTCGCAATCGAGGATTCGTTGTGAGCCGAACATCTTTGGATGAGATGTATGAATCTTTTAAACTGCGGCGCATGCTCGAACTTTTCGCTGTGCGCGAGTCAGTTCCCAAAGCAACCGACTCCGATCACGCTGCCGTTGATGCAATTATCGATGCCTGCGAGCAGATCACGGATGTTCGGGTATCCAGTAGTTGGAACCTGCGTTTGCACTTGGCGCTATATGCACCGGCAGGCATGATGCATTTGGAAAAGATGATCCGGCGTGCGCATACGATCTCGCACCGTTACACTCATATCTATATGCGCATGACCCATCAAACTGTCGATAGCCAAGACGAACACCGTGCAATCCTGCACGCCTTTCGCCAGCGCGATGTTGAACTGGCCGTAACACTGATGGATTCTCATATTTCGGTCGCGGCCAACCAATACTCAGGATTTTTGAGCAACCATTTGGCAAGCGACGGCGCGGTGCGCATTTAGGCTTTGTCGCATCGCACCAAACTGTCGTTAACCGGACGCAGAGATTGAGCCACGTGCTGGCAGCTTTCTTGCACAATTGGACAACGCGGGGCGAATAGGCAGCCCTTGTTTACTGCAAACGGGTCCGCAGCAGCATTTCCTAATGTTTGCTTTGGCAATCCTATGTCGGGATCCGGCAGCAGTGATGCGGCCAGCAGCGCAAGCGTATAGGGATGCTGTGCGGCTTCAAACAATGTGTCTGTTGTGGCTTCTTCGATTTTTTCCCCAAGATACATCACCGCGACACGGTCTGCCAAATGTTCGACAACACCCAGATCGTGGCTGACAAAAACCATGGTCAGACCCAGCTCTTTTTTGAGCGATAGCAACAGGTTGATGATTTGCGCCTGAACCGAAACATCTAGGGCAGAAGTGGGTTCGTCGCAGATCAGCACTTTGGGGTTCAAAATCAAGGCCCGCGCAATTGCGGCGCGTTGGCGCTGCCCGCCAGACAGTTCTGCCGGATGGGCATCCGCCAGTCGGGTCGGCAGCCCCACGAGATCCATCATATGCGACACGTTACGCTTTTCGTCTTCGCCCCCATGCAGGCGCAAAGGCTGCGCAATCAGGCTGCGGATGCGTTTCACCGGGTTCAAAGATGCATTGGGGTTTTGAAAAACCGGCTGAATAAGCCGCACGCGATCGGCAACAGCCATCTCTCCGATTTTTTTCCCTGCAATCTCTACATCACCCGCGTCCGGGCGCAAAAGGCCCAGCATCACGCTAACGGCTGTGCTTTTCCCACACCCAGATTCGCCAACCAATCCCAGCGTTTGACCTTCGGCCACGTCAAGGGACAGGTTATTAAGCGCAACCAGTTCTTCTGTCGGGGCAAACATGCGCCGCCGCAAGCGATAGACTTTTCTGGCATTCGACAATCGGATCATAGGAACACTCATGGCGCAGCCTCCCCGGCCCGGAGGCATTCAACAAAGCGGTTGTTACCGGGTTTAAATTGAGGCACCGGATCATGGCCACACTCAGGGCTCGATAACGCACATCGATCCCGAAAGGCACAGCCTGCCATAGGCCCGATCAGACCGGGAACCCGCCCCGGAATAGCGGGCAACTCGCTGCCACGTGGTGTCATGCCGGGCACAGGGATCGCGGCCAAAAGGCCCCTAGTGTAGGGATGCAATGGGTCGGCAAACAGATCTTTGGCCGGGCCACGCTCGGCAACCCGCCCAGCATACATAACTGCAACTTCGTTTGCGATGGCTGCAACAACGCCAAGATCGTGGGTGATCAACAACATGGATAATCCAAGGTCTGATTGCAGCTCGCCCAGCAACTGAAGGATTTGCGCCTGAATCGTAACATCAAGCGCGGTTGTTGGTTCATCTGCAATCAGCAAACGGGGTTGCCCCATCAAAGCCGAAGCAATCATGATCCGTTGCCTTTGACCGCCAGAAAAGCCGTGCGGATATTGGGTTAATCGCGCGGCCGGATTAGAAATACCAACCCGTTCAAGCAGTTCAATCGCCCGCGCCTCTGCCTCTTTTCGGCTTATGCCCTCGGAACGCATGACGCCCTCGGTCAACTGGCGCCCGATTGTTAGTGTTGGGTTCAGGGCACTTGTCGGATCCTGAAAGATCATCGCCACATCGCGCCCGCGCATCTTGGCCAGCTTGGCTTGTGTTTTCTGCGTAAGATCTTGCCCCACTAGATCAAATTTATCTGTCGTGACCTTCGCATAACGAGGCAACAGGCCCATGATCGACATCGCCGTTAGTGATTTGCCGCAGCCAGATTCGCCCACAAGGCACAGGGCCTGCCCAGGTTTAATCTCAAGATCAATTCCGCGTACCGCATGCAGCACGCCACGGTCCGTCGGCAGTGAAACACGTAGATTTTGGATGTTCAACACCGTTTCGATCATCGTTTTGCTGGCCCCATAATATCGCGTAGCCCGTCGCCAAATAGGTTTACCGCAAGCACCAGCAGACAGATCGCTGTACCGGGCAGTGCAATAAGCCAAGGGTCAAACAGAATGTTGTCGCGGCCTTCAGAAATCATAAGCCCCCATGATGGTGTGGGCGGGCGCACGCCTAATCCAAGAAAGGACAAGGCAGATTCCAGTAGAATGACATTGGCGACTTCAAGCGAGACGACAACAAGGATCGTCGCCCTCATATTCGGTAAAATTTCGAGAAAAAGAATGCGTGGAAGGCCAGCTCCGATGGCATGCAATCCCATGATGAACTCTTGATGGCGCAACCCCTGTGCCGCAGCACGTGAGACAACGGCAAAGCGATCCCATAGCAACAGCCCAAGCACGCAGATCAATGTAACGAGCGACGCGCCCCCCAAGGCCACAGCAGCCAAAGCCACCAAAACAATCGGCAATGACAAGCGTGTGGTGATGGCAAAGCTAATAACCATATCAATCCGGCCACCGAAATACCCAGCCAACAGGCCCAATGTGATGCCAATAACGCCCGAGACAAAGGTCACCCCAAGCCCTACACCCAAAGACACGCGGGCCCCATAAAGTAGGCGCGACAGGTAATCCCGGCCCAAATGGTCCGTGCCGAGCAGGTGTTCGGGAACAGAGCGATCATGCCAGAATGGCGGCAACAAACGGCGGGTCAGATCTTGGGCAATCGGATCATGTGGTGACAGCAGCGGGGCAAACACGGCAATCGCAACGATGATTGCCAGCAATGTCCCTCCGATCACAACGCCGGTGTTGGATCGCATTTTTCGCCAGATGCTGGCACGTGTGGTTTCTGCGGTTGCGTCAGTCATATCAGGAAGCTCCTCTTAGACGTGGGTCGAGGATCGCGTTCAAGATGTCCGCAAGCGTGGTCAGCAATACATATAAAAGCGAAAGGATCAGGATGATCGCCTGCACCACCGGCAAGTCGCTGCGCAGCAAGGATTCCCAGGCCAAGCGCCCAAGGCCGTTTAGTGCAAAGACGCTTTCGATCACAATAGACCCAGACAAAAGCTGCCCCAATTGCACCGCCGCCAATGACACCAAAGGTAAGACTGCGTTGCGCAACGCGTGGCGTGAGATCACAAGGTGCATCGGAAGCCCCTTGGCCTTGGCGGCGCGGATGTAATCAGTTGATAGCACGTCTATCATGCCGGACCGGGTGATGCGCATCAGTTCAGGAATGGCGTAGTAGCTTAGCACCACAACGGGTAGGATATAGCCTTGCCATGTCGCGGCCCCAGAGATCGGGACCAAGCCGTACCAAACGCCAAATACAACAATAGACATAAGGCCCAGCCAAAAACTTGGGATCGCCTGCCCTGACACGGCAATAATCAATGCGATCCTGTCGATCCAACCATTGGGCCGAAGGGCCGCAGCAACGCCCAATGGCACCGCAATGGCAAGCGCGACGATAAAGGATATGAAACCGAGGGTCAGCGTTACGCCCACTCGGTTGCCAATGATTTCTGTCACCGGGACATTAAAATAGATGCTTTGGCCCAAGTCGCCTGTCAGCGCGCTACCGATCCAATCTAGGTATTGCACGGTAACTGGTCGATCAAACCCATAGGCAATGCGGATCGCCTCGGCGTCTTCAGCGCGACCGCCTGATCCTGCAATTGCGATCGCAGGGTCACCAGTCAGAAACATCAGCGCAAAGCTAAGCCCAGACACAGTTAAGCAGACACAAAAGGCTACACACAGCCTTTTTGAGATGAAAGAAATCATATCAGGTAACTTTCGGAAATTTGATGCCGGACGACGGGGAGTGGTGTCGCCCGGCAAAATGGTATCAGACTACTGGTTTATTTCCAGCTTGCCATCCACCAACGAGCAAACTCATCCGGGTGCGGAGTAAAGTCCAGATCTTTAGACAGGCCATAGTTGACGTTGAAGTTATACATCGGCATCCAATACGCTTCGTCTGCGATCTTTTTCACAGCCATGCTGTAGTTTTCTGCCCGAACGTCGCGATCTGACGCGGTGTCGGCCACAGTCAACCAATCAGCAAGCTGTGCATCCTGCACTAGATCATCAGCACCGCCGCCGAAGAAGTTGGACAGGATAAACGCTGTGTCGCCAATGCCGTAGCTGCCCCAGTTGGAGAAGAACGCAGGCAGTTCTTTGGCACGCCATTTGCCGATGCCTGAAGAATACTGTTGTTCGTTCAACACCAGCGTTACACCGATTTTAGCCAGATCAGCAGCAACCGCTTCAGCCGTTGGGCGTGGCATGGCAGCAAAGACCATCTCCATTTCGAACCCATCAGCATAACCGGCTTCGGCCAAAAGCGCCTTTGCTTTGTCGATGCTATACTCATAGCTTGCAACATCTTGCTCGCACCCGAATTGAGCCGGGTTACATGGCGTATTCAGAACTTCTGACGCACCACCAGCAAACGCATCTACGATTGCGCCACGGTTGGTTGCATGGATCAGGGCTTGGCGCACGCGTTTGTCTGCGATTGGGCTATCGCCAGCCAGTGCCTCGGGGGCAAAGCCAACATAACCGATACGCATAATAGGTGCGCTGATGATCTGAACACGGCCTTCTAGACGGGATGCTTGATCAGGCGGGATACGCCAGATCCAATCCAGATCACCTGACATCAGTTCTGCAAACTGAGTGTTCATTTCAGGCATAGTGCGCACATTGATGTTCTCGATGGCGGCGCCAGATTTTGGGCTTCCCGCGTAATGATCCGCAAAACGTTCCATCTCGTAACGGATGCCAGGCTCTTGGCTGACCAATTTGTATGGGCCTGTGCCAATCGGCGTAGCCGCCATCCCAGCAGATCCGCTCTCGGCAAAGAATTCGTGTGGATAGATCGGCAAGGCATCAGCCAACATCTCGACCGCGCCAGCAAATGGCTTGGACATGTTGATCCGCACTTTGAAATCATCCAGCTTTTCAACGCTTTCGATCCAATCAACCGAAATAGAGTAACGGGTGCCGTATTCTGGCGTGATCACTGTGTTAAGCGTTTGAACAACGTCATCCGCAGTAAAATCCGCACCATTGTGGAATTTAACGCCCTGACGCAGGGTGAATTCCATTGTCAGCGGGCCGGTGAATTCCCATGTTTCAGCCAAGGCCGGAACGATTTCACCTGTGTCGAGGTTTTTATAAAGCAAACCGTCATAGATGTGACGCGCTAGGATAAGTCCCTGACGGCCTGCGATTTTGTATGTGTCAAGCGGCTCTGGTTCCGCGGCGAAAGCAACGTTTAGGGTGTTGCTGGCCTTGTCAGCAAGTGCCGGAGTGGAAAGCGTCATTGCCGTACACGTCGCCAGAGCGGCGAGCCCTGTAAAAGCGTATTTTGGGTTTAGGTTTTTCATTGGATACTCCGATGTTGGATTGCGAAGGGGTGCCATCTGCCGGTTTTCCGGTTCTTGACGATTTATTAAAAAGTGTCTTTTTTCGCAGGGTTGGTGATTTCAGCGAGGGTTTCTCCGGCTTTCAACCGTTCAAGGATCCAAATCTCGTTGTCCTGAGATTCTTGCGCACGATCGGCAAATGACTGTGCTTCGGCCGGGTCCAGAACGACGACGCCACTTTCATCCGCCAAAACGATATCGCCGGGGCGCACAGCCGCGCCACCGCAATTGATTGGAACATTGATGTCGCCACCATACCCGCGCGGCTTGGTGGTGATGGGTGACCTGCCCCGGCTCCAGATAGGGAACCCTGCTGCGACAATCGCAGAGCGGTCGGTGATGAAACCATCAATGACAGCCCCGACAATGCCACGTTGCTGTGCGGCGCAAGTTGTTACAGCGCCCCAACAAGCATGGCGAAAGTCGCCGCAACGATCTACGACAATGACTTGCCCCGCTTCTGCCACAGAAAGCGCTTGAACCAAGGCTGAACCGTCATCTCCATTCATTCGAACCGTCAACGCCGGGCCAAAGATCCGACGTTCTGGGGACAACGCCTGCAACGCTGGCGCCATAAAGCCCGATTCCAGGAAATGTCCCAGTGTGGCTGTTTCAATGGCAGAAAGATCAAGATGAGCGTTCATGGTGGCCCCAAGGCTAATTTGTATTGCTATCAGAAGAGGCCGAAGCAACGCTCGGGTCAAATAATCGGGACTTATGTAACGTATAGCGCAACGGAATTCTGTGAATGCAAATTGATGCGTGTCAACTTGCACAGGTAGATGGGCCAACATGGCACTAAAGACCTTTGGGTGACCGATCGCGCTATCGAGTTCATGCAAAGACTACGAATAAATCACACATGCGTGTCGCTATCAGAATAACAGCCATGTCACCGAATGCATAAGTAGAGAATATAACTGCCATTCCTCTTCGCTATATCGCAATGATCCATTTTAAGGTATACCTTTCTGAAACGAACGACAGAACCAGGAGGCCAGCTATGGACGCCGTTCAACAGACAGATATGAATTGGAACCTGCTTCGGGTGTTCTATATGGTTGGCAAGGAACAGGGCATCACCAAAGCCGCCAAGCGGTTAGGTCTCAGCCAGCCTTCAGTCAGCAACGCCTTGCAAAAGCTCGAGACACAACTGGAGTGTCGGCTTGTCTATCGTGACAGTCGTAGTTTCGAGCTGACGGTGCGAGGGGACAAGATTTTTCAGGAATGCCGCGATATTTTTCACAGCGCTGAAAGAATTTCGCTGCTCGTACGTGACGCTGAAGAAGAAGAGCGCGGTCGGGTTGCTTACAAGATCGTCAGTGATCTAGTATCCCCCTTGTTGGATGAATTGCTGCGTCTGTATCATCATCGTTACCCCTCGGTTACGTTCCAAAGCGAGGTTGAAAACAGTCAATCGATTGTCAGGTCTATTCAACAAGGGCGGGCGATGCTGGGCTTCTGCCTTTTGGCCACACCTCTGGTCAATTTACCTTCAATCCGCCTGTTTCGCGAAGAGTTCCGGGTGTTCTGCGGGGCTGAACATCCCCTATTTGGGCAGGACACGGTATCTCTACGTGATCTGCAGCGCGAGCCGTTCATCTCTTTTGCTTGCGCGACTGAGGGTATGGGATTGGAACCCATGTCAGTCCTGCGTGAAGGCACGCGTGTGGGCAATCGGATCAATGGGCTCAGCACAAACATGGAGGAGATCCGAAGGATGATTGTGGCAGGTATTGGCATCGGCATCCTACCACTAACGAGTGCACAGGAAGATATCCGGCGCAAAGAACTCTGGCCACTCAAGATTGCTGATGAGCCGATTGGGGCAGATGTATATTTGGTGCATGCGCCGCTCGACAAGCTTTCACCTGCCGAGCGGAAATTTGTTGAAACCGCTCAAGAATTACTCGCGCTCTATCCGGATGTTGACTAATCTACAGCCAGTTCTGCAGCGGCCAGATCCTGCAATGCCATCCCCGCGGACTTGAACACAGTTCGTGCTATATCATCTGATCGACCAGGATGTGTGCCTTGGCAAATTTCTGATAAGTCAGCGAGGATATCAACGGCTGCAATCTGCCCATCTTGTAGTGGTTGAGCGAGATCTCCGGCCAGAGTCGCTCCAGACCGGGAATCGACAAAAACTTGCGCCTGCATGACTGCCAAATCATTGCTTTCGCGCATGTCGGCCTTAAACGCACCGATCAAATCAAGATGGGTGCCCGGGCGGATCCATTCCCCTCGTACGATGGGGTTTGTAGAGGCTGTAACCGTGCTAATCACATCAGCAGAACGGCAAAGACCCTCAAGATCATCGCTTGCTTGGGCTTCAATACCAGATTGGCCAAGTTGGCGGGCGATCTCTTGCGCCTTGTTAAGATTGCGCCCCCAGATGGCAACACGATCATAAGAACGCACCGCGCTATGCGCAGCTGCCACCGACAAAGCAAGCTGCCCGGTGCCAACAATTACCAGTTGTTTGGCATCCCGGCGCGCAAGATAATCCGCAGCCAGAGCAGAAGCCGCGGCTGTGCGCCGAGCGGTCAAAGTATCGCCATCCAAGGCGGCCTTCATCTGACCGGTCTCCCCGTCAAACAGCAAATAGCCCGCATTGATCGTAGCGCGCCCTTTTGCTGCATTCGCCGGAAGAAAGGTCACAACTTTCACTCCGATGCTTTCACCGGGCACCCAAGCAGGCATAATCAGCAATGACGCTTCACTGCCATCAGGTTGGTCAATGGTCAGAACCTGACGTTCGGGCGCTTGAACCTTATTGCTGCGATACCAGTCTCGAAGTTGATTTATCAGCGCTGGCCATTCCAGCGCTGACTCCAATTCAGAATGCCCAATCAGCGTGCTCATCGATCCGCCCGTGCCACAACAGAGTGCAGCAGAATATTAAGACCAGCCACAAAGTCTTCTGGCTCGCAGCTTTCTTCGTTGTTGTGAGTGATGCCATTTTTGCAAGGAGCAAAGATCATTACGGTTGGGCAATGAGTGGCAAGGAAATACGCATCATGGCCGGCTTGGCTCTGGATATCACGCCAGTTGTAGTCCATGCGAATGGCTTCGTTGCGCAGACCTTCGATCAACTCACCATCAAAGATGTCGCCCCCCCATTCCCATTCGTCCTCGATTGTGGCTTCACACCCGCAACGCGCAGCGGATTCAAACAGGGCCCGACGCATTTTTTCCTGCATGGCTCGTGTGGTGATCGGGTCTGGGTGACGTACATCGCACACAGCTTCGGCCGTATCAGATAGGATGCCCGGTTTGTTTGGCCAAGCCGTTAGGCGAGCCGCAGTTGCCTTACCGTCATGCACTGCAAAGTCCCAGCCAATATCATCGACAGCTGTCAACCAGCGTGCGCCGGCCGCTAGAGCGTTCTTGCGCAGATCCATCGGAGTTGGCCCGGTGTGCGAAGTTTGCCCAACAAAAGAGGCACGCATGCCGCGCACAGGATAGCCGCCGGTGACAATGCCCACTTCACGGTTTTCCGCATCAAGGATTGGCCCTTGTTCAATGTGCAGCTCGTAATAGGCATCTACCTCGCCACCTTTGCAGGGGCGGTCGCCTTTGTAGCCAATGCGCTCTAGCTCGTCACCGAACCGTGTGCCATCATCGCCGATCAGATCATGCACCCAATCGATGTCGTATTTGCCAACAAAACAGCCTGACGCAACCATCGGAGGGGAAAAACGCGCCCCTTCTTCGTTGGTCCAATCCACCACAACGATCGGTCGTTTAGTGACATGGCCCAGATCATTCAAGCGTCGGATCACTTCAAGCCCCGCCAGCACACCGGCGATACCGTCAAAACGTCCGCCGTTGATTTGGGTGTCCAGGTGGCTGCCGATCAGGATGGGCGGCAGGCTGTTATCAGTGCCGTCGCGACTGCCAAAGATATTGCCAGCTGCATCAACCTCTACGGTCAGACCAGCCTCTTTGCACCAAGTGCAGAATAAATCACGCATCGTGCGGTCATCGTCGCTAAGCGTCAGGCGAGACAGCCCACCGGGACGGCCCTTGCCGATCTTAGCAGAGGCTTGGATGGTGGACCAAAACCGGTCAAGATCAACACGGGTATCGGGTGTTAAGGACATTGTAAGCCTTCTTTCTTTTGTTAAGTGCGGGGTTAATACAAGACCGCCGGAAGTTCGGTAATCAGAGCTGGGAACAGAAGCAACAACAGCAGTACTCCGACCATCACGCCAAGGAATGGCAGAAGATACGCAAAGGAGTCGCTGAGCGGGATTTTCCCAACGCGGCAAGCAGCCATCAGATCAATCCCCAATGGTGGCGTATTTGCCCCAACGGCCAGGTTGATCGTCAGCAATATGCCGAAGTAGACTGGGTCGATGCCATAGTGGCCAAGTATAGGCAGAAACACAGGCGCAAGGATCAGGATGATCGCGATGCTTTCCATGAATGTCCCAAGGATTAACAGGATCAACATCATCATCAAAAGCGCCACTGTGCCGCTATCGGTTGCATGAGTGATACCAGCAACGGCCATTTGCGGCACTTGTTCGGCCGCTAAGATCCAACCGAAGACCGAAGCAGAAGCGATCACCAATAGGATCACCCCGGTCATTTCGGTGGTTTCGCGCAAAAGCTTTGCAAGCATTTTCAGGCTTAGGGCTCGGTAGACGAAAAAGCCGATAAACAAGGCATATGCCACGCCGATACCAGCGGCTTCGGTTGGGGTGAAAATACCAAGGCGGATGCCGCCCACGATGATAACTGGCGCCAACATCGCCAGCGCAGAGCCTTTGGCTGCGCGGCCCAGTTCGCCCCAAGAAAATGGCTCTCCGCCTTGCCAGCCGTTACGGCGCGAAATCCACCAAGCCACCAACATCAGACCAAGGCCAAGCAAAACACCGGGCACAATCGCGGCGACAAAAAGCTGCCCGATGGAACTATTGGTCGCGGTGCCATAGACGATCAACACGATTGATGGCGGAATGACAGTGCCCAAAGACCCAGCACAGCCCAACGCCGATGCGCTAAACCCAGGCGCATAACCTTGATCGCGCATCGCGGGCATCATCATGGTGCCAATCGCAACAACGTCAGCAACGCCGGATCCCGACAGAGATCCAAACATCATGCAGGCGATGATCATCACCATAGCAAGTCCACCGGTGCGCCGCCCGATCATCGCGGAACAAAGCGCGATGATCCGTGGCGCTAGCCCGCCGTGCACCATCAACAGCCCTGCAAGCAGGAACAGTGGAATGGCCAAAAGGGTAAAGCTATCAATCCCGGCAACCGCACGTTGGGCAACAACAATCATCGGCGCGGAATCTGCGATCAGCAGGTAAAACATTGAGGCCAAACCAAGAGCAACTGCAATGGGCGCATCAATCAATACAAGCACAATAAAGGCCAGTAAAAGTAGGACAAGTGCGATGCTCATGTGCGGCCGCCTTTCAGGACTAAACCCAGCAGGGCAAAGCTGCAGCAAAGGGGAAGCGCCAAATAGAACAGACCTACCGGCAATGACAAAGCCGTGGTCTCATGGCTCCAAGTGAACGCGGTCAATTGGAAGCCGGTGACCAGAAATACGGACAAAAAGGTAAAACTCGCGAGCCAAGCCAACACAGCCAAGCCAGTGCGTAAGGCAAAGGGGAGGGCGATCAGATCCAAAAGCCCGGTGCGAAAATGTGTGCCACGGACAAAGCCCGAAACAGCACCAACAAAGGTCAACCAGACCAGCAATAACCGCGGCAGTTCTTCGGCCCACCGTGGCGTAGATGAAAACAGATAGCGCGAGATAACCACATAAACGACCATCGTCGCGAATCCGGCAACAAGCAGTGCGCCTAACCAGCGGGCAGCTATATCGATTGAATTTGCAGTTTGGCGTGACAAGTTAAGGAAACTCATGGCTTCAGTTCCCCTTCCAGTGGGCGGCACAGGGTGCACTCGTCGCAATAGGCCGCGACAACAACCCATTCTTCCGAAATGACCTCGACAGTGTGGTCAAGACCAGGGGGGATGCGTACAGCAGTGCCTTCAGTCATGTGAAATTCTTCGCCGCCAGCGCGTAAAATCGCCTCGCCCTGTAGCGTCAAGGTCACCTCATCGCGTGGATGGCTATGGGCGGTAGATCGTGCGCCCTTTTTCCCGGTGGTGACTGAAAGCTTGATAAAGCCCTCGCCACGTTCGGCCGGAGAGAAAAGCACTTTCTGAGAAAAGTCATAAAGCTGCACCGGGTCCACCGATGCAACTTCTTGTATTTCTGGACGAACGCTCATTTTCGGTATGTATTCAAAATGGCCAGCAGATCTTCGCCATAGACATCTTTCTGGCTTTCCCAGATCGGTGCGACAGCTTCGATAAAGGCGGTTTTGTCAACTTCGTTGAACTGCATGCCTTTGGCTTCTAGCTTTGCGACCAGCTCGTCACTTGCAACTGCAACCATATCGCGTTGCTTTAGGCCCCATTCGGTGGCGGCTTCGGCAACAATCGCTTGATCTTCAGTTGAAATTTTGTCCCAAACAGCTTTGGACATGGTCAAAGTCGCAGCACCCCAGATATGTTCTGACTTAGACACATATTTTTGCACTTCGAAGAACGATGCGGAATAGATGATCGCAAGCGGGTTTTCTTGTGCGTCAAACAAGCCTTGCTGTAGAGCAGAATACAGTTCGCCAAAGGACAACGGTGCCGGTTCTGCGCCGAGGCCTTCAAAGGTGGCAAGGCGTACCTTGTCTGGAGTCACGCGGATTTTCAAACCAGCCAGATCAGCAGGTTTTTCGACAGGGCGCACATTGTTGGTGATATTGCGGAAACCATTTTCCCACCAGCCAAGGACTTTGATGCCTTTTTTATCCAACATGCCCGAAAGGGCTTTGCCCAACTCTCCGTCGAGCGCAGCAAAGGCCTGGTCACGGGCGCCCCAAGCATATGGCATTTCGATAATGCCCATGCGGGGTTCGATGCCTTGAAATGACCCTGATCCGATCAATCCGGCTTGAACGGAACCAAATTGAAGGCCCTCGATCACTTCTTTTTCGCTGCCCAGCTGACCGGATGGGAACACTTCGATGTTCACGCGGCCTTCGGTGCGGGCCCCAACCTCTGCGGCAAACCCGGTGGTCGCAACGTGCCAGCTGTGGCTTTCAGGCAGGACGTGGCCAAGACGAATGGATACATCTGCGGCTAGGGAGGCAACGGGGGTCAGAACTGTCAAACACGCAGCTAAGGCGCCGCCTTTGATCCGATTAAATGGGGTGTTCATTTTCTTTTCTCCTGTTGGATTTTTGTTAAGGAGCAAGGAATACCGATTGCGGTTTGGGCGCAAATAGGGCGCGCCTATGTTTGAAAAAGCTTTGCTGAATGTGGGTATTTCGAAGCTTGCTGACAGTTTCCAGTTCAAGAGAATCTTGATGGTCACAGCCATAGCCATTCGATTAAAGATCGACGTGTCTTCGAGGAAACCGTTCAAGGCTCGGTTCAGGCCTTCGGTAACGGGAGCACTTCTGTCAAGAGATTCCACGCAAACAAACTGATCCGCCGGAGCGGTGCTTTTAGTTCGTCGCGTCCGCGCTGCTTTCTCTCACAGCCTTTGACTGAGGTCCTT